>CAZEQZ010000001.1:0-433968 GCA_964514595.1 uncultured Candidatus Saccharibacteria bacterium
TCCACCAGATAAATATCCCTGTTTAAGAATGTACACCTTATCCCAAATCCTTTTCATCTCGGATTGGTTATTATTTGAGTCAGTATGAAAAACTCCTTCAATATTATCTATGACTATTTTCTTATTTAATACAGGTTCCAATATTGATAACAAATCTTTTGTTAACTTCTCTATATCTACATTATCAACAGTAAAATTCCCAACTGTAACATGTGTCTTAAAATTATCAAAAACTCTTGCATAACCAAAATCCTCTATATAGTTAGAAGATATTTCATCAAAATCACCATTCTCTAATCGTAGTAGGTCTTTTTCTCTAACATGGTTATCTCTAAACTCATTCAGTAATTTTGTTATATTTTCGTGATGTTTAATAATCATATCCCCCTCTATGTCCACATAGAAAAATTTGTTTTTATCCTCATATTTAAGACTAGATATTTGTATATTGAAGGATCTTTGTTTATTTACATATTGTGTTAATGCTTCTACCCCTCGACCGAGATTTGTTTCGGGGAATGGCATTATTGTGTATGACAAATGTGGAGGAATAAAGGAATATTGGTTTCCGTACTTCTCGTTCATTAGTATCTTAGCATCAGTCAACTCTTTGATATCAAGGACTGAATGAACTGAGAACACGGTATTGATTGGTTTAAGGTCGGTTTTCATATCTGTGATTATACTATTTGGTATTAAATATTTGTATAATATTTACAAATGGATATAGGTGCATTTATTATAATAGGTTTTTTTGTGTTCATCTTCATTCTTTATATTACTGTATTCATTAAGCAGTTAAATGAAGAATGGGAGGGGAAATTAGTAAGGAAACAGGATGGATGGGACATAAAAATTGCTTCCAAATCTATACATGTAGGGGAGGGAAATGATACATACAGTGTATACAGATTGTATTTTGAAGATACTAAGGGAGAAATTCGTTTCAGTACAGTTTCCTATGGTGAATTTGAGGAATGGGAAATAGGAGACTCAGCAATTAAAAGAAAAGGGTCTCTTTACCCAAAACGAGTTCTAAATTAAAAATATCTTTAGTTAATGAGCATACATCTCTGTTAATATACAAACCACTATCCCTAATACCATAAAGGGTACAAAAGGTATCTTAAGATTTTTGAATTTTCCTTTCTTTCTTCCAATCACTAACCCATATATCAATGCAGAAAATATTGATATATATAGCCATAGTAGTATATTCCTTTGTCCTATCAACAATCCTGTTATTATTGCCATCCTAATATCTCCTGCACCTAACGCTTTTTCTTTCGTAATTAACACTATTAACAAGAAGGGGGCACCTAATATCAATGCTCCAATAAAATTATCATACGGCATATATTCCCAATTATTTCCAATAAGGAATATACGATCTGCACCCAGTTTGAAATGAAGAGATATGTTAGTAATGAGAAGGAAAAGCATTAGAACAAGAGAAGGAGTATTTAATATCTCCATACTTTTAAAATCCACATATGCTATTAGAAAGAGGGTGAGGAATATCCCTATTAAAACTATTAGAGTAATCATAGATATAGTGGTTATTTGAGGTGTGCATAGTATATTGGTTATTAGAAGTAATAAGGATACTGTTAATATCCCAACAAATATTTTTTCAACAAATCCACATTTTGTTTTAAATACTTCTAAGTTCAAATGGATCAGTATTACTATTTAATTCTTTTGTTGTATCTATATTTATACCGTTATTATCTCTAGATTCTATTCTAATTATTTTAATCCCGTCACTTCCTATTTTGTTTTCAATTGTTACTGTACAAGAAAATGTTTCCATACTAATTTCAAACTGTCCGGTATAGTTGCTACTTCTTTTTATTCTGTATACAGATTCTTCTAAACATGTTTCGGAGTTTGTTTTAAGTACTTGATAGTCATAGTTCATTCTCCCAATTATCAAACCTGTTAAGTTTGTATATACAGAATCAATACCTGTTAGGAGGAGTAGGGGGATTATTACCAATACTGTTGTTAAAGCAACGTAGCCTTTCATCGTATTAGGGATAATATATTAATAGTTTCTATAAGTTTGCTGTCTCCCACGGATCTAACCTCTATAGTACTTCTAACCCCAACGATAGTATCCTCTCCTTTATATATGGGTTCTAGGTAGAAGCTTTCAATAATAACATTTGTGGGAGAGATATATGTATCATCGAAAGAGAGACGGGAACCTTGTAGTTCATACTGTTTTGTTTCTGTATTTATGAGTAGAGAAATCTTTCCCTGCTGATTGTTAAATATACTTGTTATAGGGTCTACACCAGAAGCTTTTTCAAAACTATCAGTAATATGTTGTATTATGAATTGCGATGTCTGGTGGAGTGATGATTTTCTCTGTGTTCTTAATGTAGCTTCCTGGGTAGAAAGCATAAAATTAAGAACTATTAGAATAATTATAGAAAAAAGTCCTATATAGAGTACCGTTTCTAGTAATGTTAATCCTTTTAGTCTATTTTTCATAATTAATAACTATTTCCTCAATTAAAGGTGTAAATTCTTTATTTAAATCGGATTCCAGTGTTATTTTATATTGGGCATATCTCCCTCGGAGTCCTGGAGGGAGGTCAAATACCCCAGCGCTTTCATAGTATGTTGATGAAGTCCCATCTGGTCCAAGCCATTCGGTACTACTTAAATCAGGATTGTTTCCCACTCTAATTTGTAACTTAGAGGATGTCCCCTCTGGTATGGAACCTGTAATGCTGATTATGTAGTATTCAGAATCTTCGGATTGAGAATCGAAGATTGTAGAGAGGTACTCTCCGTATGGTAGATAGCCTAAGCCGTCTGCACCACCACCACCAGTGCCTCCTCGTATAATTTGTAGCTCATCGTTAGAGTTCCCGGTTAGTATATAGGAATAGTTGTTAAGTGCAGTCTTTACTAAAGCTATATCATTTATTCCAGTATCTATATTTAATGATCCACACTGTACTAAGTTGTTCTCATCAGTAATATCTATTACTTTGTACTCTTCCCCTCCTGTCCCACCTATCATTACCCTGTTATCCATAGAGATTAGGGCTCTGACGGAGATCCCTCCAAGATCCATGGAGTTTATTAGAGTAGGGGAGGATTTATTTGTAATATCCAGTATGAAGAATTCATGCGCAGCGTTATCTTTTGTCCCGACATAGGCTCTTGTTGTATCCTCTGATATGAACAGGGCAGTTGCTCCCATATCACCTAAATTTATTTGGCCGACTAATTGTAGTGTGGGAGAGTGTTGGTATATTGCGAACTTTTGTGTGTGTTCATCTAAGGTTAGATAAATGTATTGCTCGTCAACATAGATATCTGTTGCCATTGTCTTGTTTGCTAATCCTCCTAGTGAAATGGAGGCAAGTTGGGGCCTTGAACCTAAAGGAGATGTTAAGTCAAATATTATTAGATTATTTCTCTCTGTCACAAATCCTTTGTTCTCGTATGCGTAAACGGTGGTAGCTCTGGTTTGAATCGGAATATTGAACAGCCCCACCTCCTGTACTGAAGGATTAAGATCTAAAATTATCACTTCCTTACTTCCTGTATCCGTCGCTAGTAGGGCGTAGTTTTCATCTAGAAGGAAGACATCGTTAACTTTGTCTTGGGAAGAAAAAGACTCATCTACTGTAATTCCAGGAGGATCTTCCGTGACGGTAGCTTTTATGAAAGGCAATCCTGATGCATTTCCCCCTGTTCCCATTAATACCGTTTGTCCATATGCAGAGATACTTGTAGCTATACCGTTTCTGGGCAGATCGTAGGTTGCCATACTTAAAGTTGGTCTACACCAGTCGGCATACTCCATCTCTTTTAGCCTTATTGCACCATCTGTTATTGATTCAATGTCGGTATAAAGGCCTAGGTCGAAATCTTCTTGTGTAGTGGAGATGAATGAATGTGTATTCCAGTCATTTATGTATATTTTCGGATTGATGTTATGCTCCCTGCCTAATCTGTCTCTCCATGATACAGATATAGATACAAGCCTAGTATGGGGGTCAAGGGATCCTCCGGAGGCAACAATGACTCCATTTTCTCGCATTGCTCTGGTTATTGTGAAAGAGTAGGTTAGTTCACCCTGTTCTCCTTGCCCATCAAGAATTTGGTAATCTCCATCCATAAATTCTAAATATTTTTCTCCTTTATCTGTATGTCTTGCTACTTGATACCAGCTTTGATTCTTCATCATGATTAATGCTGAACTAACCTCTTGTGTTAGGTGAGTTGCTCTGGCTCTCGTGCGAGTATTGTCCAATGTTCTTGTTGCATCTACGACTAGAAGTACTAACATGGAGGAAATTATTGCGAATATCCCTATAGCCAAAACAAGCTCTACTAAACTATATCCTTTTAAATTTTTTCTAAAGTCTCTCATATCCAATTAATCCTTCTTTGTTAATGTATACCTGTACGGCAAAGGTCCCATCAGAAATAATTAGTGTACCGAATGAAGATGGTTTAAAGTTCCCTTCGGGGAAAAGAACCTCATTTCCCATGGAGAAAGAAACAGAAGATATACGTATGTTGTTAGGGTAACTTCTAATATCTTTCTCTATAGCTTCCGCAGAACTTTCTCCGTCAAATAGAGTGTATCCATTGCTTTCTATAAGGACTCCCCTTGATTCATTTCTCATCGTGCTTTGTTGTTGTTGAAAATACAGATCAGTCACTAATTCAGAAGCGTAGGTGTCTAGCCTGGTTTGTTGTGCCTTTTGAGTAGCTATTGGGAAGACAATGATAGAGAGTATTAGGAGTATTCCCATTGTGACGATTAATTCGAATAGGGAGAATCCTTCTAGTTTTTGTTGTTTTTCTAAATTACGCATTTATACTTCCCATCAGTTGATATATTGGCATTAATATTGTTACTCCTAGTAATCCAATTATTATTCCAACAAAGATGAGAAGAAGGGGTTCTACAAAGGTTATTATATTATTACTGATCTCTGTCACTTCGTCAGAATAGTATTCGTGCAGGTACATGAGGTTTTCTTCTAATGTGCCGCTAACTTCTCCAACGGCTACCATCTTCACGAATGATTTGTTGAAATGCTTTTCATATTCAGCAAGAGAATTGGATAGGTTCTGCCCCTCATTAACACTGTTTTGTATTTCGTTTAAAACATCCGCGTATATGGAATTCCCTATTGTAGTAGAGGTTATTTTCAATGCTTTTGCTATTGGTATCCCACTGGCCAATAGGACACTTAGGGTCCTGGAAAAAGAAGATAGTATGTTACTAACAAAAAGAGTTTTGAGTATTGGCATATTAAGGGATAGCCAGCTTGTGAATCTCTTCCCAGGTTTTGTTGCCAAGAAGAGCCTTAGTAGTATTAAGATAGCCAATATAATAATTAATATTATCAACCAATTTGTTCTTATACCTAATGCTGTTTTCATTATCCATACAGTGAGAGGTGGGATGTTAGGGAAAGAGGAGAAGAGTGCTTCCATCTTTGGAAGTACTATAAATATCATTCCAATAAATTCAGCTATTGTTAGGGTTATTATTATCGTAGGGTATATTATTGCACCTCTCATCTTTCTCTTAAGTTCATACTCTTTTTTTAATGTTTCTGCTATGAATATTAGATTCTTTTCCAAGGAGCCACCCCTTTCTCCTGCATCTACAACTGATACAATGGTTTCATTAAAAATCTTAGGGAAGAGGGCCATAGCATCTGCTAGCGTAGAGCCCTTTTCTATGCGGGTATGTATATACGCATAGAGTTTGTTTAAGTTCTCATCGGTGGATTGTTCAGATACTGTTTTAATTGTTTCGGCCAGCGGGATACTCGCTTTTAGGAGTGCAGATATTGATTTTATTGATATTAAAAGATGGGAAACAGATACCTTAATTCTTTGCAGTTTCTTAAGCTCTTTGTCAGGAGCAATATATTCTTGTATGGGTTCTTCCTTCTTCTTTTTCATTCTTTAAGTGCTATTACTTTTATTAATTCTCTTATATCTATAACACCTTCTTTTAGTTTGCTTATTCCGTCATCAATCATCGGTTTAAAGCCGTGTTTTTTTGCAACCGCCATAATCTCATCTCCATTAGGGTTTTGGATGATTACATCTCTTATATCCTTATTCATTGTTAGGACTTCGTATATTCCTATTCGTCCAGAATAGCCGGTATTATTACATTCTTTACACCCTTCCGACCTAAAGAGCTTATCCGTATCCTTTATGTGTTGTTGAAGGTCGGTACGAAGTTTAATCAATTCTTTATGCTTCTCATCTTTCCCCACTGTATATTCTTTCTTGCAATGTTCGCAAAGTCTTCTGGCTAATCTTTGGGTGATTATTATATTAACTGTTGATGCAACTAAGAATGGTTCTATTCCCATCTCCAGAAGTCTTGGGATTGTACTTACGGCATCATTTGCATGAAGAGTTGATAGTACTAAGTGACCTGTTAGGGCAGAGTTTACGGTTATTCTGGCTGTCTCAGTGTCCCTGATTTCTCCAACCATTATGATATCCGGGTCTTGTCTTAGAATTGATCTTAATCCATTTACGAATGTGAGATCTGCTTTTGTATTTATTTGTATATGGTTTACACCTTCAATACTATACTCGACTGGATCCTCTATGGTCGTAATGTTTACATCCTTTACATTTAGTATTTTTAGAATAGAGTAGAGGGTGGTTGTTTTACCACTTCCCGTTGGTCCTGTAGCCAATATTAAACCGTATGGTTCAGAGTATGCCTTTTCGAGATTCACCAGGTCTTTTTCCTCAAATCCTAAGTCCTTTAGGGCAAAAGATTTGTTAGCTTGTGATAGTAGTCTGATTACAACCTTCTCTCCAAATGTTATTGGGAGTATTGAAATTCTAGCATCAACCTTATAGATTTCCTCTGAAGCTTTCTTTTTCTCTTCTCTTTCCCTTAAGATCCTTTGCACGAGTCCTTCGCTTTTTTCCTCCTTCTCTTCGGCATTTTTCTTTTTCTTTTCTTCTTGTATTGACTCCTTTACTTCCTCTGTTACCTCGTTCGTCTTTGGATCTTTTTCATCGGTTTTGTCTTCTTCGACTTTTAGTTCTTCATCCTTAACTTCTCCTTTAAGATTGCCATTATTAATATCGGATGCCTTTACAGTGAAAAGAATTTTCCCGTCTTGGGGTGCAAAGTGAATATCTGTTCTAAGTTTAGCCCTAACTTTTATTATGAACATTAAGCTGTCTTCTAGGTTGTCTCCTATCGTTACAATATCTCTTAGTACACCATCAATACGATATCTTACGAGAAGATTATTCCCTTCTTTTGCCTCTATGTGTATATCCGACGCTTTCTTACTTAATGCATCTATAACAAGAGCATCCAGAAGCTCCGAAACGTTCTTTTTGTTTTTTGCTACCTCTTCGGTTAGCTTCAAAAGTTCTATCATAGCGATAGCCCAAGCAAGATGCTTTCAAAGGGCAGGTTTAATATTTTAAGATACTATGTTCTTATCTTTTTACACTAATTGTTTTACCACCTTCTGCATTAGGAGCAGAGATTTCTACTCTTCCAGTGTCTGTTAAACAAATTGTGTATCCTGTATCTGCGTCTGTTCCTGCTGGCTGTGGATCTTTAGGAATTTCCACTATATATTCCTCAACCAAGATACTAGCTAGGTCAACTCCACCGGTTCCTATTGCTGTGGGGGTGGGACAAGCGTTAATAGTGAAAGCCGCAAGAGAGTTTCCCTCTTCCGAAGTATACTGTGTTACAGCATTTAGGATTGACGTAACGTCAGAACTTCTCTGTGCGTTTCTTGTATCTTGGAAGTTCTTTCCAGGATTGATTGCAATGATCGTTATAGTTGCAAGTATAATGATTAATGCAACTACAATGAGGATTTCAATAAGTGAGAATCCCTCATATTTGTTTTTTGCTTTGGGCATTTTTTTAATTAATTAACTTATATACATTCCAATATACATTTGATTGTATTTGGTGTCAATAAATTCCTGTTTGACAGTATTTAGTTAGCAATCATACTAACCAGTATTTTGTCCAATGTCTCCAACTCTTCCTCTGTTGCGTCCTGGGAGATTGTATACATGTATACAGTTCCTTTATATCCTTGAGAATCTTCAAACCCAAACATTTCTAGGTTTAAAAAATTCTTTTCACATTGAGGTTCGAAATATTCATCCCCTTCAACTCTGTCGTAGTATAGGGTGGTTGATAATCTTCTGATCCTTTTTCCTAGCCATTCAAATTCTGAATATGGGGTATTTGTATAGTCAAGATAGGTGACAGTCTCTTCTATCTCTGCCGCTATATTTTCTTGTTCTTCCTCATACTCTGTACTGCTGTCTAAAAATCTAGGTATCTCTGGGCATGCTTCAAAGCCAATGCCGTATACAGCCTCTATGTGCATAATTTCCTTTTCTTCATTAAATATCTTTATGCCTGTCAGTCCGGTGTATTCCCCATCCTCCATAACCATACTTGTTCCATCTCCATCAAAATACTCTTCTATGCTCCATCCGGATGGAACTATGGCCGAAAGGACATCTCCGGTGAAAGTCTCTAATGGAGTTGAATTATCAAAGTCTATATTCTCATCTTCGCTTTCATCTTGATCCTCCTGTATGTTTAAAATGTTGTCCAAATTAATATATCCATTTTTGTATGCAATATATCCGAGGAGAAATATTGTAACTAAGGCTAGGAAAACATTAAGAAGAATCACTCCTATGTCACCACCTTTTGAATTACTATCGGGGCTTTGGTTAAGAGGGGGAGTATTAGGAGTTACATTTTGTTCTATCTCCATATTAATATTTATTAAAATTTAACTACTCTAGCGGTTGTTCATCACAAGCCATTAGAGTACATACAACATCGCCATTGTTACATGAGCACATATTACAACCATCTGTTGAGTCAAATGATTCTCCATGTGCATATGCCCATCCCTCATACTCACATCTTAATTTGTCTGTTTGGAAATCTGTGGTGAAAACTATGTAGCTAACAAGGCCTATCACTATGGTTCCTAATGTTATACATAGTCCAACTAGGAAGGAATTATCTTTCTCTTTCTGTTCTTCCATTGTTTAAGTATATATCATTTTCCTTTAATTGCTAATACT
This sequence comes from uncultured Candidatus Saccharibacteria bacterium, assembly GCA_964514595.1. GTDB lineage: Bacteria > Patescibacteriota > Dojkabacteria > SC72 > SC72 > UBA2177. The sequence goes on from CAZEQZ010000001.1 coordinate 9,118, forward strand.
TATAAAGCTTGTACTCTTCTTCTATTTTTTTTGCTGTAGTGAAGTCTCTTTCTGTCACCTTCCCTCCTATATCAAATCTTTGTAGCTCAAATTTAACGTCTTTGTAATATATATGGATGTCAGGATGATGATCTGTCTTCTGAAAAAATGGAGTAAGTTTTTTAATGAAATTGACGGCGTCTGGGAAGCTTTTAAATTTCATGCTTTTTGAAATCTTGTTTTCTTTGTACTCCCACCCGTTAATTGTCTTTAATCTCATATCTATCTCGTTCCTTGTGAGTTCTTTTAAATCGTTCATGTTAATATATTAATAATTTATTTTTATCAAACTTCTTCCACTATTACTGTTCCCACCATATATGGATGTGGACTACAGTGATATTCATATGTCCCAGGTGCATTAAATGTATACTGGTATGTTTCTCCTCTTCTGAGTAGGGGACTTTCAAAGGAGTTATGAGCAACATTATGTTGAACAGAATCTCTATTTGTCCAGGTTACGGTATCCCCCTGTTTTATCCTAATTACAGAGGGTGAGAATTCATAGTTTTGTATTACAACGGTGTTGGCATCTAAGGGTTGTTCTATACCATTTGTTTCTTCTGCACCGTTCCTTCGTAGTAGGAGAAATGTGCCTCCCGAGATAGTAATTGCAACAACTATTATGATTGGGATTGTATAATTTTTCACAGCATTAGAAATACAAAATTAATGCTAAGAATCCATGCATAATTACGGTTATTAATAGAGTAACTGCGACTATTTTGTGCCATTTAAATAGAGAAGAGTTTCCTCTTGAAAGGAAAATTCCGAGTATGATCTGTGTGAGTAGGAGGAGGAATGCCAGGATTCCTAGCCAAAAGAATAACGGTTTGTCTAAGATAATGATCATGTTGATAAAGATATTAACTTAGCACGTTAATATTATACCATTTTTGGGATAGGAATTAATTTGTTAGTTCTGTTAACATATTTCTCCCACTCAGAATCACTCTCAAATTTCTTCTCCAAAAGAGGTATCCCAGAAACAAAAATTATTAGGTATGAGATAAAGAGAGGACCTATCAATGATATATAGCCATACGATACAGACAAGGATATTATTCCAATTCCCCACCATTGTAGGATTTCTCCAAAATAATTAGGATGTCTGGAGTATTTCCAAAGCCCTATATTTGCAAATCTAGTTTTTGTTTTTCCTGCCTTCTTAAGTTCTATAAAATTTTTAAGCTGTATATCTGCATACGTCTCTATTAAAAATCCTGCTATCCATATACATGTTCCTATGATATCTAAAGTTCCTATAGGAGAGGAAGGGAAGGAGGAAATGAATAGTATGGGAGAAGAAACGATAATCATGAAAAGACCTTGAAGAAGGAATATATTAAAGTATGATTTTATATAGAAGAATTTTCCCCAGTCCTTTTTAAATTGTTGGTATCTGTAGTCCTCTTTCTTGTCCCTGTTTCTTAGGTATATGTGCGAAGCCAGTCTAATTCCCCAAGCTAACACCAAGAAGAAGATAAGGATCATACGGTCTGTCAAAGGATCTTGATGTAGTAGGGAGATTACTGCAATTAATATAAATCCTAATCCCCAAGCGATATCTACTATATCCGTCCTCCTTCTTACTAAAGATAGAATCCAGAATAGTGTCATATATATAAATATGGCTATGAGTATTTTGTAGAGTAGTGGTAATATCTCCAGCATGATTATATATTTAACATATTAGCTATGTAGTATCCGGATACTGCTGTTACTGTCGAGAGAGAAGTTCCCCATATGATGTCGATTATTGTCATTGATATGGGCCAACCTTTTAGAGTAGCAAGGTTTGTGAGGTCATATGTTGCGTATGTCATCATTCCAAATAGTGCACCTAAAAACACTGTTTTCCCTAATGATTTAGCTTCATAACCAGGTAGTACGGCAAATATTATTACTCCTACAACAAATAGAAGATAGAAGATTAATGCGGGGATTAAATTAGCATTCTCGGCTAGTAAATGACCAATCTTTTCACTGTACATATTCTTGGCTATCCAATTAAGCCATACAAAATCAATTGCCAGGAATACGAGGAAGGTTAGTATGTAAAGATAAAGGTGTTTCATAGTTCTATATATTTAATTTAATAATATATATATTAACATACTTGGGGTATTTCAACGAGTGTTGATATTCTCCTCTCGGTGTAGTATATTAATTGGCTATGTCATGTAATTGTAAAGAGTGCGTTGTTGGTTGTGAAAAAATAGCTGGTTCAGCTGAATTTCTTAAGGCTATAGCGGAACCTAATAGATTAAGGATATTATGTATGCTATCGGAGGGGTGCCAATGTGTGGGAGATATTTCAAAAAGGCTAAATATCCCGCACAATTTAGTTTCATTTCATTTAAAGAGTTTGTTAAATGCAGGGCTTCTTGAGAGGGAAAGGGATGGAAATAAATCTATATACTCTATAAAAGAGGGGAAGGATGATTATGTTAAAGGCTTTTTGAGTTTGTCGAAATAGTTAATTTTTGTACCCTAACAATATGATAATACAATTACTAGTTACCATTCTTTCTACATTCACAGTTTCTTTAGTACAACCAGTATATGCTCAAGAAAATCCTATGTTATTTTGGGGCACTACCTGCCCATACTGTCACGAGGTTATTGAAGAGATAGGTGAGAGGGGGTTGGATGAACAGATAGATATTGAGATGTTGGAGATATATGAGAATAAAGAGAATTTAGATATTTTTAGAGAGAAGATAGAAGTGTGTAATATTAACCCAAATAGAGCTGGTGTGCCACTCCTATACTACGAAGAAGAATGCTTTATTGGTCCTAATCAGATACTTTCTAAGTTAACCCAAATGGCGGATGGAGAAGAAGTCGGGGAGTTGGGGGAAGACATAGATGAAGGTGTTGATCCCGTTGTGGTCGAAGAAGAAAGCGAGGGGAAAAAGAATACGAGGATTTTAATTGGTGTTATTGCAGGTTTCCTTGTTTTATTGGTATTAATAGGATATTGGATACAGAGTAAGAAGGGTTCTGGAATTGTTTCAATATTTTTGATTTTATCTATGACTTTGCTTTCTGTACAGGCAACATATGCTATGTGTCCTGTATGTACAGCGGCTGTGGGTTTGGGTTTAGGGTTTTCTAGATATTTTGGTATAGATGATGTAATAACAGGGGTGTGGATAGGGGGATTGGTAGTTTCTTCCATAATGTGGTTTGTACAGATCTTGGAGAAAAGAAATATTAAGAGTATTTTAAGTAAGGTTTTAGTAGCAATCTCAGTATATGGTCTTTTGGGTTTAACTCTATATCTTTTGGATTTCATAGGCCATCCATTAAACAGATTGTGGGGGATTGATAAGATAGTGTTAGGTATAGTCTCTGGGGGAGTTGTATTCTTCCTTTCTGCTAGGCTACATTTGTATCTAAAGAAAAAGAATAATGACAAGATATATTTTCCCTTCCAAAAAGTAGTGTTTACGGTTGGGGCAATGTTGTTACTAACATTCTTCTTCTATATGTTAGTATATTAATATATTTAAAATAATTTGGAAGTAATATGGCAGATATTAAAAAAGGAAAAGATATAGATATGGAAGAGGTACAGGAGTTGGTTGAGAAGTATGATGCACTTAAGAAAGAAAATAAGTTGGATCTGTCTGCAGATCAGGATTTGAGTATTGCTATAATGAATTTAATATCGATAGAGGAGCATCTGTTCTTTAGTGGTGCTAAGGAAGGAAAATCCGAGTACTATGAAGTCTTAGCTCAGATTAGGGAAATGAGGAAGGAATTGTTAAAGAAGATTATAAAAGAGTACGAGGGGGAGGTATGGTGTATATCTAAACATTTACTTGCCGCTAGTTACAGATTAATGGAGTATGGTACAAAGCATTTAGGGAGAGGGGATAAGAAATTAGCAGAGGAGATGTTTGAAAAGGCATACGGTCTGTATTCATTGTTCTGGGCATTGAATATGGGGTTGATAAAGCCAGAGGACGTTAAGAGTGAGAAGTAATTTAATATATCTCCTGATATGGCAGAAAAAAAGAAACAGGTTAAGAAAAAACTAGAAAAAAAAGAACCAAAAAAACAGGATTTCTGGGGTAAGATAGGGGATTTTGTTAAGGAGGCAGTTGATTGTTGTCTAGAATAATTGGTTATGTATTCCATCTCTATAGGTATTCTTGTATAGATAGTACTTTATGCTACAATGGAGTAATAAATTTTTTCATTAATATTTATGGAAACAGATGTGAATGAGGTGAATACTCCTGTAGAGCAACCTGTTGCTACGGAGGCTCCCGTAATGGAGACACCTTCAGCTCCTGTACAGGAAGTCCCTAAGAAGAAGAGTAAAACATTGGTCACAGTACTTGTTGTCTTTTTAGTACTTTTGCTTCTAGGTGCTGCTGCTTATGCAGGGTATTATTTCGGAGGCTTCGATGGTTTTGGTGGAGGGGACGAATCGGGGGAGGACTTTTCTGGTGAAGGAGGGTCAGGGTTTGAAGATCAGGAGGAGGCAGATGCAGTTCCTGTATATTCAGATTATCTTGGTACATACATAGATGCAGAGCTTCCAGATGGGTGGCAGATTGTTGAGTATGAGGATGGGGAAGGTTCTGATATGTTAATGGATGCTGAGTATGAGGGTTTAACAGGTCTTTCTATAGTTACAGATGGGGACGAGGAGATACTTGAAGTTTTCGCGATAATGGGCATAGGGGGGATTGATATATGTAGTACAGTTGGAAGGTTCTCGGATACACCTCAGTCATATATAGATGAGATAAATAATTTAACGACGGAATATAATACGTTTGTGGAAAATCCTGAGCCGATGCCAGTAGTGAGTCAGATAGGGGATGATGAATATACGGACGTTTCCTTTATAGACTACAGGGGCAGGAGAGTAGGTACTACAATATATTGGAATGACTTGGATAATGTTAATATGAGTGAGTTTCATCCTTTGTGTGGTATATCTGCAGGGGCTTTGTCGTTTGATACCCTTACATTTGAATATACTAGCTCTGGAATGTCAGATACTAGCGGTAGTTATGGTGTGAGGATATTGGGTAATCCAAGTGAAGAAACATTGTTAATACTAGATCATGTGATTAGTAGTATTGTTTTAAACTAGGGGTTGATTAAAAATAATTTTTAAAGATATATACTTCTATGAGGAGGTTTAGATTTCTTTTGCTATTTGTCACCCTAATCTTCAGTATCCTTTTTGTGAATTTTACTCATGCGGAGGATATATGGGATGGCGAGAGAATAGAGGAAATGTTACAAAGCTACTATGGGAAATTGCAGGATGATTTTTCTTACGAATCTGATATAACTGATATTTCTGGTTCCTTTACTAAGGAACCGACAACAGAGGATACGTCAAACATAATTGTTTCTGTAGATTTCTCAAAGAGTACGGAAGCTCTTCCGGGAGATTTTGTTGAGACTAATATAGGGCAATCTTCTATATATCGATTATCAGATGGTCCTAACTATATAAATGAAGATTGGATGACCTACGCGTCTAGGAGTTATGGATATTGTGGTGAATATAGGGTCTCTGTTGAAGCGTATGTATCCTTAACAAAAAATCTAGACTCAAGTTCCACATATATAGATTTAATGGACAAATATTCCGGCGAGTATTTTTCTGCAATGCTTGATAGTTCCCAGTTGTGTCAAGGAGGGCAAGGTTATGAAATAAACGAAAATATTCAGGTCAAAATTTTAGATATAGTAGGGGAGGTAGAGATAAAAAGTAAAGATTCTGAATATTATATTGTGGCAAATATAGGAGACCTGTTGGAAGTTGGGGACAGAATATCTACGGGTTTTGAATCGGAGGCAGTTATAGAAGTAAATAGGGTTGCCACGATGACTGTTCGGGAGATGACAAATTTCTCTGTTTCTCAGCTTTTCTACGATGGTGATTTTGCTAGAACTGCAATAAATTTAGGAATGGGTTCTATTACAACATCTGTTAGGCCCGAGAAGGGCGTCAAAGCAAGTTTTGAGATAGTAACTCCGACATCCACGATAGGGGTAAGGGGTACGGAATTTTCAGTCTCGTATGATGAGAACGGGAACTATACATATGTTTATGTATTCGAAGGAAGTGTGGAGGTTTCTGATTCTGCGAAATCAAAAACAGAGGTTGTAGGAGCGGGGAAATATGCGTACATATCTTCGAATGGAGAAATAACGGTAGGGTCTATGGAGGAGGATTATCTACTGGATGAAGGGGACGATTGGTACTATGAATTATTAGGGAGTGTTATTATTATTGCCATAATTGTAGTAGCAGTGGTGATACTAATAGCTGTGATTATCATTGTAGTAGTGATAGTAGTAAAAAGGGGGAAGAAGAAAGGGAAGGAAGAAAAAGTAGATGAAAAATCTGAGGTAAAAGATGGTAAGTGAGTATTCTTTAAAGAAAAGAGGACACGGAGAGGGAGGGATTCGAACCCTCGGTAGGCTTTAAAAGGCCTACGACTCGTTAGCAGTGAGTTCCTTTCGACCACTCAGGCACCTCTCCAAACAGCCATAATTATACTTCATTATCCATATCTATGCTAGAATATGTTATGTACTTAGGTATCCATGTATCATCCTCCGGTGGTATACAAAACTCAATAAAAAATGGAGAAAAGTATGGAGTAAATACTATACAGATTATGCCTACCGCACCAATGAGGTGGGCTACCAAATCAGTACCAGATGAGGATATTGAAAAGTTTGTTAATGAACTGGAAGGGTCTGGTATTAAGAAAATCTTGATCCATGGAATATATTTAACTAACTTGGCAAGAAAAGATAAGCAGCTGTTTCACCTTGGGAAGATGGGATTAGTTGTATATTTGGATTTTGCAGAGAGAGTTGCAAATGAAATACAGAAGAGGAAGATAGATGCTGAAATATTGGGAGTGTGTTTTCATCCCGGATCTCAACAAGAGCTTTCGTATGAGGACAGTTTGGAGAGAGTATCATACGGTATCCAGTGGGTATTAGATGAGGTTAAGGGAAAGCAGAAATTGTTAATTGAAACGACGGCTGGTACAGGTACTAATTTAGGTAGAAGCTTCACGGAACTTAGATTAATGAGAGAGGGTGTTAAGGACAAAAAAAGAGTAGGGTATGTTTTAGATACTCAACACACATATGCATCTGGATATGATTGGGTTAATAATTTTAAGGGTGTGGTTGAAGACTTGGATAGGGAACTAGGAATTGAAAATATAAAGAGCATTCACCTAAATGATTCTATGAAAGAGTGTGGATCAAATAAAGATAGGCATGCTAATTTAGGGGAAGGTGAAATAGGAAGGGATACATTCAAGAAGATATTAAAATACTCCAAATTTAAAAGTATGCCATTTATACTAGAAACTCCGGCTTTAAAGAAACCGGACACCATTAAAGAAGAGGTTGAAATTTTAAAAAATTTAGCTAAATAATTTTATAAGTATAGATATGGATTCTAAATTAAAAAAGAAATTAGAAAAGATTTTGGAAAAACTTCCAACTCCAAAACTACTTTTTGCTTTGGTTGTAGCAATAATACTTTCAGTAATTATATATCTCTCAATACTCTTTATACTTTCTAGATAATGGGCCAAATAAGGTTAAATGAAAATCAGAAGAAGGCAGTAGAGTATAAGGACGGAGATCTTCTGATCATAGCTGGGGCAGGTACGGGGAAAACAGCAGTATTAACTCAAAGGATCATCCACATAATTAACAAAGGTTGGGCAAAACCATCGGAAATATTGGCTTTAACATTTACTGAGAAGGCCGCTCAAGAAATGCAAGAAAGAGTAGATTTAGAAATGGAATATGGGTATGAGGAGCCAACTATATCAACGTTCCATTCCTTCTGTGATCAGATACTTAGGGAGGATGGATATAATATTGGTTTGGATGGCGGATATTCTCTTATGAATGCTGCTCAGTCATATATATTTCTAAGAAAGCACTTCTACGATCTACCTTTAGAGACATTAAGGCCTAGAGGAAATCCCACAAAATTTATAAACGACCTACTTAAGCACTTCTCCAGACTACAAGACGAAGATGTGTCTTGTGAGGAGTATCTGGAGTATGCGAAGAAGTTACCAAAGAAGACGAAAGAAGAGAGGGAGGAGGATATTAGGGTTAGCGAGTTGGCAGAAACATATAAAAGATATACCGATTTAAAGATAGAGAATTCGAAATTGGATTTCGGAGATTTAATAATTTCCACACTTCAATTATTTAGGGATAGAGAGAATATACTTTCTAAATACAGGAAGAGATTTAAATATATATTGGTAGATGAATTTCAGGACACCAACTATACGCAGAATATTTTAGTTAATACATTGGTATTGGGTATTAACGGAAAGGGAGGGGAGAAGGAAAGGCCCTTGCTCACTGTTGTGGGGGATGATGACCAGGCGATATACAAATTTAGAGGGGCTGCAATATCGAACATATTGCAATTCAAGGAAACATACCCTAACGCTATGGAGGTGGTGCTGATTGAAAACTACAGATCTAGGCAAGAGGTCCTAGATGCTTCATACGCTTTAATTAAGCACAATGATCCAAATAGGTTGGAGATTACGGAAAGTATAGAGAAGAAGTTAATATCTAAGGGGGCTTTTGGGGAAGATGATAATCCGGTTAACCTAATTGTTGCCAATAATGAAACTGAAGAGGCAGAGATGGTGGTTGATGAGATACTAAAAATTACTGGATACGAAGGGCAGGTGTCTGCGCAGGCAGAAGGGCAACTTTTTGATGAAAAAGGACAGGCTACTTTTGTTGATGAGAAGGAGAAGAGATATAAGTTTAAGGATGTAGCTATTTTTGTAAGGGCTAACGCCCATGCAGATTCTTTCATACAGGCTCTTAGGAATAAGGGGGTACCATATAAGTTAGGTGGTGCAAGGGGCTTGTATTTTAGAGAAGAGGTGAGGAATTTGATAGCTTTTCTTAATGTTTTGGTTGATTATTCAGATGAAATCTCTATGTATAGGCTAGTATCTATGCCGATATGGAATCTCACAGCGAGGGAGTATATGGAGCTGAATAAGAAGGCTAGGGCTCAAAAAATAACAATATTTGAATATTTAGAGAACATATGGGACGTGAAATTGGGGGAGGAGGAGATTAAGGATGAAAGTTTTAAGAATGTAGAGGGGGGAGTTAGAGAGATTTTTTCTTCGGAAGCGATAGCTGGAATGGCTTTGTTGCTTCAAATAATTAACGAATCAATAGTTAAGGTTAAGGATGGAAGACCTGTTTTGGAAGTTTTATATGATTTTTTAACAAAAAGCTCATATCTTAATTCCTTTGTTAATGAGAATGATTCGGAAAGTATATTTGCTGTGTCGAATATACATAGGTTTTTTGAGTTAGTTAAGCAGTATGAAAAAGATAATCCTAATTCAAATATATATGAATACGTTGACTATCTTAAATACAGTATGGATGTGGGAGATATCCCTTTGGTCGATGAAGGTGATATGGCAGATTTCAACGGAGTAAACATTATGACTGTACATGGATCAAAGGGTTTGGAATTCCCTGTTGTATTTCTTGTTAATCTTGTTGCACAAAGGTTTCCAGCAATGGGGAGGGCCGATACAATACCTATACCGGAGGATTTAATCAAAGAAACATTGCCGTATGAAGTTAATGAGAGGGAGGCACACCTACAAGAGGAGAGAAGACTTTTCTATGTTGGAGCCACAAGGGCAATGGAAAAACTATTTCTCTCAGCTGCATACTTCTATGGTGATGGCAAAAGGAAAAAGAAACCCAGTATATTTCTTAATGAAATACTGGATAGGGATGTGGAGGAGGAGTTTAAGCAGAAAGAAGTAAAGAACCTTAGGGAGAAAGGCTTAAGTATGAATGTCGTAGAGGGGGATACATTTGAGGCAATAGTTAAGGATAGTTCGAAAGTGAATCTTCTTAGAAGTTTTAGCTATTCACAGCTTAATACCTACGAAAGCTGTCCTAGGAAGTATGAATATTCATATATATTAAGAATTCCGCAGAAACCAAGTGCGGCACTTTCTTTTGGGACTACGGTACATAATACGTTGAAGGATCTGTATGTTCTCCTTAAAAGATCGAAAGAGGGACTTGAAGGTATAGCAAAAGAGCCAACAGTTGAGGACTTGCTTGAACTGTATGAGAAGAACTGGATATCTGTGGGATATGAGAGTAGTAAGCATGAACAACTAAGAAAGGAAGAGGGGAGGAAGATTATGAAGGAGTATTATAATAATGTATTTAATTCAAAAGAGGCACCCTTAAGATTGGAGGAGAGTTTTGATGTGCACGTTGGGGATACAGTATTTGTTGGAAAGATAGATAGAATAGATTTGGTTAGAAGGGAGGGCGATATTACCGAAGTATGTATAGTTGATTATAAAACTGGGAGGGAAAAGGATGAGGGTGATGTAAAGGATGATTTGCAACTTCCTTTGTATGCGGTATTTGCTGAGGAGAAATTAGGGTTTAAGGTAGTGGGTGCGGAGTATATATATGTTGAGACTGGGAAGATTTTGGAAGTGGATATATCTCAGAAAAGGAGGGAATTAGCCAAAGAGAAACTCCTTGAGGTTATAGACAGTGTTAGATCTAGGGACTTTACTGCAACCCCTGGGTTTGTCTGTAGGTATTGTGACTACAATGCAATATGTGAATATGCAGATTTGTAATTGATATTGTATAATTGAGCTCATGGATATTATTCTTAAAATACACAATCTTTTTGTAGGTAGGGCATATGCTCAGAGCTTGGGTGGAAGACTTGCTGAGGGGTTAAGTGGTTTGGAAGGGGGGCAGGTCTCTGATGCTCCTGGATTGGTGGATGCAATTATTGGAATAGCAGTACCATTAGCAGTTATATGTGTTGTTGTGTTGGTAATATATGCTGGATATATATTAATGTCTAGTCAAGGGAACCCTGACAAATTGAAGGAGGGCAAGGAAATATTAACCAATGCTATCATTGGATTTTTGGTAATACTGCTCTCTGTGGCTATACTTTTGTTAATAAGTAATAGCTTGGGATTGGGAATATATGGTTAAATTGTTATACCTTTAACATGGCTCAAACAAATATTAGTGGACTGGGAGATGGTTTAATTAAGTGGTCTAATCCTTCTTTAGAAGGTTTGGTTAGTGATAAAGGAGCTCAAGCAATTAATTTCTTTATGGCCTTTTCTGCCTTTGTTGCTGTTACAATACTTGTAGTATCAGGATATATGTTCATTACATCAGCTGGGGATCCGGAGAAGGTAGAGAAAGCCCAGAAGGGTATAACTGCATCCATAGTTGGTTTAGTAATAGTGCTGTTAGCTAGACTGATAATGGGTTTTGTATTAGGGTCGATTCTTAAGGTAAAATAATATATTGCATAATGTGTATCCATTATATATAATTATGCAATTAATATAATATTTAATCGTTAATATATGAAAATTTCAAAAGCATTAGCAACCGTATCCGCTGTTGGTTCTAACCTATATTGGGCTTCTGTAGTTTTTGCTTCTCCCGAAGATTGGATCGGAGGTGTGAATGAGGGGGTTACTGGTGACTTAAAGACTTGGGTTTCTCAAGTTATCAATTTAGCTATTGGTTTGGCTGCATTAGTTTGTGTTGTTGTATTAATTGCTAGTGGATACCTATACATCACAGCTGCTGGTGATGAAGCAAAGGTAGAGAAAGCTACAAAATCATTGACATATGCAATTGTAGGTCTTGTTATCTGCTTCATATCAGTGATCTTGGTACAGTTTGTACTAAGAAATGTTCTTAAGTAGTAATAAGGATTTTAATTTAATACCCGTATGTTTGTGGACTTAGATATTCTTAACAATACGGGGTATGAGAATCTGTCGGAATTTGTATTTTTTGTCATAAACTTTGCCATCTCATTCTCCGTAGTAATAGTGGTCATATCAATTGTCATTTCTGGCTTTAAATTCATACTCTCTTTCGGTGATGAGGATAAGGTTAAGAATGCAACTAAATCTTTAGCATATTCCCTTTTAGGTCTGGTACTTGTATTTATATCCCCAACAATTATAGAATTTATAATTAATGAGGTTTTAACTATTAAGTAATGAAGAAATTTTTAAAATATATATCTATTGTACCAAGTTTCCTCTTTGTTACTCCTGTATTTGCGGAAGATCCTCCTAGTTTTGGTAGCGCAGGTGGTTCCTTGGCAAGTATGGTAGATACAATATTGGGATACCTTTTTCCACTGGCTGGTCTCATATGTCTAATATTTATAATCCAGGGAGGATATATGTGGATGGTATCTGCGGGAGACCCCGCAAGGGTTAAGCAGGCTCAGGGTACCTTAACATGGGCTATTCTTGGATTTATATTTGTAATGGTTATACTAGCCTTGCTTCAAGGTGTAATAGAGTTTGCTAGATAATGAAAAATCACAAATACCAAGCAGAAAATTTTTTTAAGAGTCAGGGACATGCAAGAAATGGTATTAAGCTTATCTTTAAAAACGAAAGAAATTTCCGAATAGATTTGATATTTGCTTTGGTTGTTGTAATAGCTGGTTTCCTATTTAAAATATCCCATACAGATTGGATAGCACTTAGTTTAGTTATATCCATGGTATTCATTTCCGAGACAGTTAATAGTGCAATAGAGGCACTTTGTGATACTGTATCACTAGAGTATAGGGTGAATATTAAATATGCAAAGGATGTTAGTGCAGGAGCTGTTTTAGTTAGTGCTATAGTTTCTGTAATTACTGGATTAATAGTATTTCTTCCATATGTGATAGAGTTTGTAAAAAATGTAATGTAGTAATGGTATAATGCTGTTATGTCAAAAGTGCCCCAAATAATCATAAATATATTTTTTGTAGTAATACTTTGTATATACAGTGTATCTGTGTTTAACTTTCCTGTGTATTCCAATGATATACAGAGTTTAGAGGATGAGATATCAAAGAAGGAGCAAGAGTTAAAAGAGAAAGAGGGTGTACTTAAGAGTGTGGAGAGTAGGATAAAGCAGATAAATAATAGCAATTATTCTATATCACAGAAGATATCTTTAATTAATGAAGAGATTTCCACCTTAGAAAAAAGTATAGAGGAAACAGAGGGGGAGATAGAGGCTAAGGTTTTAGCAATAGAGGAGAAGCAGGGACAACTAGAAAAAACAAAGGTTATGATAGATGAGATTTCTGGAGATTTGTATATACAGAGTAGGTATAAGATGAGTAATTTTTTGTTTAGTAAGGAGAGTTGGAATAATTTAGTAGAGAATATATTTATTAGAAAGAGTACGATATCCTTTTTAAGGTCTGAGGTGGAGAAGATAGGGGGAGAGTTTAGTTCATTGGCAGAGAGTAAGGCAGATTTAGATAAACAGATGGATAGTTTGGATGCACAGAGGAAGGGTTTGGATGATGCGTATAAGTTACTTGCAGATGAGAAGGCTAAGTTACAAGCAGAATTGAGTAAGCAGATTGCTAGTAAGAGTGGGTTGAGTTCGGAAATAACGGATTTAACAAAGAAAGTATCTCAATTGCAGGCTGCATTGATAGCTGCGAGGAGTGCAGGTTTAGTATCTAGTGGTGGTTCCGTTGGGACAGTCTTGGGGACATCCATTTCGCAAGCACCTTCAGGTTATTTTGGAGTGTTTTCGATAGGGGCATACACACATAGGAATGGTATGAGCCAGTGGGGTGCAAAGGCAAGGGCAGATGCAGGGCAGAATTATCGTAAACTTATAGAAGTATATTACCCTAGTGCTACTTTTACTTCCAATTATACGGAACCAAAAGATATTATTGTAAGAGGATGGGGTAATAGTTGTTATATACAAGGGTATGATAGTGGTGGTTATCCAATATATAGGAGGTACTACGATGAAACAGTCGAATTTTCTGTTTATATGAACAGAATATATGAAATGCCTGCAAGCTGGAATATTGAAGCCCTTAAAGCTCAGGCAGTTGCAACAAGGACATATGCTTTGCATAAAATTAGGACTCAAGGATATATTGTTCCCAACGAGAGCAATCAAGTATATAAAGACTGTGATAATATCTCGGGTTGGCAGGATGCAGTGTCCCAAACTAAAGGAGAGGTAATGTTGATAAGCGGACAAGTTTTTGCGAGTGAATATGCTGCCGTGCACGGAGGTTGGGGTACTGCTACTGGTTGGGATACCAAAAGTGGAGGAAATGATTGGTATAATGACTCTTGGGAAAAAGAATCGGGTGTAAATTGGTTTTATAGATCCTGGTACATAAATGGATCCGGTTATTCGGGAGAAACATGTGGCCGTTCTCCGTTTCTTTCTCCGGAAGAGATGATGATAATAATTAATGCCTATCTTGTTCAAAGAGGAGAGGGACTAAAGTACTCCGCAGACTTGTCTAGATTACTTCCAAGTGATTATGGAAAATGTCCCGGAGGAGCTAGAAATGATGATTATAATAGAACTGATAAAGTCCCTTACAGTTTACGAGAATTACAGGAACTACTTTTAAATCCTGTAACTTCCTTTTCTCCTCCATCAGTAGGAGTGGTCTTTGGGAATGGAGTTACTGACAATGTAGTTTTCTATACAAATCGAGGGGTTCTGAGTATTCCTGGGTTATCGTTTAAGAGTATATACAACCAAATGGCTCCAGGACATATGAGAATCCAGCAACAATCTCATTATGCATTTTTCAATGTAGAGAGGAAGTAAGGGCCAGACCCTTTAACTTTCCCTTATTCTATGGTATCTTTACCTATATGGCTAAAAGAGAAAATCCCAACCAAGTACCCAAGAAATTTAGGAAGTTGAAAAAATCCTTTCTTCTGCACCTACAAGAAGATAACAACAGCTTCTTTCAATCATTCCCAACTGGCTTAACCTTCTACGGAAAGGAAAAAGATGAAAATGTTGTACTAATAGTTAGATCTCATTGGATTATATATTTACCATATGCTGTAATATCTTTTGTAATACTTGGTATTCCAATACTCATGCAGTTAATAGTATCAGATCTCTCGAGAAGTACAGCCTTTTTTATTGGGGTATTTCTCGCCTGTTTAACAATATCTATAACTGTAATTATATATGCGTTTGTAAGATGGTTTTACAATGTAAATATAATTACAGATAAGAGGGTAATAGACCTGGACTTTACAAGCGTGGTGTCCCATACACTCTCCGAAGCTAGACTTGATAAGGTAGAGGATGTGACACATAAACAGGTGGGAGCACTCGGAAGTCTCTTTGATATAGGTACTGTATATATACAAACAGCAGGTGCTACTGCTGAAATAGAGTTCGATAATATACCTAGACCCAGAGATGTACAGGATATTCTGTATGATCTTTTGGAGTCTAAGCAGAAAGGAGAAATATAGTGGATATAGATGACTTTTTAAACAACCTAGGAGGAAGTAGTAGCATACTCTCTTTTGATATACTTTCTCTCCTTAAGCTCCCGATAATATTGGTGTTAATAGGGAATATCCTTTTCTCTCTATTACTTTTTTTGAGAGTAAGAATTCTTGCTGATACATTCAAGACCCCACAAAACAAAATAGTAAAGACAATCATACTCCTGTACATGTTAATAGTATTGGTAGGGACTTTACTCTCTTTGTTGTTTGTAATTCTTACGTAAATATGAAAATAACTGCTCAACAATACATATCCAATAGCAAGGAAGGGGAGTCCTTTGTAAAGGTCTTTAGACATTTTTTCAGTAGTACGGATAAAAAGGTTAATAAACAGGGAGATATATATGCGTTATTGAATATATCCTTTCAGAAGGGAGTGAATGCAGAAAGAATATCCAAATTTGTATGGGATAGTGTTGTTGACGGCTACCTCTATTCCACATCATCCACAACGAATGAATCTCTAAAGGATGCTATAGAGGAGGGAGTAAAGAAGGTTAAAGAGTTGATGGCAAATGATACAGAATTGGAGAAGGTTGGGATAGATATTAGCTTTACGATTGTTCTTGTTAAAGATGAGGGAGTATATGTGGGAATATTTGGAGAAAATGACATATATACCTACAAGGAAGGATCTTTTGTTAATGTGTCGGAAATATTAAAGGAGAAAAGGGCTAATACCGCAGGTATAGCATTAGGTAATAATGATGTGTTAATGATTTCCTCTTCTGGGCTTCTGACAAAGAGTGTATCTCGTTTATCAGTATTAACGGCCAAGAAGGAGTATATGAAAATGTTGGACGCAATAGGGGAGAACTTGGAAGGTAGTAAAGCACTTCTATATTTTGTTGAGGGAGTGGAGGAGAGAGCAGAAGTTAAGCAGAAAAAAACGATAATTCCAATAGAGAAGGTTAGAAGTAGCGCAGAGAAAATTTTAAAGCCGATGGCTCGAGTAGAAAAACTCAAGGAGAATGATACTACGAAAAAAGAAAAGGGTCTGGATAGTATAAAGGAAAAGGTTAATTACGAGGAGAATATGGCTAAAGCAAAAAATATGTATGAAAAAATTAGTAAAAAGATATCGGTGATTTTAAAAAAAATCGGAGACTTTTTGGGATCTAAATGGGAAATTATTAAGGAAAAGATAGTTCAAAACTTGGGAAAAAAGAGATGGTATAAAAAGATAGCTTCTAGATTCTCGCAAATGAGTATTGGAAGAAGAAGGCCTGTGGGAGTAACTGGTATGAGGATAGATGATTACAAGGTAAGGGATTTGAGAGGGAAGAGGTTTAAGATTTTGGCAACATTTGTCGTAGTAATAGTTCTACTCACACTAGGGATCAATTTCACTATTAAAATGAGACATGCTAGGGAAATTAGTAAACTGGCAAATGATGGATTTGTAGAAGTAGAGGATCTTTTGAAGAAGAGTGAAGATAGTTTTGTGTCTGACAGAGCATCTGCTGAGACCTTCCTTTTTCAGGCAGAAAAAAGGCTAGATGAAATTCCTCAAGATCTGAGTGAGAAGGATATGGAGGAATACTTATTGCTAGAAGAAAGGGCCTTAGGAATAGGAGACTCATTGTATAGGAGGGTAGGATTTACGGATAAAAATGGTTTAAGTAATTTCGTTGATTCGAGGCTTTCTTTTGGAGAGGGCTCTAATGTTGTGGATATGGCAACATATTTGGATAATAGTGGTAATGAATATCTAGTTGTAGCAGATCGAGGGAGAAAGGCTGTATACAGAGTCTCTTTGTATGATAAAAGTGTTATGGCATTGCCGGATAACGACGGTTTGGTTACCATGCCTGAGCATGTGTATGTTGGTACAAAGGGAGTGTATGTATATGACACAAGGGAGGGTATGTTGAAAGCTTCCTTTGATGAGGAATCATGGTTTGGCTCCTTTGCCATATTATCAGGATTGGGTGTTGGAGACGTAAAAAGTTCTAATATTGCAGAAATGACGGTTTGGACTCTCTCTGATAACATATACTTCATGTCTGCAGATAGGAAGTCATTACTCAAATCAACCCCAGCATATGGTGATAGATATGGTCTAGCCTATGCATATCTGAACGACGATAGATTTGAAAGTGCGACAGATATGATAGCTGATTTGAGCATATATGTAACAGTTCCAGAGGATCCGCATATTATACGTTTTAATTATAGTTTTTTTGAAAGCAAATATATCGAAGCTCCTCTAGGTGTTCTGAATTTTGATGGGGATTATGGGAAATTGGACAAGGCATTCACGGGAGATAGTTTAGACTACGGTTTATACTTCTTTGATTCTGCAGGAAGAAGGCTTCTGAGGTTTGAAAAACCAATAGAATCAGGTGTTGATGCTAGACATCCAAATCAGATATCCCTATTAAATCAGTACGTTTACAGGGGAGAGAAGGATTCTGTGTTGGCAGATGTAAAGAACTTTGTTATAGATTCAAAAGAGAGTAGTGCCTATATCTTAGATGGTTCAGTAATCTGGAAATTGGGGTTGTAGTATAATAGTCGAATGAAAATCAAGAACAAGAAAGCATTTTTTAATTATGAAATATCAGATACCTTTGAAGCGGGTGTTATTTTAACAGGCGCTGAAGTAAAAAGTATTAAGTCGGGAAGAATTAATCTGTCGGATTCTTACGTGAAGATAATAGGTGGGGAATTGTGGTTGGTTAATGCGGATATACCAAAGTACAAATACGATGGTAGTGATAACTACGATTCAAAAAGGTCCAGGAAGCTGTTGGTAAGAAATAGGGAATTATTACAGATTGACACAAAGCTGAAACAGAAGAACCTTACATTGATACCGGTTTCTGTGTATACTACTAGAGGCAAAGTTAAGGTAGAGGTGGGTTATGGTAAGGGGAGAAAAAGGCATGAAAAGAAAGAAAAGGAGAAGAGTAGGGACTTAGAAAGGGAGTTGCTATACGAGAAGAGAAAGTATGTGGTATAATATTATAGGTTATGAGTAATATAAACGAAATAGAGAAAATAGGAAAACCAAGTATGGAACAGGAAATTATTCCTGTTTCTTCCGTTGGGGGAGATATTCCCCAGGAAATAACCCCTGTGTTAGAAGATAATGGTGTAGGAGAAATCCCTACCCAAGAAGGTGTAGATACCTTAGCTAAAGTCCCAGAGTCCTTAGAAAAATCTTCCGACAATATGTTGGATCTTTCTGTGTCAATAGGTTATGGGAGAGAACTTACCGGAGGTATTGGAAGCTTTACATTAGATGGAACAGGTTCTCAAACTTTGTCAGACATAGCAAGGGATGCTCTTCTAAGAAAAATGAAGGGAGAAATTCCTTCTGTAGAGTAGCTTTGATATATATATCCCTGTGTGATATTCTTTATTCATAAAGTATTGCTTTACTGTCAAATGAATTCAAAAGAATTCACATATTCACAATTAGTAGGTCCAGTACCTAGTACCCAAAAGCCAGAAATAGAAACTGGTTCGAGTGTTGCATATCCTAAAGATACATATCAAGAATACTACGGTCCTAGAGCTAGTATACCTTGGGGCTGGATAATATTCGTTTTGATTATTATTGGGGCCGTTGTTGGTGGATTTCTATACATTCAGAGAAGGCTTAGAAAAAAGGACAGAAATATAAAAGCAAAAGATGGGGTTTTGATGGAGGTGAGAGTTCCAAGAAATAATGAGGTGGAAATTGGGGTTGCAGAAAAAATGTTTGCTAATTTATATGGAATAGGGGGGAAGGCAGAAGGTATTGGGGAGAAATTTAGTGTTAGTAACTGTGTGTCTTTTGAAATGGTTGGCTTACCTGGGGAAATTAGATTCTTTGTGCACTGTCCAAGGAAATTGGCTGACCTAGTAGAAAAGCAAATATTGGGATCATACCAAGATGCTGATGTTGCAATTGTGAATGAATACAATATATTTGCTCCTAAATCTGAATTGGCATATGCAAGATTAGGATTGGATGAAGAACCGTACTGTCCAATAAGGATGGCCGAGAACTTCACGGGAGATCCAATGGCAAATGTACTTAGTACACTGAGTAAGATGTCTGAGAATGAAGGTGCGGTAGTGCAGTTGGTAGTTGCCCCTGTGGATTCTAATTGGCAGAAGAACGGTGCAAAGTTTGTACAGAAAGTAGAGAATAATAATTCAGATCCGGAGAAAAAGAAAATAAGTGTATCTCAAGAAAAACTTCAGGCAATTAGTAAGAAGATATCCAAACCGGGCTTAATGGCCGAGATAAGGATAATTACAAGTGCTCCTGACAAGGGAATTGCAAAGATGCATCTGGATAATATTATCGGTGCCTTTGACCAATATGGAAATCCAGGGATCAATAAATTAAAGAAGAGAAAAATAGCAACAAGTTACGAGAAGAACTTCGTATATGATGTTGTGTACAGAAGGGCTCCGGAGGATGAAAAAACAATCTTGAATCTTGAGGAGTTAGCAGCTTTGTACCATTTCCCTAACAAGGATGTTTCCACTCCGAATATTCATTGGCTACTTTCCAAAGAATTAATAGCAAGTAATGAAATAAGCTCTGATATTAATTCTAAAGATACTATATGGATAGGTAATAACTATTTTAGAGGGAAGAAGAAACCAATATGTTTTAAGAGAGATGATAGAAGAAGACATGCCTATATACTAGGTCAAACAGGTACAGGTAAATCGTGGTTAATGACAAGAATGATTCTTCAAGACATATATAATGGGGATGGAGTTTGCTATGTAGATCCCCACGGAGAAGCTGCAGAGATGATACTTGAGAGAATTCCTCCGGACAGGGCGGAAGACGTTATATATTTTGATGCAGGAGACTTTGAAAGACCTTTTGGTGTCAACATTATGGAGTACTATAATGAACAGCATAAACATCAGATAGTTAATAGCTTCATAGCACTTCTCATACGACTATTTGACCCACATAATCAAGGGTATGCTGGGCCAGCATTCCAACAGGCAGTTAGAAACTCAATGTTAACGGCTATGTCCAAGAAAGACTCTACGCTAATAGAGGTTGTTAGAATACTCCAAGATGAGGATTGGGTGATGAATTATTGGTTGCCTATGATCCAAGATGAATTGGTCAGGAGGTATTGGACGGACCAGGTAGCGAAAACAGATAAGAAGACAAAATCGGAAGCACTAACGTACTTCATATCCAAATTTGACAAATTCACAACTAATCTTGCCATTAGAAATATAATAGGACAGTCGGTATCTTCATTCGATTTTAGAGAAGTAATGGATACGGGAAAGATACTGATAATCAACCTTTCGAAAGGAAAGCTAGGAGAAGAGAATATGTCATTCTTAGGTCTGTTACTAGTGCAGAAAATGTTAGCTGCTGCGTTGAGTAGGGAGAATGTCTCTGAGACCGAAAGAAAAGACTTCTTTTTCTATGCAGATGAATTCCAAAATTTTGCGACTGAAGAATTTAATTCCATTCTTTCAGAAGCTAGGAAGTACCGACTCAATTTAACGGTAGCGCACCAATATATAGGGCAATTACCTGAGGATATTAAGAATGCTGTGTTTGGGAATGTAGGCTCTCTTATTATAGCAAGGTGTAGTCCTGAGGATGCTGAATTTTTGGAAACACCTTTCGAATCATACATTAGTGCTATGGATATGGTTAATCAGGGGATAGGGCATTATTATGTTAAATTACTAAATGATGGTTCGTATCCGTCCCCATTTTCTTTAGATGCTTTGTACGGTCCAAAATATCCAGATTCAGGATTTGAATTACCGGAAAATAAGGAAGTGGCAAGAATTATTAAAGAGATATCTAGGATGAAATATGGGAGAGATCTTAAAGTAGTTAATGATGATATTAGAGTAAGATCTCAGTTGGATAGGGAAGAGGAGAGGGTAGAAAAGAAACCAATGGGCTTCCCTCCCATGGGCTTCTAAATTCAAACATATTCTGGTAGAATCTTTCTGTTACGGGAATATAGCTCAGGTGGTTAGAGCGCGGTTCTTATAAAGCCGTGGTCGGTGGTTCGAGTCCACCTATTCCCATTCCTTCCTACGTCCGGCTTGTACACAAACCAGTAGTACTATCTATACTATATGGGTATTATTAGTGAGATTTAATATTCTATGAGTTACGTTTAAAGCTCCTTAAGACTCTTTTGCTCCTCTTCTTGCATCTTAACAAGATTAAGGTATTTTTCTGTAGTAGATAACCTCTTGTGTCCAACGAGTTTTGAGACCGTAACTAAGCTCACACCATTAGATAGATGATGTGCTATGAATGTGTTTCTTAAGTCATTAACCTTTGCATTCTTAATCCCTGCTTTTTCGAATGCTTTATCTATAGCGGTTCTAATATTTCTAACCAATAAAGGTCTTCCATTCTTCGTAACAAACAAAGTATCATCCTCTGTCTCTGGTCTCACTTGCAAATATTCATCTACGGCTTTCTTAGCTGATTTATTCAAAGGAACCTTCCTTGCAGGATGACTACCTGCAGCCTTTATATATAGAAAATCGATTCTCCCATCTTTCGATTGTCTCAAGTCATCTAGCGTTAACCCTGCCAATTCTCCTATTCGGATACCGGTCTGAAGCAGTATTTCAACTATGGAGTAAAGTCTAACATCAACTCTGCTTACATCCCTTAGAGCCCTGTACTCCATTTCAGTTAGCACTCTAGGAGGTTTGGTCTCAAACTTTGGGTGTGCTAATTTCTCGGACGGGTTATCAGTAACATGGCCGTTCTCCAATAAATATCTGAAGAATGTTCTGGTACTATTAATCTTCCTAGAGATACTCTTTGGAGTGTAGTTGTTATCCTGTAAGTTTTGCTTATATTTCTCAAGGTCTTCTGTTTTGATATCCTCTATCTT
Organism: uncultured Candidatus Saccharibacteria bacterium; assembly: GCA_964514595.1. Taxonomy (GTDB): domain Bacteria; phylum Patescibacteriota; class Dojkabacteria; order SC72; family SC72; genus UBA2177. The sequence goes on from CAZEQZ010000001.1 coordinate 31,448, forward strand.
GGCAATCCCTTCTTTAGAAAAGAAATTTAACAATTGCTCTATATCTTTGGAGTATGCAATTACTGTTGATTCAGAACGACCTTTTGCTTGTAGATCTCCTACAAACTCCTCGGCTCTTTTCGCAAAATTGGGATTATTTATTGAACTCACGGTTATTTTGTCTTAATTTAATATATGTTTTATGTATATAGAAAAAATTATATCACCACAGGGCGCAGAGAGCAATAATAAAAATATATAGGGCTTTTGAATAAAGTTATACATACTGTTAATATCTATTATGGACAGATTTATATATAAAGAGAGAAGGAGCATTACAAGGAACGATAATGTAGAGGTATTTGCCGGACTATTCAACAATATCATCACAAAGATACTTCTTTTAACGATATCTGTATTTCTTCTGTATAACGTAGCGCATTCTGTTAATATAACAGTTCAAAAGCTGGATATACTTAGAAGGGCCAAGGTAGAGGTGGATACCTTAAGATTAAAAAATTTAGAATTGGCAATGCTTCTAGGAAATATGCAGAGTAGGGAATATCTAGAGGTCCAGGCCAGGGATAGGTTGAATTTTGCAGGGGAAAAGGAATACGTTTTCGTAATACCAGAAAATGTGTTGGAAGAAGCAGGGGAGGACATGGACAATTTATTGGGCATAAATGAAGTGGAGGAAATAAAACCTGTCTATGAAATATGGGAGGATTTTATTCTCAACGGTATTTGAATTAAAGGGTTTTTGCTAGTATAATCACTATTGTTAACGCGGGGTAGAGCAGTGGAAGCTCGTCAGGCTCATAACCTGGAGGTCGTCGGTTCGAGTCCGACCCCCGCAACCATATTTCCATGTTAATTTTTTAATTAAAGCATATGCCATTAACAGATCAGCCAGTAAAAGGAATGTACATATTAGAAAATGGGAGAGTATTCCATTTACTTGATAGAAAGTTAAAAACCCAAGGAAGACAAGGAGGTTTAATTATAATGAAAAAGAAAGCATTAGATAATGGACAGGTCTTAACGGAAACTGTAAAGGCAGGAACAAAGGTGGAGTATATAACTCCAGAAACAAAGGAAATGCAATATCTGTACTCTGATCCTAGCGGTTCGTATTTTATGGATACCCAGACATACGAAACGGTGAATATTCAAAAGGATGTTCTGGGGGAGTATGTTAACTTTCTTAAAGAGGGTTCTACTCATTTAATAATGATGCATGAAGGTAATGTCTTAACAGTTAAGGAAAATCCTTCTGTTAATTTGGAAGTTACACAGGCAGAAGATACCGTAAAGGGAAACACTTCTAACTCTGCTACTAAGCAAGTTACTGTGGAAACGGGATACAAACTTCAAGTCCCGATGTTTATTAAAAAGGGTGATATGGTCAAGATAAACACAGAAACAGGCGGGTACTCTGGGAAGGCCAATTAAAATACATTTTTAACAACCTCTTTGATATAATAGGAAGTCTGGGTGGGATAGCTCAGTTGGTTAGAGCATGGGATTCATAAACCCAAGGTCGCTGGTTCGATTCCAGTTCCCACCATACTTTATTACTAAATTGTATTCCTTAGCAATGGATAAATCTAAAAATCAGAAAGAAGAAGATAAGATTGTGAGAATTGACATCAGGAAATTACCCAAACAGAAGAAGATGGGGACTCCTAGTATAGTTATGACTGTAATCCTCTCATTATTGCTAACAGGTGCAATATATCTTTTCAGGTCTATAAACTTTAAAGGAGAAGAGGTCTCTGTGAGTGAAATAGTTACTGATATTTCAGAAAAAGAGTATGACAAAATTATTCTTAAGGAAGATATGGTTCTTCTGGAAAGAAAGGAAGAGGAGAATGGTATGGAAATTCTATCCAGAAAATATGCTTTACTTCCTGCTGAAACAGATTTCTACCAGATCCTCACAAATGCAGAAATTAATGTTAAAGATTTGGAAAACGATTTCTATGAACCAAGAATTGGCATTACTTTGGGAGATGTTTTGACGTTTCTATTCCTAGGTGCTGCGTTGATACTTGTATATGTGATGGTTAAAAATATGCAGGCATCAGGAGGGAAGATATTAGATTTTGGAGAGAGTAAAGCGAGACTTCTGATGGGCAAAAGAACAGGTGTCACATTCGACGATGTTGCTGGAATAGATGAGGTTAAGGATGAATTAACAGAAATAATAGATTTTCTAAAGAATCCAAAGAAATATAGAAATTTAGGAGCAAGGATCCCTAGGGGAGTTCTCCTGACAGGAGACCCTGGAACTGGGAAGACACTTTTGGCTAAGGCTGTTGCAGGCGAGGCTGGTGTGCCATTTTTCCATACATCAGGATCGGAATTTGAGGAGATGCTAGTAGGTGCGGGTGCATCCAGAGTTAGAGATTTGTTTAAAAAAGCTAGAAGGACATCTCCGTGTATAATTTTTGTTGATGAGATAGATGCAGTTGCGAAGAAAAGGGGGACAGTACTTCATTCAGGTGCAGGAGAGCAAACGTTGAATCAAATTCTTGTGGAAATGGATGGACTTGAGGAAAGGGAAAATGTCATAGTACTTGCGGCTACTAATAGGCCAGATGTATTAGATCCCGCTATTCTCAGACCGGGAAGATTTGATAGAACGGTACATGTCCCAATGCCTGATTTTGAAGGGAGGGAAGCTATTTTGGGTGTTCATTCTAAGAATAAAAAGTTTGAGGAGGGAGTGGATTTAGGAACTTTAGCTAAAAAGACAATAGGATATTCAGGTGCTGATTTGGAAAATCTTCTCAACGAAGCAGCAATAATGGCTGCAAGGGAAGACAGAAAGAAAATAAGTCAAGAGGATTTGATGGAAGCATACTTAAAAGTTAAATTAGGAAGAAAGAAAAAAGGTGGGAAAGAGCAGGATGATATAAAACATACCGCGTACCACGAGGCAGGGCACGCAATTGTTGCTAAATTTACGGAGGGGTCAGATCCTGTAGAGCAAATTTCTATAATATCCAGAGGTATGAGTGGAGGTGTCACGGTATATCTCCCAGAGAAGGATAGGAAGTTTCTATTTAAAAAACAGATGTTGGCTTGGTTAAGAACTGGGGTAGGAGGAAGGGTTGCAGAAGAATTATTCATAGGAGACATATCAACTGGAGCATCTAACGATATTAGGCAGATTACTGAGGTTGCAAGGGAAATGGTTATGGATTTCGGGATGAGTGAAGATCTTGGCATGGTCAAGTATGGAAGCTTAGAGGAAACTAAGCATCTAGGGTATACATATGGTGGAGGAAGAGAGTATAGCGAAGAGACGGCTAAATTAATAGATGCAGAGGTCAAAAGATTAATAGATGAGGCCTATGTATATGTCCGAAATCTTCTAAAAGAGAAAGAGGAGTATGTTGAAAAGCTAGTAAGTTTGCTTTTGGAGAAAGAAGTTGTGAGCGCAGAGGAGTTTGAGACATTGTTTAAGTAGTTGTAGAATTGTATATATGAACTTAGTTAAAACTCACAAGGACAGATTTTTGGCTATAGACGCTAATGCTATAGTGCATAGGGCATTTCACGCATATCCCCCCACATTGCAAACAGAAGATGGTCTTCAGGTGAATGCAGTATACGGCTTTACTGTAATGCTTCTTTCAGCGTTAAAAACTTTTGATCCTAAATATGTGGTATGTTCATTTGATACGCATGAGCCAACCTTTAGGCATTTAGAATACGTTGATTACAAGGCGACAAGGAAGCCCACGGATCAGTCCTTGATAGATCAGTTCCCTCTAGTAGAAGAGATACTTAAAGCATTCAATATTCCTATTATAAAAAAAGATGGCTTTGAAGCGGACGATATCCTTGGAACTATAGCTAAGTATGTAGATCGGGGCAAGTGGAGTAATGAGAACCTAGAGCTATACATCTTAAGTGGGGACAGAGATCTTCTTCAGCTGGTTAGTGATAACGTTAAGGTATGCCTTCCTTCTGGAGGTTTTAAAAATTTGATAGATTACGATAGAGAAAAAACATTCTCATATTTAGGTTTATATCCCGAGCAATTAGTAGATTTTAAGGCCATAGCAGGGGATTCCTCGGACAATATACCAGGAATAAAAGGGATAGGAACCAAAACGGCTCAGGAATTATTGGGGAAGTACGGAGATTTGGATAATATCTACAGAAATTTAAAGGATGTGAAGCCCAGATATGCCAACTTACTCACGGAGGGAGTAGAGCAGGCAGAGTTAAGTAGGAAATTAGCTAAAATAGAGCAGGAGGTAGGTTTGGACGTACATTTGGAAGAGTCCCTTATGAGGGACTTTGATAAAAACAGAGTCTTAGAAATATTCAAAAAATATGCCTTTAAATCGTTGATTCCAAGATTGGACGAAATAAAGGGTAGTGAAAAAGGCAGTTATTCAAGCCAATTAGATATATTTTCTACCAACTCGGAAGAAATAGTATGGTCAGATTGGTCAGAAATAGGCAAAAAGAGGGGTGATTGTATTAATATGTATATTGCATACATAGGGACGGATGAGTCGGCTACAGGTTTTCCATACATTATGGTCAGAATTGTGGATAAAGGTGGACAGAAAGAAGATTTCCTAACGAAGGGCGACGGTTCCACGGTGTCGGCCGACTGTGAAACCGCCCTCTATGGCTTGGAAAGTATAGTTTCACAAACTAAGGGCGTGCAGGACGAAAAAATATATGACATTGGACTATTCTCCCACTTGATAAACTCCGAAAAACGAAGTTATAACCTCAAAGATTTAGCATTTGATCATTCCTCTCAAATTCTATCTGAAAAGATATCTCCAACAGATCTCAAAAAAGTTTTGGACAGCTTAGAGGAGATTAGGGAGAGTCAATTGCAAAAAGCTGATAATATAGAGCTTTATGAATATACTAAATACTGCTTAGAGCAATTTTTAAATATAAAATCACAATACTACCTTAATATCCTCAGAGAAATAGAGATCCCCATAGCTAAAATCCTTCATAAAATGGAAAGTAGGGGGATAAAGGTAGACATAAGGCATCTAGAATCCTTCGACAAAGCCTTAGGGGATGATATAAAGAAAGTTGAGAAAGAAATATATGATTATGTTGGACACGAGTTTAACATAAACTCTCCCAAACAGCTCTCAGACGTCCTTTTTAATGAACTCTCACTACCCTCCGCGGGCAAAAAATCCACAAGAGAATCCATACTACAAGAACTAAAGGGGATGCATCCTGCAGTAGAGAAGATATTGGAATACAGAGAATTAAGCAAGATGTACACAACATACACAACCCCAATTCTGGAAATGGCAAAAGAGGACAAAGAGAATTCGATACATACGGACTTTAAGCAAACAGGCACAACATCTGGAAGATTCTCTTCATCTAATCCGAATATGCAAAACCTCCCTATACAAGGCAAATGGGCAGAGGAATTAAGAAAATCCTTCATAGCAAGGGAGGGATTCAAACTTGTAGGTATGGACTATTCGCAAATAGAGCTGAGAATAATGGCGGATATGTCAAAAGACAACCTATTAATAAAGGACTTTAATGAAGGCTTGGATATACACAGAGCAACAGCATCTAGACTCTTGAATAAGGAGGTAGAGGAGGTTACAAAAAAGGAAAGAAGCCTTGGAAAGACAGTCAATTTCGGGATTCTCTTTGGACAAACAGCATTCGGTTTAGCAAGTATGTTGGGCATAGATAGTAAAGAAGCTGCCCAATACATTCAAAGCTACTTTGATACCTACAAAGGGGTTGAAGAGTATATTAGGAACTTGGAAAAAGAAGCATACAAGAAGGGCTATGTACAAACAATGTTTGGTACAACAAGGCATATAACTGGTCTAAGATCAAAAAACATTAGAATGCTTAAAGCAGCACAAAGAGAGGCTGTGAATATGCCTATACAGGGAAGCGAGGCGGATATAATGAAATTAGCAATGATTAAGCTGGATGAAATGATGGAGGAGGAATTTAAGGAAGAAGCCTTTACGCTACTTCAGATCCACGATGAATTGATATTTGAAGTAAATGAAGGGAGAGTAGTGGATTTCGTAAAAAGAGCCGAGGATATAATGAAAAATATTGTTTCTTTGGAAGTTCCTTTGGAAGTCAACTCATCTACAGGTAATAATATGTCCGAATTGTTGAAATAATACGTCGAGCTTGTACATAAACACTTGGTATATCAATGACTATATGTATTAAGTTAGGAAGATTTAATATACTATCGGCGGGTTTAACAAATTCTCCCCAAAAAGATATAATAAGGTTATGGAAACAAACTCGGAGAGAAAAAGTTCATTATTGTTCAATATAATAACTCTTTTAGGTTTCTTGACAGGCGTATTTTTGATCATGTTTTTGAAACAGGGGAAGGGTAGAAAAAGTGAACACCCTGTCGGAATGGAAAGTAATTCGAAGGATAGGGTAAAAAGTTCTCCCATAGATACTCCTTCTAAAATAGATATGGCAAGATTGAACGGGAGGCAACAAAGAATATTAAGCAGGTTAGGAGAGGAGGGGAGGATGGATCCAAAGGAAATATATGATCTTGCACCAAATGTCTCAACAAGGACTATTCGAAGAGATATGGACACGTTAGTCGGTTTGGGTCTTGTGTCTCAAGAAGGATCTACAAAGGCAACAACATATATCTTTAAAGGCTAATACAATGAAAAGCACCACATTCTATGAAGTATGCACGATTTTTGATACTCTTGAGAGTATGTCTTCCCGCAATGACATGACTATCACTCTGTCTTCCTTCTTTAAAAATTTAAACCAAAAGGATGCTCAAATCCTTTCATATCTGATACAGGGTAGGGTAGCTCCATTATTTGTAAATGCAGAATTTAGCTATTCAGAAAAAAGTTTTGTTTCTCTTTTAACAAACATCTCGAAAGTTAATAATCTAGATGAGAATATTTCACAAAAAAGAAAGGAATTTGGGGATATAGGTGATACCTTGGAGTATGTTACCAATAAATTAGGATATAAAACGTCTGATATATCATTGGAAAGCCTATATGACTCACTCTGGGAAATAGTTAACACTTCAGGTACCGGATCGGTAGATAGTAAAAATAGAATAATAACTGGGCTAATGCAGAAAATGTCTCCTTTAGAAGCAAAATATTTGTCAAGAATTGTTTGTGGATCACTCAGATTTGGTCTAAATGTTAAAACCCTTTTAGATGTGTTCTCATTTGTGGTGCAGGGAGATAAGGGGTTAAGGGAGGAGTTGGATAGGGCATATGGAGCATATGCAGATATAGGGTATATATGTTCATTAATAGTAGGGAATGGTAAGGGCGAAGTAGTTAAAAATCTAAGTAAAGTCAATGTAAATCCTGGAATTCCTGTACTACCTAGATTGGTAGAGAGGGTGCCCTCATTCGAGGAAGTACCAGAAAGGTTGGGTGAATCTTTCTTGGTACAGAGTAAGTATGACGGACTAAGGTGCCAGATACACAAATTTAAGACAGAAAAGACCCATATGGGTGATTCTGTATGGACAGGGCACATAAAAAGTGATGAAAACGGTCAGCTTTTCTCAGTAGCCGAGAACGATTGCCAGGTAAGGCTTTTTACTAGAAACTTAGAAGATATAACAGATATGTTCCCAGAGATAGTCGAATCTGCTAAAAGTATGAAGGAGGAGTCATTTATATTGGATTCTGAGGTATTAGGTTGGGATAATAAGAGAAGTAAATTTCTAACATTCCAAGAGACCATGCAGAGAAGGAGGAAATACGATATAAAGAATGTAAGTGGTAGTATCCCGGTTAAGGCTATGGCTTTTGACATTCTATATCTTAATGGAGAGGGCTTGTTAAACAAAGATACAGAGCAAAGGATTACTATTTTGGGCACACTTAATACATATGGGGGTATAGAGGTGGATGACACAAAGAGGATTGGTAATATTGATGAACTGAAGGAAATTTTCAATGAAAGGATAAGCCGAGGGCACGAAGGAGTCATAGTTAAGGGATTAAAAGGTCCCTATTTGCCTGGAGTAAGGAATTACGAATGGATTAAGCTGAAAAAATCAATGGAAGGCAAATTAGTAGATAGTATTGATCTTGTAGCTGTAGGATATACCTTGGGATCAGGAAGGAGAAAGGATTTGGGAGTAGGGGCAGTATTAGGTGCTCTGTATAATGAAGCTAATGATACATTCGAAGCTATTTGTAATGTAGGGACGGGTTTTTCAGATGAGCAATTAAAGGATATATTTAAATCTTTGGAAGGGGATATTTTAAAGAATAAGCCTAAAAATGTAAGTGTTGATAAAATACTAAAGCCAGATGTGTGGGTAGAACCTAGAGTTGTATTTACTGTAGAAGCTGATGAAATAACTAGAAAGAAGGGTGCAAAGACGCTCTCTCTCAGGTTCCCAAGATTGATCGAATGGGGCAGAGATAAGGGGGTTACGGAAGCTACATCTGTGAAGGAATTAGAGGATATGTTTGAGGGTAGGAAATAGTTGCAAAGATATAGGAAAACGTCTAAGATATTTCTTAATGAATACGTCTGCCCAGAGGAAAAATTTAACAATTCTAATTGTTTTCTTTTTTTTATGTTTGGGTGGTTTGGGATATTGGTATTTCTTCAAATCCAAATGCGCAGAACTTCCTAAAGGAATGGACTTCATGGAGAGGTTTGTTGTTGTTAATGAGTGTTCTAGAAAGGAGTACAAAGTAAAGGGAATAATCTATAACATAAGGAATCAAGGAATGGAGATGGTTTTTGATTTTAATGCTTGGGATGCGGAAACAAAAGAGAGTCTTTACTATGAGGATATAGAAGTGGAGAGAAAGTATCTATCTGGGGATTTTGATATGGAGGAGGAGAATTTCGGAGCGGTGAGTATTGGTATAGTGATTGAGCCTAGGGATTTGGGGGACAAGGTATTTATGGTAGTGGGTGACGACAAAGAGGAGAGTACAAGTGATGTAGTAAGCCTTAATGTAGATGAATTAAGACTTACAGAGGAGGAGTATAATAATGTTCTTACTCTTGTATATCGAGCTATTGTAGATGGGCCACTTATAGAAGATTATCAATCTAACTTTGATTCACTGAAAGAGAAGAATTTGGTTTTTACAGAAGTTAGACATAAAAGTTTGTTTGAAGATAATAATCAGCCTCCTTATGAATATCTAGGAGAACCATATAATGGATATGTGAATAAATTGCTGTATAGGCCGTGGATAATTTCATATGTATATGGTGATATCGAAGCAAAAGAAATATTAGCAAAAGACATTACAAAAGAGGATATAGTAGAAATGATTGTTGCAGCAAAGGAGATAGATTTATCTACAGAACCTTCTAAGTGTGGTGATGGGGATATTTCGTGTTATTCCATTGCAGACCCCACAGGAAGGGATAATCCTCCAGTAGACAAAACGGATTACCAAAAATCAAATAGCTTTGCCTGTTTGATGATGTATCAGATATCTCAAAATATACAACTGAACGATTTTGATATCATTGGTAAATATTGTAATCCGGTGGCTTTTGAAGAAAGTGTTGAAGAGTATATTAAAGAAACTGAAATATCCGAAGAATACTCCCTTATAGACTATTTGGGAATCTTGGATCCAGAGGTTTTAACATTAAATGGAGAGGGACGATATAGTCCATTACATTCATCTAACACTACAAGTTTACTTGCTGATACATATGGATTACGGAAGTTATATGGAAGTAAAGTAGAAATGGATAACCGTATTGACTTTGTGTTGGACTTTGTTCTTGCCAGGGGGGCTTTGTTTTTGAAGAACACTTGTGCAATCTCATACTTTGCTAACCTTGTGGCCCAAGAAGGTGATTTCGGGGACAAGGATACATTGGCTCAAATAGCTACCAATACAGAAGATCTGATCGTTTCTTTATCATCCCAAGTTCTTCGGTTAATAGAAGATGATTATTATGGAGCATTTCTGTGTTTGGAAGATTATTCAGGGAATCGTGAGAAGGAGTATAGGAAATTGAGCAAAGCGTTATTATTTAAAATTATAACCATAGATCTTTACAATGACGGGGAAAAATTAGGACTATGGCAAAACAGAGAATATGATATACGGTTTAATGCAAGGTTTATGAAATTATTTATGGTTAATAAGGGGGGAATGTTATGAAAGTAAAAACTCCGTTTCTATTTTATTGCCTACTTCTTTTCGGGATTGTACTGTTCTTTGTAATCTTCCCATTTAACAATTCTAACAGTGGTATTGTATATGCTGATTGTTGTTGTGGTGGTGGTGCATGGTGTGCAGATTGCTGGGAAGATACAAATAGAACATTTTGTGGGGGAAGTAGTTGTACCCCAGGGACCTGTAAGGGATGTACTCCTTCAACCCCAGAAGGATATACTGCTACAAACAATGGATGTGCAGTTACAACGGTAAATACATGTAGGGGAAGTAATGGGTGTGATCCTTGTACTGTAAGAAAAACCTTCTGGTTAATAGAAACAAATCTTCTTGGGACTGTTCCCTCGGAATGGAAACCTTCTAATACAACTTTGATAGTGGGTGAGGAAATATATCCATTATCAACGGATCCAGCTAATCCAACAAAGATAGACATCTCTTCTGTAAGGGATAGGCTTTCTCAAGCTATGGATTCAAACAAAACATATAAGACGAACAACGTGGCTGAAGCAAGAAGTAGTGTGCAGGGTACAGAGGGACGAATACCATTAGGATTAAGTACCTCTGGGATAGGTGATAGGACACATGTTGGGGATCCCTCCCTAGTCGTAAGCGGAGGGGTATATAATATTTGGTACGCTGGAAGTGATGGGAGCAACTGGAGGATATATCATGCTACATCAACTAATGGTGGTTTGACATGGGATAAGATAGATAATACAACTCCAGCAAATTCAAACACAGAATCAACCAATGGAAGAATTCCAAGAGGAATGACAGGAACGGGTGATAGAACCCACGTAAGGGGGCCTTCTGTTATTAAGGACGGAGATACGTATAAAATGTGGTATACAGGAAATGATGGCTCGTATTGGAGAATATACTATGCTACCTCCTCGGATGGATTAACATGGAATAAACTGAATAACATGGCGGAGGCAAGGAGTGATACTACTGGAACAGATGGAAGACTTCCAATAGGGGTAAATACCGCTGGAATAGGGGATAGGGGAAATGTAAGTGATCCCGCGGTAATAAAGGATGGAAGTGGATATAAGATGTGGTATGCGGGATATGATGGAAGTAACTGGAGAATATACATGGCAACATCTGCGGACGGATTAACATGGACAAAAGTAAACAATAGTACTCCTGCGAATTCAAATACATTGTCAACGGATGGGAGAATCCCAAGAGGAGAGAGTGGTACAGGAGATAGAACCCATGTCAGGGCTCCATCGGTGGTCAAGGACGGAGATATGTATAAGATGTGGTATGCAGGGAGTGATGGAAGTAACTGGAGGATATATTATGCATATTCGCTAGATGGATATACTTGGATAAAGGAAGATAATACTATTCCAGCTAACTCAGATTATGAGTCAACAAATGGTAGAGTCCCACGAGGAGGTAGTGGTAGAGGTGATAGAACACACGTACAGTATTCAACTGTGGTGAGTAGCGGAGACGATCTGGTAATCTACTATGGAGGTTCGGATGGAAGTAACTGGAGAATATATAGAGCTGATATCAAAAACGATTATCCTATTAAAGTAACCATGCCGGAAGGTTCTTCTCTTCCGACAGGAGGTGGTATACAGTATGAATTTAGAGCGAATAACTACGGTACTGGCGGAGAGTGGGAACCTTGGGTGGGATGTGATGGTGTTGCTGGGGAAGATTTCTGTTCAATTAGTAATTTTGTCACACAGAATTTTGTCCCTACATCCTTAGCCATATCACAGGTACTTAAAGATTCCTCAGCAGGTAATATAATGGGCTTATATCATTCTGTTAACAGATGTGATTCAGGCACATTAGAAGGCGAGGTAGTTAACGGATACTATGTTATTAATAATCCCCCAGTGGTAGAGATTCCTTGCCCTTCTGATACATCATTGAGATTTGATGATCCAATGTGTGAAGAATCTTCTGCTTGTGATGATATATATGATGAAGATTGTGCAAATAAGGTAATACTTCCAGAAATTGGGAGCGATATTACAGAGATGGGTTGTGAGAGTGACGAATACACAGGAAAAGATATTAACAACCCATTAAAGGTCAGGATAGCAGGAAGTGACTCAGATGGAAATGAGGATATCGAAGGAGTTATGCTTATCCTCAATAGAGATGGTACTGATTTTGGAAATGCTTTGCCAAAGGAGGGTGATTATACATATTCTGACGTAGGGATCTTAGGAGTAATGCTGGTCCGAGACGGTAATGATCCCAATTGGGATAAGGAGCCTTTGATATACGGTCTGACATATGATAATAGATGGGCACTTTTAGACGACGGAAAACTATTGAATAGTGAAGACAACGAAATATTGAGAGTAATAGATATAGAGGAAGTGAAATACGGAGATCTAGTTACATTTGAATTTAAATTGAATTTTAATTCAAACAGTAATCTTAATCCTGAAGGTCTATATAACTTCGATATCTCTATATTAGATAGAAGTATGGTTGGAAATTTAATAGATCATACCTCTGTTAAAAGCTATTTCAAATGGGGAATAGATTTGGAAGATCCTAGGATAGAAAATTTGGGGCAAAAGGTGATAGATGCGCAGGAGTTATTCCTAAACTGGGAGGCATATGGAACAGGGTCATATATTACAGATATAGTTCTGAATGGATATAGGGAAGTTGGATTAGATAGTTATGACATAACTTTATTATCTCCTCCTGGTTATGAAAATAAAATAGAGCTAGGGGATATCTCCGGTGTAACAGGGAGCCTAAAGGAGGAATACTTGCTAAACAGTTGGCATTATCCAGACCTAAATAGTGGTGCTAATCCAGAGGACCCGTATGTAGATTTTGAAAACACTAGAATAAATATAGGCTTAAATGCATTCGGTTCGATAATAATGTATGTAACTGCATATGACAAAGCTTGTAATTATGCCTCCAAACCGCACAACATAGATCTGAGATCTTGGATAGCTACAAAGGGAGGAATAATGTACTCACAGGGTGGTTTCGGACCTGCAGCAAAATTATTGGAAGAGGAAAAGGAGGAAAGATTGATCCAAGCGTTGGGTCTAGCTGAAGGTAGGGGAAATATTGTTTTGGGCGATAGATTACTCACAGGAACGGGTCTAATCTCTTCTAGTAGAAGAGATACGATAAGGAATATCGTGTATCCAGAACTAAAAGGTGTTGTGGCAGAGGGAGTATATGACACAAATGATAGGAAAAGTTTCTGGTATGATTACTTAATTCAAAAACTTTTGATTCAGAAGGAATTGATAGATTTGGCAATATTTGAACATGAATTGCTAGATGATGAAGAGATAGGATTGAATACAGCAGAAAAATGTCTAGGTAATGAGAATTGCATAATATCTTCCTCCGATAATATAGTAGTCCCATCTGGATTTGAGTGTCAAAATAATACCTTGATACTGTCTGGCGGAAATATAATATTAGAGCCTAATGTAAATTCCTCAGAGGGTGGAATTAAAGGATGCATATTCTTGGCGAAAGGAGATATAGAAATAGGGCAGGGAGATTATCAAAGTTTAGGGTCGGACACTGTTCGGTATGATTACCTAGATGCATTCTTAATAGCAGAAAGACAGATAGTAATAAAAGAAGGTGATTTGGATAAGGCGGTTAGGGACGGCTTGCTAATATTCGGGAGTGCATTAGCATTTGGTAGAGATTTAGCAGATACCTCGGCTATAGTACTAAATAGGAATTTAAGACTATTTAACTACGATAATCCCACCTTAGTTGTATCTTGGGCTGTGAAGTACACGGAATTAGCTGAGATATTCTTTGGAACAGAATCGCCTTTGTATAAACAAGAAGTAGGATTTAAGGCACATTAAATAATAAGATGGAACAAAACATAAAAAAAATAGAAGATAATAAATATTCGGCACAGGCCCTCGCTATAGCTATGGTGGTTTTAGTGGTGTCTTCATTAATAGCTATGTCAGTCTATTCTAGGACCTCAAGAGATAAAAGTATGGCATTGGAAGAAAGAGCCTCTGCGGAAGCCTTGGAGGTGTCAGATTTAATTTTGGACAAGATAATGCTTTACAATGCAAAAGATTTGGTAGAAGCTGTAAGTGGCTTGTCTAGATTCTCTCTGGAGGAAGTTGCAGATTACACAGAAGGTGTAGTATTGAAAGAAAATGATAAAGTTACTGACATAACAGAGCTGTTTCGAAGTGTTAATATATTAGAAGCTGATGAGGTACTGTCTGATTTGGTAGATCCTCTCTGTCCCATAAATGTCGGGACTAATGAATATCAGTTAACGGTCAAAGAAATGGATCATTCCTCTTACTACGAAATAAGGTCTGGTCATGTATGGAGCTTACCTGTAAAGAATCTAATGGAAGCCAATCTCTGTCTGTTGAACCTTAAACTAACAGTAAGGGGTGACTCGAGAGCAGGATTCTCTGTGATAAAGAAGTTTTGTAGATACGATGTGTATGGAGAGGTGGTAGATTGTGAAGAATTTAATCCAGAGGATCCAGATAAGGATCATTTTACTAATTACTGTTTTTCAAGTGGTAATCTGTCATCTTGCAATAATACTGATTTCGTAGACTCTGATAATTGGATTAAGTACAATCCTGATGATAAAGATAATGAGGGGATTGAACTAGAGATTGAAAGAAGATTAGTAGAGGTAGGAGAGGGAGGGGATCCAGTTACGCAAGCTCCAACGGAGTATCAATTGTCGGAAATTCGTGTGAAGGCGATAGGAGGAACGATAGGTATATCATATTACTTACCGGAGGATTGCCTGTCCGGCTTTAGAATGTATCAACTTAGAGCAACTGCTAATTGCCAAGGAGTATATAGAGGTAAAGAAATCCTTATACCAGAAGCAAAATGGTACAATGTCTTGTTCGACTATGTACTATTTAATGGGGAAGGATCTATGTAAAGAAAAATATAGATCCAAAGGTCTTGCATACACTCTTTTAGTATGTTAAAATCCTTCACGAGTTTGGGATTATATACGGAGATACTGGCTTCCTCTTAGAGTATGATTCTCTAACGAAAACCTGATATAAAGATATTTTCATATCTTCAAACAAATACCCTCCTCAGCTCCTTAAAAGTTGAAGAGTGACAGGAAGTCTAAATTCAAATTTTATGACTTTCTATATTAGTGTGATTGGGTCACACAATTCATTTAGTCAGACATTAAAAATCCAACTCAATGCTGGTTGGTCATATTACTTTGGTAATGTGTAAGTCAAGCGTTTTTTCAATGAGAGTTTGATCATAGCTCAGGATGAACGTTGGCTGTGTGCCTAAGGTATGCAAGTCGAACGATCCCTTTGAACTACTTGAGACTTCGGTTGATTGTAATTCTTTTTGGGATAGTGGCAAACGGGTGAGTAACACGTGGATAACCTGCCTTGAAGTCATGAACAGCTCATCGAAAGATGGGGTAATACATGATGGTCTTACATCTTCTTTTTGATCTTGTAAGTAAAGTTTCGGCGCTTCAAGAGGGGTCCGCGTCCTATCAGCTTGTTGGTGAGGTAAAAGCTCACCAAGGCTAAGACGGGTAGCTGGCGTGAGAGCGCGGTCAGCCACCATGGAACTGAGACACGGTCCATACTCCTACGGGAGGCAGCAATTAGGAATCTTGCGCAATGGGGGCAACCCTGACGCAGCGACACAGCGTGGAGGATGAAGGTCTTCGGATTGTAAACTCCTTTTATATGGGAAGAATAGATGACGGTACCATATGAATAAGCACCTGCTAACTACGTGCCAGAAGCATCGGTGATGCGTAGGGTGCGAACGTTATCCGGATTTATTGGGCGTATAGAGATGCGTAGGCGTTTTTGTAAGTCTTTAGTTAAATATCACGGCTTAACCGTGGAAAAGCTTTGGATACTGCAAAAATTGAGACAGGAAGGGGCGAACAGAATTCCCAGTGGAGCGGTGAAATGCGTTGATATTGGGAGGAATATCGGTGGCGAAGGCGGTTCGCTGGTCCTTGTCTGACGCTAAGGCTCGAAAGCGTGGGTAGCAAAACGGATTAGATACCCGTGTAGTCCACGCTGTAAACTATGGATGCTAGGTGTTCGATATGACTATTTTTTCCTTCGGGAATTAATGGAAGTATTGAGTGCCGCAGCTAACGCGTTAAGCATCCCGCCTGGGAAGTACGGCCGCAAGGCTAAAACTCAAATGAATTGGCGGGGACCCGCACAAGCAGAGGAGCGCGTGGTTTAATTCGACGGCAATCGAAGAACCTTACCAGGGTTTGAAATGTATCTGCATTCCCTATGAAAGTAGGGAGGCCTTCGAGGGTGATACACAGGTGCTGCATGGCCGTCGTCAGCTCGTGTCGTGAGATGTAGGGTTAAGTCCCGAAACGAGCGCAACCCCCATCCCATGTTACAAGTGTCTTGGGAAACTGCCTCGGTAAAACGGGGAGGAAGGTGGGGATGACGTCTGGTCCGCATAGCCCTTATGTCCTGGGCTACACACGCGCTACAATGGCCGATACAGTAGGAAGCCAAATCGTAAGATGGAGCTAATCCTCAAAGTCGGTCTCAGTTCGGATTGAGGTCTGAAACTCGACCTCATGAAGTTGGATTTGCTAGTAATCGTAGATCAGCCATGCTACGGTGAATACGTTCTCGGGTCTTGCACACACCGCCCGTCAAGCCATGGAAGTAGGTGATACCCGAAGGTGTCCTGCCGTTAGGTGGGATGACGAAGGTAACGCTTATAACTGGGGTTAAGTCGTAACAAGGTAGCCGTAGGGGAATCTGCGGCTGAATTACCTCCTTTCAAGGAGTAACCAAGACTTTCCTGTCACTTTTTAGCTTTTAAGAAAGCTTAGATCTTTAAATATATGAACCAAGGAGATGGGCGTATAGCTCAGCTGGTTAGAGCACAGTCCTGATAAGACTGAGGTCCCAAGTTCGATTCTTGGTGCGCCCACCAGATTCGATTAATGGGCCTGTAGCTCAGCTGGCTAGAGCACTTCATTTGCAATGAAGAGGTCAAGGGTTCGATCCCCTTCAGGTCCATAGATGACAGAGAAAGAAGAGAAATCTTTGATCTTTGAAACAAGATATATGTATATCTGTACTGTTGAGGTAGGTCCAATTTATTACAGTAGGATTAACAGTATCTGTAGTTGCACATTTACAACTGAATAGAAAGTAATTTCAATTAAGCGAGATAAGGGCATACGGTGAATGCCTTGGCGCAAAAGACCGAAGAAGGACGTGGTAGGCTGCGATAAGCCTCGGGTAGCTGTCAAACAAGCTTTGATCCGGGGATTTCCGAATGGGGTAACCTAACTGGATTTAAACCCAGTTGCCTTACAGTAAATTCATAGCTGTAAAGGTGGTAACGCAGGGAAGTGAAACCTCTTAGTACCTGCAGGAATAGAGAACAACAGTTTATTCCCTTAGTAGTGGCGAGCGAAAAGGGAAGAGCCTAAACTCATATTGTGTAAGAGGGATATGAATCGAGATTCGCGTTGCGATGATCGAGGATTTGAACTCGTAGGTTGCTACTTGTGCAATATGAGGGTTGTAAGGATCAGATGAACTGGTAGCAAGCAGTTCGAGAAGTTATAAAATCTTACTTTAGTAGAAAATACCTGGAAAGGTATACCATAGAGAGTGATAGTCTCGTATACAAAAAAGTAGGATCTTCTTTTGATTTCTTAAGTACCACGGGACACGTGAGATCTTGTGGGAAGCTGCCAATACCACTTGGCAAGGCTAAATATCTTTTGCGACCGATAGAGAACTAGTATAGAGAGGGAAAGGTGAAAAGTACCCCTGTTAGGGGAGTGAAATAGTAACTGAAACCGTATGCTTACAAACAGTCGGAGCCGGTATATCCGGTGACGGCGTGCCTATTGAAGAATGACCCAGTGAGTTCGTTGTGTGTGGCAAGGTTAACCATGTTTATTGGGGAGCCGAAGCGAAAGCGAGTCTGAATAGGGCGAAATTCAGTCACATGCACGATACCCGAAACCAGGTGATCTAACCATGAGCAGAGTGAAATTTTGAGAAATCAGAATGGAGGCTCGAACCCTTTAATGTTACAAAATTATGGGATGACTTGTGGTTAGCGGTAACATGCCAAACGAACCTGGTTATAGCTGGTTCTCCCCGAAATAGCTTTAGGGCTAGCGTCATAATTTAAGGAGTGGGGGTAGAGCACTGATTGGATTTGGGGCTCGAAAGAGTACCCAATCTAGTTAAACTCCGAATACCATTTTGTATATTATGGCAGTTAGAGCTAGGGAGCTAAGTTCCTATGCTCAAGAGGGAAACAGCCCAGATCGTCAGATAAGGACCCTAAATTCTACCTTAGTGGGAAAGGAAGTGAAATTTCTCAGACAGCTAGGAGGTTGGCTTAGAGGCAGCCATCCTTTAAAAAATGCGTAAAAGCTTACTAGTCAAGAGATTTTGCACTTAAAATTTAACGGGGCTGAAGGTAGATTCCGAAGCTGCGAGTTTGTATATCCTTCGGGATATATGGGCGGTAGGGGAGCGTTCTATACATGACCAGATTAGCATCTGGTAATTAGCTGTGAAGGTGGCCTGTAAGGAGCTGCTGGAGCGTATAGAAGTGAGAATGCTGGGATGAGTAACGTAAAGCGGGTGAAAACCCCGCTCGCCGAATGTCTAAGGTTTCCATGGCTATGTCAGTCAACCATGGGTTAGTCGGTCCTAAGGAGAGGCTGAAAAGCGTATCCGATGGACAACAGGTTAATATTCCTGTACTACTAACATCTGAGATGGAGTGCGAGGATTGAAAATGCAGGCCCCTAATTGGTTTGGGGTACAAGCAACAAGAGAGTCTTTCTAGGAAAATCCGGAAAGATGCTTACCGCTTGCGGTATGTACACGAGTTGCGATGTAAAGGTGACCTTCGGGAATCCGATCTGTTAGATTAATCTTCCAGGAAAAACTTCTATCATCAGTTACTTCGGTAACTGTATTGATGTTTGTAACCGTACTGCAATCCGACACAGGTAGACAGGTGTAAATGCACCAAGGCGTACGAGTGATGCGTTGTTAAGGAATTCGGCAAATTCACCCCGTAAGTTCGCGAGAAGGGGGGCTTTCCATCATAAGTATTTTTTATTTGTGGTGATGAAAGCGGCACAGAATAGGGAGGGACGACTAGTTACCAAAACTACAGGCGCTTGCAAATTCGTAAGAAGATGTATAAGTGCTGACGCCTGCCCAATGCCAGAAGGTTAAGGTTTTAGGTTAACCGTCTGCTGGATGCACTTCGGTGCTCTAGTGGTGGTGAAGCTTGGAGCTGAAGCCCTGGTCAATGGCGGCTGTAACTATAACGGTCCTAAGGTAGCGTAATACCTCGTCACTTAATTAGTGACTTGCATGAAAGGCGTAACGATCCTTCCACTGTCTCGACAGCGCGCTCGGTGAAATTGAAATGGCTGTGAAGATGCGGCCTACCTATACCAGGACAAAAAGACCCCGTGGAGCTTTACTTCAGCTTTGCATTGGAATAAATTTTTGGATGTACAGAATATGTGGGAGACTTTGAAATCATCTCGTCAGGGATGGTGGAGTCGACAGTGTAATACCACTCTTTTGAATGTTTATTTCTAACAGGTTCCCTTATCGGGTTCCTAGACAGTGCATGGTGGGAAGTTTGACTGGGGCGGTTGCTTGCTAAAGAGTACCGCAAGCGCACAAAGGTCTCCTCAACCCGGATGGAAATCGGGTGAAGAGTGCATAAGCATAAGGAGGCTTTACTGTGAGAGGGACACCTCGATCAGTTACGAAAGTAGGTTTAAGTGACCCTTTGGTTGCGCGTGGAAGCGCCATTGTTTAACGGAGATAAGCTACCCCGGGGATAACAGGCTAGTCTTGCCCGATAGTTCATATTGACGGCAAGGTTCGGCACCTCGATGTCGGCTCGTCGCATCCTGGGACTGGAGAAGGTCCCAAGGGTTGGACTGTTCGTCCATTAAAGCGGCACGTGAGCTGGGTTCAGACCGTCGTGAGCCAGGTCGGTCTCTATCCGGTATAGGCGCAGTATATTTGAGGGAATCGACCCTTAGTACGAAAGGATCAGGGTGTGGTAACCTCTAGTGCACCAGCTGTACTACCAAGTGCATTGCTGGGTAGCTATGTTATTATTGGATAAGCACTGAAAGCATATAAGTGCGAAGCCTATCCCAAGATTAAATATACTTGTATAGCTTGCTATACGGAAGGTCCGTGGGAGACTACCACGTTGATAGGCTCTAGGTGTAATTATAGTGATATATTTAGCCGAGGAGTACTAATAGACCAAAAGCTTTATTGAATTTCGACTTTCTATTCGGTTTTAAGTGTACAAAGTACACTGTTCGCTCTTTAGAACTGAAGTCCTGTTGGTCTTTCGAAAGAAAGACCCCCAGGCAAAAGGACTTGATATATCGAATCTTTTTGCCTGGCGATTGTAGCAGAGTGGAACTACCTGACTCCATCCCGAACTCAGAAGTAAAACACTCTAGCGCCGAAAATACTTGGACCTTTGGTCCTGGGAAGATAGGTCATTGCCAGGATTTTAGAAATTGAAACCCACTCGAAAGAGTGGGTTTTTGTTTATACGTACCTCTTTAATATATCCTCAGTTTCTGAGGGATTGTTAATCTGGTGTACCTTTATGCCTAAGGATAGGATAGGGTAGTCATTTCCGTGGGGAGTAAATTCATCCCCTATATATATACAATTTTGTAATGGTATAGAAGTTAACTCAGATAGTTTAACAATATTATCTGCCTTGTTCATTCCCCTTGGTACTAAATCAATTGTATTTCTTCCCGTAATGAATATTTCATATTCATCACCCAACTTCTTTATTAATTCTTTCTTAATATTCTCCCTAACGCTCCCATCTATATCCCAGCTATCCTTCTCTAGATCGGTAGATTCATTTCCCAAACAATTTACAGATATAACAGAACCTTTATCATGTATCCTTTGCTTAGAATCGCTCCTAGGGGTGTATAATTTCCAAGGTACTCTTCTAATTATCCTTTCTATCCTTCTCTTTTTTCTAGTTGGTATATTGGGAGCTTCATATAGAACAAACCACCCATTCTCATACTCTAAGATTAAGTTCCCATACTTGGTACAGAGTAGGAGATTTTTAAGTAGGTCCGGATTATTTAACTCTGAGCTTGATATCAACAAGTCCCTTAAACCTTTAATAGACCTACCTGCTGTTAGTATTCCTACCTTATTCCTATGTAATAACGACGAAATAGTTTCAATCATTTTCTCGCCGGGAGCCTCCTTGGATTTGGCTATGGTGTTGTCATAGTCTAGTATGATTAATTTCTGCATTCTCCATTGTATCATGAGGGAGAGGATATAACCCAAGAGGGGACAGGGCCGATATATATTTTCACCAGGTCTGTTTTTGGTGGGAATACTGAATTTTGGGGCAAAACGGGGAGTAATGTTTAAGTTACGCAAGATGTGTTTATTAGCGGGCACAGGGGGGTTGTCATTTGCACTGACGTAACACAGGGTATCTTCCGCCGTTTCGTAATAGAGAACAAAGTGTAAAGCAAATTAGCAGGAGAGGTTATAGTCGAATATAAATCTCAAATAGTCCTTGGCGGAGGGAAATAGTGGTGAGTAAAACAGTTGTACGAGATTCGGTGTGATTATGAATGTAGTATAATAATTAAGGTATAAATTTATGAAAATATTGATTTGAAGGCAAGCCGGGACTATAGGGTGTTTGTGTGTGAGGGGGTAGATCAAGTAGGGAAGGGAGATGCGATCTTAAATTTGTCTGAGAGATTGTTAGAGAACAGTATCCCCGTAACCTATTCCTCTTTTCCAATCTATGCCACTCCTGTTGGAACATTGGTGCGTTTTTCTTTGATTGGATTGCTTAAAGAATTTGAATTTGAAAAAATTCAAGAGCTAAAAATTAGAATGGCTCTCTATGCTCTCAATAGGCTGGAATTCATGGATGTTCTTCTATCCAATAGGGATTATAAAAAGACATTGATAGTCCTTGATAGGAGCCCCTTCAGTAATGCTGTGACAATAGGGTATGGCGTTATGAGTTTGGGAAAGTCTGCAGAGGATCAGGATGTAAAGGATTTGGTAGATTATGCTCTTTGGTTAGAGTCATTTATGATTAAAAAGTTAAGCCTGACCAACTCTGTTGTGCAGATGGTATCTGAAGATGAATCTTGGAAGAATCTTCGAAAGGAGAAAGGAGATATGTATGAGCAGGGTAATGTACAGAAACTATCTGGGGAGATATATGACTTGTATCAAGAAAGAGCAGGGAAAGGATGGAAGAAAGTTGTGACAAAAACAAAGAGTGGTTGGAGATCTCGTGAGGATATATCGGATGAAATATATGAATTTCTCCTCTCTAGAATCGAAGGTGTTAATGAAATGTCTAGGTCGAGTATGTACAAGTTAAGATATGAGATAGGGGCAGAGGAAATACTCAAAAATCTATACATTGGTGGGACATTGCCCAGTGGCCTGTTATCATCATATCTAAAGGCACTAAGATCTAATGACAAGGATAGTATGTACAGGCATGGGGTTGATATAGGGGTGCGTGTTGGAAGAACATGTCAGTTGGTGAAGATAAAAAATCCAAGGGTAAGGAAAGAAATGGGGAAGATAATAAAAGAGTTGCCAGAGATAAAAAGTATTATGTCTGGTTTAATAAATAAGGACTTCTCAGATAAGTTTTGTAGAGCTTTAGATGACTAGGAAGCAATTAGCTATACATCTACTGTCAAAATTAGAAAAACTCTTCCCAGAGGCCACTACAGAGCTTGAGAACTGGTCAACACCGTTTCAGTTCTTGATCTGTATAATGTTGTCTGCACAAACTACAGATAAGCAGGTGAATAAAGTTACTAAAGAGCTATTTGAAAAATATCCAAATGCGAGTGTCTTGGCGAAAGCAGATATTGAAGATGTGCAGCATACCGTAGGGGGTATTAATTATTTTAAAACAAAATCTAAGCATATAATTGAAACAGCCAAGATCATAAGTACTCAGTACAAAGGCAAGCCTCCCAAGGAGCTTCTAAAGCTCCAAAATCTCCCGGGTGTAGGTTACAAGACTGCAAATGTTTTCCTGAACGATCTATATAAAGCTAATCAGGGGATAGCAGTAGATACCCATGTTATGAGAGTTGCTATCAGATATGGGTTAAGTGAGGGGACAGACCCCACAAAGATAGCTCATGATCTAGAAAGTCTATATCCCAAAAAGGATTGGTACAAAGTTAATTCAACTTTTGTTTTATATGGTAGATATATTCTAAAGGCTAAAAAGCCTGATTGGGATAGGGTTGTTTTAAAGAAATATCTCAAAATAAGGACAGACCCAAAATAGTATGATATAATCCAACTGCAACATTTTAGATTAGTAGTATGCAAATACCAGTTGCATGTATTGCATCACCAATAGGAAAATCCTATGGATAATAAAAAACAAAAAGATTCATATTCACAGATAGATCAGTTTCTTGCTGATGGCGAGAACCAAATAAAAACATTCTCAAGGGGAGATATAGTAGAAGGCACCGTAGTGGATGTCAGAGATGGCCTTGTAGTTGTAGATATTGGTTTTAAATCAGAAGGAATAGTGGCCGGGAGGGAGTTAAAGAGCGATGTTTTGGATTGGAGGGAGTTGAAAGAGGGAGACAAAATAATAGTATATGTTGTTAAGCCAGAAGATGAAGAAGGTCAATTGGTTCTTTCCATTAAGAGAACACAACAGGCCAGTGCATGGTTGAACCTAGAGAAGGCTAGAAAAGAAAATGATGTGATAGAGACGGTAGTTGTAGAGTCTAATAATGGTGGTTTGATAGTAGAGATAGGTAAGGATATCAGAGGCTTCATCCCAACATCTCAGTTAGATGCTTCTAGGGTGTATTTAAATGGTGTGAGACAGGTGGGGAAGGATATTTCTTCTAAGGTTCAGAAAACTCTAAGCTCTTTGGTTGGAACAAAAATATCTACAAGGATTATAGAGTTGGATAGGGAGAAGAATAGAATAATTCTCTCCGAGAAGATGGTCACACAATCAAGAGATCTAGAACAGAGAGAGAAGACCTTAAATAAGGTAAAGGAAGGTGATGTGCTAGAAGGCACAGTAAGTGGCATTACACCTTTTGGTATATTTGTTAATGCAGAGGGCTTAGAAGGATTGGTTCATCTTTCCGAGCTATCTTGGGATAAGGTGGAGGATATTGGTAGTATGTATTCCGTTGGAAGTAAGGTGAAAGTTATGGTAATAGGAGTTTCCGATGGAGGAAAGAGGGTGGCATACAGTGTTAAGAGACTTCAACAAGACCCTTGGTCAGAAGCAATAGCGAAATATAAGGTAGGGGATATCGTTGAAGGAGAGATTCAAAAGGTTGTACCATATGGAGCTTTTGTAAGAATAGATAAAGGTCTAAATGGATTAATACATATTTCAGAACTTTCAGATAAACTTGTCAAAGATCCTGCAGATATAGTCAAAGAGGGTGACAAGGTTAAAGTTAAAATACTTTCCATATCTTCAACAGAGAGACATCTAGGTTTAAGTCTAAAAGCCACATCCTCTAAGGCACCAGTTAAGGTGGAAGAACCTAAAATCTCCAAGGAAGAGCTAGCCTCTGTGGTGGACTCTGCAGTGGAGGAGGAAATAGGAGAGAAAGAGTAATTGCCCAAGTATATAGTATAATTAGGAATGCTAATGAAGGTTGTTAAAAAGAAACAATCCATATTTAATCGTCTTAGCCAGAATGCTAATGTGTCCCTAAGGAGTGCATCTCTGGTTTCGGAGCATTTCAGAGAGAAGAAAATATCTGCTGTTAGCCTATTTGTAGGAATACTTCTTAATGAGGAATGTATAGCCACTAGAACTATAGAAGAAATGGGCCTAGATAGGGGCGAAATTTTGAAAGATTTTTTCGATGGAAAGATAGTAGAGATAACAGGGGATACCTCTGTCAAAAGAGAACTATCGCTCTCCGCTGAGGTTCAGGATATATTCAGGAAGGCATTTGACTATGCGCAGAAGATGGCCCATGTGTATGTTGGTACTGAACATCTAATGTTAGCAATATTAAGCTCAGATAACCCAAAATTTTCTAGACTTGCGAGCTTCGGTTTAACATATAGATCTTTTAGAAAAGTTCTTGGGAAATTGGCAATGTACCCATTAGGAATACTTGCTAAGCCGAGAGACATTAATATGCAAAATCAGGGAGAAAGAGTTGTGGATTTTCTAGGAACAGATCTGGTAGAGCTTGGGAGGGAGGGAAGATTGGATCCAGTGATAGGGAGGGAGGGTGAAATAGAACAGTTAATAAATATATTGAGTAGAAGAAAGAAGAATAATCCTTTGGTAATAGGTGAAGCGGGGGTTGGGAAAACGGTATTGGTAGAGGGTTTAGCTCAAAAAATAGCAGATGGCCATGTTCCTCCCTCTCTAAGGGAGATGAGAATAATATCTCTGGATGTTGCAAGCATAATGGCAGGGAGTAGGATGAGAGGGGATGTTGAAGAAAAAGTTATGGCAATTGTCCAAGATGTGGTAACTAGTAATAATACAATACTTTTCATAGACGAAATTCATAATATAGTCTCTCCTGGTATGCCGGGTACTTCATCTGATATAGCGTCTGTTCTCAAACCTGCACTTCTTCAAGATGATTTTAGGTGTATAGGGGCAACAACAAGTGATGAATATACGGCATATTTTGAAATGGATAATGCTTTGACAAGGAGATTCCAACCACTTTTCCTCAAAGAAGCATCTTTGGAGGATACGGTAGAGATTTTAAAGAATGTCAAGCCAATACTAGAAGCGCATCATAATGTTAGGATTGCGGAGGGAGCATTGGCATCTGCAGCTTCCTTGTCCGATCGATATGTGACAGATAGGTATCTTCCGGATAAAGCAATAGATCTGCTTGATGAGGCGGCAGCATCTAAAAGGCTTAAGATAGAGGCAGGATTTAAAGATCTGTCGGTCTTGATGACAGACATAAAGAGTGTGAGGGTCAAGAAGGAGGCGGAGATTCAAAAAGGGAGGATGGAGGAGGCATTAAATTTACAGAAAAAGGAGGATTCTTTGGAACAAAAGATTGCTAAGTTAGAAGCACAGTGCCTAAAGAATAAGAAAAGTATTAGTAATGAGGTTAATACAGAGGACATTAGAAATGTTGTTTCTAAATGGACGGGAATACCTCTTAATACGTTAGGTAGTAAGGAGAAGAGTGCTCTTTTGAAATTAGAGAATAATTTGAAAAAGTATGTAGTTGGACAGGAAGAAGCATGTTCCTCTGTTGCTTCTGCCATAAAAAGAGCTAGAACAGGAATAATGGATTCTGATAGGCCGTGGGCTTCATTTCTTTTTCTCGGTCCCACTGGTGTGGGGAAAACGGAGTTAGCAAAAGTTCTGACAAAGGAGCTTTTTGGAAATGAAAACAAATTAATACAGATAGATATGAGTGAGATGATGGAGATGCATAGTGTTTCTAAGTTAATAGGTTCTCCTCCAGGATATGTGGGTTTTCAACAGGGGGGATGGTTAACAGAAAGGGTTAAGAGAAATCCCCACTCAGTAATACTTTTCGATGAAGTGGAGAAGGCTCATCCGGATGTATTAAATGTATTACTCCAGATATTAGAGTACGGTCATTTAATGGATGGAAGGGGTAGGAGAGTGAATTTTAAAAATACAGTTGTAATACTCACATCGAATATTGGAGCGGAAGAGATTAGTAAGGATAAGGTGTTAGGATTTGTAGGCAAGGGGGTAAAGGCTAGGTCGGATAAGGATATAGATAGTGCATATACATCAATGAAATCTATGTTATTAGAAGAGTTAAGGGACAATCTAAGGCCTGAACTCTTGAATAGGTTGGATGACATAGTAATCTTTAGATCACTAACAAGGAGAGATGCTAGAAAGATAGTAAGACTTCTTCTTGGACAGCTGAATGGGAGATTGGTTGAAGAAAAAGTTAAAGTTGTCTTGGATAGTAAAGCTATTACATACATGATTGAGAATAGTTTTAGTGAGGAGTATGGGGCAAGGCCTTTAAGGAGGTTCTTGCAGGATAAGGTGGAAAATCTTCTAGCAGAGTACATGCTTAAGGAGAGTGTTAAGTTTGAGAAAGGGAAAGGGGTTGTGGTCAAAATGGTAGTTAAGGGGGATAATATAGTTATAGATAATTAAATAAACAATATGAAATACGTATGCTCATCCTGTGGCTCGGAGTCTCTTAAATGGTCTGGAAAGTGTCCAGTATGCGACGAATGGGGGACACTTGAGGAGGTGAATGAGGTTTTGGAACAAACACAGAGGGCAAAGCCTGTAGTGCCATCCAACTATATGCCAATTAAAGAGGTTGGTAATAAGTCCTCTAGTGTTGGTGGGCGTATAGAGACAGGATATAAGGAACTAGATAGAGTCTTAGGGAAAGGAATAGTCGAAGGTGAGGTAATCCTACTTAGTGGTGAGCCGGGAGTTGGAAAATCAACCCTCCTTATGCAATTAGTTCTTAAGTTTGCTAAAAGAGGAAAGGTATTATATGTATGCGGTGAAGAATCCCCTGCGCAATTAAATTCGAGATTGGAAAGAATATCTTCTAAGAAATTAACGGAGAAAGAAAGGGGGAATTTCGTTTTAACAGAGGATGTGGTAGTTGAAAATATCGCAGAACTTATAAAAAGTGATAACTTTGAACTTGTAGTAATTGACTCGATTCAAAGTATGAGCTCCCTCTCCTCAAAGGGATATCCTGGAAGTATTAGTCAGGTACGAATAAGTGGTTCCGTATTAACAAGGGTCTCGAAAATGACGGGAGTGCCTATGTTCATAGTAGGGCAGATCAATAAAGGTGGAGATATTGCTGGGCCAAAAGTTTTGGAGCATATAGTGGATTGTGTTTTGTATATGGAAGGGGATCAATACAATCAGTATAGGATAGTTAGGAGTATGAAGAATAGGTTTGGCTCTACGAACGAGATAGGTGTATTCGAGATGCGAGGTGACGGATTAAAAGAGGTGGGGAATCCATCTTTGGTGTTCCTAGAGTCGGAGAGTAAGTCCTCTGGTAGCGCGATAGGGGCGGTTATTCAAGGTTCAAGGGTTGTTTTTGTTGAAGTTCAGGCATTAGTGGTAGAGAGGGAAAGTGAGGCTGGGCCATTAAGGAGAGTTGCTAATGGGATTAAAAAGCCAAGGCTTGATATGCTATGTGCTGTGATGTCCAGGAAAGGCAAAGTGTTTCTGGGAAATAAGGATGTGTTTGTGAATGTTGTAGGAGGAATTACTGTAAATGATCCAGCCATTGATTTGGCAATATGTGCGGCTATTAGATCTTCGGCAGAAGAAATAGTTCTTCCTAAGAGCACAATATATTTTGGAGAGGTAGGTCTTACGGGGGAGGTTAGAGGTACTTGGGGGGTGGATTCGGTTGTCTCCGAGGCAGTTAGGGCAGGTTATGAAGAGTTGGTAGTTGGAAGGATGAAGGTGGGGCAGGCTAAGAATCTGAAAATAAGGAAGGTCTCAAAAATCAGTACAATTTAAGCTCTATTTTTATTTTGCCTCCTAGATATCCACCAGTTAGGTAACAGCTATATTTTACGTAACCCAGGCAGTACGCGTGCCCTGGGAGTGCTTTATAGTAAGTGCTTCCCAACGGACTGTGCCTATGTGGATACAGTATATAGGGTTGACAATTATCATGCAAAAAGATATACTTTATACAGATCTTTCAAATATATGTGGATATCTTAGTTTTCTCCCTTTGTCTGGGGTGTCACAAGCACAACTGGGCAACAGGAAAAGATTAAGATATCTTCCGTCTCTTTCTCTCTCTATTTGTATTATGAATATAGCAAGAAGAAGATGGGAAACATGTATCATGTTCTTCGAGACTTTTCCTAATTTAAGGAAAAGAACCCGGGGTCGGTTGGGGCAGTACCGATCCCTTCTTCTTTATCCCATACGATTTTCAAAGTATTTGACATCTCATTTTGATTTCAATATACTTCAAATATCATATGGCTAAATAGCCCCATATTTTAATTCCCTAATAATCAAATGGTTAAGAAAACTAAGAGTATTAAAGAATATGAGCAGATGAATCTTGCTGATTTACGCTCAGAAGCTCAAGATTTAAAACTTGAGAATTTTATGGAACTTCCAAAGAGAGAACTAATTATTGAAATCCTAAAAAAATCAACGAATGATGAGGGATTTGTTTTTGTAGAGGGTATATTGGAGGTATTGAAGGATGGATCACACGGTCTTTTAAGGACAGATGGGCTTCTTCCAGGAGATAATGATGTATATATATCTGGTTCTCAGATAAAGAAATTTAGTTTAAGAACAGGTGATGAAGTTGCTGGTCCAGCAAGACTACCTAAAGAGAAAGAGAAATTTCTAAGTCTACTTAGGGTTGATACCGTATATGGAAAACCTGCTGCAGAGGCCGTAAAGAGGCCAAATTTCAGAAAATTAACACCAATATTTCCTAAAAAACAGATTAAATTAGAAACAGATCAAGAGACAATATCTACTAGAATGATAGATTTATTATCACCAATAGGGTTTGGTCAGAGATCTATGGTTGTATCACCACCAAAGGCAGGAAAAACTTGGCTACTTAAAGATATAGCAGATGGGGTGGCTAAAAATCATCCAAAAGCTAAATTGATAGTAGTACTAGTAGGGGAAAGGCCTGAGGAGGTAACTGATATGAAGAGGTTTGTTAAAGGAGAGGTATATGCCTCAAACTTTGATGAACTTCCAGAGCATAACTGTAGGGTTGCAGAGATGGCACTTCAGAAGGCCATGAGGATGGTGGAGTGGGGTGAGGATGTGATTGTATTAATGGATAGTATTACTAGATTAGCAAGAGCATACAATATCACTATGCCCACATCTGGAAAAACACTCTCAGGAGGTTTTGATCCAGTAGCTTTGTATCCTCCAAAGAGATTTTTTGGTGCAGCCAGAAATTTCGAAGAGCAAGGAAGTCTCACAATTATAGCTACTGCTTTGGTAGAGACAGGAAGTAGGATGGATGATTTAGTATATGAGGAGTTTAAAGGTACTGGTAATATGGAACTCCACTTGGACAGAAAACTAGCTAATAAGAGAATATATCCTTCAATTGATGTGATTAGTTCAGGTACTAGAAATGAAGAGCTACTTTTAGGAAAAGAGGTTCTAAATCAATCATGGAGAATTAGAAGAATGTTGGAAGTGCTAGATTCCAATGAAGATCCAACCGATGTGTTGATTAGTAGGCTTAAGAAAACCAAGAGTAATGAAGAATTCCTAGCTACTCTGCATGAAGCATAGATAATTGATATAATATTAGGTATCAATTAACATATCTACTATCTTGGATAAAGATAATATTTCCGAAAATAAAAATATCTCTGGTTTAAGCTTTAGAGAGCTCTCTAATAGACGTATACAACAATACAGAAGTAGGAGTGATCTAGAAAGTTTTCTTTTTGTGGATGATGATATTAGCAAAGGAAGCACCCTTAAAAAACTAAGAAGATTCATCTATGAAGGATATATTAAACAGACGAATAAAAGGGGGGTATTCTCCTTCCTGTTCTCTCTTTTTGACTATACGTATGCAAGATTAAGGGTTTTGTTGATTCTTCTTTCCGTTATACTAGATATGTTCTTTAAATCATTTGAGAACATAAAGGATAACTTAACGAGAAGAATGTTCTGGGGAAGAGGTAATTTTCTTGGTTCTGCACTCCAGGTAGTGGCTTTTGTTTTAATATTTATAGTAGTCATTTCATATCTATATAGAAAACCTGTTGTTATTGTTGCTAGTGATGGACAGTTGGATAGAATAGGGGTTCCAGAAACGGACATCATGGTTATGAATGCGTCCTTGAATACACTTGTCCCACAAGATAGGGCAAGAAGATCAGTTGAGCAGTATGTAGTTAAAGGAGGTGATACTTTAAGTACGATTGCAGAGTACTACAGTATTAGTACAGAGTCTATACTATGGGCAAATAATATGACTGCTCGTGATTTCATAAAGCCTGGTCAAACTCTTGAAATACCTCCGAGTGATGGAGTTTTGGTTACAGTTGCTAAGGGTGATACATTAGCAGGTTTGGCAAAAAAATATGAGGCAAATGAACAATCTATAGCAGATTTTAACTGGTTAGACTATCCCTTTACGCTTGAAGAGGGGGCGAAACTATTTATACCAGATGGAAAGATGCCAGCTCCTCCAAAGCCAGTCATAGCATCCACTCCATCATTCTATGTCTCCAACCAGTATACTACTGCAAGTACAGCTGCTGCAGTTGGAGATCCAAATGTTGGTAGATTCATATCTTGGCCTGTTGCAGGTGGAGCAGGTGTAATATCACAAGGGTACAGAGCATATCATAGGGCAATAGACATTGCATCTAGTGCAATGCCCAATATCGCGGCAGCGGCACCAGGTACAGTTATATTTGCTGGATGTAGTGGATACTGTCCTCCGTTAGGTTCCACATACGGGGGATCAGGTTATGCTTGGTCTATACAGATAGACCATGGTAATGGATATACCACATGGTATGCACATCTAAAGAACATATATGTGAGGTCAGGGCAGTACGTTGGAAGAGGAGAGGCTATTGGCCAGATGGGTTCTACTGGTCGTTCAACGGGTGTACATCTCCACTTCGAACTTAGGAATGGAGTAGGTTTTGGATCTCAGGTTAATCCATTAGGTTTTGGGAATTGGTAGTTAGTACCCTACGTCCGATTTTGCAAATAACGTTGATCTGATAATCCCTATACACTTTCTTTTAACAAAATTTAATGTACTATAGGGGGAGGGTCAATCCAATATATCTGTGATATAATCTTGCTGTTGGGCTCATAGTTCAGAAGGTAGAACATCGCATTCGCATTGCGAAGGTGGCTGGTTCGATTCCAGCTGAGTCCATATATATGATATGGGCCTGTAGCTCAGCTGGCTAGAGCACATCGCTGGCAGCGATGGGGTCAGGGGTTCAAACCCCCTCAGGTCCAATGTTGTCTTTCTCCAAATAATTCAGAATTAATCCAATATGTCTTTTATCTTTCTCTTTATTTCTTTTTGCCTTCAGTTCTAATAAACTTTCTAATGATTGGAAAGGATATTTTTTTATGAAATGTACATCCTTATAAACACTTTCAAAGGTATATTCTCTGGGATCCCATTCGTCGTATATGCACAATTTTCCTTCTAGAAAAGGTATAACATTGGTATTATTTTGGTGATTATGTATAATTTCACCAAATTCCTTTACCTTCTTCCATCCGCTATCGGAAACCAATATATCAATATCATTTATTTCCTCTATTGGCCTTATCCCCAAAGCATACATAATTCCAGAACCCATAATAATATATTCGTCAGGATTCAAATTTAAACTATCTAGTTTTTTGAAGATAGGGTGACTCTTTAAATCTGTATTTTTCATCTCTAGACATTATACATTCTTTTGTACACAATCATATATACAACCTTAATTTCGTTCCACAGCCACGTTCCACAAACCAACTAAACCCCATTCTTTTAATGTTTTCTTTTTTCCTGTAAAATATCCCAATCAAATATAAATAACCAACCATGGAATACAATCCAAAAGAATTTGAACAAAAGTGGCAAGATAGGTGGTTCTCCGACCTGTCCTATGAAGGAAAAGACTTTGATAAAAAGGGAAAATACTACCTCTTAGTAGAATTCCCATACCCATCTGGAGACAGTATGCACATGGGTCATACCAGAAACTACTCCATGATGGATGTAGTGGCAAGATTAAGAAGAATGAAAGGCCAAAATGTCATATTCCCAATGGGTTGGGATGCATTCGGTCTCCCCACGGAAAACTACGCTATTAAAGTAAAAAGACCCCCTCAGGAGATAACGAAGGAAAATGTAGAGAACTTCAAAAAGCAATTAAAAAGCTTAGGCTTAACATTTGATTGGAGTAGGGAGATTAATACAACGGATCCAGAGTACTACAAATGGACCCAATGGATATTCCTTAAGATGTATGAAAAAGGCCTAGCATACAAGACAGAAATGCCAATTAATTGGTGTCCGAAATGTAAGGTGGGATGTGCAAATGAGGAAGTTATAGATGGCAAGCATGAAAGATGTGATACTCCAGTCGAAAGAAGAAACATCAGTCAATGGGTACTTAAGATAACGGAGTATGCAGACAGGCTAGATAAAGACCTGGATCTCACAGAGTATTGGGAAAGTGTAAAAACTAGACAAAGAAATTGGATAGGGAAGAAAACATGGTATGACATAGAGTACGAAGTAGAGGGAACAGATCTTAAGATAAAGGTCTCAACAACAAGGCCAGATACTCAATTTGGAGCCACATTTGTTGTTATTGCTCCTGAGCATGAGATTATAGAGCAGTTAAAGAAATATATGGATGATAAGGCAGTCAAAGAGGTGGAGAAATATCAGGATGAGAGTAAAAAGAAATCAGAATTAGATAGAATTAGTGAAACACGAGAGAAGACTGGTGTAAATACTGGATTATTTGCCAAAAATAGCATAACCGGCCGAAGTATGCCAATATTCCTTGCGGACTTTGTTCTAACAACGGTTGGGACTGGTATGGTGGTAGGAGTGCCTGGACATGACTTGAGAGATTTCGAATTTGCTCAGAAATTTAATATTCCTGTAATTAGGGTAATAGAGGGACCCAATGGTGATAGGTCTGATATAGATAAAATAGAAAAAGTATACGAAGGGGAGGGGATTGTTTTCAACTCGGGGTTTTTGGACGGGATTAGCAGTGAAGGTGCTAGAGTGGAAGTGGGGAAGTATATAAAGAAGAAGGGTATAGGAGATATAGTTGTTAGATATCACCTTCGTGATTGGATATTTTCTAGACAGCATTATTGGGGAGAGCCAATCCCTATAGTTTTTTGTGATAAATGTGGAGAAGTAGCTGTTCCGGAAGATCAATTACCTGTGGAACTGCCAGTTGTTGAAAGTTACGAACCAACAGATACGGGGGAATCGCCGTTGGCAAATATTACCCAATGGGTCAATACACAATGTCCGAAATGTGGTGGTCCTGCAAGAAGGGAAACAGACACAATGCCTAATTGGGCTGGTTCTAGTTGGTATTTCCTAAGATATATAGACCCGAAGAATTCGGACATACTTGCTGATCCTGACAAGTTAAAATACTGGCTTCCAGTTGATCACTATGAAGGCGGTTCTGAACATGTTACTCTCCATCTTCTGTACTCCAGATTTTGGCACAAATTTCTATATGATATAAATGTTGTACCAACACCAGAACCTTATCACAAAAGGACAATTCACGGTATTGTGTTAGGAGAAGGTGGAGTAAAGATGTCAAAATCATTGGGAAATGTAATTAACCCAGATGACCTAATAGAAAAATATGGTGCAGATGTAACAAGAGCATATATGATGTTTATGGGTCCATATGAAGGAGATGTATCGTGGAATACCGAAACCATAAATGGGGTTAAAAGATTTGTGACAAAGTACTACAGGTTCCTATTATACGCTTGGGGAAATAAAGGGGAAAGTACCCTGAAGGAACAGAAGGCCGTTGCAAGGCTAATCAAAAGAGTAGAGAGAGACATACTAGACTTCAAATTCAATACAAGTATTTCTGCTCTTATGGAATTCTTTAATGAATTCCACGAATCAACCTTCTCGAAAGAAGATTTAGAGAAATTGATGGTATGTGTGGCACCGATTTTACCACATCTGGCAGAAGAGATTTGGGAGAAAACAGGACATGACTATAGCGTCCATATGCAAACTTGGCCCAAGATTGATGAAAAACTTCTCGAAGAAGACGAAATAGAGATACCAGTTCAAATTAATGGAAAGGTTAGAGGAAAGTTGAAAGTTTCAACAGATTTGAACGAAAAAGAAGTACAAGAGAAAGCGTTGTCAGAAAAGGCTTTTGAGGCATACTTGCAAGGTGGCAACATAAAGAAATTTATATATGTCCCGGGCAGAATAATTAATGTTGTTGTATAGCCATTTTTTAGATGTAAAAATTTGAGCAAAATCCTTGACGGATTACTCAATTTCCTCTATTATTATTCATAGGTTGGGGCACTAAAATTTTACCGTTAAAACAGCGTTTTCTACTGTCTAGAAAAAATGCAAGAAAAGTACTGCCTAAAACTAGTAAAAAATATATTCATTTTTCTTGGAATACTGCTCCCAACTTTCTTTCTGTTTTTTATAGAAAAATCGTATGCACTCTCTACAAATACGATAAATTTGCAAGGAAAAATAGTTAGGAATGATACAGGGTATGAGGGATTGAATGTTACTACGGGTAATCCTTCGTGTGTTGTAGCTGGATCAAGTAATGATACTTGTGATTTCAGAGTAAGATACTACAGTGCAGCTTCTGGAGGTACACTCTTTCTCACGGAAGTTTTTTCTAACAAAGAGATAGGGCAATACAATGGTGCTTTCAATCTATCTCTTGGTTCTGATCCCTCTCCCACAGCTGGTTCATATAGTTCGCTAGATGCACTCGTAGCGGCAGAAAATACGGTATACATAGAGATAGGTTTCGATCCCGCAGGAGGTAATTCATATACAGAAACGTTCACAAGGATGTCTCTTCAAGCCACTGCATTTGCCATGAGATCAAAATATGCATCTCATGCTAATACTGCATTTCAATTTGATACAGCAGCTAATTCCTCCGGATATGCTAGTCCTAGCGCAGGTATGGTTTACTGGGATACAACAGATTCAACACTTAAGGTATATGATGGTGCATCTTGGGTTGATATAGGGAGTGGAGGTACAGGGAGTTCTCTTTGGACACAGGGGACGGGCTTTGCCTATTTGACCACATTGACAGATAGTCTGGTTCTCGGTGCTGATTCATATACTGCTATTGGTAGTGATACCTATTCGACTTATGTTGCTGGGTTGGGTGCAAGACCTCCGTTTTCTTTTGATATGGGCGCAGAAAGAGCTTCAATATCAGGAGATACTGCTAAGTCTGGTTTAACAGTATATTCCAACTACACATCAACAGGAGCTTGGCCGTTGGTTTTGTTTAAAACTGAAAGCTCTAACTTTGACAATTTGGTTCTAGAAATAGTCCAGGATGGTACAGGTCACCTTATGTCCTTAAAGAAGGGAAGTACAGAGGTATTTGCATTTGAAAACCCTATGACATTCTTCATTAGGCCCAGAGATGATGCCCCGACGATCTATGAGAATAGGTTGTACAATGTTGGAGGGACACTCTATTGGAACGGTACGGCTTTAGGAGGAGGAAGTAGCTCTCTTTGGACAGATGATGGAACATACACATATCTAACAGATACAACAGACGATGTAATAATTGGAGGGGATTCTGCATTGAACGCTCAATTCTATTTTGATGTTGCTAATGGAAGATTAGGTATCGGAACCGGAACTCCCACATCTAGGCTTGATATCGCGGGTGCTAGCTCCATAATCTCAAATAGCTCGGGAGACATCACAATATCTCCCGATGAGACAGTTGTCATAAAGGCACAGAATACAGATCCGAATAACTTGATGGAGTGGCAAAATAGTTCTGGTACTGTGTTAAGTTTAATAAATCAGAGTGGATATGCAAGTCTTGGGAAGAGTACAGGTAGTACAACAGCTATGCTTTCATTGGGTGCTAATACAGCTTCTGTGGCACAACTGAATTTAGCGGCTTCTAGTGCAATAGATGTGAGTAGTCCTAATACAGGGGATCTTTGGTATAACGGTACCAATCTCTATTTCTATGACGGTACTGATCATATTGATCTTTTGGTAGGGAACAGTGATGGAGTTGGATTATTCTCAGAACATGGTTCAGTAGCTAGTGGTAGCTATCTTAATGTAGAGCATAACGATGATACATATAACATATTAGCAGATGGCTGGATATGTGTAGGGGGTAGTGAAAATGAGAGTTGTACAGGAGGAAATTGGAAGAATATCAAAGAAGAGAGTATTAGTATTAGGCATGCTTTAAAAGAGGATTGGGAGGATGCAGGAAGTACAGGAATCATAAGAACAGATGTTAGGGATACCTCTGTATCTCTTTCCCCAGCTTTTAATCCTGGTACAGGGGCAGATGGTGATGTAACGGTGCAGTACAATACAAATATTAATACAACAAGTCTATCTGCGGGGAGGAGTTGTGCAGATGGTGGAGATGCAGTTAATTACAATATAACTGCATTCCCATCTTCTACAACAGCTACACTTTCAGCTACACCAAGTACAGGTTGTTTGGCCGTAGGGGATGAGGTATTGATTATAAATCTCCAGGGTACATATACAGCTATGGATAATGTAGGTAACTATGAGACGTTGGAGATAGCTAATGTCTCTGGGACTACGATTACATTTAAGACAGCCAAGAAGAACTACTATGGGGATGGGTTAGCAGATGATACCAATTTAGGCACTTCTACTAGTACGCAAAGAGTTATGTTACAGAGAGTTCCTAATTACAGAAATCTTACAGTTAATTCAGGTGTTAACTTCTATCCTTCTACATGGAATGGTGTAAAGGGAGGAGTTATATTTTTCAGAGCTAGTGTTAGTGCAAATATTAATGGAACAATAGATGTAAGTGGGATAGGGTATAGAGGAGGTAGTGCAGGTGGAAATCTTCAAGGGAGCTCAGGAGGAGAGGCATTTTGCGGACCTGGTGGTGCAGGGGCAACAACTACAACAAATGGTACTAGTGGGGCTGGTGGTGGTGGTGGGTATAATGGTTATTTGGGTGGAAATGGTTACTGTGGTGGTGGTGGTGGTGCAAGTAATGGCTCCACTTTAGGATTGGGTAGTGCTAACAGGGGGGGTTCTGGTGGTGGCTCCGAGTACGCAGCCGCCGGTAGCGGTGGAGGATATGGTACAGCTGGAAGTGGAGGAGCAAATTATACTGCTGGATCAAATGCTCCTTCTGGTGGGACTAATGCTTCTGGAGATGGAACTCTGTCGACCAGTGTTACATATAGTGGAGGAGGAGGGGGAGGAACATATGGGGAGGCTAATTTAAGTAAACTCTTTTTTGGGAGTGCTGGATCGGGAGGTACTGTAGGAACAGCTGGAGTTTCTGGTTCTGGTGGAATAGGAGGAGGAATAATAGCTGTTTATTCCAAGAGTGTAGTTGTTTCAGGAATGGTATCATCTAGAGGTACAGGCGGAGCTTCTGCTACAGTTGCTAATGCAGCAGGAGCAGGAGCTGGAGCTGGAGGAAGCATATTGCTTAGTGGTGAAAGTGTTAATACTGGAACTTCCTTTGTTGGTGCAAGTGGAGGAGCTGGAGGTACAAGTACTGGGTGGGTAGGAGTGAATGGTGGTGCCGGAGGTGATGGCCGTATAGCAATATACTACTCTGACTCATATTCTGGTACCACAGCCAACCCCTCTGTTACCAACTACTACCAATCTGGATATAACTCATACGGTATATATAATTCTCCAGTAATAGCTACACCCAATGCTCAAACATATGACAATATTAGATGGAGTCAAGATTTAGATACATACGGTAATATCAGTATACAAACAAGAAGTGGTAATAGTACAAACCCATTAGATGCATCATGGGAAGAGTGGAGACCATTTGTGGTTAATCAAAACTACATTATGCTTGAAAGTGCCGATACCCATACTAACTGGAGCGGTACTAACGCGACTGTCTCTGAAGGAGATGTAACTAGAAATGTGGACTATTTTGAAGATGAGGATGAAACTACTGCTACAAATGTAACTAAGGTGGTTAGTAGTACGAATGGGGGATATGTGGAGGCCGCAGTATCAAATGAAGACCTAAGTAACTATGACTACATAACTGCTTGGGTTAGGGCATCTCAAATAGGGAATACCTTGAGATTAGGTTTTGGAGAAAGTGCTGGTACTGAACAGTATGAAGATATTACAGTAGATGCATCGGATACGTGGCAGAAGATATATTGGGATATATCTGATATAGCTACAGGAGATAGGGATGATGTGACCGTACTAAGATTAACCAATAAGACGGGATCAAGTAATACGATATATTTAGATAATGTTAGAGCAGAAAAATTAATAACAGATAACGATGGTAGTGATATAAGCAGTACACCCAATAACTATATGCAGTACAGAGTAGTATTTAGTACTACGAACCTTGCATACCAACCAATACTTAGGAACATAACCATATCCTATAACTCGGGATATCGCATAGTTATACATGATAATAATAACGTTAGAGTATACAACTACAGTGGTAGTACAAAATATCTCAAACTAGATGTAGCAACATCTGGAGGTGGAGGTGGTGGAAGCGGAACTGGCTTTGTAGCAGGAGTTGCCACATCCACAATAGCAGATGGAGAGGATGCTGTGGCGTTCACATTTAACACACCTACTTCATATACGGATCCGTCATCCAAGCTACTCTCTGTAATGAATAACAGTGTGGAGAAGATGTATCTGGATTCAAATGGAAACCTATATGTAGCAGGAAGTGTAATAGCGGGAAATGGTTTTGGTTCTGGATTGATTAATAATACAGGAGGGGCTGTGACAGAAAGAACATTAGTAACGATAGATCCTTCAACAAATGACTCCTTCATTACAACAAACATCGAAAATCAAATGGGAGCATTTGGTGTCGTAACAGGAGTAAGTGTAAGTGGGGATATAAATAAGAATGGCGTTTGTGATGATGGAGATACATGTATGGTTGTATTTGAGGGAATTACTAATGTGAATACATATGATGCCACTACAGCCTCTGTAGGGGACTATATATATTCATATTCTGAATATGGATATGCGAAAGCTTCATCTGAACAAGAGAATGGGTTAATAGGGATGGTTATGTCAACAGAAAACGCTGCTTCAGGATATCTTAAGATAGTCTTCTTTACACAAAATAAGAGTGCTGCTGATTTCTATCTTAATGTTGGTTTTGATAAGAATGCGTATAGGGATATGTACACACTATTGGCCAAAGATTATGAAGCTCTAAGTCTAGCGGAGAGAAGGGGACTAATAGAGAGTAATCAATCAGAAAGTATTATGTTTGATACTTTTGTAGATGGATTAAAGATAGATAGTGAAAATTCTGATGTAGGCTTGGATATATACAATCAAAAGATGGGACTATGGGGTGGACTATCATTAACAGATTCCACAACAGACATGGCATCTAATAGATATTTTGGTACTACTGGAGCAACATTAATAGATGCTGCATACTACTACGATAGGTCTCAGACAGGGGAGGTTGGCCAGGATTCCACAATAGGTGATTTGATTACCGATGGTATAGATCCGTATTGGTACAAGGGAGTCTCATACATAAGTGGGACTACAGCTCTATCTGCTAAATACAATGGGCTACTTTTCAATGTCACAGGTGCATACGGTACGTCCTCTGAGCATGGAAGTATAGAGATAGAGGTAGCAAGCCAGACAGTTAGTGGTATTACAGCAAATATTTCATCTTCCGATGGTACATGTACAGCTACAGGTGCTACATTAACATTTGGAAATGAGTATTCATTCACATCTGGTAGTTGTAGTGGGAGTAGTATTAAGATCACACCTCAAAGAACAGATTATGCGGTGGGGGATAAATTTAAGATAGCAAGTTGGTATTTAGAACCAACCACAGCTAACGACAGAGGGAGTAGGAGAGATTTTCCAGAGAGATCCATCATCATACCTACTGCAACAGCAGGGGATATATATATAACCATAGTAGACTACGATACACAGAGAGTATGGATGAAGTTTAATTCAGATACAGATGCAATAGCCACAGGTAATATCTTAATAGATAACGCAGACAAAGATATTAATAAGATATTCATGATAAACGGAGATATGTATGTAGATTTTACTACAGTATCATCTAATGTAGATGCTATTGTAGTAGGATTTGCAAGGGATGATGCATGGGCAGTAAATGGAGCAACCTGGTACAAGTATGATACCAATATAGGGTTAAGAAATAATGGAGATGGTTATACTACAACAACAAATCCATATACATTCTCAGATGGGGATGGGAGTGGGGTATCATTTGTAGGTCTAGATTATGAGGTGTTTGGTAGTAGTACTATAAAAGGAATAGATAGTAATGCAGAAGATACCACAGGCATCTACTATAGCAACCCAGTAACATTCCAATACAATAGTAACAAAGCATACCTTTGGATG
Source organism: uncultured Candidatus Saccharibacteria bacterium (assembly GCA_964514595.1). Taxonomy (GTDB): domain Bacteria; phylum Patescibacteriota; class Dojkabacteria; order SC72; family SC72; genus UBA2177. The sequence goes on from CAZEQZ010000001.1 coordinate 72,863, forward strand.
AATGCATATATAGATCCAGATGATACTTCAGGAGATATTTCAGTTTCCGTATCTAACGATGGGGGTAGTACATATGTTGCAGGGAGCCTAATAAGAGCTACGGGTAGTACAGTTAAGGAGTATGAATATAGTTTCAACCTTGCTGATTCTGATAATGAATATATAGTAAAGATAGAGCTAGAAAGAGGTAGTAGTAAGAAATCAACGGTATATGTAAATAGTTGGGGGTTAGCACAAATGGATATAAGTGGAGTAGGAGGTGGAGGATTATTTACTAATACAGAGAATGCAGTTCCCCACAAGGGTTATGTTGAAGTACTACACGGACAGAATACAAATAACATATTAGCTACAGGTTGGGTATACAATACTAATTTAGCTAGATGGATTAAGACTAGTGAGAGTAGTATATCCGTAAGTCATGTAAAAGATTCGGATTGGTTAAAAGACCCTGATATGATACCTGCTACACCTATATGGGTAGATCCAATAACAGGAGAGCCTGGAGAGTTAGATGCAGGTACTGGGGCAGATGGTGATATAACAGTAAGTACTAATTCAGATATTAATGTAAATAAATTAATTACGAGTAGGAATGCTGCTTGTCCAGATGCTCCTAATTACAATATAACTACATTTAGTGTTGATGGAACAGAGGCTACCATTACACCAGCTGCAGATACTGCTAATAGTTGTTTATCTCCAGGGGATGAGGTATTAATTATAAACCTTCAAGGTACATACTCTGCAATGGTCAATGTCGGGAACTATGAGACCCTAACTATCGACTCTATAGATGTTACGGGTACAACTATTACATTCACAGAAGCTAAATCCAACTATTATGGAGGGAATATTAATGATGATAGTAACTTAGGTACTGCAACTAACACACAGAGAGTTATGATGCAAAGGGTGCCTCAATATGATGATGTTACTGTAAATGCAGGAATAAACTTCTATCCTTCTGCATGGAATGGAATAAAGGGAGGGGTAATGTTCTTTAGGGCCACAGGCGAAGTAAATATTAATGGAACAATACATGCAGATGGGAAAGGTTATTTAGGTGCTACACAACATGGAGGATATAGTTACGCGGGTGGTGGTGGTGGTGAGGCTTTTTGTGGTGAAGGTGGTGATGGTAGTACTACAAATGGGACGGATGGTGCCGCGGGTGGTGGTGGTGGTGCATCAGGCGGATTGGGAGGAGATGGATATTGTGGAGGAGGAGGAGGGGGAAGGGTTATTGAGGATCCGGGCCGAGGATCAGTAGGGCAAGGAGGTGCAGGTGGAGGTGGTGGTAGATATTCGGGTGGTGGTGGTGGTGGTTATGGGACTCCTGGTTCTGGCGGCCATAGAAGTTTTGATAACTACGGTGAAGACGGAGGGGCTAATACTTCGGGAGATGGTGGTGTCTCTACAGGAACTGGTGCAGGTGGAGGAGGAGGTGGTAGCTATGGTATTGAATCCTTATCAAAATTAATGCTTGGATCTGGTGGTGGGAGGGGTGGTAATCAAACATCTCCTATGCTGGGAGGTGCAGGAGGAAATGGCGGGGGAATAGTTAATATTGCTGGTGGAACGATTAGGGTTAATGGGGCTTTAAGTAGTAATGGGGTCAATGGTGCAAATGGTGCAAGTGGAACATCATACTACACAGGTGGTGGTGGTGGTGGTGCGGGTGGGTCAGTGAGGGTAGAGGGGGGAGTTGTTAATATTGGGTCATCTTTGCTTGCTGCAAATGGTGGCGATGGTGGAATCGGTAGAATATCCAATGTGGCAACTCAAAATGGAGGTGCAGGTGGTGATGGTAGAATCGCAATCTATTTTGCTACCAGTTATGTAGGCATCTCGGGAACACCTACAGTAACAAACTTCTATACAGTAGGGGAGGAAGTAGTGCAGAATCCTTCTAGTGGAAGTGATGGAGATTTAACACTTAGTACAGCTGGAACGGTAAACATAAACAGAACAAGCCCTATGGGTGTGAGATCTTGCTCAGATGGTGGTGATGCTGTTAACTATAACATTGTTGCATTTAACGTTGCTGGGAATGAAGCAACATTGAGTGTTTCTCCTAGTAGTGGATGTCTGGATTCGGGGGACGAAGTTCTGATAATCAATCTTCAGGGCTCATACTCAGCTATGAACAATGTTGGTAATTGGGAAATATTAACAATAGATGAGGTAGTGGGTACAACAGTTACATTTACAACAACTAAAACAAAATATTACGGTAATAACTTAGATGATGATACAAACCTAGGTACTGCAACAAATACGCAAAGAGTTATGCTACAGAGGGTACCTCAATATGAGGATGTTACTATAGGTGTCGGTGTAACACTTGAACCAGATGCCTGGAATGGGGTAAAAGGTGGGGTTATGTTCTTCAAGGCAAGCGGTAGTGTAAGTATTAACGGAAATATAAGTGCAAGTAGTAAGGGATTCTTAGGGGGGGTTACAGAAGGTGGATATAATCATGGTGGTGGGCAGGGAGGTGATTCTTTATGTGGTCCTGGAGGTTCTCCCGGAAGAGTAGTCTCAGGAGGGGATGGTGCAGGTGGTGGTGGTGGTTATACGGCTGGTACTGGAGATGGATATTGTGGTGGTGGTGGTGGTGGTGAGCCAACAGGCGGTATAGGTAGTGTTACAAGTGGTGGTGCAGGTGGTGGTGGTGGACGAAGAGCAGGTGGTGGCGCGGGTGGTTATGGCACTGCTGGGACATCAGGAACGTATAATGCATTAACCTATGGTGCTACTGATGGGGGGACTAACAGTTCGGGTGATGGTGGTGCAGTAGCAACTGGAATTGGCCCAGGTGGTGGTGGAGGAACATATGGAGATGAACAATTAACAAAACTATTCCTTGGTTCGGGAGGTGGTAGGGGAGGAAATAATGCGTCCCCTCAACTCGGAGGTGCAGGTGGTAATGGTGGTGGTATTGTGTATATAGTTGCCGACTCTGTTACAGTGTCTGGTACTTTAGCAAGTAACGGTGCTACGGGTGGTAATGGTGCAAGTGGTACATCATACTATACAGGTGCTGGAGGAGGTGGGTCAGGCGGTGCAGTTAGGGTTGAGGGAAGAACGGTGAATATAGGTTCCTCTGCACTCACAGTTACAGGGGGAAGCAGTGGAGTTGGTAGATTTAACAATACGGCAGTAAATAATGGTGGTACTGGTGGTAGTGGTAGAGTAGCAGTCTACTATACAGATACATACTCCGGTACATCTGGGACCCCAGCTGTCACAAACTTCTACGAACTAGATCCAAGTACGGTAGGAGATGAGGATGTAGAAGCTCCAACGGGGATAATAAGGGCTATGATTGGTTTAACTGAAATATCATTAGAGTCTGGTATAGATGTAGGGGATGGTAGGGATGGTAATGTGACAGTTGCTTATAATACGAATATAAATAGGACAAGTTTAATAGCAGGAAGGAGTTGTGCTGATGGCGGGGATGCCGTTAACTACAATGTTCTTGCTTTTAATTCTGCTGGGACAGAGGCAACGTTAGCTAGAGCTCCAAGTTTGGGTTGTTTAAATGCAGGAGATGAAGTTTTAGTAATAAATCTTGCAGGTACTTCGTCCGCATTTTTTAATGTTGGCAACTATGAGACATTTAGAGTTCAAAGTATAACCGGTACCACAGTTAGGTTTACTACGGCAAAAACCAAATATTATGGTAATAATCCTAATGATGATTCAAATTTAGGGGTAGCAAATAATACACAGAGAGTCATGCTACAGAGGGTCCCAAATTACCAGAATTTAACAGTAAATAATGGAGTTACCTTCTATCCGGATGAATGGTCAGCAGAGGCCAAGGAAAATTCGGTATATAGAGAAGGAAAGGGTGGTGTAATGTTCTTTAGAGCAACAGGGAGTGTAAATATAAATGGTACTATAAGCGCTTCCGGAAAGGGGTACAGGGGTGGTGGGAGGACTGTGCAAGGAATATATGAGGGCTTTAAGGGAGAGTCGTATACGGGAGGGTATAATTTATATACATCCTGGTCTCCTAACGGAGGAGGAGGAGGTGGTGGTGGTGATTATTCTGTGTCTTCAAATACTGAGGCTGGTGGTGCAGGAGGTTCCTATGGAACAAAGGGGCAGGATGGTGGAGCTGGGGGGACATTTGGTGATCAAACAAAAGGTATTGCCGGGGATATATATGCTGTAGGAGAAGATCTTAGTGATAGGATATATTTTGGTTCTGGTGGTGGTGCGGGATCTAATGATAATGACACGGCTAATGGTCCATACGGAGGTGCAGGTGGAGATGGGGGAGGTATAATTGGAGTGTTTTCTGGAAGTATTGTGGTTAGTGGGAGCGTTGCTAATAACGGTGACAATGGTGAAGCTGGATATAGGGGTTCTGCGAGCGACAATGAAACTGGAGGAGGTGGTGGGGGGGCAGGTGGGTCCATATATCTTGCTGGTGCAGGTGTATCTGTAGGAAGTAGTTTAGTTACAGTAAATAATGGTATAGGCGGTTTGGCTGGTGAGACAGCAGCTGCCGAAGCTGGTGGTGTTGGTGGTCTCGGCCGTATAGCTATTCACTACTCTGAAACATACTCTGGTACATCTGGTAATCCAACTGTTACAAACTTCTATGAAGGAAGCTCATACTCATACGGTATGTATCACTCCAATGAAATAGTAACAAAAGGTGCTGGATCATTCTCAGATTTAAGATGGGATTACAATAATAATGGATACGGTAGAATATCTGTTCAAACAAGAACAGGTGCCACTGCAGATTCCACAGATGGCTCATGGGAGGAGTGGAGATCCACTAGTCCAACATATGAAGCACAATCCCTAAATGATGCTGAGAACGCATCCTCTTGGGTTGGCACTAATGTTGTAGTATCTGATGGAGATGTGACAAGGGATGTGGACTTCTTCGAAGATGAGGATGAATTTACAACCGGTAGTATAACTAAGATGATATCCTCTACTAATGGAGGATATGCAGAATCAACAATATCCTCAACTGATCTCTCAGGATATGAATATATAACATTCTGGGTTAAAGCTTCGGTATTAGGGCAGAAACTATCCTTTAGTATGGGAGAGAGTTCAGGTGATGAGCATACTGAGGATATAGTGATAGATAGTTTGGAATGGCAGAAGGTATATTGGGATTTAGCTGATATACCCGCTGAAAATAGAGATGCTATAACAAAACTTAGAATAACCAACCTATCCTCAGTAATTAACACCTTCTATATAGATAACGTGAGTGCAGAAGGAAGAGGTACTAGCAGTATAGATAGGATTAATTCCACACCAAATGACTATTTACAATATAGAGTGATATTTACAACCACAGATTCTAGATATAGACCAGAGCTACAAAGCATATCCTTCACATACAATATCGGATATGAAATTGTACAGATAGATACAAATAGAGTAAGGCTATACAACTACTCAGGATATACTCAAAAATTAAGACTAGACATAGCTACTGGGGGATTGATGATAGATTTAAGATCCAGTCTAGGTTCGAGTACTGTCAATCTAGCACCAACCATAGCTCAACAAGATTGGGACGACTACACAAACAGTCTGTGGGTGAACAAGACAGGCACAGAGGGTAACTTCATGAGATTCCAGCAGTATGGAGTGGACAAATTCGTCTTAAGTGCGGATGGTACTATGGAGATGAGGGGAGGCACCATTACATTAGGAGATACTGGATTAAAGGGGAGTATAAGATTTAATACCGGTACCAATAAGTTAGAATTCAGTAATGATGGCTCAACATGGATACCCGTTGCTGACTCTCTCTCCGCAGTTACTCTTGCTGCAGAATACTCAGGAGCGGTACTGTCTGCTGATGGTAGTAATAATACCGGGACAATGATCGCAGATAGTGATGCCTCATACAATTCTATGAACTACTATCAATGGAATAGTTCCGAATCTACACTACAAGATTACGATATCAGGCTAAGATTTATGCTTCCCTCTAACTTCAGTGGTTGGGGAAGTGGTGGAGTTACATTCAATTTTGTAACAGAAGCTACTGCAACATCTAGTAATGAATTAGATTTCTATATATTTGAGGAAAGCTCTGGAAGCGTAGATGGAAGTTCGGAGAACCAAGTTTCCTCCTCTGCAGGGATATGGACCTCAACAACAATCTTAGGCTCATCCCTCACAGAGTGTGTCTCAGCAGGAGATGTATGTATGTTCGTTATTAAAATGTCTTCTAGAAATGATAATTATGTAAGGGTAGGTGATATAGAGATAGTATATGACAGGAAACTATAAGGCATAAAATATTTAGAAGAGCTCTCTACACATGAGAAAATTTGATGTATTAAAACTTAAAAAAATATCTAAGCGAGGAAGATTAAGAGTATTAATACTTCTTCTCATTGGTATTTTGGTATCAGTATCTGCTCTGTGGTTTTCTTCCCTATCTAAGACCAAGCCAAATGATGATATATTTTTCCTAGATACCAATAGTGGGGCAATACTTGGTAACAAAAATCCAACATTTAATGTAAGCTTTGGAAAGAGGGATGAACCTGAAAAGCAGTGGGTTAGATTTGAAGCCCAAGTTAGTTCACAAAATCCGTTCGAAGGGAAAAATGAGAATCTTTTCACAAAATTAGCAGACTTGTTCAAACGGGAGAAAGAGTACGGCATAGAAATGAGTTTGAATGGTGTTGTACTTAGTGAAACAGAGAAACTAGATTTGGATGGAAAAGAAGAGGTAATTAAAACTGTTGCAGACATTCTTGGAACAGATGATGTTAGAACGTCTACGGAGTTGATAGAAAGTGGTAGGGTAATAGGGGAGTATAGTGAGGAAGCAGTATCAAAAAAGAGTGTATTAAACAAAAATGTTGCGGATGGGGTTGATATTGAGTATCAGATATTGGAAGGTTTGGGCTTAAAGGAAGAAATAGTGATACGAAATCTAGATGAATATACAAAAGGTTGTGGAGAGGATTTAATGGGGTGTAAGTTGCCTCTTAATGAGTTTAATTTTGATCTCAAACTGGATGAGGGTTTAGAATTACGGAAAGGTTGGTTAACTTTGAAGGGTGGGAGTACACAGACATACTATTTCACTGATAAGGACGGTAATTATGTAGCGCATTTTCTTCCCAACTGGGCGATAGATAGTGCTGGAGAGAAGACATATGATGTTCCTATGCAAGTAGAAGATGCAGGTGGCGGTAACTACAGGATTAAGGTTATAGTTGATATAGAGTGGTTATTTAGTCCTGGAAGAGTATATCCAATAAGGATAGATCCAAGCATAGTTCATGATACTAAGAATCAATTCGATCAGGGAATCTTTGATAGAACTAATAGTTCTGATGATCCTGCAATTACTATTACTAACGCAAACAATTTCTTGCATGAAATATATGCATTCACATCAGATGGGACATTTTCTCCACCTCTAGGAGTTACTGAAGTAAAAGTATTAGTTGTTGGGGGAGGAGGAGGTGGTGGATCATCAGGGGGTAGTGCAGCAGGAGCAGGTGGTGGTGGTGCAGGCGGTTTAGTATGGGAAGATTCATATGTATTTTCATCTTTAGAAATAGAAGAAGGAGTACCAATAACCGTGGGTAGTGGAGGAAGTGGAGGGGCTAGTGGTGATAGCAATGGACAGAATGGTGGAGATAGTACATTTGGTACATTAACAGCCATTGGAGGAGGTGGTGGTGGACACAGAACTTCGAATGGTGGTGATGGAGGTTCTGGTGGTGGTGTAGGTGGTGCTACAGTAACACCTGGGTCTGGAACTGTTGGACAGGGGCACGATGGAGGAAATGGCACTACCAGTGGAGATGGTTCTGCAGGGGGTGGTGGTGGTGCCGGAGAAGCTGGGTATGATTTTATTAGTGGAAGCTTTGGAGGAGCTGGTGGAGTTGGTATTTATTTAGGGAATATGTTAGGTGATAGTTTAGGAGATGATGGTTGGTTTGCAGGAGGAGGAGGTGGCGGTGCTACCGTGCATGCTGGTGGTACAGGAGGAAAAGGTGGTGGTGGTACTGGTGGTGTTTCGACCTCTAATGCCCAAGATGGTGTGGCAGGTACAGGTGGAGGTGGAGGTGGAGGTGGAAGAAGTGGATCCTCTGGTGGTTCTGGTGGCTCTGGTATAGTTATCATTGCTATACCCAAAAAACACTCATATGGTCAATATATATCACCCGTTATAGATTTTGAAGACTCATACTACGTCGAACATATGTCTTTAGATATATCTGGTGTTCATACAGGTGGTGGGGAAAATATGTATAGTACAGTGGGTTTGGAGGCTCAATGGAATTTCAATGAAATATGGGGTGATGTTGCAGAAAATAATGATGGAACTTGCGGAAGCTCTTGTAATGCTAATCTTGTTAATTTCTCAAATACATTAGCACAGGATATACTGCCTATGAGTGGTTGGACATATATTAATAGGAAATGGGGGAATGGTTCCATAATGATTGATGGAGTAGATGATTATATTAATTTAACCACACCAATATTCACTGCGGAAAATGGCTCTTTCTCTTTCTGGTTTAGAAAGGATATAGCTCCATCCTTTTTAGAGTGCTTCTTTGGTTATTTCGAGACATCAGTAGCAGACTCTTGTGTCGGTATAAACGATGAAGGGAAGATAGTTATTGAAGATCTAGCTTTTGCGAGCAATATTTCCTCCGAACAATCATATGCCGATGGAGAGTGGCATCATGTTGTTGTTAATGGTAACTATACAGGAGATACTTTAGAGCTTTGGGTCGATGGGATTTTGATATCTACGTCTAAATGGGAACAGCCTGCCTATATGACTACTCAATTGCTTGGTGCTAGATATAATGAAAGTACTGGGACCCCGGAAAATCTCTTTAGAGGGATGATAGATACGGTTGTAAAGTACAATCGTCCTTTATTAGCTTCGGAAATACTTTCTAATTACCAATCGGGCAATGTTGAGTTCAGATACAGAACTAGTAACGATGGTTCGACATGGGGCGTTTGGGAGGGTGGTGAGGAGGCAGATGTAGATATAACCCAGGATTATACAAAATGGTCTGACTCAGTATCCGATACTCGTATACTGCAACTGAGTAATGATTCGAACATAAAGGTTGGGGTAAATGATAGTCTAAGAGTTGATTCAGATTATACTAAAGTTGATACAGTCAACGGCTTGGTCGGACTTTGGCATTTAGATGAAGAGTCCGGTTCTGGTGCGTATCTCCTAGATTATAGTGATAACGATAATCATGGGACTCCAAATGGCACTACATATGTAGAGGGCAAAATAGGGGGAGCTAGGGATTTCGATGGGTCAAGTGATTATATTAGTACAGATTTCAGTAGTGAGGCAAGCTCTCTTTTCGCAGACTCAAGTGGATCTTGGACTGTAGAAGCATGGTTTAAACATAAAGGGGGGATGAGCTCTGATGGTGTTATAGTTGGGAGGGGAGGGGGAACTGGGACTTCAGCTACATTTGGAATATTTGTAAATAGTAGTGGGGCACTTCGTACTGTTCTAAGAGGTTCCTATACCACCTTGATGAGCAATGTTGCTAATGATCAATGGTGCCATGTTGTAGTAACTTGGACGGGCGGTGAAGCTAGAGGTTATGTAAATGGAGAGGATGTTGGAACTCTTTCTGTTGGATCTGCTTCCCTACAATCAAATAATCTCGTTATAGGGGCTACCAACAATGGCTCAAGCGCGCGCTATAGAGGTCAGATAGATGAGGTTAGAGTATACGAGACTGCTAGAAGTGGGAAAGAAGTAGCAGAGTCATACAGGATGGGTAAAAATCATTATGTATACAGTACACTAGAAACGGGTATGGATCTGTCAGAAAGCACAAAGATACCGTTTTGGATAGCATCTGACAAATTGGGCAGTAACATAGATTTGATTGTGGGGAATTCTCCAAGCTCTAACTATTTGACAGATTCTAATGTAGTTGGATTATGGAAGATGGATGAGATGTCAGGTTCTGGTGCATACATTAATGATAGTAGCGGAAATGATAATCATGCTACTCCATCGGGAACAACTTACACAGAAGGAAGGGTTGGAGGTGCAAGGTATTTTAATGGAACAAGTGATTACATGCTAACTAGTGATTTTGGTTTTGATTACGACAACATTACGATAGAGGCTTGGGTTAAACCGGAAGATTTAAGTGGAAGAAGAACTCTCTTAGATCTTGGGGCTGAAACCACTTTGGTTCCTCAGTTAGAGGTGGGAACATGTGATGGTGGATCTAACGCAATCTGTGTTGTCACGCCTGGTGTATGGCAGGCTCAAACAGTCGACAATGTTATCTCAGAAGGAGAGTGGGTACATATTGCCTATACTAAGGAAGGAACAGGAGCTACACATAAAATATATGTTAACGGAGTAGAGCAACCTCTTGTAACGAATAATAGTGAGACCTATAGCTCTACGTCGGTAGGAAAGAATATTGGAAGACGTGGTGATAATACGCAGTTTTTTAATGGGAACATAGATGAGCTTCGCATCTCTGATATAGTACGCACAGGTGAGGTAATTAGGGAAGCATATGAAATTACAAAGAGAAAGTATTCTATAAAGATTGACTTCAAAGCGGACCTTCAGTTATCTAACTTGATTTCAGACTCAAATGATCTATCCTTTACAATTAGTGAGACCTCATATGGCACAACAAAGGAGATAGAGAACTTAAGTCTCTCGGATAGGATAATTATAAAAGAATATGCCGATTCTGCAGAGTATATTGCACAAGGCGTCGTAGACAGCATAAACGAAGACACCGGAGCAGTGACAGTAGAGCAGTGGGAATTAGGTAGTACATTTCCTTCTGGTGGATATTCAGAGGACGCAGTTGTATTTAAATGGCAGGAAGAAATATTTGATATTAGGGATATTCTAGACACCCAAAGAGATGATATATCTACGTTTATGCTTGTACTAAATAATCAAGTAGGGGCAAACTACTGGATAGATGGTATAAGGAGTGCCAAATATCTTGCACCTCTAGATTTAAGTCAAGGTTTAGGAGATCCAACGCAGTATTTCCAGTATAAGATTATGTTCTCAACCTATGATGAGTACATAACCCCCACTCTAAACAAGGTCCAGATAGACTATACCTCTGAAATACTTGTGGAGCCACCACTGAGAAGAATAATGAGACATGGTAAATGGTTCTATACGGGAGAGGAGCAGCCCTTCTGGTGGGCACAGGAGTAGAATATATACTAATAGAAATAAATCTAGTAGAATATACTATGAGTGTTGCATCGGATGCCATAAAAGATAATAAAAAAGTATTACTACTAGCACTCGGGCTTCTAGTAGTCTCTGTATTTGGTTTAATTTTAACTAGAGAAGGCATGATAATTCAACCAGACAATTTAGTACAACCTCCGTCCTCTCCTAATACATATTCTCAACCAAACAATGTACTAGAGGAGGGTGTAGACTATAAGGCAGTGATCAAAACATCTGTGGGAGACATAGAGGTAGATCTGTTTGAGGGCGAAACTCCACAAACCGTGAATAGCTTTGTATTTCTTGCAGGGGAAAGATTCTTTGATCGATTAATATTTCATAGAGTAATAGAGGGATTTGTTATACAGGGAGGAGATCCTAAAGGAGATGGAACAGGAGGCCCGGGATATCAGATACCGGATGAAATTACAGAGAGAAAATATATGCCATATACTCTAGGGATGGCAAATGCAGGTCCAAATACCAATGGCTCTCAGTTTTTCATTACATCAGGCAATATCCTAGAGGATAACCTGAAAGCCTTAGATGGAGGATACACAATATTTGGAAAAGTAACGAAGGGATTTGCTGTAGTGGATTCTATTGAAAGAGTAGAAACAGATCGAAATGACAAGCCGATAAATCCTGTAGTCATAGAGGCGGTCCAAATAATTGAGAATTAATCTATAGTTAATATCTGTCCTGTATATTCTTCTATATGAAGAATATACAGAAGAAAACCGTCTACTATTTCCTTATGGTATCCCTAATATCTTTCCTCTTTGGGGTATTTTTTGATCATTACATACTACAAAAGAGCTTTGATCTAGAACAGAAACCGCAGGAAGAGCTAGAGATACTTCTTCAGGAAGAAGAAGAAGGGAAGAAGAAAGACAAACTCATTAGTAAAGAGGAGGGCTGTAGTATATATGTAGATGTAAGTGGATCGTTAAGGAATCCAGGTGTGTACTGCTTAGAAAGCAATGCCCTGATAATAGATGCTGTGAACAAAGCGGGAGGATTTAGTAAAGATGCCGCAACCAAATTTATATCAAGGAAGATAAATCTTGCACAACCATTAATAGATAATCAGAAACTATACTTTCCATTTGAAAACGAACTAATATGCCAATTAGAGCCTCTAGTAGAGGAGAGTAAGAAGATTGAGAATATGTTCGTCACTCCTGTAACCACACTTCCCACAACAGAGCCATATTCAGATACTGATCAAAATACAACCCCTTCATCTTCAAATAGTGGTACAGATAGTACAAATGAGAATAACACACAATGTGTGAACATAAATACAGCTACTAAGGAACAGCTAGTAACTCTAAATGGGGTGGGAGAAGTTACCGCAGAAAAAATTATTCAAGGAAGACCGTATAGTAAAGTAGAAGATTTGTTGAATGTGAGTGGTATAGGAGAGGCGACACTAAACAAATTCAAAGACCAAGTCTGTATTTAGACATGTTCCACAAGTTAGAAAGTATATTTAATGTCTTTATTAGAAAAGCTAGGGGGGTAGTAAGATATATAAATGATTATAAAGGACTTCAACTATCAGTAATATATATAATTTCAACTTATATATCCTTTGGAATCCTGAGAAACATAAAAGGCATAGGGACTATAGGGTTAATCTGTTTGTTATCAATGTCAGTCGTGGTAGGTTTAATACTTTTCCTGCCCCTGAGAAACATATTCTTGCCAAAGAGGAGGGGGAGTATTCGGGAAGATGGCCCCAAAGGGCGTGTGCATTTTTTTGCTACAAGTGTGGTAATAGCTGTAACGGTATTTGTAGCGGTTGTGAAGGCCGCCCTCGTTTGTAACCACAGTGTTGATGTAGAACAAATGGTCCGCGGTTTCACAGGCTGTCAGCACTCCTTTGAGGGGTATATATATGACGAACCAGATAGAAAACATAGATATCAACATATAGAATTTAGATTACTAGAGGACCTAGTTGTTGGTGATGAAATTTTAGACAAAAACCACGGTTATATACTAGTAAAAACCGAAAATTACGAAAAATTCTCAGTAGGCCAAGTATGTACGTTCACAGGCACGCTCGTGGAACCTGAAGGCTTTGAAGAATTTGACTACAAGCAGTACCTTAAAAATAACAACATATTCTTGATTATGGAAGACCCAACATTCTACTGCTGGGATATATCGCAGAGGAGGGCAGGTAACACAATAAAAAATTATTTGATCGATTTAAAAGAAAGAATTATTAAAAAGGTTGATTTAATAGTGCAGGAACCACAATCTTCCTTGTTAGTAGGGATACTTTTTGGTAAAAAACGATTATTTAGTACTGAATTTGATAAGAATGTAAGGGTAGCTGGAGTAAGTCACATTGTTTCTGCATCGGGATATAATATTACAATACTAGTCTTGATACTTAATAAAATACTCTTTTTTCTACCTAAAAAGATCAAGATAATTTTGGGCCTAATAGTAATTTGGCTCTTTGCAATATTTTCTGGATTCTCCTCTTCAATAGTTAGGGCCTGTATTATGAGCTCTTTCTCACATATCGCCTTATTAACAGGAAGAAACAACACAATTCACATCACTCTACCATTAGCATCTGCGATATTTGTATTCTTTGATCCGCTAATCATTTATGACATAGGGTTTCTTCTTTCTATCTCTGCAACATTAGGTTTGGTATATTTACTACCAATATTCCTATCTTTTAAAGAAAAACTCACCAAGAAATACAAGTTTCTCGACGAATACGTATTCCCCACTATGAGTTGCACTATATCGACGCTCCCAATATCAGTATCAACCTTCAAAACATTCTCTATGTGGTCAGTTCCGGTCAATGCCATGGTATTGCCTGTAATCGAAGGCACGATGTTATGGGGCGTACTATCACTTTTAGCGAATGGTATACATAAGCCGTTATCCCTCTTTTTTATTTCCATTGCAAACCTACAACTTAAATATTTCGAATATACGGTGAATATTATTGGAAAATTGAATATAGGGGCATGGGAAATACCTGATCAGAATGTATTCTTTATCTCCTTAATCCTAACTCTTTCAATAATACTTATTTCCATATATCATTATCCTGTAGAGAATGAAAAATATAACTACTATCTCAAAGATAGGTAAAAAGTTTCTCCAAAAAAATATTGTTAATATAATCTTTGTTCTGGCAACGATTATACTGTTCTCTTTTTCCAGAAATGATAATAACCGGGGCCCAGAGATAATATTTTTTGATGTAGGGCAGGGAGATGCCATATTAATTCAGCAGGATAATTTTCAGGTATTGGTAGATGGTGGTCCGGATGACGGGATTATATATGAATTAGCAAGAAAGATGCCTTTGTATGACAAAAATATTGAAATAATGGTATTAACACACCCACACGAGGATCATATTAGGGGGCTTCTCAATGTACTAGAAGAGTATACCGTGGAAAAAATATTCATAAATAGAGTAGAGTATGAAAACAGGGCATACAAATATATGCTAGATAACTACGAAAACATTCTGTACGACGTGGTAGGGGGAGATACATTTGAGTATGGGGATATTAAGGGTGAGGTTCTGTATCCTTTTAATGAAGAAAGATCTCAGGAGAAAAACCTAAACAACGAATCCATAGTACTTTTAGTGGGCATTAAGAATTACAGGATACTACTTATGGGTGATGCAGAAATCGAAGTAGAAGGGAGATTAATAGAACAGTACGATCTGCAAAACATATATATACTAAAAGTTGGACACCACTGTTCAAAGACTTCTTCTTCTGAGATGTTTCTCAAAATCACAAAACCACAAATAGCTATTTGTTCCTGTGGTGAAAAGAATAAATTTGGTCATCCCCATTATGAAACCATAGAAAAATTCATAAACCTAGATGTTCAATATTTAATAACATACAAGGAAGGAAGTATAGTTATTAAATTCAATGATTTGTGATAAAATGCTTTTAATTAGCACATTCTGTACCTGTAGCTCAACTGGATAGAGCATTGGTTTGCGGAACCAAAGGTTGTCGGTTCGATTCCGACCAGGTACTAACTACGTCCGGTTTGTACAAAAACCTCAGCCTATCAAGCACTATACGGTATTATCTTTTCTTTTTTAATATGCTATGAGACATGGGGTCTCTTTTTCAAATTTTTGTTTTTCTGAAAAGTCTTTTCCTGTGTTTTTTGTTTTAAAAATGGTAAGATTATGCCTAAGGGTCTGTTCCTTAAGCACTCGTAGCTTAACTGGATAGAGCATCGGTCTTCGGAACCGAGGGTTGGGGGTTCGAATCCCTCCGAGTGCGTTCGCTGTGTTATTATATATACTATGGAAATAACAAAGAAAATAACTAACCTACTTACTGAGTCGTTAAATTCGCAGGAAATAGATTCTGCGAATATTGATATTGTAGTGGAGGCTCCAAACGATATGTCAAAGGGAGACTATGCGACGAACGTTGCAATGAGGCTATCTTCTCAATTAAAACAAAATCCAATGAATATAGCTCAAAGTATAGTAGAGAACTTGCCAAAGGACATAGATATTGAAGAAGTGGAAGTAGCACCTCCAGGCTTTATTAACTTCACTCTCTCTAACAGATACTATCTTGCAGAAATAGCAAAGATAATAGGGAACGGTGAATACTTCAAGCTAGACCAAAGACAGAATGAAAAAGTAGTAATCGAGTATACAGATGCAAACCCATTTAAAGAATTCCATATTGGTCATCTATATTCAAATGCTGTAGGGGAATCATTTTCAAGGCTCCAGGAGGCTCTGGGGGCCGACGTAACAAGAGCTTGCTATCAAGGAGATGTGGGGCTTCATGTTGCCAAATCTATATGGGGATTAGAAAAGAAACTAACACAGGAAAATAAAAAATTTGAAGAATTAGAAAAACTATCTTTAGAACAAAGAGTGAAATACTTAGGAGAAGCCTATGTATTAGGGGCACACCACTATGATGAACTAAAGGATGAAAGTGCCATAAAAGAAACAGATGACCTTAATTACTACATATTCTCACTAACATCAGATACCCTAGAAAAAAGAGATTTCTCAGAATATGAAAAGAGAAATGTGGCCCAGGTGTATAAGAAGGGACGACAGTGGTGCTTAGATTTCTTTGAGAAGATATATGAAAAGGTTGATACTAAGTTTGATCATTACTTTTTTGAGAGCGAAGTGGGGGAGGCCGGTCTAAAAATCGTTCTAGATAATATCGAGGATATATTTGAAAAAGACCAAGGAGCAATCATCTACAGGGGAGATGAAAAAAAGAATCTTCATACACGAGTTTTTGTAAATAGCTATGGTTTGCCAACCTATGAAGCTAAGGAAATAGGCTTAGCTCTAAAGAAAGAAGATCTACTGGACTATGACGAGTCTGTAGTGATTACTGCAGATGAGCAGAGTGGATATTTTAAGGTAGTCTTGGATGCTTTGAGTAAGATAAGACCTGATGTGGCAAAGAAAATTAAGCATTTTGCCCACGGGAAGGTTAAGCTTCCGGGGAATAGTAAGATGTCTAGTAGGAAGGGTGGAATACTCTCTGGGGAATGGTTAATTAATGAGACAAAGGTGAAGGTGAAGGAGGTAATGAAGAAAAATGGGAAGATTTCGGGTATTCTCTTGGATAGAGTAAGTGAAAAAGTGGCTATAGGTGCAATTAAATATGCATTCCTTAAGGTCTCTATTGGTAGAGACATAGTTTTCGATTTTGATAAATCAATCTCATTTGATGGGGATACAGGACCATACCTTATGTACGTATATGCTAGATGTGCATCAATATTAAAAGAAGCCGGGAAACTTGCAGATCCAAGAAATGTCTGCCTAGACCCATGTATGGATAATGCCGAGACAAGGGGGTTAGTTTCGACACTTAGCAAATACCGAGAGGCCTTGCTTGATTCTTCTACTAACTATGCACCATCAATATTGACACAGTATCTCTTTTCTTTAGGCCAATCATTTAACTCTTTCTATCAAAATGTGAGGGTATTGGATGCCTCTGATGAACAAAGAGAAATACTTCTTCTAATTGTTAAAGCTACTATGTTAATTATGAAAGATGGCCTTGATAATCTAGGTATAGATGTAGTGCAAAAGATGTAGGCGGGGTGTAGTTCAGATGGCTAGAACGCTACATTCGGGATGTAGAGGTCGTCCGTTCAAGTCGGATCACCCCGATTTCATTATTTTTGTTCCCCAGACTATATGTTAAAATGACATATATGCAAGATCCATTAGAAATAGTAAAAGAGGCTGATAAATATCGAGAACAGGAGGGTGATATTCAAAAGGGCATTACTCTTTTGGAGAAAAATTTAAAAGAATTGGAGAAAGATCCTATTATTCTTTCTTTCTATATCCCGCTGTTTTTAAAGAAATTAGGAAACTTCTACAGAGATATTGGCGACACAAAGAGAGCCAAAGAGCTATATCAGAATGGTTTGGAAGTAGCCAAGAATGACTTAAATAGAATGGAGGAAGCCGATATATTGGTATCTATGGCTTTCTTGGAGCTTAAAACTGGTACTGCAAAAGATGCCCTTAAGTATGCACTTAAGGCTTGGGAGTATATAGGGCCTAAGAGAGGTGGTAAGTTTGCAGAAATAAAGGTTAATACCCTAGCTGTGTTAGGGAATATCCATTTTGAGCAAGCAGACTTAGAAGAGGCATTGAGGAGATATGAAAGGGCCCTTAGAATATCGGAAAAATATAAGATTAAGAAAAGAATCATAACTGTTTCTGGAGACATAGCTAATGTATATATTATGCTTAAGGAAGAGGAGAAGGCATTACGTATTCTAGAAAAAGTTTTGCCCTTAGCAGAGGAATTGTACCAAGTTGCACTTCCACAGATACATATGAGAATTGGAAAGCTGAATATGGCAAAAAGAAATTATGAGAAAGCAAAAGGGAGTTTCCGGGTTGCCTTAGATATCTCGGAAACCATGGGCTTGTCAAGGGATATAGGGGAGTCGTATGAAAATCTAGGTGATGTATCAGCGTTAGAAGATAGCCATGAGGCTAAAATCTATTATGAAAAAGCCTTGACTCAGTATAAAAAGAGTGGGTTAAGTCCCCACGTCGAGTCCGCAAATAGGAAGCTTAAGACGGTTTAACACTTGCCAATTGCCCACATGCTGCTTTGATATCATTCCCGTATGAGTGCCTGAGTGTGTTATTAATACCTCTGGAATCAAGAATATTTTGGAAGGCTAGTATAGACTTTTTGATACTTGGTTGAAATGGTATACCTGGAGAGTCATTAAACCCAATTAGGTTAACTAAGGCTATTTGGTTTTTAAGTAGCTTTGATAGCTGTATCGCATGCTCTGGTTGATCATTTATATTTTTCAAAAGTAGGTATTCATAGGTAATCTTTTTATTTGATTTTTTCTGATAATCTATTAGGGTATCAATTAAATCATCCAAGTGATTCTCTTTGGAAACTGTTGGCATTATGTTTTCTCTTAAAGCTTGTGTAGGTGCATGTAAACTCACAGCTATCTTTACCCCCAGATTACTTTTTAGGAACTTTTTCAACTGTTCTATATACCCAACAGTTGATACAGTAATTCTTCTTCTCCCTAGGGCAACCTTGTCGGGGTGCGTTAAGATTTTAATAGCTTCTGTGACATTTTCTAGATTTAGCATAGGTTCTCCCATACCCATAAATACAACATTAGTAATAGTTTGTCCTGTAGTACTGAGCTGTCTTTTAAAATACATAATCTGATCAATAATCTCTTGTACATCCAAATTTCTATTAAACTGCATTTGCCCTGTGGCACAGAATTTACATCCAACAGGGCAGCCACTCATGCAGCTAACACATATGGTATTCCTGCTTTTTGATTTCATAAGGACTGTTTCGACAGGATATCCCTCTGAGGTATAACTAATTGTCTTTATAGTTCGTTTGTCATCGGATTTGTACTTCTGGAAACCTAACAACTTGGAGAAGGGAACCTGTTTTGAAAGCTCATTTCTAAGGGTGATGGGCCATGTAGAGAGTTCATCCCACGATGCAATATTATTGCCGTAGTATTGGAGATTTATCTGCTTTAATCTGTAGCTTGGTAGGTTGTTTTCTAGTATGAATTTCTCGAACATATATTTATTGACAGAAGGTATATATAAATGTAAAGTATTAATTAATAAAAGTAATTATAACTTAATTATATACTAAATATGTTTAGGATAAATCAGAAGGCTAAACTCTTTTTAGCTGTTGTTGTATTTCTTCTATTAGCACCATTGACAATCTACTATGTAGTGGATGGAGTTTTTGACTTAAGAAGTAGGGCAGGTGATCCTGATGTATTACCTGAGGAGTTTAAAATTGCTGATTTGAATGCAGATAACAAAATTACTATAGCTGACTTTAGTATATGGTTGAGTAATTTTAGACAATTCAAATTAAATCCGGCAGCATTCAATGCCATGAGTGATTTGGATAAGAATGCCGCTATAACGATCTCCGATTTCGCGATATGGTTAGATCTATGGAGAAAGTATAAGGTATACAATTTCGGGGGAGATGGAGGAGTGACACCTCCTATTATTGTAGAGTCTCCGCTATTTGGAACTGGTACCGATGGAAGTGTTTCAGTAAGTGCTGATACGAATATTAATACCTCAACAATTTCATCAACTAGATCTTGTGCAGATGCCAAGTCATATAATGTCGTTAAGTTTGATTCTGATACGGTAGTACAGGTCAATGAAGGTGTTAGTGAGGCTTGTATAAAGACAGGTGATGAGGTTTTGGTTTTGGGTCTAGCTGGAACAGAAACAAATGTGGAGACAGTGGGGAATTATGAGACATTTATAGTGGCAAGTGTAGCGGGGGATAAAATAACTTTTGCAACGGCCAAAACTAAGGCATTTGGTAATAAGGCTATAGTACAAAGAGTTCCTCAGTATGAGAATGTTAGTATTGCTGCAGGAAAGAGTCTATATCCTTCTGCTTGGGATGGGACCTCTGGTGGTGTTGTTTTCTTTAGGGCAACAGGGAGGGTAAGTGTAGAGGGGACAATACATGCAGATGGTATGGGGTATAGAGGTGGAGCTGCATCTTTGAATAATGGTCAAAATTCTAAACCTGGAGAGGGAGCTATCCCTTCTAGTGGTACAAATGGTCAGGGTGGAGCTATTGGTCAGAATGGTTTTGCTGGGACGTTTAGTGGTGGAGGTGGTGCAGGGACTTCTATGAAAACAGGTGGAGTAGCTTCCACACTTCTAGGTTCTACAGGAGGAGGTGGAGGTGGTGGTGCAAGTAGCGGGTCAGGGAACGATTTCGGTGGTTTTGCAGGTGGAGGAGGAGGTGGTGGAAATGGTACAGGTGGAATAGGGGGTAAAAGCGCAGAGTATGGGACTAGTACTGTTGGTGCTACGGGTACAGATATGGCAGGTGCTGGTGGTAAAGCAGCAAGGGGATCTAAAACAGTAACCGCGACAGGTAGCACTGTTTATAAAAAACAAGCAGGAGGAGGTGGTGGCGGCGGTGCAACTATAGGTACTGCGAATCTTTTAAAACTAACTTTTGGAGGAGGAGGTGGTGGTGGTGGCTGCGGAACTGGTGTTGAAAAACAAAACAGGCAGGGAACTTCTGGAACAAATGGAGGTGGCATTATATATATTGCTGCCAATGAAATAACAGTTACAGGTGTTATTTCTGCCAGAGGGCTAGATCCCGTTGTTCCTAGTTATCGTGCTGGAGGGCAGGGTGGTGGTGGTGCAGGTGGTTCTATTAAGTTAATAGGAAATATCTTGAATTTAGGAACTAACAAAATTTTAGCAACTGGTGGCGCAAATACAACAACTGGAGGAACTGGTGGGATGGGTAGAATTGGAATACAGTATATGAGTACATTTACTGGATCAACTAATCCAGTCTCTGCAAACTCAAAGATTTAATTAATATGAATTAAGGAAGGATAATTATTTATTCTCCCTTTTTCTCTGTTAATCCTCCAATGGCCAATATGAAAGCTATTAGAGTTATTACTCCAGCCAATACATATAAAGCATTGTCAGAAAGAAATGTAGATACTTTGTCGAACAAAGAATCTTCGCTTGTTTCTATCTCTTCTGTTACTTCCAAATCATCAGAACCTAGATTCTCAGGTTTATTAACGTTTAATATCTCTCCAATAATCAATGAGCCAAAATCTAATGTTTTCTCATCAACATAGAAGAAATAATCCTCTGATTCTGTCTCATATGTAACAGTAGCTAACACTCCAGACATCTCTGTTTCTGAATCATTAAAGCATTCGATGCTTATCTTTTCATCATCAAACTTTGCATTACCTCCGAAAGTACAAAATCCTTCGGAAGGTGTAACCTCCTTTATGGTTACATCTTCAGAATACAAGATGTTCATATCTAAACCATCAACATAGCTACCATTAGAGTGTACTATTACAGAAAGAGTGCCTTCCTCCCTATTATCTTCCAATTCTATACTTACAGCAGCATATACTTTGCTTGAGAAAATAAAACCAAAACCTACGAATAATAACAATCCAAAGATATATTTCTTGAACATAATTAAGATTAATAATAAATTATTCCTTAATCCAGAGTAGCAGAGTGAAAACATAATGTAAAGGGTTCCTTAATTTAATTGACAAAGGGAAATATTTATTGCAATATATTAATTAATGTAAATTTAAGAAATATTAATATGAACTGTCCTAGAAGAAAATCTTTCTCTTTGGTATTATTTCTTCTTTTCCTCTCGGTATTTATTTCTTCTCCGACACATGTTCAGGCGGATTACGCCTCCATAGCTCTATTACCCTCTACAGGGACTATATATGCAGACTACACGGCTCTTTCTTTAGTCGTAAATAGTGGGTCGGATGAGTTCTACGGTGTTGATGTTAATATTGCATTTACAGGAAGTGTTGTATATATGGAATCAACTGGGGCTAGCAGATGTAGTAGTTTTGTAACGACCGGTGGGGCAGGTACAATTAATGTTGAGTGTCTCTCTACTGCTCATGCAGAGGGGGAGACATATAGCGGTGTTGTTGCAACTCTCTATTTTAGATCTACAGGCACAGGAACCTCTACATTCACCTTCACAAGTACAGATCCAAATATATTAACTAAAACGGGGGGGACATATACGCTCTCAACTGAAAATAATCCCGTACCAAGAGGTGGGAGTGCTGGTGGTGGTTTGCCAGAATCGGGCATATTTGATGACACA
Organism: uncultured Candidatus Saccharibacteria bacterium; assembly: GCA_964514595.1. Classification (GTDB taxonomy): domain Bacteria; phylum Patescibacteriota; class Dojkabacteria; order SC72; family SC72; genus UBA2177. The sequence continues at coordinate 95,351 of CAZEQZ010000001.1, forward strand.
AGAAGCATCATAGCGATAGGGGCTGTACTCATGTTAGTTGGTATATTCTTTAATCAGGTAAATCAATATACTGTGTCACTACTAGGCAATATCTCCGGAAAAGTGAAGGAGAGTAAACAGAAGAGGGAAGAGGAGAAAATTTCTAAAAGAAGGGGTAAATTAGAGAAAAGATTTTAAACTGCCATGTTCAAAAAACAAGAAGATTCTTATTCAAATAGATATATAGCGCCTAAGGGTTGGAAACCGAAGAACCCTGATGAGGACTATGTAATAACATATTTAGATATTGAACTAGCTGATGGGGTAGAGATGAATCAGTTTGAGACTGTTGTTGCCGCATGCGCTGCAGAAAGCTCTACTGGTACATGGACAAAGGTGTATGACGGAAAGGATTCAGGTGTCCCTATGGCAGACAAAATGAGGGCTATTGCTTTTGATCTAGAACCTGAAACAAAAACGTTTAAGATAGCATATAGGCAAGATTTGTTTGAAACGGACAATATGTCGGGCTTATTGGCTGGTATAGTGGGGAATGTTGGAGGAATGAAAATGCTTAAAGCGTTAAGATGTTTGGATATTAGATTTCCTAAGTGTATGGTGCAGGCATTTCCTGGCCCTCAGTTTGGTATAGATGGAGTTAGGGAACAGCTTTTGGTAGAGGAGGGTCCATTACTTCTCACGGTTCCTAAGCCTAAGATAGGGAGAACCGCAAAGGAGCAAGCGGAATTGGCTAGGATTCTATTTACAGCTGCAAATGGAGAGTATCACGGTATAAAAGATGATGAAAATTTAACGAGTCTCTTTTTTAACACATTTGACGAGAGGTGTGAAAGAGTACATAAGGTAAGGAGAGAAATAGAGGAGAAGAGTGGAAAGAGAAAATTCTTCCTATGTAATATAACTCATTCAAATCTGGATACAATGATATCTAGGGCTGACAAAATTAAAGCACAAGGCGGTAGGTGGATGATGATGGATGTTATAACTACTGGTTTTTCCGCTGTTCATACAATGAGATTAAAAAATCCAGGTTTAGCTATTCATGCACATAGAGCTATGCACAGTCTCTTCACTAGAGAGTCCGGACCTGGTGTACATGATAAGGGGGAAATTGTTGATTTCTCAATGTCCATGGTTGCAAATGCAAAAATAATGCGTCTTCTGGGTGTAGATTCCTTCCATGGTGGTGCTCCTAAAACTAAGATGGAAAACTATGGAGAGCCTAAATTAATAAGGGATGTTTTACAACTTGATATAACTCCTGAGTCGTCTATAACATTAGGACAGAACTGGTTTGGAATGAAGCCGGTATGGCATGTTGCATCTGGAGGTCTTCATCCTGGAAGTATACCTGAGGTTCTGCATCAACTCGGAGAGGACATAATGATACAGTGTGGTGGAGGAGTATTAGGTCATCCTTGGGGCATAGAGGCGGGAGTAGAGGCTGTTGTACAAGCTAAAGAGATAGCATTGGGTAGAGGTAATGTTGATGATTGGATAAAAGAGAATCCGGATAGTGCACTAGCCAAAGCAGCACAGCATTGGGGATTTGATCCTAGAATTGTTTAATTTTCCGTAATAAATAGTGTAGAATAGTACTTATGTCAAACAAAGGTATAACCCCTAGGGAGAAAAGCTATTCAGAATGGTATCTGGATATAATAGAAAAAGCCGAACTAGCAGAGAATTCGTCTGTTAGAGGATGTATGGTGATTAAACCATACGGTTATGCAATATGGGAAAACATTCAAAAAGGTTTGGATGAGATGATAAAAGAGTCTGGTGCTAAGAATGCATACTTTCCAATATTTATTCCCCTGTCATTTCTGTCTAAAGAAGCTGATCATGTTAAAGGTTTTGCGAAAGAGTGCGCAGTGGTAACCCATCATAGGCTTAAAGAAACAGAAGATGGGAAGGGGGTAGAGGTTGATCCAGAATCAAAATTGGAAGAGGAGTTAATAGTTAGGCCAACTTCCGAAACAATAATATATGATACATTCTCCACATGGATTAAGTCTTGGAGAGATCTTCCATTGAGAATAAATCAATGGGCAAATATAGTTAGATGGGAGAAAAGAACCAGGCCTTTCTTAAGGACTGCAGAATTTCTTTGGCAGGAAGGACATACAGTACATTTAACACATAAAGAGGCCCAGGAGGAGGTTCTGAGGGCCTTAAACATGTATGTAGAGTTTGCAAGGAAGTATTTAGCTATGGAAACATACTATGGTAAAAAATCAGAATCAGAAAAGTTTGCAGGGGCTGTAGATACATACGGTGTAGAAGCTATGATGCAGGATGGAAAGGCTCTTCAATTTGGAACTTCTCATGATTTAGGACAAAATTTTGCAAAGGTATTTAATATTCAATTTGCAGACAAAGATGGTACTCTTAAATATCCATGGCAAACAAGCTGGGGTGTTAGTACAAGAATGATAGGGGCATTAGTTATGACACATAGTGATGATAATGGGCTTGTTTTGCCTCCAAGTATAGCACCAGTAAAGGTTATATTAATACCTATATTCAAAGATGAGAATAAGGAAAAGGTCCTTGAATATAGTAAGAGTGTTAAGAAGGAGCTTTCTAAAGGCATTTTTGATGTAGAGTTGGATGATAGAGATTTTGTATCACCAGGTTTTAAATTTAATGAGTGGGAGAAAAAGGGAGTTCCTATTAGAATTGAGATAGGACAGAAAGAAATGGAGAATGGTGGAGTTGTGCTTGTTAGAAGAGATACATCTGAGAAGATCCAGAATGGATTTGGAGATCTATCTAAAGTTGTTAAAAAGACCTTGGAAGATATTCAGAAAAACCTATATGAAAAATCTAAAGAATTATTAGTATCTAAGACCTATAGGGTGGAGGAGTTTGAAGAACTAAAGAAGACTTTTAAATCTGGGAAGGGTTTTGTTCGTGCGAATTGGTGCGGGGATCCTGAATGTGAGGAGAATATTAAATATCATACAAAAGCAACGACGAGATGTCTCACAGAAGATGGAGTAGGTGTGAAGGGTAAATGTGTATACTGCGGTAAAGATAGTAATGAGGAGTGGATATTTGCCAAGGCGTATTAAGTGAAACCATGGGAAATTTATAGAAATTTATTTTCCATCTTTGTTCAATGAAAATATACTCAATAGTTCATATATTTAATCAGAATATTTTTATACATCTATTTTGCTCCTTTGTTACAATGAAAATTTTTGTATATATACTTTTGAACGGAGAAAAATTTTGGAGGAGCTAGTGGTCGTACTCTAACTCGGCAGGAGAGTTTCACTCATTGTTTGGTCGTGAAGTTACAAAAAGTTTACAAAAACAAAGAGAGTACATGTCTATATTTGGTTGTTCTAATAACCATTATTGAGATATTCCTTTAAATACTGTCCAGTGTAACTAGCTTTTGTAGCCATGATATCCTTTGGGGTGCCTTCAGCTACAATATAACCTCCTTTCTCTCCACCTTCGGGTCCAAGATCTATGATCCAGTCCGAGAGTTTAATTACGTCTAAATTATGTTCTACTATGACGACCGTATTCCCTTTCTCCACAAGATCAGTAAGGATATTCATTAAATTGTCGATGTCGTAATAGTGAAGACCTGTAGTGGGTTCGTCTAGTATATAGAGTGTATGTCCTGTTGATATCTTTGAAAGCTCCTTGGCAAGTTTTATTCGTTGAGATTCACCTCCAGATAGCGTTAGAGCTGATTGACCGAGTTCAATGTATCCTAGCCCAACTTTCATTAGTATGTCAAGCTTTTTCTTGATGTTAGGAATATTTTTGAAAAATTCTGAGGCATCTTCCACGGTCATTTTTAGTATGTCGGCAATGTTCTTGCCCTTAAAATCTATTTGTAGAGCCTCTTTATTGTATCTGCTACCTTCGCATTCATCACAGGTTATGTACATGTCAGGTAGGAATTGCATTTCAATTTTTAATTGACCATCACCTTTACATTTTTCACATCTCCCACCTTTAACATTGAAGCTAAATCTTCCAGGGGTGTATCCTCTTGCTTGAGCTTCTTTAGTGTTTGCAAATAGTTCACGAATGGGGGTGAATAGTCCTGTGTATGTTGCAGGATTTGATCTGGGGGTTCGACCTATAGGAGACTGATCAATACCAATTACTTTGTTTATATTCTCTAACCCTTCTATGTCGTCATAGGAACCCTCAATTTGTTTACCATTCATAATTCTGTTTGTCAGCACTGGGAAAAGCGTATTTTCTATCAAGGAGGACTTCCCACTGCCAGAAACTCCCGTAATGGATATTAGCTTTCCCAAGGGGATTTCTATATTAAGGTTCTTTAAATTGTGTGTTTTTACACCTGTTATTTTTATACTTTGTTTTAAATCTAGTTTTTTCTCTCGGCGGATCTTATTGCCTACTATCAAGCTTTTATTAATATACTTCGCAGTGAGAGAAGGGGAGTGCTTAATGTCGTCGAAAGTGCCACTAGCAACAACCTTGCCACCGTGCTTGCCAGCTTTAGGTCCTATATCTATAATCCAGTCCGAATGTCTCATAGTCTCGGCGTCATGTTCTACGATGACAACTGTATTATCTAGATCTCTGAGATCTTTTAATGAGGTTATTAATCTTGTCACATCTCTTGGATGAAGCCCAATTGAAGGCTCGTCTAGGACATAGAGTACTCCGGAAAGGCCAGTTCCTATTTGAGAGGCTAAGCGTATTCTTTGAGATTCTCCTCCAGAAAGAGTGTTGGCTTTTCTAGATATTGTTAAATATTCAAGTCCAACATTTGTTAAGAAATCAAGTCTAGTTAATATCTCTTTTATGATGGGTTTGGCTATTTCGTATTTATTTCCTTTAAGGTTTAGTTCTTTCAAGAATCTTTTTGCATCTGCTATGGACATATTGGTTATATCATCTATGTTCATTTTGTTTATGGTAACATGAAGAGAGTATGGTTTTAATCTTCTCCCTTGGCATACAGAACATGTATCTTCTTTCATATATTTCTCAATCTCCATCCTAGAGTATTCTGAGGATGTTTCTTTATATCTTCTTTTTAGCTCGTTCATAACCCCCTCGTATTCAGTACTATACGTATTTGTTCGACCAAATCTGTTGGTGTATATTATTTCATATGGGGGTTTAGCCCCTGTCCCATAGAATAGTAGGTCAAATACCTCCTTTGGATATTTTCCTATGGGTGTTTTGAGGTCAAAGTTATGTCTTTTTGCAACCTCATTAAGTATTCTGGTAGTCCATGAATCCTTTGTGGTTCTATTTCCCCAAGGGAATATTCCTCCCTCCGATATTGTTAGATTAGGGTTATAGAGTAGGTTGATGTCGATTTCTTTCAATGTGCCAAGTCCTGTGCATTCTGAGCATGCGCCCTCAGGAGAGTTGAAGGAGAATGATGCGGGTGTAATTTGGGGGTATGAGATGCCACACTTAAAGCAGGTGTTGTTTTCTGAAAAGAAGAGTTCTTCGTTTTCTGTTATTATTTTTACTTCCCCTTCTGATTGGTTAGTTGCAAGTTCTATTGCATCTACAAGGCGTTTTTTGAACTCTTTTGTGTTAATTTCCGTTGTGTCTAGTCTGTCTATGACTAAATCTACAGTGTGCTTTTTATTTTCATCAATTTTTATATTTTCAACGTCGTCGAGCATGTACAGATCATGATCAATTATCACCCTAAGGAATCCTTTGCTTAGGAGCTTATCAAAGAGGGAAAAGAACTGTCCTTTACGGTTTTTTATAAGTGGTGAAACCACCTGTATCTTTTGCGTGGAACCTTTGAGGGTGGTGAGTACTTTTTTTGATATTTCTTCTATGGTTTGAGCTTGGACTGGTATTCCACACTGAGGGCAATGTGGTTGACCTACGTGTCCGTATAGGAGTCTTAGATGGTTGTATATTTCTGTTATTGTTCCTACTGTGGATCGAGGGTTGGTGGAAGTGGTTTTTTGATCTATGGATATGGCTGGAGAGAGTCCCTCTATGGAGTCTACATCAGGTTTTTTCATTACACCAAGAAATTGTCTGGCATAGGAGGAGAGTGATTCGACGTATCTTCTTTGTCCTTCTGCGTAGAGAGTATCGAAGGCTAGGGATGTTTTTCCACTTCCCGAGACTCCTGTTAAGACAACTAACTTATTTTTAGGGATTTCTACTGAGATGTTCTTTAGATTGTTCTCTCTAGCTCCCTTTATTTTAATGAATTCCTTTTGCATATCAATCTTTATTATATCACGATTTAGCCATATCATCTGGCCCATAGAGTATTAAATATGATGAGTAAATGTGATATAGTCTGTACTAACAAAAGGAAATCAGGTAAACTGAACGTAGTATGTGACGTAGTATGCACCCGTAGCTCAATAGGATAGAGCAACGCACTCCTAACGCGTAGGTTGTTGGTTCGATTCCGACCGGGTGCGTTTTTTACTTGATTTTGTATTGGTGAATGGAGAGGGTTTCTTCTTCTTCCTCAAGGGTTATGATATGTTCTCTGGAGTTTTTTATTGAGTAGAGGAGTTTATTATTCACGTTGAAGATTTCTTGGGTGTTCTCTCCGTCTTTCTCAGATATAAATAGAGAATTGTTACGTATGTAGTAGACGTAGAGGGAGTTTGAGAGCCAGTTAATCTCGGTAACTTCATTTTTTGGTAGGTTAACTATTTTCTTGCTTCCTATTTCTTCTGTGTGATTGGCGTCTTCTTTGTCAAATGTAAATATGTATATACTGTCCCCGTTACTGAAGAGTAGTTTTTTAGAGTCTGGAGAGAATTGTATTAAGTCGGCTGGATAGGGAGATATCATTCGATATCTGTCTTTCTCCATGTTGTACCAGTATGTGGATGTTTCTGTTTTTATAAATAGGCCTTTTGCTGATTGGTTTACTTCAATTGATATTATTTGTCCTGTAGTTTGGGTAGATGTGGGAGAATTTTTGAATTCTGGGTATGTATCTCCATTGTTTCTGTAGTGTTCTGCATATTTCGCATCTTTTTGTAGGTATATTTTATCTATTGTATATTTAGGATCTGTACCGTCTAGATTTAGCTGTTTGAGAGCGTATGTGTATGTTGGATCTTCTTGTGTATGGAGAGGGTCTAGGATGAAGAAGGATCCCTCTTCATCGGTAGTCCATATGTATTGGTTTGTATCGTTTTTCTTTTGTAGTAGGTATCTTATGTTCCTTGTAATGTCCAAGGAGATTATATCTTCCTGAGATTCCAAGATTAAGTGTCTGTTATCTTTTGCCCAGGTAATTGTGTATCCTTGTAGGTCTGATATGTCTAGGGGAGTGAGGTCTTCGATGGTGGTGGATCTTTGCAGTTCTAGAATGTAGTTTGTGGTTCCTTCTTCATTTGTCATTTGCAATAGTGCTATTTGCCCATTTGGTGATATGTTTAGTTCAATGTTCTCCGTTTCTAATGTTATTATCTGCATGGGGTTTGGGTTTAAGCTCCAGAGTGGTGTATTTACTCTGTATTGCCAGAGGGTGTATATGTCTTCATTCTCTTGTTGAAGAAACATGAAGGACTCTTTATATTTGCTAACCCAGTATTTCACAAGAGGTTTCTCTGATTCCCAGAGCGTAGATTCTACAGGTTCTTTTAGTATTAGAAATGGATAGATGGGGGTCGATTTCTCCTCGACTATCTCGATATTCTTTTTCCATTCTCTGTATCCATTTCTCCAAACAGATATGTTGTGTGTTCCAACATCCAAGGTTCTGCTTCTGGGTGTTCTTCCTATGCTGTTATCATTAATATATAGATTGGCCGCAGATGGCTCACTTTGTACAGTTAAGACACCGGTTTTTCGTATCTCTCTTTCGGAGAAATCTAATCTATATCCTTTTGAGAAGTAGTATATTGATAGTGATCCTCCTAGAATAAAGAGTGTGGAGAGTATTGATACAACTAAGCCCTTAATATTAAGGGAGAGCTTTTTCTTGTTGGACTTCATAGAAGAAAGTATAGCATAATGGGCAGGAAGTTGTTAGAATAGTGGGTATGAAAAAGAAAATATTAACAGGGGATAGGCCAACTGGGAGACTACATATTGGACATCTTCTGGGTACCTTGGAAAATAGGGCAAAACTACAGGACGAGTATGATGAATATATTATAGTGGCTAATGTACAGGCTCTGGCTGATAATTTTGATAATCCTGGGAAAGTTAGAGAAAATATTGAGGAGCTTCTTTGTGATTATTATGCATCTGGGTTGGATTTTGATAAGGCGAATGTATTTATTCAGAGTGAGGTTCCAGAGATTCATGAGATATTTATATATCTTTCAAATTTCGCTACAGTTCAACAGATTCAGCATAATCCTACAATTAAAACTGAGATGGCTCAGAAGGGTATTGAGGTTTCTACACCTTTAGGTTTTTTTATGTATCCTATTCATCAAACTGCAGATATTCTTTGCGTGAATGCTGATTTGGTTCCGGTGGGTAAGGATCAGGCTCCAATGGTGGAGGATACTAGGAAGTTGGCTAGAAAATTTAACAAAACATATGGAGTGAATATTCTAAATGAACCTGAAGCATTGTTTGGTGTTGAAAAGAATGTCCCGGGTATAGATGGAAATGAAAAGATGGGAAAGAGCTTAAATAATTGTATATATTTGTCAGACTCTGAGGAGGATCTTAAAAAGAAGGTTTTTAAGGTATATACAGATCCTGATCGTATACATGCTACAGATCCTGGCAAAATAGAGGGGAATATAGCTTTTGTATACCACGACCTTTTCAATGATAACAAAGAAGAGGTTGAGGATATGAAGAAGAGGTACAGGGAGGGGAAGATAGGGGATGTGGAGGTTAAGGAGAAGTTATATTTAGCTATGAATGAGGTTTTGACCCCTATTAGGGAGAAGAGAATTAAGGCAGAGAGTATAAAGGATGAGCTTTTACTTAAAGCTTTAGAAGATGGAAAGAAGGTTTCGAAGATTGCTAGAGGGATTGCTGATCAAATGAAAGAGGCAATGTTATTGAAATTTAAATAGTACATAACTTATAGTTTTCATGAGATGATAGGGAAGAAATTAGGTATAGACCTAGGAACAGCAAATTCAGTAGTTTTTGTCCAAGGTGAGGGTATAGTTCTAGTAGAGCCTACGGTAGTGGCTATTGACGTAAATACATTCACAGTTATTGCTGTTGGGCAGAAGGCAAAGAAGATGATAGGGAAAACTCCAGAGAATATTGTTGCCAAAAGACCACTTAGAGATGGAGTTATAGCGGATTCTAGAGTAACGGAGGCATTGCTTAGGCACTTTTTTGATACAGCATTGGGTAAGTCAAGATTTTTTAAACCGGATGTTGTTATAAGTGTCCCTGCAGGTATTACTACCGTAGAGCAAAGGGCTGTATTAAAGGCTGCTAATGCCGTTGGATCTAAGAGTATAACCTTGCTTCCGGAACCACTATTGGCTGCATTGGGTGCAGGATTACCGATAGATAAGTCGGCAGGGAGTATGATTGTAAATATGGGAGGGGGTACAACAGAGGTCGCTGTTATGTCTTTGGATGGAATCGTGGAGTATGAATCGTTAAGGGTTGCAGGAGATGCGATAAATGAGGCTATTATCTCATTTATGCGAAAGAAGAAGGGGATATTAATAGGAGAGCAGACTGCTGAGAGTATTAAAATTAAGATAGGGTCAGCAGTTGAGGTTAAAGATCCAAAGGAGATGGAGGTGAGGGGTAGGGACGTAGGTGCCGGTATGCCTAAGTCTATAGTAGTAGATTCTAATGATGTAGCTAAAGCGGTAGAAATCCCTTTGAGAAATATTATTAAAGCAATACAAACTGTATTAGAAAAGACACCTCCCGAACTGTCTGCTGATATAATAGATAGAGGTATGGTTATGAGTGGTGGTACTGCTAAGCTTAGAAATTTGGATAGACTGTTTTCGAAAGCAACTGGTGTTCCGTCTCATGTAGCTGATGAACCTATATACTGTGTAGCGAAAGGTACAGGTATAGCATTGGAGCTTCTGGCTTCCGGTGAGAGAGTTTTTTCTTTTAATCGGGATTTTAGAAGGTAGTTTTTTCATAAATATTTCAGTAGAATAGAGAGTATGATTTTTAATAGGTCGAAAAAGGTTATGCAATTAGAGGAGGTTACAAACCTTTTAGATGAATTAAGGTTACCTACATCCCTCGTATTTACACCTACAAACCTAGATATTGAGAAAAAGAAATTTTTCAATTCTGATACATATAATCCTCAATTTCAGTATAGGATAGTTAAGAATGTAAATAGGGATGTATTAAAGAAATTATCTTCAGTGGAGGAGGTATCTGATGTGGATCCTAGGATTTCTGATTTCTATATTGAGCTTATACGTTCAAAAAAGGAAGCAAATGATTTGATGTATGCAGTAGGGGATAATGAGCTTATTACAGAAATCTCAACCAATAGGTATGGAAGACCTTCTGTTAAATTATTTAGAAATGCGTGTAGGGTGTTAAGGGGTAAGATGGATATCTATAATGTAGCAAAGCGAGTTAGTGCTGAGGAAAAGCCTCTTAAATATGATGAGATTGAAAGAGTTTTTGGAATCGTATTTAAAGAATTGGGATTGGATGGATGGGCAGTAGATAAGTCTATGAATATTGCAAAGAATGGGGTAAAGGTTGGTATTAAGACAAAGAAGATTTTAGTAGATCCTAATATAGAGAGAAGTAAATTCAAGTTAAGGAAGACTATTATTCATGAGGTTGGTACGCATGTGTTAAGGGCTGAGAATGGTCTTAAGAGTGGTTTGGAAGCATTGAGTAAACCTAATTTGCCTTCCTATTTAGATGTAGAGGAGGGACTTGCTACTTGGAATGAGAATAATATGGGCCTATTGACAGAGAATTGGTTAAAGAAGAAGGCTGCATTGGTATATGCTTTATATGTTGGAGAGGATATGAGTTTTAGACAACTATACAACTGTATGTTAGGAGTACTTCCTAAGTATGCCTCTTTTGATGTTGTTTATAGAGTAAAAAGGGGATTGAGTGATACATCGTATGGAGGGTTGTATGCTAAGGATATTGCATATTTTAGAGGTTTTAGAAGAGTGTTGAATAAATTAGAAAAGGATATATCTTTGTATGAATTACTTTACTCAGGAAAGATAGGTTTTGAGCAATGTGAATGGGTTAGGGAAGGCTTAATACCTAGGGCTAAGAATATTCCCACAAAGGAAAGATGGAATGAAATATTTAAGAAGGCTGGGATATAGTAGGTAAGTTTAGTACAGATTTTTATGCTAGAAACTTCCAAAAGGATAAAGGCCATAGTTGAAAAAATGCTCAAAGAGAATCCTGATTCCTCACATGATATGGATCATGTCATGCGTGTTCTCAATATAGCCAAAAAAATTGCTAAGAGTGAGAATTCTATAAATATGGAAGTCTTGGAAGCGGCTACCTTATTACATGATATCGGGGGCCCTAAGGAAATGAATGATTCTAGCGGTAAGACTGATCATGCGGTGGAGAGTGCCAGAATGGCAAAGCCAATATTGGAGAAGTTAGATTTTGATGAAGTAGACATTGTGCATATCCAGGAATGTATAATTTCGCATAGATATAAGACAAATAAAAGACCCAAAACAATAGAGGCTAAAATTTTATTTGATGCTGACAAGTTGGATTCCACAGGGGCTATCGGTATAGCTAGGGGTTTTTGCTGGGTAGGAAAAAATAATGCAGATATTTACAGAAGGGTGGATATAAATAAATATGTAAAGGAGAATATGGGAGGGAAGATGAATGGTCGCATACAAGATAAAAGTAAACACAATACTTGGATAGAGTACAATATTAAGACTAAGTACTTGGCTGAGAAGTTATATACAAAAACTGCAAAAGAAATCTGTAAAGAGAGGCTATCTTTTACAAAAAGCTATCTGAAGAGACTGGAAAAAGAAATAAACGGGAAGCTATAATCCTGTAGGCCTTCGATGATTTACCTACTCTCTAAATGCAGTAATAATTGCTTCTGCTATATTAACAGGTTCTCCCTCTATCTTCTGTTCATATGCCTTATACCCAGGATGAAAACTAATCTCTTGTACGTGGGGTTTGTCATGTATATACATAAAATCTACAGCCATAAAGTCAGCTTCTAACAATGAAGCAACCTTTTCTGCAATACCCTTTATCTCTTCATTTGGTTCATTGTACATCTCGTATTCTCCTCTAAGTACTGTCATAATACCTTCTGATGCTTTTCTTCTCCATCCTGCTACTACTTTTCCTAATTTAACAAATATTCTCATATCTTCTCCTGCATCAGAAAACTCCTGTATAAAGAAATCAACCATGTTCTGCTCTGATAGTTTTTCCTGATCTATATCATCTTCTCTGTCCAGCTTAAATACATTCTTTTTCACTTTCTCCTTCCCATCTATGATTTCTAGACGATTCTTTCCGGTATATTCCTTAATTATTAGAGGGTACTCTTGTAGCATGTCTCTTTGGGCTTTGTAGTTACCATCGCTTCTGTAGTAGGTATTAAAGAAGGGAATATTATGCTTATTACAAAACATAGCCATCGCTATCTTGTTGTAGTAGGGGAAGTTTTTTATGGCCTGTGCGTTCTGTACTAGTATTTTGTTACTTGGATTCTTTTTGTTATATTCATCTATATGGTCTATGATAAATCTCTTGAAATGATATTCCTTCTCATCATCTAGGCTATGACCTCTAAATATAATGTGGGAGTATTCTAAAACGTCCTTCCTATTAGCCATAATAGAAGTTTTTCCATTTCCAAAAAGAAACTCTAACTGGTCATTGTATACGAAATCATATTCTATATCTCTCTTCTTTAATTCTTCTACTAACCTAGCAGAACCTGTGGGAATTTCTCCCATTGTATCTACCTGTACTCTCTGTCTTTTGTCTATGATTAAGTATTTCATACTATATGATTTTAATTTTATCTATTAACCCTTTTCTTTGGTATTTTCTTATTATCTTAAAATTCTCCTTCTGTGTACTTTGCTGTTTACTTACTATCACTAAGTCTATTCTATCAAATCCTAAGCCATTTTCTCTCACATCTTGCCAATCTCTATGATGTATTAGAATCGCATCTAGGGAAGCATTAATTTTAAGAGCTTCGATAGCCTTCTGCTTATCTACACCCGAATTTACCTTAAGAGAGTTAAAAAGTATATCTCCATCTTTAAACTCTCCTATATATTCCTCATCTGTTAGGTATGAACCGAGTATACTTTTCTGTCTTAATAGGGTGGGGATGTCTTTTGTAAATTGTCCGATGGTGACTATTCTTTTTGTTTTATTCTCTTTGAGTAACTTCTCTATATATATGTCTCCAACATACTCTCTACTTTCTCCAATTACAGGGAATAGATTAAGGTATGCTTCTGGCATAGTATTAATTTCTAGAATGCCTCCATTTTCCTTTGTGAGAGGCTTACTAATATCGTTGCAGAGTATATCAGCCCCAATTACAAATGCATGGATGGATTTAGCTATGCTTTCTACGATGTATTTAATCTCGGGACCTACCTTATCTGTATAGTCCTCTGTTATACCTCCTTGGCTCATACTGGCAACCTTTCTGACAGTTACCTTCTCATCTTTCTTAGGAATATACTGAAGGGAGAGGTTTTGCTCCTTGAGGAATTCTAGGAGTGGTTCATCTATCCTGATTGGTTTTAATGTGTGAGCGGGGTTAGATATATCTCTTCTGGGATCATTGTTTGTTTCTTCTATAAGTTGTTCTATGTTCTTTTTACCATCTCCGATTATAAATGCGGGGATTCTTTTTGTGACAATTTCCAATTTGCCATCTATCACAAGAAGTCTGTAGTCTTCTCCCTGTACCTGCTCTTGCATCATAATTTTCTTTTGCCATAGGGGTCTTATCTTTTCATCTGTTTTCTCCTTAGCCCATCTGTATGCTTTCTTTGCTTGATCTATAGTTTTAATATTCATAGATACACCTTTCCCACCTGTGAGTCCTGTTGGTTTGATAACTAGGGGCTTTTGATATAGATCCCAGGTCTTCTCAATATCATCTTCGCTTTCTAATACCTGCCATTTGGGTATTGGGAGGGCGAGCTTTTCTATTATTTGATTAGATGCCCATTTGTCTCTCTGTATCTCTTTTGCAATTTTAGAATCCTGACTAGAGGATATGGAGTACATTATTTGAGAACCTTTGCCACATCCTAATGTATAGTGACGATTTAATGTCTTGGTATATCCAAGCATCCTGTCCATGACTAGGGTGGGGGTTACCTCATATCCTTTTTTAAAGGCAGAATTAAGGAGAGTTAAGGTGGACATGGAAGCAACTCGGTACTTTATCACCTCATTAACAATATATTCCTTTGCGTCTTCGTATGTTATTTTGTCTATAGACAGGTCTATTAATGTATATGCGATTTCTTTCCAAAGAGAAGGAAGCTTTGATTCTAATAGTAATTGATCTTGTTGAAATTTGAAGGATTTAAGAAATAGGGGATGGAAGTTTTGTATTAATTTCAAAAGCTCTTTTACTGACTCTGTCTCATTTATTTTAACAGTAATTATGGAGGTTTCTGATTGTAGGTTGAGTCCTTGTAGTGTGGTTATATCTTTCATTTTACTGTTTAAGAATTTATATATTTATCTCTGATATATTCCATAATTGGAATAGCAACTTTCACAACTTTTCCCCTATCTACCTTGTAGTGAAGTCTGAGTCCAGGATTATAGTTAATTTCATTTATGGCTAGTTTAGATGGTTTGGAGATATTTTCTGCTATTATGTCCACTCCGCCAAATTCTGCACCAACAACTCTTACCGCTTTTATGGCTATCTGTTTGTAGTAGTCGTGTACTTCAGACATGCACTCCTGTGTGCTACCACCTGTGGTTAAGTTACAGTTGTATCTAAGTATTATCTCTTCGTCTTTATCTGGTACATAGTCTAGATCTAGGCTAGAGCGTTGTAGTTTGAGTACCACCTCGTTATCAATATTTATTGGCTTCAATCTGTTATTTTTTCTCTGTAAGTTCTTTTGTGTGATTAGCTCCCTTATAGTATTCTTGCTATTGCCAATAACATGGGCTGCTTTCCTTCTAACTACACCAATAACCTTCTCTCCTACGACTAAGAATCTGTAGTTTTCACCATGCATAAACTCCTCCGCTAAAACCTTGCTTTTAGATATAGATTTAGAATTCTCTAAAGCTATTTCATATGCCTTTAACACCTGTTCTTCTGTTTGGGGCAAGATAGTGACTCCTATACCGCCTAACTGTTGTGTTGGCTTTAATACAATATCTTTGTACTTTCCAAAGAACTTAATTGCATCTATAGGGGCTTGTATGTCCTCTTGTATTGGTACTGGTAGATCTTTATCTTTTAGTACTAAGTTAGTTAAGTGTTTTCTTTTACATATAGTAGTACTTGTTGCGGGGGTTAGAGGTGTTACAGTATTAATTATGAACCAATGTTTCTTTTTGTATTCAAATTTAGCAAGCAAGCTTCTTATTAAAATTTCGTATTTAATATCCAATTCATCAGCTGCCTCTAGGTAGTAGGCGAGGTGTACGTTTCCTGCTTCTTTTAGATAGTATTCGTATGATTTCATGTTTTTATTTAAATGTTTTACTCGTATCTATTAGATATCCTTTCAGTTCATTTCTTCCTATAACTACAGGATATATGGAGTCTTCTATTATTATCATCTCTATATCTTTAATTTCACCAGATATCTTGGTTTTGACATCTACTACCGGTCTTATTTTAACTCCATTTTCCTCTACGACTCTTGCGACTCTTTTGAAAATTTTATTGTTAAACATCTCCTTATTTTCATCAATATATTTTTGAGCTTCTTTGGGAGATTCAAATTTTTCAGGAATGGGCAAAGAGTTGAAGAATTTAATTGTTGGCATGAATCCTATTCTATTGGCCATGCTTTTTGATATACGAGATGTTAATATCCCTGTATCCATGAATGAATTGGTGATCTCTTTTTTCAAATCTTTTAATTCTTTATCTTCGTTATAGTACAGAATTATCTTCTCATTGATATTAACAACTTTCCTCCCACTAATTGCCTCTATGCTTTCCTCTACCTCCCCACCAAAAAGATTCTTAGCTACTCTGATCCCATGCTTTATACTTTTTATTTGTAGTCCTTTGACCTTTTCTAATCTCCACCTAAGGCCTGTTCTGTTTGCAACCTGTATACCTAATCCTGGCCTGGCATTTAATTCAAATACAACAGGCCCCTTATCTCTATCTAGTGCAATATCTACACCTATATATCCAAGCTTACTAACTTTTTGACATACCAAGGCTATTCTTAATAACTCATCCCAGAAAGGAATTTGTATACCACTAAGTTTTTTGTTCTCTTTTAGATCTGTTGTGGAGTCTATAATCTCATATGTGTCACTAAACAATGACTTAGGTGCCATCTGCATAGAGTATGTTGTTATACCTGTACTAATGTCTATACCTGTACATATAGCTCCAGAGTGAAGATTTGCAGTACCGTTGGATCGTTTTGTTGGTAATCTAGTCATTGCCATTATTGGAACCCCATTAAAACAGATAAGTCTAATATCAGGAACACCTCGGTATGAGTACTGTTTGAGTAGGGGGTC
Source organism: uncultured Candidatus Saccharibacteria bacterium (assembly GCA_964514595.1). GTDB lineage: Bacteria > Patescibacteriota > Dojkabacteria > SC72 > SC72 > UBA2177. The sequence continues at coordinate 111,983 of CAZEQZ010000001.1, forward strand.
TGTCTTTATTCGTTCCTCTATTATAGCTATGTCTGTTTTAGAACCCATCGAGAATCTTCCTTCTAATATGTTTTCTATGTGGAGTGTAATGTCTCTTTTATTCATATTCTCTCCACTAGGTCTAATCCATACATTCTCGCCTTTCTTTTTGCCATAGAAGACTATTATTCCATTTCCTCCAGTACCTTTGTTAGGTTTGATAACAAAGCTTTTAGGGAGGGAGTCCCAATCTAGAAATCGCAACTGTTTTTTATTTTTGATTAGCTTATAGACTTCAGGAGATTTTATCCCCTCCTTGGCAAGGACCTTCTTGGTAAGGATTTTGTTGTCTGCAATACTTTTTGCAGTCGGAGAATTATACGGACGAATATATTCCTGATTTCGTCTATTTAATCCTAGTATTTCTTTGTATTTATTGCTTAGTAACATTTTCTTTTTCGGATGTTATTGATTTAAATCTGAATAGATCTTTCACTCTAAGACCTTTGAATTGACCTATTAACAAATTAACAAATATTAGTAGAGGTACGATCCAAAGATTCTCCAACATATATCTTGATATATAATCTCGACTGATTGCATACCACCCTATAGTTGAGATAATGAGTGTACTAAGAAGTATCATGGCTGATGTTTTAAGAGATTTCTGTACATACTGTTTTATGAAAAAATCCGAGAGTGCAGCGATTGATATAACAGCAAGTGGGGGTATTTGTGCCATGTTTTCTAATCCCAGACCGTATCGATTGATTAACAGAAAGAATATCACTAGGGATATAGATAGGAGACAGTAGTTAATTGCTATTCTTGTGATGTAGTGCATTCTAATTCTCTTGATTATTGAGTAGGAGAGTAGGGTAGTTAGTATAACGATTGTAGTTACAGATAGACCATACTTCAAACCTGTATATGTGTATGCAATAGCCAGTATTATTGGTGCATATATTCCGTATGTTTTGGAACCAAATATGTACCTAGCTATACTTACAATTGTAGCCAATATGGTTATTGCAACAAGTAGCTCTAGCATCTGTTTTGATACTCCGTTATCTAATATCCATTGAGTAAAAGAAGAGTATTCCATATATCTAAGTTGATAATTTATTATAATGGCAGATTCCGATGTAATTATACTTCTTTTGTATATATCTTGTCGATTAAAAGGAAAGACCACCCATTGGGTGGTCTTTTAATCTCATTGTTAAGAAGATTATGCTAATTCAATAGTAGCACCTGCTTCCTCGAATTTGCCTTTGATTTCCTCTGCTTCTTCTTTTGCAACACTCTCCTTTACAGTTTGAGGTGCAGAATCTACGAGGTCTTTAGCTTCTTTGAGTCCTAGTTCTGTTATCTCTCTTACAACTTTAATAACTCCAATCTTGTTAGATCCAGCATCCTTTAATACGATATTGAAAGATGATTTCTCTTCTTCTGCTGGAGCTGCTTCTGCAACAGGTGCTGCCATAGCAACAGGTGCTGCTGCGCTTACTCCAAACTTGTCTTCCATGACTTTTACAAGATCAGCAAGTTCTAAGACAGACATTTTCTCTACAATTTCGAGAACTTTTGTACCATTTGCTGAAAGCTCTGGTAATGTTTTTGTCTCTTCTGCCATATTTGTATATTAATTAAATTAAGTAGTTATTTGTCTAATTAAGCATTCTTCTCAGATATGCCCTTAAGAACCACGGTTAAACCTTTAACATTGCCTGTGACGGCATTCATAAAGCCGGATAGTGGGGCGTTCATAGTTCCTACTAATTGGCTTAACAACACCTCTCTGGATGGAATTTCTGCAAGTTGCATAACTTTCTCCTCAGATAGGAATTCTCCCTCATATACTCCACCTTTTGCACTAAGTAATTCTGTTTCTTTCTGTAATTGCTTGATTAATTTTGCAGGAGCAGTTGGGTCCTCGTCAAAATATATTACTGCTGTTGGACCATCTAATTCTTGTGTTTGAATAGGTTGTTCTGTCTCTTGTAGGGCGACTTTAAATATACTGTTCTTGACAACGGTATAATTAGAGCTAATATCTTTTAGTTGAGACTTAAGTTTGGATACAGTTGGTGTATCTGTTTTGTCAGAGCTAACCAAAAAATATCCTACTTTATTTTTTAGAATATCTTTATATTTATCCAATAACTCTGTTTTTTGTGTACGAGTTTTTGCCATATTATTATATTTTAAATTTGAATGTATATATTACCTCGCAAGGATTTATGTTTGTACCTTGTTTCTTAGGTTAATACTAGAGCGATTATATCAGTGTGGTAGGGGTTGGTCAAGAGAGGGTGGTATGTGATATGTCTAGATATAATGATCTATATAGAGACATAATCGCCATCCTCTCTTTTCCAAATTTGTTATTGTTCTTCTTTCAGGTCTCCGTTTTCAAGCTCTATTGTGAGTGTTATAGTATCGCCTAAAGGGAATCTGATCCACGAGTAGCTGTGAGTTCTTTCGTTGTTTCTTATTAAAACAACTATTGTGTCCGGATCATCCTCCTTCTGTTTTATAGTGATTATGGAATTTCCTTCTCTCGGGATACTTATGTGAAGCTTTTTCAACAATGGTAGTATCTCTTGCTTTTGCATCAGCCTCTCTCTTTCTTTTTTAAGAACAACAAATTTTTGAAAGCAGTATTCTACTCCTTAATATGTGAATTGTAAACAGGGGGGACGAGAAGGGAGGGTGATATACAATGTAAATTGTGATGAAAACAATCATCCTCCCTTATCTTTGTTTACAAACTTACTAGCTTATTGGTTGACGTCTGGGATAAGATATTTCTAGCTAATTTGAAAGTTAAGAAGAGCAACCTCCTTCGGAGGAAGTTTCTTCAACTCTTCAAATAGTAGTCCCTGTATCTTGTCCTCAGGAAGATCCTCAGGGATCTCGCGTTCCATATGATTAAGGAGATTTTGTTCAAATTCCTCCTCGTTGTCTGCAACGGGGCATTTACTGCCCTGGCATAGTGTCACAGGACATACACAGCACGGATACTTCCAAGCAATCATCAGTAACTCCTTTGTTTTAATGCGGAAATTTTTAAGAGCAACAGTAAGTTTGTTGCCTATAGATTTTATCTTATAGTGACGGTTTTGTGAAGTGTTAAAGTAGATTGACATTCCGTGAGTGATCTGGTAGTATGTGGCTACTAATCTGTGAGTATTTCTGTATGGCAAAATATGAAAATAGACTACAAGTAAGTGTCTCTAATAAGTTACATTCTAGACTTAGGGATAGAGCGGAATATCTAGGTGCTTCTTTACCTGAATATGTAAGGTATGTTTTGATGAAAGAAATGGAGAAAGGAGAATTAGAGAATAATTCTGAATATATACAACTTGCAAAAGAGAGTTTAGAGGATTCTAGAAAGGGAAAGTTGAAAGAGTTTCCTAATGTAGATGAGGCATTGAAATATCTTGATGCTTACGTGCGAAGCGATGAGTAATTATAAGATAGGATTCAACCAAAAATTCCTTAGAAAAATAAAAACTATTTATAAAAAGGATAAAGTTCTGTATGCCAAATATCTTAAGGTTATAGAGAGGGTGGGAAAAGATCCTTTTGCCGGTGGGTTGAGGACCCATTCTACAGGAGTGATAGATCACGGGAGAATCTTTAGCTCTAGGGTAACTGGTGATATTAGGGTTATTTGGTGTATAGAGCAGAAAGAAAAAAGGATAATACTATTAGATATTGGTGGGCACGAGGGAGGCAAGAAAGTTTACAAATAAATTACTCTTTCTTAGCGTAGCTTATCTTTACACTAGGTCCCATAGTTGGTGCTAAATGCATTCTTTTTATAGCTTGCATATATCCTTTTCCAATAGCACTCTCTACTGCTGATATAGCCTCATGAATATTCTCGATTAATTTTTCATCCTCCATATCTAACTTCCCAACACTCATATGTATTACGCCTGAAGCATCGCACGTAAATGTCTGTTTTCCTTTCTTGTATTCTTCTACTACTGAGGCAATATCCTCAGTTACAGTTCCTACCTTCGGATTAGGCATAAGGCCCTTAGGACCTAATTCTTTACCTAATACAGCAATCTGTGGCATAACAGAAGGTGTAGCTATTGCAACATCAAATTCAATCTTACCATCCTTAACATCCTTCATAAGTTTATCTAATCCTACAAAATCAGCACCAGCCTTTTTAGCAACCTCATCCTTATCTGGTGTTGTAAATACAGCTATCTTAACACTCTTTGTAGCTGTAGAGTGGGGTAGTGATACGCTTCCCTTTATTGATTTAGGATCCTTATCTTTAGGTATATTAATATCAATATGTGCCTCTAGCGAACCTACAAACTTTGAGTATGAAAGACTCTTAACTTTTTTTACCCCCTCCTCTAAAGAGTATGTTTTGGATCTATCTAAATCTTTTGACACTTTTTTATAATTTTTTCCTCTTCTCATTCTAGTACTAGTATTAATTAAAGTTCTACATCAACGCCCATCTGTTTTGCTGTCCCAGCTATTATTTTAGCTGCTTGGTCATAGTCAGATGTATTTAAGTCTGGCATCTTAATGTCTATTATTTTTTTAACCTGTTCCTTAGAAAGCTTTCCAACTTTGTTTAAGTTAGGTTTGTCAGAACCCCTTTTGATTTTTAACTCCCTCCTTATCAACTCAGATGTGGGAGGAGTTTTTAGTATGAAATCAAAGGATCTGTCTTCGTATATAGTCAATATCACAGGAGTCAGGATACCATTACTCTCCTTTGTTCTTTCATTGAATTGAGAGCAAAAATCTTGTGTATTAATACCGTATGGAGCTAATGTTGGACCTATTGGAGGTGCCATTGTAGCTTGTCCAGCTGGTATTGTTATTTTTATAACTTTTTTAATCTCTTTTGCCATATTAGTATAAACTATTTAAATATTCTAAAGCTTAGTAACTTGAGAAAGATCAAGCTCTACAGGAGCCTCTCTACCAAGGAATGAGATGAGGACTTTTATCTTTCCTTTAGTAGTATCTATCTCTTGTACACTTCCTATGAAGTCTGCAAATGCACCATCAGTTATTTTAACTGCTTCTCCAACACTAAATGATGTCTTAAATGATGGCTGTTCCACTTCCATGAATTTTGTAATTGCCATTACCTCAGATTCTGCCAAAGGCTTTGGATATTTATCTGTTTTAACAAAGCCCCTTACCCCCTCTGTATTAGTTACTATATCCCATGTTTTATTGTCTAATTCCATCTTGATTAGAATATATCCAGGAAATATCTTCTCTTCTTTCACATCCTGTTTGCCTTTTTTAACAAAAATCTTCTTCTGTACAGGAACTAATATATCTACAATCTTATCCTGCATCCCTGTTGCTTCTGCTCTTTGATTTATTTCCTTCTGTATACTATTTTCGTATCCAGTTCTAATATTTAACACATACCACTTAGCATTAGGATTGCTCTTCTTTTTACTTTTTACTACTTTCTTTTCTTTTTTAATTTCTTTTGTCATATTTGTTTAATTAAACATTAAGAAACCAATCTCTTAATTTGAAAAGAATCAAATCAAGACCTACCATTACGGCAGCGATTATACCACACAGTATTAGTGTATATATTGTTAACTGCAATAATTCCTTCTTAGAAGGCCACTTACTATTCTTTAATTCTGTTACTATATCTCTTATTTTCATCTTTATATATATTTGGCAGGCCCACTCCGACTTGAACGGAGAACTACGGTTTTGGAGACCGCTGTTTTACCAATTGAAACTATGGGCCCTAAATTGGTAAAAGAGCTACTGTTTTACTTTGGTCTCTTTATGTACTGTATGTGCCTGGCACTTGGAACAGTACTTCTTTTTTTCAATTTTTTCTTTCAGATTTTTACCTTTAAACGCAGTATAGTTTTTTGTTCCACAGATCTCACATTTAAAAGCAATGATATCTCTCTTTACTTTAGCCATATTTTTCGGGAATCAAATTTAGAATAATGGGAAAATACTCCGTATTATATTGGAAATAGTAGGGGAGGTCAAATATTTTTTAGGTTTTGAAAAAATTATATATTGGTGTATTATTTATTTAATATATGGATGAAAATATAAAGGGAGGAAATTCTACAACGGAGAGTTCTGAGGGATCTTCAAAATCGGCTAGAATAGTAGCTGCTGGTCTGGCTGTAGCAGGAGCCCTTACTCCAAAGGATGCTGTGTCTGCAATGACCGTGGATAATTACGATTCTAATACTGCTCCTGTAGTGGAGACAACGGGAAAGACTTCAGAGGAGATGTATTCTACTCCCGGTATTGAGGCGGTTAGGGAGGATCAGATGATGCCTTCCGTTCAAGAAATAGATCCAATTACAGAAAAAGGTGGAATTGTTTTCCCAGGGATAGACTATGAGTTTATGGTGGTATCTCCTTTGGGAGCATACGGTCCAGATGGCACATACTATCCCAACGCACTGCCAGAGGGTGGTATTATTAGTATAGGTGGTGTAGAGGCAGAGGTTACATATAATACAGGATATTTCCCAGAAGGGATAACGTTTCTCAATTTTCCTTCGGGGGAGGGGTTAGAGGCAGGACAAGTATTTCCGTATATGGCTTTTGTTCCTTACAATAGGGCTTTTAGGGGAACTAATTTTGCTGAGAATCATCAGGGGAGTAAGGAGAAAACGGTATATTCAGATTCCAGGAAGGGAGGAGTGTCATATGTTGTGATGCCAATAGTAGTCTCAGGGAGGGTATCAACGATATTTCCTCCAGATGTAGAAAATGGAAAGATTATCGAGGGTCCTACAAAAAGTTTGAAATTAGCAGCAAAAGGGATAACGACGGATACAAGTGGAGGAGTGGATTGGCTTTTCTGTTCACTTAGTCAGAAGGAAGATGGGAAAGTTCTATTAAAAGTAGAGGCTATTTTAATCAATGATGGTTCTGGTGCAGGGGTATACATGGATCCTCAAGGTGTTCCTATTGAAATGGCTAGTAAATTAAGGTCTGCCGGTTGGGATTCGGAGTTTTGATTAGAGAATTGTCCAAGATAGAGTGTCTTTCTTTTTTGCAAACTTCAAACCTTCTAGTATGGTATAGGGTATCCAATCTTTGATGCTATTACTATATCCATTGTCAAAATTATGGTCTTCTACAGCAACTACTTTTTTGTCCCCTAGATTAAAAACTAAGGCTAAACATCTTTTTTGTTTACTAAACAACATTTTGCGTTCATCAGAGGTAATGTCTTCTGGCGGATATACTATAACATTTGGTCCTACGAAATCATTACTATATTGTGTCCTTACACCCAATCCGTCGTCTACTATATTGAATATCCCTGTTTCGTCTAATAATTGATTAACCCCATCGGAAAGTGACTCTAGTGTCTCAGAAGATATTTCCATACAATCTTCTGTTATATATGAGGTTGATCCTCCGTTAAAACCTTCTGTCTTTACAGGCATAATATATTAAGGTTAAATTTAAAAGAATAGCGAGCATTATATACTATTAATTAGAATTTGTAAAAACTATGGGACAAAGCTGGATCTGAGAATCGAACTCAGGACCTCATTCTTACCATGAATGTGCTCTAACCAACTGAGCTAATCCAGCAATTATAGGAAGATGTCGAGATGCTGATTTAGCATTCTGGACAACCCTCCACACTATAAGTTAGCGGGATGCAGAGGACAGGATTTGAACCTGTGTATCCCGAAGGAGTCGGATTTACAGTCCGATGCGTTTGACCACTCCGCCACCTCTGCTTATTGGAGCCGAAGAAGAGATTCGAACTCTTGACCTACTGTTTACAAAACAGTTGCTCTGACCAACTGAGCTACTTCGGCATTCGCAGTTGCAAGTTTAATATATGTAGAAAATATAGTCAATATAAGAAGGGAAATGCTCTAGAAGGTGTGGAATCATAGAGCTCTGTATTCAAAGTGGGTTTCCGCAACCTGGTCCCACGGGACCAAGCAATTTTTGCTGTTTGGAATCCCTAAGCTCTTTAGTATGGAGCTATGAAACCACAGTATTCCAACTAGAGCAGTATATTTTACCCCAAAGAAACATTGAAATACAAATATATTTGAGCCTATAAGGCCGATTCTAGAGGAAGCCCAGTATAGTTAAACTTCTAGTTATTACGGTTGATATATATATCCCCGCTAAAGACCCTGAATTTGCTATGGGAAGGATCAAAATAGCTAACATAACGAATTGAATCTTCTCTAACTGCTCCCAGTAGTAGCGGATACTTCTTGGCAGTATAGCTCTTACTATCTTATGTCCATCCAATGGTGGAATTGGTATTAAATTGAAGAAAGCTAACGCCAAGTTGACTAGTGTAAAGGTTAGTAGGAAGGAGCCTGCAATAGTTGTTAAATCAGGCCTAAATATATAGTTTATTAATCCTAATACGATTGCCATAAGAATGTTTGATAGGGGACCAGCTAGTGCCGTAATTGCAGTACCAAACTCTCTCTTGTTGAAGTTATACTCATTTATTGGTACTGGCTTACTCCAACCAAATCTAAAAAGTACCATACAGAGTGCTCCCAGAGGATCTATATGTGCTAATGGATTTAAGGTGAGTCGACCCTCAGATTTTGCAGTAGGGTCACCTAATTTGAAAGCAGCTAATCCATGTGCATACTCATGAATAGTTGATGCTACTAATATTGATGGGATTGCAAATAGAATCCAATATATTGTTTCTGAAGTGATCATATCTAATTATATCATCTACATTGACTGAATCTCTCAACTTATATATAATACCCTCGTTATGTCAAAATTATGTGAAATTTGTGGAAAATCTACAGTAGCTGGAAATAGGATACAGCATAAGCACTCCGTTGGTTGGAGATATAAAGCACCTAAGACAAAGAGGCAGTTTAAGCCTAATCTTAGAAGCATAGAAGTCGAAGTAGATGGTCAACCTATGAAAGTATCTACCTGTATGAAGTGTTACAAGAGATTGCAGAAGGAATCTGGAACAGAAAAATAATCAGTATACAGTTGATATTTTTTAACACAGACACTCGTGTTCTTTTTTCTTAAATGATAGAATCAGTATAACAATTATGAATTTTTTTGAATCCCTTTGGGGACTTGTAACATATGATTTAGGAATAGACTTGGGGACTGCTAACACCATGGTATATATGCGAAATCATGGGATTGTTGTATCAGAGCCCTCTGTTGTAGCTATAGAAAAGAGAAGTAAAACAATACTAGCAGTCGGGAAAGAAGCCAGGCAAATGATCGGGAGAACTCCAGCAAATATTGTTGCTATAAGACCTCTTAAGGATGGAGTAATATCGGATTTTGATACTACGCAGGCCATGATTCATCATTTTATACATAAAGCACATAACTACTTTGGTAAGGGTTTTAAGATACCTAGGCCAAGGGTGATAGTGGGGGTGCCTTCCTCTGTAACTGAAGTTGAAAGACAAGCGGTTATAGATGCAGCAAAAACAGCAGGAGCTAGGGAGGTATTCATTGTAGAGGAAGCTATGGCAGCTGCAATAGGTGCAGGCCTACCTATAGAAGATGCCTCTGGAAGTATGATTATAGATGTTGGAGGAGGAACTACTGATATAGCAGTATTCTCTTTGGGTGACATAGTTGTAGACAAGACTATGAAGGTAGCTGGGGATGAAATGGATGAAGATATCATTAACTATGTTAGAAGTAAGTACAATATGTTAATTGGGGAGAGAACAGCCGAGGATATCAAAATATCAATGGGATCTGCCATGCCAATGAAGAAAGAGAAAAAGGTAAATGTGCAAGGTAGGGACCTATTAACAGGTCTTCCAAAGACAGTAGAGCTTAGTAGCATAGAAGTAAGGGAGGGGATGATGAATTCAATATTGATAATAACGGAATCTATAAAAGATGCTATAGAGGAGACACCTCCAGAGCTTCTGAGGGACTTACTTACTACAGGTGTAAGTCTGACAGGGGGAGGAGCTCTTATTAGGGGGTTGGACGTCTTTTGGTCCAAGGAATTAAATATTCCTGTTAAGGTAGTGGAGGATCCTCTTTCTACAGTCGCTAGAGGTACAGCATTGATGTTGGACCATATAGAACTTTTAGACAGGGTCCAAAAATCGTGGCAGGAATTGGTTTAATCTTTATTAGTCATAATGAAAAAGGGTACAAGTCAATTATCTAAAGAGTATTTCCTTCTGGTCTTTTCTGTATTTGCGGGTGTGTTATTTTTTCTGATGGATACATTGGGTATACTTTCTCCTTTGAGATCTGGAATTTCCTTTGTGGTGTCACCTGTTGCTTATGAGGCCAGTGTTATTGGTAGAGAAGGGAGGGAGTATCTTGAAACATTTATTCGTTTAAGGGAGTTTAGGGATGAGTATAACCAGTTGAGTATAGACATATACGAGAAGGAAGTAGAAAATTCCTTTTATACATTACTCAAAGAGGAAAATGAATCATTAAAGAAGCAAATAGCACTTGTCGGTGTTGATCAAAACTACATTATGGCAAAGGTTTTAAACGGAGAGGAGTATGATTTTTTAAGGATAAACAAGGGAGAGAGTTCGGGAGTAGTGGTAGGTGATGTGGTTACTTTGGGAAACATGTTTGTTGGGATAGTTACTGGTGTAGACAGGGAATCTTCCTTGGTTAGATTGGCTACTAATAGAAGTAGTAATCTAGAAGTAATAGTTGTAAAAAAAGGGGTGGAGGAAGGGAAGGTGAGAGAGGATATAAGTGTTCTTGCTAGGGGGGTAGTTAATGGGTCTGCAGACGGTATTAGAATAGAAAACATTGCTATGGATGCAGATATTAGCAATGGTGATGTTGTTGTTGTAAACGATTCAAAGGTCGGGGAGTATTTGATTTTAGGATACTTAGTAGGTCTTTCAGAAAATCCTGCTGCCACATCTAGAACAGGCTATGTATCGTCGATAGTTGACTATAACAGGTTGGTAACGGTATTTGTTAGGGTAACTTTTTAATTTAAATATAGATATGGCTATAAACATTCTTTTAACAGTTTTGGGTGTCTTTGCAATTTTATTTGTGGAGAGTTTATTAGTAGCACTCTTTAATTTTAGAGTTGTGATTGTTCTCTTCCTTTTTCTGTTTAAAAAGATCGATTGGAAGCCACTTCTTGTTATATTTGGAATAATCTCCCTGCTACTGGATGTTGTAAATAATTTACCCCTTGGGAGCAATTTGTTGATCATTTCTGTTGTTTTAGGTATCTTGATGTTAAGTTCAGTCTTCTTTTCCCTTGACTCCGATATTACTGCATTTCTGGTTAAATTCTTTGTTGTGGCAATATACTACATACTTCTTGTTATAACTCCAAATTTTTTAGTAACTGGAAGGTTCGGATTTTTAAGCTTGAATGATATTCTTTCTTCTATAATTAAGGCTGTTGTTACAACGTTTTTATTTATACTTTTAGAAAACATATTTACTGGATTTAGAAGTAGGGGAAATGCTTCGCAAATTCGATTAAAATAAGGTATGGATTTAAAAATATCAAAACAGCTAAATAGCACTGTTAAAAGAAATGTCTCTAATGGGGGGAAGGGGTTTGATGTGGGGTATATGACAAAGAATATTAAGAGATCACTTCTTCAACCTTCGCAGTCTAATTCTGATTTGAGGTGGAATTATTTATTAATATTTTTCATTTTTATACTATTCTTTGCGGTATTAATACTGGAATTGTCCTCTTTGCAAGTCGCACATGGGGAAGAAATGCTAATAAAATCGGAAAATAATCAGATTAAAATAAGAAAAATTCCTGCATATAGGGGAGTTATATTTGATAGAAATGGGAAAAAGCTTGTTGTTAATGAATCATCTATGAACGTGTATCTGGCATTAGAACACTATCTTGATGAGGATGGATATATAGATACACAGTTAGTGGAGGAATCCAGTGATACCCTTGCGGGTATCCTGGGTGATAATTGGAGTAATACAGTAGCAGATGATGAGGAGATTCCTCCATATACCTCAATTTCGGAGAAGATATACTCTTTGCACAAGGAAAGTCCCTATTTTACAGAAATATTGATAGCTACGGATATAGATAATGATACTGCAATAAAGATTAAGGCTAGAGCTGAGAGTCTTCCAGGTGTGTATATAGATAGTGGTAATAAGAGGATGTATCCAGAGAGGGAAATACTGTCACATATTTTAGGGTATACAGGTACAGTCTCTGCCGAAGATTTAGATGAGTTAGAGTATATTCAACCAACGGATGTTATAGGAAGAACAGGTCTTGAGAGGAAATATGACAAGGAGCTTTTAGGTGAGTATGGAGAAATTGCTTGGGAAGTGGATGCCATGGGAAGGACTATTTCAAAAGAAGGATATATTGTAAAGGAGCCTGTCTCTGGTAAGAATTTGTATCTTTCTTTGGATTTGGAGATGCAAAGGAAGTTGTATGAGATTCTCCAAAATGGAGTTTCAGAATACGGTGCAGTAGGGGGGGCAGGAATACTTCAAGATCCTAATACGGGGGAAATATTAGCATTAGTCTCTTTTCCTAGCTATGATAACAACCTTTTTGTCGGAGGTATATCTGTTGCAGGGTATGGAGAGTTAATAAATGATACTCGAAATCCGCTAATGAATAGGGCAATAGCTGCACAGATGCCCCCAGGCTCCACATTCAAGACCATAGTTGCTGTGGGGGGATTGGAAGGCAAGGCAATTACAAAGAATACGATATATGTGAGTAGGAGGGGGTATACATTTTCTAGTGGTGCTCCTTTCCAAGACTATCGCAATATAGCATATGGATCTTTGAATTTGATAGATGCAATAGCGGTTTCTTCAAATATCTACTTCTGTGAATTAATCAGGAACTGGGATATGAATAAGTTAGTTCCATATTTGGAAAAGTTTGGAATAGGGCGATATACAGGAATAGATATCCCAGGGGAGGCTCCTGGAAGGATGCCTTCTCCTGCGAATAAGATAGCTCTTGCCAATACCATTAGTCCTTGGCTAGACCCTGTATGGTATCCAGAGGGAGATTCATGTAACTCTGTCATAGGCCAAGGTATTGCTTTGGTCACACCATTGCAAATGGTTAATTGGGTTTCTGCTATCGCCAATGATGGTACGCTATACACTCCTCACGTGGGAGGGTATTTCCTAGATGAAGAGAAAGAAAGGACAACATTGGAATATGAACCAATATATACAGAGGTTGCGTCCAAGGAATCCCTTAAGACAGTTAGGGAGGGTATGTGGGCAGCAGTAAATGGTCCTAGGGCAACAATTAGAACTCTTTCGGGGATGAAGGTGGCCGTTGCAGCTAAAACAGGTACTGCAGAGTTTGGGGCTATAAATAAGGATGGGCAGTATGAAAATACTCATGCTTGGGCTACGGGTTTCTTCCCCTATGAAAATCCTAAATACTCTTTCACAATATTTCTCGAGGATGGTGGAGAAAGTATTAATGCTGTTAGATTGGCAAGGCAAATGATTGAATGGATGATTGAGAATGAGTTAATCTAGATTTAATAATTGCATGCAATAATGATTGTATGCAGTTTAATTCAGGACAACAAACAGAGGTGGTTTTTGTAGAACTACCTAAACTTCCCAAACAGCTGTACTACGAGGGTAATGTATCTCTATTAGAGAAGAGGTTAGTTACATTTGTTGGTACAAGAAACATTACGCAGTATGGGAAGTGGTGTATAGAGTATCTGTTACATGATTTTCTTAAGGAATTGGATATCGTAGTAGTGAGTGGATTGGCTAAGGGAGTCGATGCGTATGTGCATGAGGTGTGCCTTAAAAGGGGAATAAATACAATTGCGATAGTTCCAGGGGGGATTGATACTGCTGTTCCTAAATGTAATAGGGAACTATTTGAAAACATAAAGAGAAAGGGACTGGTTCTTGCGGAGTTCCCAAAAGATACTTTTCTAAAAAGAGAGATGTTTGTTTTGCGAAATAGACTACTTGCAGGAATCTCTGAAATGACAATTGTTATAGAGGCCGGATTGGGAAGTGGATCCCTGATCACAGCAGGTTTGGCTTTGGAATTTAACAGGGATGTATACGTAATTCCTGGTAATATTAATAACAAAATGTCACACGGTTGTAACATACTTGCTAGGGAGGGGGCTGGTATAATCACATGTTTAGATGACTTTAAGCAAGTACTGGGAGTTGAGGATGATCAAGTATTGTTTAAGTTGTAGTTGAGGTGTATAAGGAAGATGAACAAATTGACAATGTAAACATATATACTGTATTTTAAACAGATGGCAAAAACAAATTATAAAAATCTTTTGATAGTAGAGTCACCTTCTAAGGCGAAGACCATAAATAAGTATCTAGGAGATGATTTTAAGGTAATGGCAACAGTAGGTCATATAATTGATCTCCCCAAAAGTAATCTAGGAGTAGATGTAGAGAATGGATATGAGCCTCAGTTAGAAACGATATATGGGAAAGGAAAGATTATTAAAGAATTAAAGAAAGCAGTCCCAAAAGATGGAAATGTATATTTAGCAATGGATCCAGATAGGGAGGGGGAGGCAATAGCATACCATGTAATGGATTCTTTGGGATTAAAAAATGCTAAGAGAGTGACATTTCATGAGATAACAGCAGATGCCGTAAATGAGGCGGTAGGTAAGCCAGGTAATATAAATATTGATTTAGTAGAGGCTCAGAAGGCAAGAAGAGTATTAGATAGGTTGGTAGGGTATAAGCTCTCCGAATTAATATGGAAGAAGATATGGTACGGTCTTTCTGCTGGAAGAGTTCAATCAGTTGCATTGAGATTGGTAGTAGAAAAAGAAGAGGAGAGGGAGGCATTTAATTCAGAAGAGTATTGGGAGGTATCTGTAAAGCTAAAAGATGGGAAAGAAAATATTTTGATAGCTAAATTAGCTAAAAAAGATGGAAAGAAGTATGTACCAAAGAGTAAGGAAGAGGTAGAGAAATTTGAAAAAGAGATAGGGGAGAGTAAATTTTGGGTTAAAGATGTTACTAAAAGGAATGTTAGTAAGCATGCTTATCCTCCTTTCACAACATCTAAACTACAGCAAGTTGCAAATAATGCTTTGGGATACACTTCTAAAAGGACTATGAATGTAGCACAAACCCTATATCAAGCCGGATACATTACATATATGAGAACAGATTCAGTGTATCTAAGTGACAAGGCGATTGGAGAGATTAGAAAGTTGGTTATAGGGAAATATGGGGAAAAGTATTTACCAGAGAAGCCCAATTATTACAAAAATAGATCTAAAAATGCACAAGAAGCGCATGAGGCTATAAGGCCAACAGACTTTAATCTCGATTTTTCTAAAATAGAGAAAGAGCATGGAAGATCTGCATCCAAATTGTATGAATTAATATGGAGAAGGGCAGTTGCAAGTCAAATGAGTAGTAAAGAAGTAGAGGTATTAAATGTTTCTTTGGTTCCAAAGGATATCAAAAATCCTGAATATATATTTACAATGGGTGGTGAAAAAACAATATTTGATGGCTTTAGGAAGGTTTTGGGGATCAAGAAGGGGGATGATGATTTACAAGAGATAGAGCAAATCAAAAAGGGAGATGAATTAGAGAAGGTAGAATTTGTAAATGATCAGAAATTTACACAACCTCCTGCTAGATACACAGAGGCATCTTTGATAAAGAAATTAGAAGCATTGGGTATAGGTAGGCCTTCCACATACGCTTCCATAATATCAACAATACAGGGTAGGGGGTATGTAGAAATGGAGGCTAGAGCGATACTTCCAACGGATGTCGGTAGAGTTGTTACAAATTTCTTAAGGGATAATTTCAAGAGGTTAGTTGATTATGAGTATACTGCCAAAGTAGAGGACGAGTTAGATGATATAGCTTTGGGCAAGAAAAAATATATACCGGTAATAGATGATGAATATAAGCCATTAATGGATAGTATAGGGGTGGCAGATAAAAACGTTAAAAAAGATGATGTCGTGATATTGGGGAAGTCTGATGAAAAATGTCCTGAGTGTAAGGGGGAGATGGTTGTTAGGGTTGGTAGGTATGGCAAATTTTTAAGTTGTGCTAAATTCCCAGAGTGTAAAGGTATGAAGGATTTGAGTGGAGGAGAAGAGGAATTAGATAAGGAGAAGTATTTTAAGCCTAAGGAATGTCCTGAGTGTAAGAGTAATATGGTTTTAAAGAATGGAAAGTATGGTAAATTTTGGGCTTGCGAGAAATATCCTGAGTGTAAGGGTATTGTTTCTTTACTTCTGAATGAAAAATGTCCTGAGTGTGGTCACCATTTAGTGGAGAGAAGGGGAAAATGGGGAAGATCCTTCACAGGATGTAGCAATTATCCTAATTGTAAATACATTAAGAAGGCTAAGAGTAAGCGTAAGAAAAAATCGAGAAGTTAATCTTTTTTTAATAACTGTCTGATACGATAGTTATATGCTTCCAAGAGAGAAATATTTAGAAAAGGGTATAGATAATCTTAGTGATATGGACTTAATAGCTATATTAGTTGAAAGTGGTATTAAGGGAAAGGACTTTTTAAGTGTTTCTAGAGGAGTAATTAGCAAGATTAGAAGAGTGTTAAATAAGGGAAGAGAGATTACCATTTCCGATATTACAGAGGTTGATGGGATAGGGATAGTTACGGCTATGCGAATATTGTGTGGGATTGAGTTGGGACGGAGATTATATGATTTGTCTTGTAAGGAAAGGAGTTTTGTCAGGAATTCGCAAGAGGCATATGTGATTTTGAGAGATGTGGGGAAAAAGAAACAGGAGCATATAGTTGCGTTATTTCTTAATAGTAGATTTGAAGTACTGGATAGGAGGGTAATATGTATTGGAAGCTTGGATGGGGTGGGGGTTTTGCCTAGGGATATAATAATTCCAGCTTTAGAGTTAAATGCTAGTAGTGTGGTATTGGCACATAATCATCCATCAGGAGATGCGACTCCTAGCTTAGAAGATATAGAGATCACAAAGAGGATTAAGGAAGGTTTGGATTTGGTTGGGTTAAATCTTTTAGACCATATTGTAATAGGGAAAGATGAGTGGAAGAGGGTGGAGGTGTGAATAGGATTCGCAATACCCATAGTGTGTTAAAAAGTATATATAAATGCAGTATAGTATTTATATCACCAGGTGTTTTTGTGCAAACCGGACGTAGGTTGGCTTGTCAACAGAAGGATTTGTTTGTATAATCCTACAGTTATTTAATCTCATATATCTTTGTTCCTATCCTGGACATAGTCCAACAAAGATATTAAAAAAGGAAAGGAAATATTATGACAGAGGTCAAAAAAGAAGTCTTAAAGAAAACAGAGACTAAAAACAAGAGTTTTCAAGTACCAGAGCTCATAGATCTACTTAAGGCGGGGTGTCATTTTGGGCATAAAAAGAGTGCCTGGAATCCTCGTATGAAGAAGTACATATATGAGGAGAGGAATGGAATCCATATTATAGATTTGGTTAAAACAAGGGAGATATTGGAAGGTACTCTTGCTGAGTTAAGTAAATTCGCTGAAAAGGGGAATGTTTTAATAGTTGGTACAAAGGGACAAGCAGCTTCTATTGTTCAGAAGGTTGCAGAAGAAAAGGGTATGTTCTATATAAATAAGAGGTGGATGGGTGGTTTGTTTACTAACTTTGATGCTATAAAAAAGAGTGTACAGGGATTGGTTAGGATGGAGGAGCAATTAGCAGGAGGTTTAGAAGGTTTGGTTAAAAAAGAGAGACTTCTACTCCAAAGAGATGTTGAAAGATTAAACAAGATATATAGTGGAATTAAATTCATGGATAAGCTCCCTGAAGTAGTTGTGGTTGTAGATAGTAAGGTAGAGAAAAATGCTATTAAAGAGGCTAGGGTTGCCGGAATTCCAATTGTTGCTTTGATAGATACTAATTGTAATCCTGATCTCATAGATTTTCCCATACCAGCAAATGATGATTCTATAAAAAGTATTTCATTGTTCGTAAATCTATTTGGAGATGTAGTGGGTGAATCAAAGAACTCCCTATCTCTAATATCTTTGAGAAGGGATCATGAGGCTAAATTAGAAAAAATAAATAGAGAGTATCTAGAGGAAAGAGAGAGAAGGGAGAAGATGGAAGAGCAGGAGAGAGAAAGGATGAAAGCATTGAGGGAAGGGAAGGTTAAGGCTGACACTACAGGATCTGTGGTGAGGGTTGTGAAAAAGGAGAAGGATATAGATGCAGAAATAAAGGCTGCTGAAGAAGAGAAAGAGAAATCCGTAAAGATAGAGGAGTTAGGATTAGGTAGTAGGATTGAGAAATCACTGAAAGATGCTAAGATTAAAACAGTAAGTCAACTTAAAGGGAAGAGCGAGCAAGAACTTTTAGAGATAAAAGGTATAGGGGAGAAAGCTGTTAAGGATATACTTAAAGCAATTAAATAATTTTTAATTTGCGAATTATGGCAGTTACTGTCGAGGATATAAAAACATTAAGGGCAAAGACATCCGCTGGAATGGCGCTTTGTAAAGAGGCGTTAACAAAATCTGATGGAGACATGAAGAAGGCAGTTGAGTATATTAATAAGAGAAGTGATGTGATAAGTAGGTTAAGGAATTTAACAGGTGCTAAGATAGGATTGTGTAAATTGGCTTTTGAAGAAGCTGAGAAAGATTTTGAGAAAGCAGTTGAATTAATAAAGGAAAGAGGTTGGGATGAGCCTATAGGGGAAGGTTTAGAGGAGAAGAGGGAGGGAATTATTGAATCATATGTTCATGGAAAGGATCAAAGATTAGCTGCTTTAGTAGAGGTGCATTGTAAGACAGATTTTGTGGCTAGAAATGAAGATTTTAAAAAATTCGCTCATGAGGTTGTTCTTCAGGTTGCAGCCATGAAGCCAGAGTATGTGTCCAAAGAGAGTATAACTGATGAGAAAACGGATAGTTTAAGAGAACTATTTACTAAAGAAGCAAAGAGTGAGGGCAAGCCAGATAATATAGTAGAGAAGATAGTAGAAGGGAAGTTAAATAAATACTACGAAGAGAAATGTTTGCTTGAGCAGAAGTGGTTTAAAGATGATTCTAAGAGTATGGGAAATCTTCTGGATGATGCAATACAGAAAATGGGTGAGCCTATAGAGATTAAGAGATTTCTCGTTTGGGAATTGAAATAACAAGGCAGCTTCTCCCTTTATCTTTCCTCCTAATTAATATACAATTATCCTATTAAAATATTAATATTTTGGTATGGATATAGAATCATTTAAAACAGATATAGGGAAGTGTTTGGATCATATAAAGGAGGATCTATCACAGATAAGGACAGGAAGGGCAACTCCCGAATTAGTTGAAGAGGTGCTAATTAATGCGTATGAGACTACCTCTCCACTAAAGAATTTAGCAACAATTAGTGCAGTTGATGCTAAAACAATTAATATTCAACCATGGGATAAGACAATACTAGAAAGTATCGCGAAAGGAATCAGTAGTGCCAATTTGGGATTTTCTCCAATAACTGAGGGTGATAGGGTATTGGTTAAGATACCTGATTTAACTGAGGAAAGAAGATTAGAATATGTCAAAGTGATGAAGGAGAGAATAGAGGATGGAAGGGTAGCAGTAAGGCAGGTAAGGCAGAGGTATATGAAAGAGATAGATGAAGCACAGAGGGGAGGTTTTTCAGAGGATGAGGCTGATAGGTTAAGGGATGAGATAGAGAAGGTTGTAAAGGAAGCAAATCAACAAATAGAGGATATAAGGAACGCTAAAGAGGAAGAGCTACTAACTATTTAACTTTTGCTTTCAATATATGCTTTCAATCTTAGTAAACATTTTGCTTTTCATACTAGTTATAGGCTTTTTAACTTTTATCCATGAGTTAGGTCATTTTTTATCTGCAAAATTGGTTAAAGCTAAGGTATATGAGTTTTCTTTAGGTTTTGGTCCTAAACTACTATCCAAGAAATACAAAGGAACACTGTATTGTATTAGGATAATACCTCTTGGAGGGTTTGTTAAGATACTGGGGGATGGTGATCCGGGAGAATATGAAAAGGGAAAGGATCTTAATAAAAGTGAATATAATCTAAATAATAAACCTAAGGTAGTCCAGATGTTTGTTATGTTAGCTGGTGTGTTTATGAATATTATTTTTGCAATACTCTTCTACTACATAATATTAGGTTTAAGTAGTTGGAAAACGTCCCCTATATATATAAATATGGAAGGAATAGATATTGTTGGAGTAGAGGTGAGGAAGGTTGTGGGCTATGAGGTAGCTCCGGAGAGTAATGCAGAGATAGCAGGGCTTCCTCAGTATGGAATAATAAGTGAGGTAGATGGAGAGAGAGTTACTGACAGAGATGGGTTAATAAATAGTCTAAAAGCGAAGGAAAGGGTTGATGTTTTGGTATGCAATGATTCTTTGGAAGGATGTTCTAACTATGACGTAGAGGTCGATGAGGAAGGTAAAATAGGTATATTTGTATCCCATGGATATATCTTGGATTACGAGAATGTTAAGCTATCTGCCGGAGGCGTATACTTGATAAATAATCTTAAGATTATTTCCAGAGTTCTAGGATCTATGATAGGTACTGCGAGAGAGACTGGAGATTACTCAGAACTTTCAAATACAGTATCTGGCCCTATAGGTATATTTCTTTTGATTGATAATTTAAAGAGTAGGGGTATAGTTGTATTCCTTTCTTTAATAGCAGATTTATCTATATCTTTAGCAATTATGAACCTTCTTCCTGTTCCTGCTTTGGATGGGGGAAGAGTTTTAATATTACTAATAGAGGGGATGTTCAGGAAGGATCTAGATGAAAGAATAGAGGCGATCATAATCAATATTAGCATGGCATTTTTAATAATCTTGATAATTCTAATTATGATAAAGGATGTCGTGAATATAGATAATATGAGAAATATGTTTGGCTAATGGAAGTAAAGCTGCCAAGGAGGGTAAACAAAAGGAATATCATTATTATGTTAGTTCTTTCTTTCTTGTTAGCCTTTTCTGGAATACTTCTGCTTTGGAGAGTTAATCAGGAAAGATCTTTAGCACCAGAAATAGCCGATGCTGGATGTATAGGCACAGACGGAAAAGTACTTCCAGGCTGTCTTCGTTGTCAGTGTGAGTCTGGTGTATGGGTAGTAGGTACGGGAACCAGTTGCTATATATTATGCGGAGAGAAAGGACAAAACAAACCTCCACCATCTGCAGGTGGGTCATGCGGATCAGGTAGTCAATGTCCAGCTTGTGAATGGCCTAATGTAGCATACTGTGGGTGTAAGGGTGATTCAAATCCTAGTCATCTCAAATGTGGATGTAGGGCATACAATAATTTCTCCTGTGGACCTGCCTGTGGTCAAATTTCTAGCTGTACTCCGCCTTCATGTCCTTCCGGTTGGGTAAACTGTGGTGTGTCAGGAGAATCAGGCTCTAGGGCATCAGGATGTCAGGCAAAGACCTCATGTAATGGGAAATGTTTGGGATGTCAAAACAAATTTGTTGTAAAGAGGTATTGTAAGAAACCCACAGTTACTGCTGCCAACGTATGTGATAGCGGAGAGTGGGAAAAGAAACCATCTGGAACGTATGAATATTGTGAAGATATATCATATGCCTTTATCGCCAAAGATTCGGATGGTATAGATGGATCTTCGATAAGTGTTAAATTAAACGGTAGTAACAGAACTGGCTTCACTAAGGCTGAAAAGGCAACAGAGACTAAAGTTAGTGAAATATTAAGCTCTCAGGATAGTTGTTTGGAGCCAGGGGAATACAGTATAAGTAGTAGTTGGAAAGATAAAAAAGGAGCAGGAGGGGATGGTTGTGTTCTCTCTGCGACCTTCACTGTTTTGGAGAAGCCAGAAGAACCCCCTCCACCAGAGGAACCACCTCCACCTGAGGAACCACCAGCATCAGAGGAGCCTCCGATTGTAGAGGATGTAGTGATTCCGGAAACAGGTATATTTGATGAAACAGAGTCATCCTTAATCTTTGGAGCAATTCTCCTCTTCTTGGGCTTCACTTGGACATGGATAGGAGAAAGAATATATCTCTCTGTAGGTTTAATTGGAAATATGGTAGAGAAATTAAAAATAGGTTTTAATAAAGTGAGAAAAAATATTGAGAGTAGTAGTAAAAGAATGAAAAAAGAGAAAGAATTAAGGGCAAATAATCGAAGAAAGGAAAATTTCGAAAAGAAAGTGGTAAAGAAGTAATACGGTGTGATATAATCACCAAGCTATAATATTAAAAAATAAACAATGTCTGTAATAGTACATTCTAACGAAAATATAGATAGTGCACTCAAAAGACTTCACAGAGAGGTTCTTAGGGAGAAGATATTAGAAACATATAGGGCTAAGCAGTATAGAACTAAGAAAGCAGATGAAGATATACAGAAGAGAAGAGAGTGGGCTAAGATGAAAAGAAGAAGAAGAGCAGCTGCAAGAAGAGCTAAATAAATTGTCATTTTCCTCCAATGTCTTTAATGGATACATTAAGAAAGGATATGTTTGATGCTTCTAAGAAAGGAGAGGTGGAGAAAGCAGATATACTCAAAATGGCAATGGCCTCAATTAAGAATGCTCAGATTGCTTCCGAGAAAGAGCTGACAGATACGGATATAGAGCTTATATTAAGAAAAGAGGTAAAGAAGGTTAAAGATTCCATAGAACAGTTTGAGAAAATGGGAAGGGAAGATCTGTTAAAGAAGGAGGAGCTTCAATTAGAGGTTTTGCAATCATATCTGCCGGAATTAATGAGTGAAGAGGATGTAGAAAGGGTTGTTGAGGAGAAAATAGAGCAATTGGGAGCAAAAGATATGAGGGATATGGGTAAGGTTATGGGTGTTGTGATGAAAGAATTAAATGGAAAGACAGATGGTAGCACTGTGAAGAGTATAGTTGAGAAGCTTCTTAGTTAGCATGGTTGTTAATTTCCATAATTGGAGTGTTCTAAAAAAATGTTTTTTCAGTTTGTCATATACAAAATCCACATTAGAGAGGGTTATAAGATTCTATTTCCCTGATAGTAAAATACAGAAAGCCGACATAATCTTTGTTAGTGAGGAAAAGATTATGGGATTAAACAAGCAATTTAGAAAGAAGAATACTCCCACGGACGTTCTAACATTTATAATTTCTGAAAACCCACTTATAGGTGAGATATATGTGTGTCCAGAGTACATATCAAAGAAATATGATGAGAGAGAGGTTCTAAGAAGTGTAATACATGGGTTCTTGCATCTAGAAGGATATGAACATAGTGGTAATTTTCAGGAAGAGGATTTTTCTAATGAGGAAATGTTTGTAAAACAGGAGAATATATTGCAGAATATATGGTATGAAATTAATAGTAGGTCTGGGAAACCCAGAAGAAAAATATCTGCAGACAAGGCATAATGTCGGTTTTCTTTTTGTTGATTCCTTAAGAGAGAAATTCCTCTATCAAAGGGATATATATGCTACTGATTGGAAAGAGGAGGATACATTCAATTCACAGATGTGCTTTCTAAAGGAGGGTTCTAGGATAGTGGCAATACTTCTAAAACCTTTAACATATATGAATAAATCAGGTGATGCTGTAAGGAAGGTTATTAAGAAATTTGATGTTGAGAGTATAAGTGATGATTTGATTCTTGTTCACGATGATTTGGATATAGGGATAGGGGACTTTAAGATTCAGGTGGGGAAATCTCCACTAGGGCATAATGGTGTTAAAAGTGTAGAAGATGGTGTAGGGACAGTAGATTTCAAAAGGGTTAGGATAGGTATAGAGGGTAGGGAGGAGAATTCTGTTCCTGGTGAGGATTATGTTCTAATGAAATTTACTAAAGAAGAGAAAGAAACGATAGAGGAAGTAATACAGGATGCAATAAGGGGTGTGTTAGCAGATATATTAATCTAATTACTTCTGAATGTATATCTTTGATATTTCATCATCATATGTTTCCCTTATGCTTTGATATGAGTGCATAGAAAGATTATAATCTGTATCTAATACAGTAGCCAAATAATTACCCTCTAGGGTAATTCCTAAGTTTAATACCTCTCCGTGGGAATCAATTAAAAAGAATATTTTAGAGCTTGGAATGTTAACTGTGGCATCCAAATTTAATTCAATAAGTTCGTCCTCCTCCTGGAGGTATTCAAATAGTAGGGTTTGGTAATCATACTGATGGGAGTAGGATATGAATCCATCTCTTTTGATTGCAGAATCTCTTAATACTGGCTCTATGGGGAGATTAATATTGTAATACGTCTGGGCAATTATACGATATGAATCAAATCCCCCAAGCGTATATTTAAGTTTAGAAGATAGTTGGTTGTTTCCTTTTGAGGTCCATTTCTGTGAATTAATAACGTCCAGTGTACTGTCCAAAATCTCTATCTCCTTAGCTTTCTGTATATTATCTTCTCCCGTATTCCCCACATCCATATCCATACGATCTATGAAGGTATCATAATCCAAATCATAATGAATCTCCCCATTCTTGTCATACATATACATTCGATTGTATGTATTAAATGATATATATGCAGATACGGGAAGATATGTAACTGAAAGACATATTAGACCCTTTAATACAGTAGTGATAATTTTGCTATTTTTAAGGAAATTATCATATACGTAATATATGAAAATAGATATCGCTAATATTTCTATGGCAAAGAAGAAACTAAAGAAGTATCCTGCGTGTAAATTAGGTTCAAACAGGTATTTAAAGAGATATATTTTACTACTAGAAATCGGATAGAAGAGAATGATACTTCCAGAAAGGAGGTCTGCTAGGAGATGAAAGAGTGTGGCTACGAGGAATGTATTAGCAAGAATATTTAGCAGGTTTCTATCCAACACAAAGGTTGTTTTCTTCGCAAGTATCCTATGAAAAGGATTAATTAGAAGTTTGAGTAATAACCATATAGCTATATAAAAGATGGGGGTGTGAGTGATAATACTGTGATGAATAAATCCAGGGATATTAAGAAAAAGATCAAAGTCGGGAAGTATTCCAAAGAGCATACTAAATACAGCTACCAATATTTGTTCGTTGAGTTTAAGTTTCTTAATCTCCCTTTTTTGAATTACCTCATTTGCAAGATATGATATCGGTGCGTGTGCAATGTACATAGGTGGTATTTTAAAATTACTCCACTATTATACATATTCTTAGGGAGTTGATAAAATAGCGATGTGAAAAAAGAGAATTTTAACAACAATATATTAAATAATCTTGTGGGAAGATATTCTCACTTAATAGAGGATATAAAAGATGTTGAGAAAGTCACTGGTGTAGACACAGAGTACTATGAACTATCCTGTGAATTACTGGGTATCCTTCTTAACAGAGTGGTATGGCTCTCCACGAGTGAAAATACCCAAACAGAAAAGAGGAGAGTGTTGTTGAAAATGGGAGAAGTATTTGACATAAATTCTTTAATAAACATAGGCTACGAGAGAGTAGAAAGAGTATGGAATGAGGGGGAGATATCAGTATTGGGAGATGTGATAATAATATGGCCTTTTAGTATGAACAGGCTTGTTAGATTAAGTTTGTTCGGAGAGAAAGTAGAAAATATATCCGTAGTGGATGTAGATAGCCGAAGGAAGATTAAGGATGTGGAACAGAGGATGTTTTTAGGAAAAGGGGAACAGCTGTTAGTCGGAAATGAGGACTCCAAGGGAAGTATAAATATTTCAATGGTAAAGAGTATCGGTGATACTAAGGGTGCAATAGATCTAGGGATTAGATCTATTCCAAATCTAGAGACATACTCTTCAAGAAGAGCTGTTGTAGAGATAGTGAAAAATTATAGAAGTAGGGGATATGAAGTTTGGTATTTAAGCAGAAGTATAGATAAATATGATTTGCAGGTGGAGAAGGAATTAAAAGAGAGTATAGATGATGTGTTCGCTGTCCATAATCACTTCGAAAGGAGTATAAACAGAGGTTTTGTATCCTCTGTTGCTAAAGTGTTGCTTTTAACAGATTTAGAGGTTCTAGGAGAGCTAGACCTTTCAATGTATGAGAAGAGGAACCTAAGTATGGACCCTGGTTCTGTAGAGATATTGAAAAAAGTAATACCGGGGGAATATATAGTCCATCAGGATCATGGAATTGGAAAGTTTGTTGGTTTAGTAAAGAAGGAACATGGGCCATACATCCACATATCATATGCTGGGGAGGATAATTTATATGTACCATTAAGTGCATCTGAGAAGTTAACAAAGTACATTGGAGCAGGTAAAAAAAGACCGATTTTGACTGGTTTAAATAGTGGAGTATGGAAGAGGATATCTAAAAAAGCACAGGAGAGAGCAGAAGATATAGCCAAGGAGCTTTTGCAACTATATGCTCTAAGGGAAGCATCAAGGACAGCTAGGTTTCTAAACTCAAAGGATGATGTTAATGATTTGAATACATTTATAAAACAGTTTGAATTTGAAGATACAGATGATCAAATAGTAGCTACAAATCACCTAATCAAAGATTTTGAAAGTAGTAGACCAATGGATAGATTATTAGTTGGAGATGTGGGGTATGGAAAGACCGAGATAGCTGCAAGAGCAGTATTTGTAGCTGTGAATTCAGGGTATCAAGTTGCCATATTAGCACCCACTACTGTACTTATAGAACAGCATATGGCTGTATTTAAAGAAAGGTTTAAAAACTATCCATTCACGATATCTTCTCTTTCTCGATTCTCTGCGCAGGGTGAGAAGGAGAAAGTAAAGGAGGGATTAAGAAAGGGTACGGTTGATATTGTAATTGGTACGCATGCACTTCTATCCAAAGATATTTCTTTTAAAAACCTAGGCCTTTTGGTAATAGACGAGGAACAGAAGTTTGGAGTTAAACAGAAGGAGCAGATTAAAGCTAAAAGAGTTGATACCAATGTCCTTTCCTTAACAGCAACACCTATCCCTAGAACTTTAAATATGGCCTTAGCTGGAATTAGAGATATATCAGTATTGGCCACACCTCCATCTGGGAGAAAGGAGATAGTTAATTATTTTGAAAGATTTAATTGGAGTAGTGTAAAAGAGGCTATACAGAAAGAGCTACAAAGGGGTGGTCAGATATATTTTCTGCACAATAGAGTCAACACAATACAGTATATATATGACAGATTGGTTAAAATGTTTCCTCACAGTAATATATCTATTGCTCATGGGCAAATGAGTGTACAACAATTATCTAACAGTATGAGTGAGTTTGTTAAAGGAAATACTGATATTTTGGTATGTACCACCATCATAGAGAATGGATTAGATATCCCTACTGTTAACACATTAATCATAGATGATGCCACTATGTTGGGTCTCTCTCAGATGTATCAGATTAGGGGTAGAATAGGGAGATCTAATATACAGGCATATGCATACTTTTTCTTTGAAAATCTTAAAGGAGATGCTGTACTCAGATTGGAAGCTATAAAAGAGTCGCAGGAGTTAGGTTCAGGTTTCTTACTCTCTAACAAGGATTTGGAGATTAGAGGAGCAGGAGATATATTAGGAAAAAATCAATCTGGGACTATAAACTCTGTGGGCTATGGACTGTACTCTCAAATGTTAGAAAAAGCTGTAAAAGAATTGAAAGATATGGGTAAATAATTTTCACTTGGCAAAGCTTTAAGTTTGCTCTAGTATATACCATGCCTTCAGTACTGTATCAAAAATATAGGTCCATGGACTTTGATGAAATCAAGGGGCAGGACCATGTTACAAAGCTTTTAAAGAATGCTGTAAAGGGCAATCAGATAGCTCAAGCATATCTTTTTGTTGGTTCTAGGGGTACTGGGAAGACTTCCACAGCAAGAATATTAGCAAAGGCAGTTAATTGTATTAATCCTAAAAAGGATGGGAATCCGTGTAATGAGTGTGAGTACTGTGTGAGTATATCTACAGGGAAATTTTTGGATCTAATTGAGATAGATGCAGCATCAAATAGGGGTATAGATCAGATTAGGGAGCTAAAGGAAAAAATAGAGTTTTCACCATCTGAGGGGAAATTTAAGATATATATCATAGATGAGGTGCATATGTTGACCACAGAGGCGTTTAATGCGCTTCTTAAGACCTTAGAGGAGCCTCCAGCTCATGTTATATTCATTCTTGCAACTACAGATGTACATAAGCTTCCTCCCACGATTCTTTCTAGGTGTCAGAGGTATGATTTTAGACTAGGGACAGAGAAGGAGTTAGAAGAGTTAATTAAGGATATAACTAAAAAAGAGAAGATTAAGATAGAGGATGAAGCATTGGATATAGTTATTCAGAACGCAAAGGGTAGCTATAGAGATGCTCTTTCCACTTTGGATGTAGTATATACAGGTCAAGATGAGAATAAGTCAGAAATAAAAGCGGAGGAAGCAAGGGAGGTGTTAGGACTGCCTGATTTTGATAGTGTAATTTCATTATTAAAGCACTTAATAGATGGAAATGGGCAGAAAGCATTAGATATTGTAGAGAGTTTAGAAAAGAAAGGTGTTAATCTCCAGCAATTTACTAGCTATGTTTTAGACATATTAAGGGACATATTAGTTGGTACTATAAAGGAGGATCTAGACAAGAAGTATGAATTTGCAAAGGATGTAGATATTAAGCTACTTCATAGACTAATTAATCTGTTCCTAGAGGCAGAAAATAGGATTAGGTATGCAAATAATCAAGCCTTAGTGATAGAAATGATAATACCTGAAATGATGAGGGCTAATGTGGGCAAGGATGTGGAGATAGTTAATAAAGATGTGAAGAAAAGAATAACTCACGATAATGAGGAGGTGGTTGATAGGGATGATAAGGCCCCGGACATACCTGTTAATGAAATAGTGAGTAAGTGGGAGGAGTTTGTGAATGAGATTAAGCCATTTAATGGACATCTGTACGCGTTTCTTGGGAGTGCGAATGTGAAAAATTTTGACAAAGGAATACTATATATGGAGGTCCCATTCCAATTTCATAAAGAGAGAATGGAGGTTCCAAAGAGTAGGAATGCAATATCGGAGACATTTAAAAGAATATATGGGAGAGGATGTAATATATCTTGTGTAGTGAATCCCGATATCAAGCCTAAGAATAAGTCTGATGCTGATTTTGTTTTAAAAAAACTACCTATAATCAAACCTAATAAAGAGAAAACAGAGAAAAAGAAGGTTACTACAAACATAGAAGCGATATTTGAAGGTATGTAGAATTATCAATTTAGGATATAATGTATCCATTACTTAAGTTTTTTGTTTAATACTATGTTAAACCCTGTAGAGATATTAAAAATGCAAAGTGAAGCTAAAAAATTGCAGAATAAGTTAAGAGAGAGAAAGATTAAAGGAGAGTCTAAGAATGGGATGATTAGAATCTATATGAATGCAGCGCAGGAATTTGAGGATGTACATATAGATGAGGAGTATCTTTCTCCAGATATGGAAGATGCCCTTAAAAAGGGCTTTAAGGAAGCATTCAAGGATTATCAAAAGAAGTTGCAAAAAGAGATGGTCCAGGATATGGATATAGATCAATTAAAGAGTATGTTTAAGTAAATATGTCTGTATTACCTAGTAGTGTAGAACAAGTAATTGAGGAATTTAGTAGACTGCCAGGTATTGGACCAAAGTCTGCTTCTAGGATGGCATATCACTATCTTAGATCCCCCAATAAGGATGCCTCTAAGTTAGCTCAGGCTCTAAAAGATATGGATGATACTGTTAAGAGTTGTAGGAGTTGTTTCAATGTCACAGATAAAGAGGAGTGTGATATATGTGGTAGTCCACTTAGAAAAAAGGATAAGCTTTGTATAGTAGAAGAGCCTTTAGATGTAGTGGCTTTTGAAAATTCTGGTATATATGATGGACTATATTTTGTATTAGGGGGGGTAATATCTCCTGCGGAGGGTATAGGGGCAGACGAGTTGAGATTTAAAGAATTGGATAAAAGAGTAAGGGAATTGTTGGCTAAGAGTAATGAAATAGAGGTTATAGTAGCCACCAATCCAAGCCTAGAGGGTGAGGCCACATCAAGTTATATAATTGATCTGTTTAAGAGTTTGATAAAAGAGGGTAAAATAAAGATGACTAGATTAGCAATGGGATTGCCAACTGGTGCTGATTTAGAGTATGCAGATAGGTTAACTTTAAAAAAGGCTTTAGAAGGAAGGAGGGATATATAATGAGACTGTATTCAACATTAGATAGGAAAATATTAGAGATAGAACCGATAGAGAAGGGTAAAGTGTCAATATATAGTTGTGGCCCTACAGTATACTCTAGGGCTCATACTGGGAACCTTCGGTCATCTGTTAATTGGGATATTCTTCAAAGGGCTTTAGTATACTTAGGATATGACGTTAAGAGGATTATGAATATGACAGATGTTGGTCATATGACATCAGATGCTGACTTTGGGGAGGACAAACTAGACAGGCAAGCATCTAAGGAGGGTATTCAACCAATAGATATAGCAAATAAGTATATAGATACAGTTTTAGATGACTTTAGAGCATTAAATATTCTAGCCCCTAATGGGGAAATAATACCCAAAGAACTCACTCATGAGAATGTGAGTAAATATGGCTTCCCGAGAGCAACGGAGTATGTAGATGAAATGATAGAGGTTATAAAAAGTATAGAAGCTAATGGATATACATACGAAACAGAGCAGGCTTTATATTTTGATGTAACCAAGATAGAGGATTATACAAAATTCACAGGACAGAACTTGGATGAGAAGGAGGTTGCAGTAAGGGAAGAGGTAGAAGTAGATCCTAATAAAAAACATCCCGCTGATTTTGTACTTTGGATGAAAAGGTATGGAAAATATGAGAATCATATTATGAATTGGGAATCTCCATGGGGAAATGGGTTTCCAGGATGGCACATAGAGTGTACAGCTATGGGAACGGCCTTGCTAGGGGAGAAATTTGATATTCATACAGGTGGCGTGGATCTTGTTTCTACTCACCATACAAACGAAAGGGCTCAAAATATTGGTGCTTTTGGTCATCCTGTTGTTAATTATTGGATACATAACGAATGGGTTGTTAATACAGAAAATGAAAAATTATCTAAAAGTGAGGGAAATGCAGAGGATCTACCTGGTATATTGGCATTAGGATTTGATGCGTTAGATGTGAGATATTTATTTGCCTCTATAAACTACAGAACTAAGATTCAATTCTCTATGGAATCTTTGAAGGGTGCTAGAAATGCAAGATTATCCATAGTTAGAAGGGTAAGGGAACTAGGCAATGAAATAGGTAAATTACTTCCGGAGTATTTAGATAGGTTTAAGAATGCATTAAAAGACAATCTGAATATGTCCGAAGTTATGTCCATACTGAATGAACTACTTAAATCTGATAATTCAAAAGAAGACATATTAGCCACAGTATTGGATTTTGATAGAGTATTAGGTCTAGATCTGGATAAAGTGTCTAGTTCAGAGAGAGGATTATATATAGAAGGAAAAGATCCTCAATTAGACGAGCTATTAGATGCTAGGGAAGTGGCTAGGAAAGAGAAAAAATATCAAGAATCCGACAGATTAAGAGATGAAATAGGAAAGCTAGGGTACATTGTAAAGGATACATCTGAGGGACAACAGGTTGAGAAGATATGAGCCAAAATACAATCTCCATAAAATTAAGCAAAAGAGAAGCAGAAGGCCTTAAGGATATTCTCTCTAAACATAAATGGTTTGAAGATAGCATAAATAATGAATACATTGCTCTTAGGATGAAGAATGAGAAAGGCTCGGTTTGTACTCTGTATACAAGTATGAAAATGGTACTGCAGGGAAATGAGGATTTTGGGGATATAGTTAATTCCTTAAAAGAGAAGGACACTGGGATAGAAGCTCATTTAGGTGTAGATGAGGTAGGAAAAGGAGATTATTTTGGTCCCTTGGTTGTAGTTGCTTGTTTTGTAGATTATGACTTTATCAAAAAGTACGGTAAATTAGGTATACAAGACTCTAAGAAATTTTCAGATAACAGTATAAGGAATATGTATGAACATCTTAAAAAGTATCCATATTACTATGTATCCATTGTAAAGCCAGAAGAGTACAACAAACTTAATAAAGAATTAAAAAATGTTTCTATACTATTAGCTAAACAGCACTCCAAAGTTATAGAAATGGGATTGAAAGATCTAAAGGAGAAAGATGTTGAGTGTAAAAGGGTTGTAATAGACCAGTTTTCTTCTAAAGAGAGTAGGGTAATGAATGAGTTGGGTATATTAGGAAAGGGTGTAGAATTTGTGCAATTCCATAAAGGAGAGAGCGATTTGGCTGTTGCATCTGCATCCATTATTGCTAGGGGAATATTTCTTGAAGAAATGGATAGAATGGGGGACAGATATTACTTTGAATTCCCTAAGGGTGCTTCCAATGTAATATCTAGTGCTAAGGAATTTGTTAAAAAGCATGGAAGTGAAGAATTAGCCAAAGTAGCGAAGATTGATTTCAAAACCACTAAGAAGGTTTTACAACCTTCTTTTTAGCCTTACTACTATCATTAACTATCGCTTTAATTAGTATTAATACTGCTAATAATAGTATGATCCCTAATACTAGTACTATGTAGTTGGGCTCTATAGATGTTTCTTTGAGAATATAGTTTTGGTCAATACCGTTATAAAATCTTCCAATTACTACTCTTTGATTATATATGTCAGTAATATCATATTTGGCTACTTCAAATTCTTCCTCAATAATCCCCCCCGGGTATAGTTTTTCTTCTTCTTTATTTATCTTTAAGTATATAGGTGCATATTTCCCTTTCCTATTAAACACTTGTATCTCGCCCATGGGGGAAAGTACATAGTTAGTTACATTTTGATAGATATATTTAACTTTTGTAGGCCTAATAAATGGAATACCTCTCTCTACAACTTCTAAACTAATTTGTGCGAATTCTGTTGTAATGCCATATACTGCATTATCTGCCTCTATGATATGCAAAACAACTAGATGAGATATATTATCTATAACTCCTACGGGATTGGTCTGGTTTAGAAAGGAATCCTCACTTTGTGTTTGGAATACAATTAAATTAAAGTATGTTCCAGGTTCCATATTAAGAGGAGGTACTATTTCATAGTTCAGTACTAAGACCTCTTCGGGCTTTACCTTAAATATTTCTCTATCTGCTTGTACAAATATATATCCCTGTGTATCAGTTATTTCCAATGTCTGAGGATTGTATGAATATATCCTAGGTATGACATATATGTCCTTTTTACCATCATTTTTAAAAGATACTGTCTCCCTTGTTCTTTCTTGGTTAGTAATCATTCTCTCTCTCTTGTATGGAGAGACAGTACTAGCTTTGGCAAGGGAAAAGGAGGGTATGAGAAACAATAGTATTAGGCAGATTTTGACAAAAAACTTTCTATACAGCATGTATATACTACTTAGGTAAGGGCTGAGGTTGATCTTTTCTTCTCTTCCTCATCCTTAATAATATCATAGTAGTTATGATGATGAGGAGAGCTATCACTATATATTTCCAAGGTAGTATCCAAAACGAAGCTTCTGCTACCAAAGGGGCAAATCCAGGTTGAAAATTTCTATATGTAGCCACTAGCCTTGCATCAATAGGGCCTAGTATTAGCTTTCTATCTTTGGTTAAGAAGGATCCAAAATCCCATACGGTTTCATAGTTTCCTGAATTATCTCTTAATATACTTTGCCCGTTAGCATTAAATATAACCTTTCCGACTTCCTGTTTAAATATATTCGTTAGAATTATTTCCCCCACAGGTGTTATGTGAGTATCTCCTAGGTTATTTATCCTAGTCTCAAATGTGACAGTAGGGGTCTCATAGAAATTTTTATCTGTATCAAATTTAAGTAATTCTGCATTTTCTACGAATTCTTCCCCAATCTTAATAAGCATAGGAGTCCCTGCAGAAAGCGATGTGAAGGCTGTTGTTCCTAGAGATTTGGTCTCCGCATCAGATATAAAGGCAATTATGACATTGTATTCTCCTTTTGTAATATCGGTTGGTACGTTAATTTCATAAAATATTTTCTCATTCTTATGTGGTACCAATTCAATTTCTTGCCTGTCAACTGTCACCCACGAAGATGCAGAGTATAGGTATCTTTGCTCCTCTTCTTCAGTGAGCATTATGGCTGTACCAGGTTGGTTCTCTACCTGTCTAAACCCCCTCACATATATTTGATATGTAGTTGTTCTATCTGATAGATTCCATACTACAATTTCCCCATCGTATTTCTCCCCAGGTTTTAGCTGAAGTTTCTCAGAAGCAGGGGCAGTACCGATAGTTAGTGGTGATTGAGCAAAGGATGTTGATTTAGAGAGTAAAAGAAAAACAACTAAAAAAATTGCTATAAGGGTTGTTTTTTTGTATGACCATGGGGCAGGATATAGATTTTGTTTTTTCATAATTAATAATAACCACCACAAACGAATGTTACGGTTTCTGAATAACTACCTGACACTGCGGAAGAGCTTGCTCTAGCACCGTAGGTTATTGTTGCATTCTCAGTACTAGCTTGTTCATCTGATTGATATAGTATTAATCTAGCTCCAGCGGCTGCTCTATCTAAAGCTCCAAACTGGCCTAAAGTTCCTGTTTGAAAGTTAGATGGGACAGCTGCAGAACCTCCGGCGTCGGGGTCAGATACAGTCATACCGAAACCTTCGGCATTACCTCCTGTAAGATCGATGGTTGTGCTTCCTGTAGAGGCTATTAAATAGGCGGAGGGAGCAACTTTGTACAATCCAGCATCAGTAGATCCGTCTCCCTGTCCATATGCTGCCCAATAGTAACCAGCATTACTAGAGCTTGTTCCTATTGTGTGAGTTGCTGTCACAAAAGAGCCTCCAGGATATAAAGTTCCAAGACTTACACTGTTAGTACTGATTTGACAAGTGACAGAGGGGGCTGCTGAAACAGTAGCTGACACTACCACTTGATCATCAGTTAGTATACTAACACTAAAAGCTTTAGAATCAATTGTTGTTCCTTCCGATACCTCAACAGTTATTGTTCTTAGACCGGTAGTTGCAGAGGTTCCTATGACACCAGCGGAGGAACCATTTGTTATTTTTACACCGTATGTCGTAGCTGTAGATAGTGCCCCCACAGCAGTTATAGTTATCGTATCAACTGTGGTAGAACCATTTCCTTGTGTACAAGCTGCTGAAAGACCACTACCTGTATCTGGTAGGGCAGAGTCTATATCCCAATCGGTACCAGACAAATCTGCTGCAGAAGCTGTAACCCCTGTAGCAATCAGATTCCCAGCTGTTCTACACCATTCACTATCATCAGAAATAGGGAAAGTTATTTCCACCTGTCCTCCGGAAGAGAAGCTTTGACTAACCTCAAAAGCTACAACATACTCTACAACCTGTCCTGTACCACCATTCAAATCAGCCTTAATTCTACTCATATAGAAGTATAAATCAGGTAGAGTTCCTGCATTCGATTTGAAAGAAGGAAAAAACAGAAAATAGAAAAGCAAAGAAAAGATGGTTAGTAGTAGGGTAGAGACAATCTTAGTTTTACTTTTCATTGTAGTAGGGCAGACAAGATTTTTAATTAATAATTAAAGGTTATACAAAGATTTAGAATAAGTCAATAGTGTGTATCAATATCTTGGTACAAGAATGAAATAAATTTCTTCTGTGTAATCTGTCTCTGCAGTACGTCCAACACCAGCCCTTGCCTTAAGATACATGCCCATTCGACCATCATTTATGGGTCCATCCCCATCATATATTTTGTTGGCAGTAGTGGATACAGCTCCAACAACATTACCGGAGCCAGAATAGTTTGTAGTAGATGTTATCTCTCCCAGATATCCAGAGCTCTCATAATCAATATAATAGCTTTGAAGACCGAATCCTTCTGCACCAGAATCATCAAGATTTTCACTGTCTGACAAGATTGTTTCAGTAGTTGTTGGACTATACAATCCCCCGTATTTGCCAAACTGTATTATAGCAACACCTCCAGCAGAGCTACTAACCACATCAAGCCACACTAAGCTAGAAGCAGTAGTAGCTGCAGCCCCCGCTACTAATTGCTCAGATCCGGAAAAGGAAATGGAATAAGGAGAAGCACTCTCAGTATCATATCCACTCTCTGTTGCTATATCGATATCGAAATATAATAAACCAGCTGTTGTTGTAGCATCTGCCACTGTACTAAAATCAGATTGAGTAAAATCTCCATGTAGAGCAGAGATCCTAATGTAGTACTGAGTACTTGGTTGTAGCCCTTTAATATTGAAATCTTCGTCTTCCCAATACTCCTCAGTTCTGAAATCATTAATATCACAACTAGGAAGATCCTTTGGTCTGAATGTAGAACCATCTATACACTTAATATCACTTGAAAAATTATCCTCTGATATATGAACCATATACAAAGTATCTTCCGGATTAACATACGGCTGTATCTCAAACCTTGCCTTATCATAACACCCTCCTGGACCACATATAGCAACCATTCCTCCACTTAACAGCTCCGCAGGTCCTGATGTACAGTCGGTAGTACCATCAGTATCTGTCTCAAAACATTCCACACCAGGCTGTGCAGCCGTGAATATCGCAGAGGGATCCTGATTAATTCTGTAATTGGTAGAGTAATTCCTAGGATCTGCAGATATCTGTCCAGCAGTAGATATCAATTTGAAATTTGTAGAATCCATTAGACCTCCACCTCCTGAAGTAGATACACCAATCATCTTAAAATTAGTAGAATCTAATTCATTAGCTAGCACATTTGTACTTAGAAAGAGTATTGGTAATAAAGATAACCATATCTTTAATATATTGGCAGATTTCATATATCAATGATATTGTAAGTTATATTAATTAGTCAAATTTTGATATAATTCTAAAGCTTTTGGAGAGGTGCCTGAGTGGTCGAAAGGGACGGTCTTGAAAACCGTTGTACAGGTTACTGTACCGTGGGTTCGAATCCCACCCTCTCCGTACTTATACTACGTTCGGTTTGTGCATAAACATTGGTATTACAATCACTATATGCAGTTTGTTAGTTATTTTTAATATACTATAAGATGGTTGAATAGGATTTTCATAAGTAATGTAAAAATATTTAAATTAAACTACACAATAAGATGAAATCAACAGAAGTTTATGAAAAACTAGAAAAAGATTTTGTCACTTTAACCATGACAGATGATTGGGTCGCACATATGGATAAGGTTCAGGAATTTTTGACAGAAAACTTCAAGCAAAGATCCATGGGA
The DNA here is from genome assembly GCA_964514595.1 of uncultured Candidatus Saccharibacteria bacterium. GTDB lineage: Bacteria > Patescibacteriota > Dojkabacteria > SC72 > SC72 > UBA2177. Next base: position 149,192 of record CAZEQZ010000001.1, read on the forward strand.
TTAGTTTGTGATTTTACAGAAGATATACAAAAAGTATATACAGCTGTATTTCCATCTCAGAAAGTTATGCAAAAAATATTGGATGATAACGTCTCAGATGCTCTATTGTTTGTTCATCATCCTTCTATTTGGGATATTAGGAGAGCGCCTGAAATCTTTCATCAAATGGATAAAGAACAACTACAACAGTTCCAAAACAGAAATATAGCTATTTTTAATTTTCATGTACCCTTGGATAATAATGGTGAATTTTCAACAACGGTAAATTTAGCTAAAGCTTTGGATATAGAGGTAGAAAAAGAATTTGCCCCATACTTTGGAGCTATGTGTGGGGTGTTTGGAAAGACAGCAGATACAAATGTCAATGAACTCAAGGACAGATTTGAGAAAATTTTGGGCCACGAGGTACAACTATATGCCTATGGAGATGAACAAATAAGGAACCAAAGAGTTAGTTTAGTAGCAGGGGGCGGAAATGATAAAGAAATTTTAGAAGAAGTTGTGGCTGAAGGAATAAATGTACACATTACTGGAATAACAGCCCTAAGTGATTATTCCAGAAAGGCTCATGATTATGCAAAGGAACATCATCTTAACATATTAGGAGGAACCCATTATTCGACTGAGAGGTTTGCTTGTGAAGCTATGGTTAGATATTTTGAAAGTATGGGACTACCAGCAGAATTCGTAGAAGATGCTCCTGTGATGGAAGATATGTAGATGGAGTATGCTATCATATACAAATAATTTCATATAAATATACATATGAACTCAAAAATATCCCTCTTCGTACTAGCCGCTGGCATGGGTAGTAGATACGGTGGCCTTAAACAGATGGAAGGATTTGGTCCTAGTGGAGAAACAATCATAGATTATTCAATATATGATGCTGTAAGGGCAGGCTTTGACAAATTCGTATTTGTAATTAGACCAGATATGGAAGAAGCATTCCAGGAAATATTCATGGAGAAATATAAGAATAAGATAGATATTAGCTATGTATTCCAATCTCTGGATATGCTCCCTGACTGGTACAAACTTAACCCAGAAAGAGTAAAGCCGTGGGGTACAGGACAGGCACTTTTAGTGGCAAAGGACGCCATAAAGGAACCATCGTATGTAATTAGTAGTGATGATTTCTACGGTAAAGAAACATTTGAAATAGTCGCAAAGTTTCTCAGAGAAGAGTGTTCCCCAGAGCTATACAGTATCCCAGTATACAAGCTTAAGAATGTGCTAAGTGAATACGGTACGGTAAAGAGAGGTATATGCTTCACAGAAAATGGATACCTAAATCACATAGAAGAGACATTTGAAGTAGGGAGAGGGGAAGATGGGCAGATAAGGGGACAGAAACAAACAGGTGAGAGTGTAGATCTGGAGGATGAAACTCCTGCAGCTATGAGCTCATATGGTATTCATCCTTCGGTATTTCCTAATTTAGAGAAAAGATTTGATGAATTTCTAAGGAACCTTAAGGATGATTTGACAGGTGAGTATCTATTACCTGAAATATTAAGTGATATGGTACAGGATAAGGAAATTAAAATAAAAATATTAGAAACAGATAGTGATTGGTTTGGTGTAACATACAAAGAAGATGGGCCTATAGTTAGAGAAAGATTGAGACAATTAGTAGATAAAGGGATATATCCTGAAAAGTTAGAACTATGATAATAGATACGCATTGCCATTTACCCTATATTAATCACAATGTAAGGAATTGGGAAGAATTATACATAAACAAATACTCAAAGTATCTGCTCCGCTATTTAGCTAAGTATTATGCATTTAAAGCCAAGTGTGAATATTCTAATACTTTGGAAAAATTCAAGAAGAATATAATGGACAGCACAGTAAAAAATATAAATGAAAGTATATTAGATTATGCAATACTATTTGCTATAGATGGAGTATATGACAACCAAGGACAAATAAAAAATAAAGAGAGTGTAGTATATGCTCCGAATAGCTTAATTCTAGATCTCGCTAAAGAAAACAACAAAATATTACCTGGGGCTTCTCTTAATTTTAATAGGAGAGATGTAGACCAAGAGTTAGGCTACATAATTAAGAATAATTTTATTTTAATAAAAATACATCCCTCAATACAACAAGTTAATATAGGTGACCCTAAGTATATTCCTCTGTATCATAAAATTGCTAATGCGAGAATACCTCTTTTGATACATGTTGGGTTTGAATCTGCAATACCTGGGTATAATGGAGTGAAGGAATATAATCGGATTCAAAATATAGAGCTTCCTTTAAAATACGGCTGTACTGTTATTGCCGCACATGGTGGAGGTACACCAATCGATTTCTTTGGTAGTGAGAAAGAAACATTTGAAGAAGTTAGAAAATTGTTAGATAAGTATCCTAATTTGTATCTAGATAATTCAGCAACATATGGTTTCCATAGGCCAAATCGTGCTAAAACAATGCTGAAATATCCCGAATATGAAAATAGATATCTATTTGGCTCAGACTATCCCAATGTAGCTGCTGGTATGATTGCAAATGTCATTAGGATTAATAATGAAAACATATTTAATCTGGATATACAGAAGAAGATAGAGCTCGGTTTCTCAGAAGCTAGTTTCGCGAATGTGTTAAATGTGTCAGATAATATAAGATTCTGGTTAAGAAGATAAGTATTGTTGATATATTTATCCTTTTGAAATAAAATATCCTACACAATGAATAAAGAGATTCAATCTAATAGTAAGAACCCGTATAAACCCACTGATAGAGATGGAGGTTTTCCAGTTAATATGCCGTATTGGAAAAGAAGAATATTTGAAACTATTCCTGGTTTATTAATATGGACATTCCTTCTTCTTCCTGTAATATTCGCTTTATTAAGATGGAATACTGGAATGGTTGTATACATATCCTTTTTGGTTGCATATTGGCTGTACCGAACAATTAAATTTGTTCTTGGGGACTACGTAGGTATTCGAAGGATGCAAGATGAGACTACCAAGGACTGGGTCGGGATGATTAAAGAGTTAGATTCTCCTAAATTAAAAGATTTAAGATACATATACCTATGCCCCGTATATTCAGAAAGTATGGAAGTGCTAGAACCATCATTTGAAGCATGGGCAAACAGTGATATAGGAGCAGAGAGAATAGATGTAGTTATGGCCATGGAGGAGAAGAAAAAAGATTTTCAAGTGGAAAACTTTAATAAACTTAAGGAAAAGTACGGGCATAAATTTGGAAGTATGCAGTATTATGTACATCCTTCAGGTATACCAGGGGAGATAGCAGGAGTTAAGGGCGCAAATATTAATTGGGCGGCAAGACATTATGTAAAAGAGTTGGAAGAAAAGGGGGAGGATCTTGGAAACTATCTTTTAATAACCTGTGATTCCGATCTTAGACCTCATCCAAAGTATCTTTCTGCAGTTACCTATAAATATCTAACTTCGGAAGATCCAGAGAAAACATTCTATGCTTCTGCGATACACACATTCAATAACAATATATGGAATGTTCCTCCCATGATTAGAACTCAATCCCATATGCTAACCTTAGTAATTTTGCATATGTGGGTGTGGCATAGATTCATAAGGATACCCTTCTTTGGAGAGAATGTGTATGTTAGAGAGACGTTCTCTTCATATATAGTTAACCTTAAAACATTAAAAGACATTGAATTCTGGGATCCTGAGATTCCAAATGATGATACTGCCTTCTATTGGAATTCACTTCTTAGATCAAAAGGAAATTTTAAAAGCCAAGAGGTATATGTTCCCACATATAATGATGCCGTAGAGAATGAGAATTTTGTTAAATCCCATGTATCCTTCTATAAACAGCAGTACAGATGGGGATGGGGAACTATAACCTTCCCAATATCTTTAGCAGTACTTTGGGAAGATAAAGAAAATTTTCCTTTGCGTAGGAAAATAGTAATGCTCAAAATGATGTTCGAATACCTTTGGCTTCTTTCGGTTGTTTTTGTACTCACCTTTGGATTAAATATAATGGGATGGTTAAATCCGGAGTACCAATTCTCTGTATTCTGGTACAATCTTCCTAAGATTCTTAGTTATATCTTCACTCTAGTAATGCTATCTAATATCCCCATTGTGATATTTAGGAGAAAAATCACACCTGTACCACAAGGCTGGAAGTGGTGGAGGCATGTATTAGATTTCTTGGAAACATACCTTATAACGGTAAATATGCTCACATTTTCCTTCATCCCGTATGTTCAAGCTATGACGGAAATGATGCTGGGTTTGGGTAAATTTAAAAGAAATTTCTACGTCACTGATAAGGTAAGGATTAAGGAGAAGGAGAGTTAATCTAGATTTAATAACTACTTAGTAAAATATGTTTAATAATCTTTAAACATATATACTATGATTCTCATTCTATTTTTTCTTCTTCTACTAATATCTCCTGTATACTCTGACGACTTCAACGTATCAGGTGACGGAGCATTAAACGAATACTATCAAACAACAGCAATTACGGTTAGTTATTTTCCTGACCACTATGAATATGAGAAAGGCATAACATATGATTTAAGTGAAATATACGGTTTGGACACATATGATGTACTTAACGACTACTCAATAGGAGGGCTAACTACTATGTGGTATTCAAGAAGAGTGCCAAATGTAGTTGACAGGGTAGCAGGACCTCCAGGAACTGTAATAGACATCCTGTATCTCTATTTCAATGATACTAAACATGATGTAGATATTTCTAAGATAGTAATACCTTTTAGTAGGAATATTCCTAGTATGGGAAATTGGAATAATATTGTGACACACTTTTCAAATACAGCAATATTTAGGAGTATAGATGTCAGTTTTGATAATAAGGTTATAAGAAAGGAGGGAATGTTGAAAAAGTACGAGGGCTTAGGTTTGGTAGCTAATGGTGCTATGGGATCAAGAATTTTAGACACCATTATGATATCCAATCCTTTGGAGGTTGTAAGTACTCAAATTCAGGAGTTAGATGGATATCTAAATATCCAAATCTTAATCAGGAATAATAGCACAGAGAAATTAAATGACATTATCTTTGAGCATGAGGAGTATGTTGAAGTTTTCACATTACTTCCTGCAGACGAAATATTTCTTGAATATAATTTAGAAAAAAAGGAAGATCTAGGATACTACAGAATAACTAATCCTAATACTAAAACAGAGTGTGTTATATATGGTAGTAACTACTATAATTGGTTGCAACCCAACGCAGTTACAGTTCTAGCATATAGAGAGGATGGAGGATGGATAAATGGAGCTCACGTACAACCTGTAGGGGAGAGTTTCTGTATAACTAGACTTCCATACAGTACAACCTCTTCCGTTCTTAAGTATGAAAAGCAAACGGTTGGTGATAATATATTAGAGACCGAGGAAGTCATAGCCAAAGAGGAGGGTAGTACAAATGAACTAAATAATGTATTAGGAGTAGATTCTACTACAGGTATGTCCCTTCCTAAAACAGCTAAGAAAATATATTATTAAAAAGGTATGAAGATAAAGATTAAATTGCCAGAATATGTACAAAAAGTAGCAAGGATCCTTATTAAAGAAGGCTATGATTGCTATTTAGTAGGTGGTGCCTTAAGGGATATTGTGATGGATAAGGTGCCGCATGATTATGATTTGGCAACTAATGCACTGCCAGATGAAATGTTAAATATGTTTCCAAAATCAGTATCAACAGGAGCTAAATTTGGTACAGTTATGGCCCTAATTCAGGATAATCATGGAGAAACACATGAGGTTGAAGTTACAACCTTCAGGAGTGAATCTGGCTATGTGGATGGTAGATGGCCTAGTGATGTTAAGTTTGTGCAGGATATAGATAAGGATCTTGGGAGAAGAGATTTCACATTTAATGCAATGGCATTAGATCTGTCACAGTTGGATTTGGATGGTTCTTCAGAAGAACAAGAAGCTGAGGTATACGATCCCTTTGATGGTGTTGGGGATATAGAAAAAAAGATAGTTAAGGCTGTGGGTACTCCCATAGAAAGATTTAAAGAGGATGGTTTAAGAGCATTTAAGGCGTGTAGAGTGGCTTCACAATTAGGTTTTGAGATAGAAGAGGAGACATTTAAGGCTATAAAGGAATCTATACCAGTAGCATCCCAAATATCAATGGAGAGGATAAGGGACGAATTTATGAAAATGCTTCTTAATTCATCTAAGCCATCTGTAGGTATTGATCTAATGAGGGAGAGTGGTCTTCTTAATATCTTTATGCCAGAACTATTAGAGGGTTTAGATGTTGAGCAGAAGCTATATCATGCTCATGATGTATACTGGCATGCACTTAAGACATGTGATGTGGCACATGATAGTGTCAAATTAGCTGCACTACTTCATGACATAGCAAAACCTAGAACTGATATGGGGAATGGTCATTTCTATGGACATGATAAGATGGGGTCTGAGATAGCAGAAAAAATAATGAAAAGGATGAAATTCTCGCAGAGTGAGATTAATAGGGTGAAGGTATTGATAGAGAATCACATGTTCTACTACCCTCACATACAGGAAGATATGACAGATGAAGAGAAAGAGAATATAGAGATGCATAAATGGTCAGATTCTGCTGTTAGAAGATTTATACAAAGAGTAGGAGAGGAGAATATAGATGATCTGTTTAAATTAAGAATGGCAGATGCTCAATCCAACCCTTCTACAGCATTTAAGCCAGATGAGATAACCATACTACAAAACAGGATATCTGAGGTCAGAAGACAGGATATGGCATTAAAGGTAACGGATTTAGATATAACAGGGGAGGATTTAATGAAGATTGGTATTAAGAAAGGTCCTCAGTTAGGTACAGTATTAAAGGAACTTTTAGAGATGGTATTGGATGATCCGTTATTAAATAAGAAGGAAGAATTACTTAGAAAAGCTAAAGAGATAGCTAAATTAGAATAGAGGGTTGTCTTTCTCTATCCTCTTCCATTATCATATATACATACATTACTTAAAAACAGTACTGCCTTAATGAAAATACAATTTCTAGGTGCATCTAAAACAGTCACAGGTTCATGCTTCTATGTTGAAACAGATAATATTAAGTTTTTAGTAGAGTGTGGTGCGTTTCAAGGACCAGAAGAATTAGAATTAAAAAACTATGAACCATTTCCATTTAATCCTGCTGATTTAGACTTTGTATTTCTCACCCATGCTCATTTTGATCATAGTGGAAGAATACCTGTGTTAGTTAAACAGGGGTTTAAGGGAAGAATAGTATGTACACAACCCACTAGAGATCTAACAAAGATAATTCTTCTTGATTCTGCAAATCTACAAAAAGAAGAGTTTGAAAGATGGGAAGCCAGACCTAAGGGTTCAAAAGAGGAAGGGAATGCTGAATTAAAGAAACCCCTTTTCACAGAACAGGATGTAGAGGAGAGTATGAAATACTTTGAGGTGTATCCATACGGTAATTCGGTGAACATAACAGATACATGTGAATTTAGAATGAGAGATGCTGGACATATATTGGGTTCTGCAATATTTGAATTTTGGTTAAAGAATAATGCGGGAAGGATTAGAAAATTGGTATTCTCAGGAGATTTAGGCCAACCTGGTGCTAGGATAGTTAGAGATCCAGACCTAATAAGGGAGGCTGATTATGTAATTTGTGAATCGACATACGGTAATAGGCTGCATAAGGATAGAAATGAGACTGTTTTGGAGCTTCTCTCTGCTATTCAGAGTGCTCAGAAAGCAGGGGGTAATATATTAATTCCCTCTTTTGCCATAGAGAGAACACAGGAAATACTGTATGAGATAAACCTATTTATAGAGAGTCAGATAATAAGTGGATTGCCGGTATATCTTGATAGCCCAATGGCATCTAAAGCTACAGAAGTATTCAGGCAGTATCCAGATTTCTATGATGAAGATGCCAAAAGATTGTTGGAAAAAGGTGATGATCCATTCGATTTCCCCGGGCTACGCAAAGTTGATTCAGCAGAGGAATCAAAAAGATTGGCTGCAAAGAAAGGTATAGCAATAATAGCTGGAAGTGGTATGTGTACAGGAGGGAGAATTCTGCATCACCTTAAAAATAATATAGAAGATCCAAGCACTCACTTAGTGATAGTAGGGTATCAGGTATATGGGACTTTGGGTAGGAGACTTGTGGATGGTGAGAAAACAGTGAAAATAATGGGAGGAGAGTATCAAAATAATGCAAAACTATATACCTTAGGAGGCTTTTCTGGACATGGAGACCAAAGAGATTTAAGATATTGGTTAAGAAGCTTTGGACATACACCGAGGACAATATTTTTAGTACATGGAGATGAAAATATTATTGATGATTTCGCGAAAAATCTAAAGGAAGAATTCAAGATGGAGATAAAAATTCCTGAGGATGGAGAGATAGTTAAATTAGATTAAATGATATGAAAAATTACCCAGACATATTGAAAATATATAATGATATACAAAAATTGAACATTCAAGGAGCTACTAATGTAGCTATTGCAACCTTTGAAGGTATGAAATTGTATGTTGAGCAGAGTAAAGAGAAGGATCCTCAACTGTTTTACAATGAATTACTAGAGATAGCTGATAAATTGGCTAATGCTCGAATGAATGAGCCATTAGCTCGGAATGGTGTGAAGTTCGTGAAATATTTTTTCAAACAAGATTTTCCTGTTTTACCAGAGATAAATAGTATGAGACGGGAGGTATATGAACTTTGTGATAAATATTTGGACATGATTAGTGGTTTTACGGAGGGTGGAAGCAAAAAGAACCTTGTAGAAAAGTGTGCTCCTCTTCTTAGTAATTTTGATAAAATATTTACTCACTGTCACTCATCTACGGTGGTTGCATTGATAATAGAGCTATCTAAGGGAGATAAAAATTTTGAAGTAGTATGTACAGAAACAAGACCTCGTTTTCAGGGTAGAACCACTGCAAAAAATCTTCTTAATGCAGGTGTAAAGACTACATTGATAGCGGATAGTGCAGGGGAATCGTTCATTATAGGTAGGGGATCTGTCCCAATAGATGTTGTATTCATAGGGTGTGATCAGATTACAGCAAAGGGTCATGCTATTAACAAAATAGGAAGCTGGGGAATGGGTATGGCGGCACACTATGGTGGTAAACCTCTGTATGTCATAACACCTCTTCTGAAGATAGATCCTGACTCTTTCCATCACTCAGTACAGATAGAGGTTAGGGAGGATGGTGAGCTTTGGCCAGATGCACCTAAAGGTTTGCATATGTACAATCCTGCTTTTGAGATTGTTGATAGTATGCTAATAACAGGATATGTGACTGAGTTTGGGATTCTTAAACCTAGTGATGTAGATAAGGTAGCCCAGGAAAAATATCCATGGCTTTTAGAGAAATAATTTAATATATACACAACTATGTCTTTCTACTTAAGAAGCAAAAATTTAGACCTAGGAGAGGATAATGATTTTAATATTGTTTTAAACCGAAAAGATGCAGAGAGGTTAGGTGTGAGGGAGGGGGAAATAGCTGTAGTGGGTATGGGGGAGATAGAGCTGTATGCGAATGTAATGGAAACAGACTCTAAGGTCATGGAGGGGGAGATAGGGCTATTTGAAGAGATTTGGAAACAGTATGATATAGATAATGGTTATTCTGTATTTGTAGATATTCCAGAGCCAAGTAAATCGTTAGAGGCAATAAGCAAAAAACTCTTGGGTCATGATTTAACTCAACAGGATTTGGAAATGATAATGAAGGACATAGGATCTAGAAAGTTAAGGGAAACGGAGATAGCATTCTTTGTCTCCACCTTCTTTAACCCTGGTTTTAATGATGCCGAAATATACTGGATGACTAAAGGTATGGCCGAATCAGGGGATATATTAAATTTCAAAGGGATTAGGGGTAATGGAGAGCTAGTTGCAGATAAACATTCGATAGGGGGTGTAGCAGGAAAAGCGATAACACCAACCTTAGTACCGATACTTGTCGCTGGTGGACTGATAGTCCCAAACACCTCTACAAGAGCTATAACCTCTCCTGCAGGCACATCAGATATTTTAGAAGTCGTTATGCCAGTAGCTCTTTCAAAGGAGAGGGTGATGGATGTGGTGAAGCAAACTGGTGGGTGTATGTTTTGGGGAGGATCATTAGAGCTTTCACCTGCAGATGATGTAATCATTAATGTAGAAAGATCCCTTAGAATACAGGAATTCCAAAAGGTATTGGTAAGTATAGTGGCAAAAAAGATATCTATGGGAGTAACAAATATCTTGATAGATCTCCCATATGGGAAAGGTTCTAAAGTGGAGAGACCTGATGATGTACAGATGCTAGATAGGGAGTTTAAGAAACTATTTAAGAAATTCAATATAGAGTGTGAAACGATCAAAAGAGTAATAAAGGGTCCAGATGGTAGGAGTGTGGGACCGAATTTGGAGATAAGAGAAGCTTTGCGTATATTAGAGAGGGAAGAGCATAAGTGTCAAGAATTGGAAGATGTGATTGTGGAGATGGCTACTAGGATATTTGAAAATACAAAAGTAGTAGATAGGGGGAAGGGTAAAAAGTTTGCGCAGGAATTGCTAGATTCTGGTAAAGCATTAGATAAGTTTTGGGAGATAGCCTTTGCTCAGGGGGCTGTAAAGAAGATAAATTCTTCGGAGATTAGGTATGGAAAGATAGAGCACGATTTACTATCTGATAGGGATGGTGTTGTTAAGAGTATCAACAATGTGGAGCTTGTTGCTGTAGCTAGAGCATTAGGAAATCCTAAAATAAAGGAAGCAGGTTTATATGTGCACAAGATGCCTGGAGAAGAAGTCAAAAAAGGTGATAAGTTGATAACAATATATGCAACAACAGAGGGAAGATTAAATAATGGGAAAGGCGTATTAAGTATTGATAAACTATACGATTTCAGGTAATTTGCTTTTTCTTCTTTTCAATTTGGATCTCCTTATTAAATAAGAAAGAAGTGATATTAATAGTATTAGGAAGGCCAATACTATTAGTATAGGTACTGTAATTATTAATGCTTTTCCTAATGTTGTGGTCTTGAGCATTGTATTTCCAAGTATTCCAATTCCTGGGGATGCATTTTCAGAAATTTCATCTTTTGATATTAAATCAGCATATGATTGAAGTGTATTCAAATCAACCTCGTCAGTTGCCCCATATATCTTCACAGAGTATCCCTCTGATGTGAGACTCCTAATATCATTTGCAGAATAAATACGGATATTGGATAAGGAATCAGTATTAAATACTTCCCATAATACTCGATCTACCATCTGTCCAATCTTCATATTATTACTTTCAAACGTTGGATCCACAGATAGCCATCCATACTCGGGTACCCAGACCTGTACCCATTGGTGTCGTACTTGTTCTGAAGGAGGTGTTTCTCTAAGGTTTGCATAACCAATAGCTGCTCTAGATGGAATACCTTGTGCTCTTAGTAGAGATATCATTAGATCTGCGTACTCCATACAAACAGAAGGACCTCCAAGTAGGGCAGCCTTTGCACCTATTCTCTCATTTTCTGAAGTAGCTTTCTGTTGATCATACTCTAACTTTTCGTTGATGTATTGATAATTGGATCTGATAATTTCAAGTAAGGTAATTTTGTCCTTCTTTAATTTATTAGCTTCACTCCTAATCAAATCATCAGTAACTTCCCAGTATTTTGTAGAACCTAAATATCTCTTAATATATTCACTCTCCTTTATCTTCTCTAAATACTGAGAAAACTCCACGTCGAAATATTCCCCGTTTTCTCTTAATTCATCCTGATTAACAAGAATGTATCCTGTCATAGTGATAGTACTTTCCTGATTTGCTGGTACTTCAAATAGGGCCAGAATATTCCCCTCACTATCTCTATATATGTCCTTTGGAAGGGGAGATACATTTTCAAAGTATACCTTTTGGTTAGTTTCCGAGAATTCTCTAGGTAGGGATAGTTCGTATATATTAGTAGAGAGTGCTTTGAAAACTTCGGAGTATTTCTCGGGTATGAATGAATCCGTTTTAGGTGTTTTATATTCCAATTCAAATCTATAAAGAACAGAGGTTCCAAACTCTACAGAAGGAGAGTTGCCAATTCTGTCTGTTTGTTTAAATTCGTAGTATGTTTTTCCATCTTTCTCCTGGAGCGTAAATTCTGGAAATACTCTTACTAAAGGAGAGATGTTACTATCTACAACAATACTTAGATAGTAGTTGAATACAGTTAATGTATTATTATTTTCCTCTTTTCTGTCAAAAACAGTATCTGTTGGAAGTGATGTGCCAATTATGTTAACGAAATCTCCTACCTTCGCAACATAGTCATGGGTCTGGAAAGAGAAAACTACCTTATACGGAGCGGTAGGGGTAGTAGTTTTGTAATTAGGTATAGTTACAAAAATCCCTTCGCCTACCTCTTTCTCCTCTATTGAGTAATTAACCCTTCCTCCCTTTTCATCAGTTACTACGAGTGTGTCTAATTTATACTTTCTTTCTTCGTATATCTCCTCCTCTTTTAAGCCAGAGAGGTCTGGAATATGAAATATCTTTTCTCCTGATGCAGGAAAATAGTAGCTAGAATTCTTCACGCTTCTTGTGTATTCAGTAGTTACAGTAACATGTCTGTCTCCAGTCGTATATGATATTTCAGTGTCAGTATCTATGACGAAATCTGCCTCAGATGCATATATATGTGTACCTATTAAGGTTGTGAGGGAAAGAATTGTTATTGATAATATTGCTTTTTTAAGAAATTTCATCTTCTAGGCAGTTATGTAATTGTAAATAATATCATATATCATCTCTTTAGTTATTATTATATAATCCATCCATGTCAATTAAACAATCACACTCTTTTTCGTTAGGTATAGTTGGATTACCTAATGTTGGAAAATCTACAATATTTAACGCTCTAACAGAGATGTCAGTTCCTGCAGAGAATTTCCCGTTTTGTACCATAGACAAAAATGTTGGGGTGGTGGAGATACCTGATGAGAGACTAAAGAGGATGGCTTCTCATTTTAATGCACAAAAGATAGTGCCATCTGCTATGACATTTGTTGATATAGCTGGATTAGTAAAAGGGGCTTCAAAGGGGGAGGGTTTAGGGAATCAGTTTCTTTCACATATTAGAGAGGTGGATGTAATAATGTATGTTTTAAGAGCTTTTGATAGTGAGAAAATATCCCATGTATATGATCGTATTAATCCAGTAGAAGATTTTGAGATAGTACAATCTGAGTTAATATTAAAAGATATTGAGAGTGTGGAGAAAAGAATGGTGGGCGTGGAGAAGATGAGTAGGATAGGGGGAAAGGATGCTATGAAAGAATTGATTGTGTTAAAAAAGATTTTAGAGAGTCTAAATAATGATATTGCAGTTGTAGATATGAATCTCTCCAGTGAAGAGAAAGAGATTATTCATGATCTTTGGCTTTTAACAAGTAAAAAGAGGATGTTTGTATTAAATAGTAAAGCGGGGTTGGGTGCAGAGAGGATTAGTACGTGGAAGGAAGAGATAGAGAAGAGAACGGGGGATATGGTGTTGGTGGTAGATGTAAAATTACTGGGTGACATGAAGGATATGGGTGATAGTGAAGTGGAGGAGTATGTCGCTCTATTAGGAGAAGAGCCAGCTACTATTTCCGATGTGATTCATTCTGCTTTCAGATGTTTGAATTTAATAACTTTCTATACAGGTTCTGAGAAGGAGTGTAATGCATGGAGTATTGTAGATGGTAGTACAGTTAAGGAGGCGGCGGGGGTAATTCATACAGATCTAGAGAAAGGATTTGTAACAGCAGATGTTGTTAACTTGGATAGTATGTTAGATGTGGGAGGATGGGTTAATGCAAAGGAGAAGGGATTAATAAAAAATCATGGGAAGGAGTATGTCGTAAAAGATGGTGATTATATTGTTATTCTAGCAAATAGATAGGGTTGCAATGGGTGTTGAAAGAGTTTAATATATTCATTAATGAATATAGCTGCCCGAAGAAAAATACTGACAATTCTAATTGTTCTCTTTTTGTTATGTGTAGGGGGGTTGGTATATTGGTATTACTTTCGAAATAGGTGCGTTAGTTTACCTAAGGAGTATGAATTTCTTAACAGATTTATTGTTAAGGATGAGTGTGGAATAAAGGAATTTAAGGTAAAAGGGATTGTATATAATATTAGGGATGAGGATGGGAAGGTTAAGTTTGATTTCAATGCATGGAATACTGAAACTAGAGAAAGTTTATACTATGAAGGTATAGGGTTTGAGAGGGACGATTATGAAGGAGATTTTGAAATGAGTGAAGGGAATTTGGGTGCTGTGGAAATGATTGTAGAGATGTCGAGTTCTAATGAGGCATTGAGGTCTTCTTTAAAGAGAGTTTGTAGGGTTACACCTCTAAAATTCACGGAAGATTCCTATGATAATCTCATGGGGATCTTGTACGATGTCATTGTGAATGGTCCAGTGTCAGAATATGCTTCCTTTAAAGGGTTGGAAGAAGGTTTAGAAAAAAACAAAGAGGGATTTTTTGTTACTGCGGTAGCATATGAAGATGGTACATACTATCCTTATTTGGTAGATGGGGGTGTTGCGGCAAGGTTATATAAGCCTTTAGTTTTATCCTCTTTGATAGACAGTGGCTATGCCAATAAATATACATGGATATCGAAGAAGAACGTTTATGATGCAGAGTCTATAATGGGGATAGTGAGGTTTGACTTGAAGAATTTTTTGATGGATTTTGAGAAGGAAATGCTTGCCAAGGTAGCTCCCGAGGAATCACTATGTGTTGCTGGGGAGTGTGGAGGATTCTTAGGGGATTTCTCTGCGGATATACCGCAGTTAGGATATCAGAAACTAGGATGTATGTTAATGTATGAGATATTTAATAATTTAAATTATGCATGGCAAGAGGGCGATTACAAAGAGTATTGTGATATAGATGAACTTCGTGAGATATCACAGGAAGTAGAGATGGATATAATGGATGATGATTTGTATATAGACTTCTTTAAGGATTTGAGGTTAGAGGAATTGGTTGGAAAGGGGAGGAAGAACGAGCAGCTTTTCTTTCGTTCAGAAATTTCAAAAGACTTGTCTTTTCTATTAGATTATTTTTATGCTCTTCGATTGTATGGATTAGATATAGAGAAGGAAGATTTGGATCAAGATCTTGGGAATGTTGTGAATCATTTAATATTGTATGATAAGGTTTCCTTAGGTGATACCTGTTTGCTTTTGTCATACTTGAACGTATTAAAGCAGGAAGGGTTGGGTAGTCAAGAATGGATATCTACTAGGGAAGATATTATAAATCTACTATATTCTTCTAGCGGAGATCTTTTGAAATTGATAGATGAAAACCCATATTATGGTGTCTTATGTCTAGATTCGTTAATGAAGGAAGAAGGGTTTGAAGATATGGCATCCTCACTAGTTATAAGGATTATGAATATGAACTTCTGGGATGAAGGTATCGAAAGTAATCGTACAGGTTTATGGATGGATGGGGAATATGACATACGGTTTAATAGTAAGTATTTTAAATTATTACTAGAAAATAGGGATAAGTTATTATGAAAATGGCAGAGAAGATTTACAAATTATTCTCGGTTGTGATTTTTATCTTTCTTTTTGGTCTAATCAGTTTAAAAGATACACGCGCTTTTGCTCCAGGAACCTACTGTAATATGTTTTGTTATGGTAGATATTGTGAATCCTGGGGATTTCCAGGTGGTGCACGTTTTTTTTGTGAAGATCTCGAGGATAGTTGTACTCCAAAATGTAATAAAACATGTACCCCCACGTGTGCACGATATCCAGGCACATCTTTTGATTATTCAGGCCCTTTGTGTAATGCTGGGCGTTCAAGATGTTCGTATAGTAATGGATGTGGTGGTAAGTGTTACAAATATGGAGACAATTGTTACTATCCTGAAACCAATCTCCAAACTAATGTTCCATCTAACTGGGCACCTACACATACCTCTATGATAGTAGGTAACAGGGCATACCAATTATCTACCGATCCCGCCACTCCCACAACAATAAATGTATCTAGTATATTAACAGCAATATCGCAGATACAAGATTCAAATAAGACCTTAAAGACAGATAATACTGTAGAAGCAAGGAGTAATGTAATGGGTACAATGGGGAGAATACCTTTAGGCTCCTCTACTGGGGATAAGGATCATATAAGAGGGTCGAGTGTGTTGGTGGATGAAGGAGTGTATAAAATGTGGTATTCAGGAAGCAATGGTAACTATCGTATTTACTACGCCACCTCCAACGATGGCCTTACCTGGAATAAATATAACAACGTAGCGGAAGCAAGAAGTAACACTACTGGTACTGAAGGAAGGATACCATTAGGAATGGCTACGACAGGAATAGGAGATAGGGCACATGTGTATCACCCGAGTGTAATCAGGGATGGAGATACATATAAAATGTGGTATACCGGAGAAGATTCAGGAAACGTACCTAGAATATATATGGCTACATCCTCAGACGGCTTAATATGGACAAAGGAGAATAACAGTATTCCTAGTAGGGATGATTCCACTAATGGAAGGATTGCTCTTGGTGCAAGTGTAAGTGGGGTTGGAGACAAGAATCGTGTATCTGATCCTTCGGTTATTAAGGATGGTACCGAATATAAAATGTGGTACGCTGGATATGATGGAAGTAACTGGAGAATATACATGGCAACATCAGTTGACGGTTTAACATGGAATAAGGTAGACAATAGTACGCCTATTAATTCAAACGATATCTCTACACAGGGAAGGATCCCTCGAGGAGAGGCGGGGACAGGAGATAGGACACATGTAAGGTCCCCTATAGTTATAAAAGATGCGGATGTATATAAGATGTGGTATACAGGATATGATGGCAGCTATTGGAGGATATTCTATGCTACTTCTACAGATGGGTATACTTGGATTAAACAGAATAATGCGGTCCCTTCTCCAGCAAGATCTAATGATTATACAACGGATGGAAGAATAACTAGAGGATCTAGTGGCGGGGATGCTACACACGCATCGTTCCCCTCGGCCATAAAATCAGGAGGAAAGATAATAATATACTATTCTGGTTCTAATGGAACTTGGAGAATATATAGGGCAGAGGTAAATGACGACTATCCAGTAAAAGTATCTATGCCTGTTACTAGCGCATTACCAGGTTCCCGAGACATCCTGTATGAATTTAAAGTTGATAACTACGGTTCTAATCAAGTATGGTTCGGTGGGACTGAATGCATGGGAGTTAATGGAGAGGATTTTTGTAATATTGATATAAACAATGCACCCCGATTCGTACCTGCTGGTCTTGGAATAGGGGAAGTTTTGTCTCTGGGATCTTCCGGAAAAGTAATGGGTTCATACCACTCATTAAACCTATGCGATGATAGTACGATACAATCAACGACAGTAAACGGATACTATAAAATAAACAGTGGCCCTGAAATAGTACTACCATGCCCCATGGACACATCCATAGCAGAAGATGATCCTAGATGTACTCCCTGTGTAATAGGGGGAGTATTAATAAATGCCAATATAATACTAGAAGATGAAAGATGTACTCTGGATGAGGAACCAGAGGAGTGTAAATGGAATAAAGATTTAATGTCCAATAATCCAGCATGCAAACCCCCTGAGGAGGATAAAAAGAAATTTCTCCCAGAAGTAGGGAGTGATATGACACAAGAGAGATGTAAGAGTGAAGAGTATACAGGAAAAGAAATAAATAATCCTTTAAGGGTAAGGATATCCGGAGTGGACGCAGATGGAAATGATGAAATCGAAGGAGTTTTAGTGGCATTCACTAAAAGCAGTATATCTCTCCCGATAATATCAGAATACGGTGAATATACATATTCGGATATGAATAATTTAGCCATATTGCTTAAAAGGAACGGTTCTGATCCCAATTGGGATAATGAGCCATTGATATACGGCCTAACTCATAATGGTGTCTGGGGGGAATTAAGTGGAGATTCTAGGAGCCTAAAGAACTCTTTGGGTAGTGAAATAGTGACAGTGCTTGAAGGTATTACAGTAAATATGAGAGGAAATGATGATGGAGTTGTAACATTTGAAATGCAGCTTAACTTTAAAGAGGGAAATGATGATAATCCAGGAGGGATATTTGATTTTAGAACCGCAGTTCTAGATAGATATATGTTGGAGGGGATTGTTGACCAAAGTATGGTAAAGAAATATTTTGATTGGGGTATTGATTTAGTAGATCCCGTGGTAGAGAAGCCAGAGCAGGCAGTTTCTGGTCCTCAGCAGTTAAACCTCACTATTAGTGCAAATGACACAGATTCGAATATAACAGACCTAATAATTGATACATATAAAAGAGGATACTTGATTAGTGGTACTCTTAAAATCATATCTCCATCCCAATACCTAAGCTATCCAATACTGGAAGTGGAAGATGAACCTCCTTTAATCGATTTGTTGAGTCATCTAGAAGGAATCTATGATTTAAACAGCTGGCATTTTGGAGGAATAGGGGCAACTATCTATGAGCAAACTTTTGGTATGGATATAGGCATGAGTGAAGGGGAAACAATGGTTATTAGGCCAACAGTGTTTGATCAGGGTTGTAACCTTTCAAATAAAGAACATAGAATATCTCTGGCTCCTTGGATAGCCACTAAAGGTGGAATTGCATACTCCAGTGGCTCTTTTGGTCCAGGAGCAAAAGATGTTCTGGATGAGCAGGATTTGGGGGGGTTAACAAATATAAAGAATATTTCGTTTAATGAACTAACCACTGGTACGGAATTGGTCTCTTCTAAAGGAGGTTTTATAAATGAATTAAGATTTCCTGAGTTAGAGGCTTTAAAGGGTGTAAGGGCTAGGAATGTGTATGACTATAACGATAGAAAAAACTACTGGTTTGAGTATTTGAAACGTAAATTAAGTGTTCAGAAATCAGATGAGACAGTTGCGATAAGTGAGCATTTGTGGATGGAAGAGGATAGTCTAAAGGGTAGTGTATCTGCAATTTGTGCAGGCTTAGAGAATTGTTTAATAAATTCGGAGAGTAGTATTGTGATTACTTCTGGATTCATCTGTGACAGAAGAGCATTAATTATGTCCGAAAAAGATATAACACTTGGACCCAATATAACTACGAATGGAAATAATGGTAGTGGTTGTATATTTTTAGCTAAAGATCGAATTCTCATAGGAGAAGGAAATTATCAAAGTACCTCTGTCTCTCCCGGTACCGTTGGGTATGACTATATAGAGGGATACTTGATAGCAGAGGATCAAATAATTATAGAAAAGGCAGACGACGAAAGAATAATAAGGGATGGTTTGGAAATATATGGTGGAATGGCAGCATTTGGAAGAAATTCTGTTGATGATAATGCTGTGTCAATCCAAAGAAATCTTCGTCTTCTTAACTATTCGAATCCAACGCTTGCAGTCACCTGGGATCCAAGATATGCAAAAATATCGGAGATATTTTTCGGATTGGAAGCAGGTATATATAAACAGGAGGTAGGGTTTAAAGTATATTAATAATATGAAAGATATTGTAAAGAAAATAGAGGGGAAATATGAAGCACAGGCCTTAGCCATAGCTATGGTTGTTTTAGTAATATCCTCATTAATTGCCATATCGGTATATTCTAGAAGTACAAAGGATAAGGGATTAACCCTAGAGGAGAGGGCATCCGCAGAGGCATTAGAGGTCTCTGATCTATTATTAGATAAGCTAACGGCATTTCCCATAACAGAGGTTATAACCATATTGGCAGAAGAATCAGAATTGGGAGTTGAGGACTCTTTAGATTTTAATAAAGGTATTATTGTAAAAGAGCAATCAGGTTCTAATGGGGAGGGTATAACAAACCTTTTTTCTAGACTAGGTATCTTAGAAGGAACCGCTACTATTTCTGACATGATAAGTCCTTTGTGTCCTGTATCTGAAGGAAGTAGTAACGAATATCAAATAACGTTATTAACAGCAGATGAGAACACCTATTATGAAATTCGTCCAGGACAGGTATGGAGTCTTCCCTCTAGAGCCATACTATTGGGCAGGGATGATTGTATGTTAAATATGAAAGTAGCTATAAGGGGAGATTCGAAAGCTGGGTTTTCTCTGATTAAATCGTATTGTAAGTATGAGGAGGGAACCCTTAATTGGCAGGAATGTCGCGGATATGAAGGGGAAGATATTACAAATTATTGTTTTGGAAGTGCAGAAGAGTGTAATAATGACAGTGATTTTGATGATCTAGGGAATTGGCAAAAGTATCAATCTGAAACAACGTTAGGACCAATAAGTATGGGGCCTACTACTGGAGTGCCGGTAGAAGAGTATCAATATCCTACGGAGATACGTATTAAGGCGGTAGGAGGGACCATAGGGATATCGTATAAATTGCCGGAACAGTGTGTTCCAGATTTTAGAATGTTCCTGATAAGGGCGACAGCAAACTGCTCTGGAGTATACAGGGGAAAGGAGATTCTAATACCTGAACAGAAATGGCATACTACGATATTTGATTATGTATTTTTCAACGGGGAAGGGTCCATGTAAAATGTTTCTCTGTGATTGAAAAGTCTCTCAATAATTGATAATATAATTCTCACATAAGGTTTGGAATATGCAAGAGGATTGTTGTACAAAGTAACATTTTCTGCTAAAATCCATCTCGTTATATAAATACATACTGTATATATTAATGTTAGTAAAAAAGACAAATCAGTTAAAGAATTATGAGATGATGGTTGCTCTTAAGCCACTATTACCTGATGACCTAAGAAAGGAGATTCATAAGGAGTTTGTAGACCTGATTAAGAAAAAAGGTGGAGATTTGATAGATGTGGATGTATGGGGGAAAAGATACTTAGCATACAAAATAAAGGGTCACAATGAGGGATACTACATAGTATATGACTTTAAAGCATTTCCAAAAGATATTGCAGAGGTGAGGAGACAGATGCAACTTAAGCAGGAAATACTCCGTTTTATGATCACAGAGGTGGAAGATGTTAGTACAATAGGAAAAAGTATAAAAAAGAAAGAATTGGAAATTTAATCGAAATTTAATAATTGAGGTGTATAGTTAAGGGTAAGTTAAATTATAAATATAAATAATATGGCGTCTAGATCTTTAAATAAAGTTATCCTAATAGGAAACTTAACAAGAGACCCAGAGATGAGATATACAAACTCTGGAACTCCAGTAGTCACGTTTGGGATGGCTACAAACAAGTCATGGAAAGATGCAGAGGGGGAGACAAAAGAGTTAGCAGAATTTCATAACCTTGTTGCATGGAATAAAATGGCAGAGATATGTCAACAGCTTCTTTCAAAAGGGATGAAAGTATATATAGAGGGTTCACTTAATACAAGATCATGGGAAGGTGAAGATGGAGTTACACGATATAAGACAGAAATTAGAGTAGATGATATGATTCTCCTTGATAGTAAAGGTAAGCAGGGAGCTGGAATCACAGAAAATGGAGATTCCGAACCTAAGGAGGAGGAGAAAGAGGAAGCTAAGGAAGAAGAGGTTTCAGAAGATGAAGAAACTCCTGTTGAGGATCCATTGGAGGAAGATTTACCATTCTAATTTAAAAAACTAGCTTGATGGCAGAGGAAGTAAAAAATATAGAAACAACAAATACACCGCCCACATTGGATGATGTTTTTGATGATACAAAAATAACTGAAGAAGAGGTTCATGAGCAAAAGAGAGCTCCTAGAAGAAGGAAAAAGATAGTTCAGAATCTTAAATGTCCTCTTTGTGAATCGGGAGTTAAAAACGTCACATACAAAGATGTGTATCAGTTAAAGAAATTTACTTCTGTGAGAGGTAAATTCATATCTACTGAGAAATCAGGAGTATGTCATAAACATCAGAGACAATTAAAAAGTGCTATTAAGAGGGCAAGGTATATGGCACTACTTCCATACGCTCTAAATGAGTAGAGTATTTATTTTGTGAAGGGTAGGGGGATCGAAAGATCCCCTTTTTTATTGAAAAGATACTCTCTTTTAAGTAATATATAACATAATGTCAAAACTGCCCTTACTTGAAAAAAACGCATATCTGAGTGTAGTAATAAAAGACAATGGTATATGGTCTCATTTAGCTTATACAGACCATGATGCAAACAGGGAGTATATCCTTACAGATTTCACAGACGTAAACCCTCTTCGGTACAGGTTAGATGATGAGCTGTTTACCAAAAACTTCTGGTTTGAATATTTTGATAATCTCGAAAAAGTGTTTAGTTGGGATTTAGTAGATAGAAATAAATTAGCTGTATTCACGTTTAGACCTTTTAAAAACGAGGGAGACGGCTTAACAGGTATCAGGATACAGATAGATGATAACCAAAAATTCTTTGAGAAGATATTTTCATCAGTAAGGGATTTCTCCAGGGATATATCCTTAAGGGTCATTGATGATCAGTATATGTACAATATATTAGATGCTTTGATAGATAAGAGTGAATACGATGATTTGATGTACATAGATATGGATTTGATAGATCTCTCTATATTCCGAGTCCATAAAGTATATGACCGAAGGAGTAAAAAAGAAAAGAAGATCTTCTCCAGATCTAAAATCAGTTGGAATAACGATTTGACGGTTATAGATTCAGTACGAGACGCTAGATTTAGGGCCTTCTTAGGTACTGACTTAAGTACAAAAGAGATATTTAACTACTGGAGTAATTTCGTGCTTAATAGGGTGCATTCTATGGATGATCCTAATCTCCAAGATATCCTCAGATCCTACTGTACAATACAAAATCACTCATTATACAGAGACAATAAGGAAAAATTACAAGATTTTGGAATATCCCACGGAGAGAGTGCTATTATTCTATCTGGGTATATCCCTAGAATATTAGGAAAGTCAAAATCACTTCTGACTTTGATAGATGGTTTGGAATTGGCAGGTACATTTGATTGTTATTGGGATCTGGATATGAAGTTGCTCTCATACGGTAAAAGTTATGTTAGTGGTGTTGATTCAACAGATATAATCCTGACAAGAAAAGAGGTATTGGCACTTTTGAGTAAAGTAATTCTCCCATATGTTAAACCAATTAGAAGCGGTAGCAAGATCATATTCTCTGGAAATATTCAGTCCCTGAGTTCTGGGAAAAGCGAATTCTTTGTATTGACTCCAGAGTATTCATACATAGAGTTGCCCCCACACGATGAAAAGTTAGTTATAGAGGGGGAGTTTAAAAATGGTGCATATATGGAGCCTAGTAGGTCGAAAAATTTAGGTTTTGTATCAACTCCCGGGAGTAAAAAGTATGAGGCAATTCTAATAGATGCTAGGCCTAGACCCATTATATACGGCCCTGACAGCTATTTTAACAAGTTAAAATTACAAGCGTGGCTCAAATGATAATAAGGCATAAAATATTTGAAAAATACGAAGATTATAACTTCAATATACCGTACAAATCGGGAGATAGGGTACTGGTAGATAGGGGGGATGGATTAAAAGATGGTACAGAATTAATACAGAAAAAGGAGAGTAGTATAAAGTACTCCTTTTATTTACCAGAACAGATAGATGTTCAAATCCCCAAACTTATTGAACACATAAACTGTATAGATGGAGAGTTTGTGAATAAGGGGGATGTGCTAGCAGAAAAGGTCTCCTCAGGGGGTCTTACAGTTAAAAAACTTCTATCTCCTGCGCAGGGAGTAGTGGATTTGACTAGGATTGAGAGTGGGTATCTAGATTTGCTAGGTGAAGAAAGTGAGGTTTTGATAAGAAGTAATTTTAAGGGTAAAGTAGAAGATATTAATCCTGTCGATGGAATTAACATAGTAGCTGATGCCTATGCTCTCGATGTTCTATCAATATCGGACAGTTTAATTAGAAAGAGAAATGGACGGAAATTAGTGGGGGAGTTTGTAGTTTTAGGTGAAGGGAAGGATCTACTCCTCCGTAGTGAAGGGGATAATTATCAAGATAAAATAGTATTTACAGGAAAATATCTACACACAGAACTACTTCATGACTTATTTGAGAAGGGTGCTCTATTTGTTCTCACATATTCAATGGATTATGAAGATTTCAGAAAGCAAGGATTGCCTGTAGGGGTGATAGGAGGTTTTGGTGAGATACACTCCAGTAGGAGTATTATGGATCTGATATCTTCGATGGATAAAAAATTAGCCGTTGTGGAGTATGATGAAAATCAAGTTTTTTTCATCACAGATGATAATACATATAAAACCAAGGAAGAGACCTTTGTTAAATCAGCTATAGGAAGCAGAGTAATATCAAGATCCTCTGCTAACTACGGTATGCTTGGAAACATTGTATCAATGGAAGAGGAGATGTTTGCCACAGTAGAGTGGGAGGGAGGACAAAGAAGTATAGTGAACATTGCAACTGTAGAATTTGTGTCTTTTTAGAGTATAATGAATACTGATTTTAATTAAACGTATACTGCCGTGGACGAAAACAAACAGAGCAAGAAGCTTGTAAATATAGTGGGATTGGGGATACTTTTGGTTTGTGTCTTTACACTAGGATTAGTAGTTGGAAGGAATTTTCAAGGGAATAGTAGTGTATTTGATTTCGGAACTTCAAAATCTCTTGATCTTTCAATGTTCTGGAGAGTCCTAGATATCACTAAGAGTGACTATGTTGATTCTAAAGAGATAGAGGAAAAAGAGCTGGTATATGGAGCAATAAAGGGGATGATTAATTCTTTAGACGATCCTGCAACGGTATTCTTAACTCCGGAGGAGACAGAAGAGTTTGATTCAGCAAGCCAAGGTAAATACTTTGAGGGCATAGGGGCAGAATTGGGTTATGAGGATGGGCAAATAATGGTAGTTACGCCGTTAGAAGGTTCCCCCGCAAGAGAAGCAGGAATTAGACCTGGAGATTATATTTTAAAGGTAGACGATTATGAATTAACATCTAAGGATACGGTGTATGATGCGGTAACAAAAATTCGAGGGGAAGCAGGTACCGACGTTGTTCTAAATATTCTTCACAAGGGGGATATAAAGCCAGTAGATATAACAATAACTAGAAGGGAGATAACAGTGCCTAGTATGAGTCTAGAGTTTAAAGGTGATATAGCATATCTTAAAGTAGGTAGATTTACAGAATCTTCCTATGCAGAGTGGGTTCAGAACTGGGACTTAAAGGTGCAAGAGATCTTGAACTCGGAAGTTGAGAAAATGATATTAGACTTAAGAGGCAATCCTGGTGGTTTTTTTGATGCGGCTATATATGCAGGTGATGATTTCTTGGATGAGGGATTTGTAATATCAAAGCAGAAAGATGCTAGGGGGAATATAAAGGACTATACCTCGTCGAAAGATGGTAACCTCAAGAATATAGAGCTAGTCGTATTGATAAATACCGGTAGCGCATCGGCATCAGAAATTCTTGCAGGTGCTCTTCAAAATGCTGGGAGAGCACAGGTAGTAGGAGAGAAGACTTTTGGGAAAGGTACAGCACAGAAAATATACGATTTGCCAGATGGATCTTCTTTGCACTTAACAATATTAAGATGGCTTCTTCCTAATGGTGTTCAGATAGATAGGGATAGCTCTGTTACACCAGATGTTGAAATAGAGTTAACAAATGATGATTTCATCAAGGGAGATGATCCTCAACTGGATAGAGCCTTAGAGATATTAACTAAATAATTTATAAGACGTAATAATTATGGAAGAGAAGGATTTAAAAGAAAAGAAAGTGGAACAGAAATTTAAATTGGGAAAACTTCCTAAGAAATATATTATTCCATTTCTAGGTGTTTTTCTAATAGTATTTCTCACAATTACAGTAGTATTAGTAAGCGGGTATCTAGCAATAAGGTATTCATCTCCTATACAGGAATATCTTGCGAAATTAATCAACAATGAGAATCTAGTACTTGAGGAGAAAAAAGTAGTTATTACAAACGAAGAGAGTAATGTAATTAAGATAGTTGAAGATGCAAGTCCGTCGGTTGTGAGCATAGCTATATCAAAATTGGCTTTAACCCAGGATCAAGGTCTGGTGGATAGAAGTAGTAATATTGGTACAGGTTTTATAGTAGATGATGAGGGAGTTATAGTCACAAACCAGCATGTAGTGTCTGATTTAAATGCTGATTACAAGGTTGTAACAATGAGTGGAGAAGAGTATGAGGTTGAGGAAATTTTAAGGGATGATCTTAATGATTTGGCAATAATAAAAATAAATCCACAAGGGAAAGAGCTTAGAGAGTTAACCCTTGGAGATTCAGAGGATTTATTAGTAGGGCAGAGTGTAATAGCTATAGGAACACCACTTGGACAGTATGCAGGGAGTGTAACTACAGGAATAATTAGTGGGTTAAACAGATCAGTTACCGCTAGCTCTGGATGGTTCGGTACCACTTCTAAAACATATGAGGATGTAATACAAACAGATGCAGCTGTTAACCCAGGTAATTCTGGAGGACCCCTGTTAAACTCTCAAGGTGAAGTCATCGGTATCAATTTTGCAACTACATCTGGTGCGGATAATATATCTTTTGCAATACCAATTAATAAAGTAAAGAGTAGGATAGATGAATATAGAACATATGGTAAATTTATAAGGCCATATCTTGGCGTAACGTATCAAATGATCTCTGAATACGAAGCTTTATACTACTCAGATGTTGTAGCTGGAGCCCTTATACTTAGGATAGACCCCACATCTCCAGCATATGAAGGTGGATTAAGAAGGGGAGATATAATAGTGAAATTTGGAGAGGATGAAGTTAGAAGATCACTAGGAGAGATAATACAGGAGCATAGTGTAGGGGAGGAAATAGAAATTAGTGTGGTTCGGGAAGGAAAAGAGGAAAAATTAAAGGTGACTTTAGGGGAGATGGATTAAGCAAAATCGATTAAGTCCACGAAAGTCTTGTATTACAGTAATATTTTTACCAAATAATCTCGCCACATTCTTTAATGTAGATGGCTCGATCTCTATTAACATTGTGCACTTGTCGTTACTCTTTAGTTTGGTTTGCAACTGTTTTAGGAGCTCTTTGTAATATTTAAGACCGTCACTGCCTCCATCTAAAGCTTGCTGAGGTTCGTATTTTTTAACGCTAGTATCTAAATTCATATACATATCGGTAGGAATATATGGGAGATTTGCGATAATGAGAGTACCACTTTTTAAAGCTACCCCTTCGACGAGGTTTTTGTTCCTTAGCGACACTTTCTCGTTAACCTTGTGTAACACACAATTTCTGTTTGCTACCTTCAGAGCTTCTATACTTGTATCGGTTGCAATAAATTTGAAGTCATTTTTTTTACATAATATTTTCGCAAGGGAAATAATTATACATCCTGATCCTGTTCCAACATCTATGATGGTACTGTAGTCGTTATTCTTTCTCAAAAAATCTGTTGCTATGTCTATAATTTGTTCTGTTTCTATTCTAGGTATCAAGGTATGTTGATTAACAAAGAAAGTATTGCCATAAAACTCAGCTCCTCCCTTGATATATTCCCAAGGCTCATTTTTTAATATCCTTTGGATAATCTTTTGGTGTGGCAGGTTGTTCTCTTTGCAATACCACTTTATCTCGTGAGATAGACGGGATATATCATAATATCCTGCTAATTTAAGAGCTTTTTGAATTTCAAAAATATTTATGGAATTATTCTTCACTTTCTTTTAGTAATTCATTCATTATCCCATCTCTAACATCTTGTATGATTTCCTCTAAATTCCCGTTTAATACAGATTCAATATTAAACCAAGATTTTTTAATTCTGTGATCTGTTATACGATTTTGTGGGAAGTTATAAGTTCTTATTTTCTCAGCTCTCATAGCAGAACCAATAAGTTTTGATCTAAGGGAATCTCTTTTAGAAGATTCCTCCTCTTGTTTCTTGTCATACAATTTTGCCCTAAGTATAGCCATAGCTTTCTCTTTGTTTTGTGCTTGATGCTTTGTCTCTTGGCAACTAACTACTAGACCAGTAGGGAGGTGAGTGATCCTAACAGCCGAGTCTGTCTTATTAACACACTGTCCTCCTGCTCCTGAAGCTCGCATAACCTCTATTTTAAGATCTTCAGGATTGATGTGTATGTCGATTTCTTTAGCTTCAGGGAGAATAGCAACAGAAGCAGTGGAGGTATGTATTCTTCCGGAAGATTCAGTTGTAGGGACTCTCTGTACTCTGTGCACACCGCTTTCGTACTTCAGATCTCTAAATACATTCTTCCCCTGAATATGTGCTACGACTTCCTTATATCCTCCTGATTCAGAAACGCTACTATCTATTATGGAAACGTCCCAACCTTTGCTTGAGGAATATGCTTTATACATTCTAAATAGATCTGCAGCAAAAAGAGAGGCTTCATCTCCTCCTGCGCCTCCTCTAATTTCAATAATGGCAGATTTGTTATCATCGGAGCTTTCAAATTTTCTTGCTATCATCATCATCTTTATCTCTTCGTCTAGTGAAGCTATCTTTTCCTCTAGGGATGATATCTCCTCCGTCGCTAACTCCTTTATATCGCCATCATTCTCATGTTCGATAATATATTGAGTATCCTTTAAATCATGAATATATTTTTGTAGCTGGGATATGTTGGAAGAAAGGTTAGAGTAGTATGACAAATCTGAACTAAGTTTAGATAGATTCCTGTTATCAATTCCTCCGGCAGAAAGCTTCTCCTCCAGCTCTGAGACCTTCTGTTTGTAATCATCTAAATTGTATTTTTTTTCTAATGAAGAAATATCCATAATGGATAATATCACTTTAAATTATATATGGGAATTTGTTACTTAGAAACCTTTGCGTTCTCTAACATATCTCTAAGGGTGAGGGTAGATTGAGGCTTACCACCGGCTTCCTCCATCTTTTGTCTCCTTTTCTCCATTTTCTCTTTCTTAGATTTGAAAGAAAGTTTCTTAGATTTCTCAACCCTCTCTTCATATTTCCTAACGAGGTTGTCTGTATCAACAATCTTCTGTTCTCCTGTGTAGAAAGGATGGCATTTTGAACATATCTCAACAGTTATACTGTCTTGGGAGAGTGTTGATCCTGTAACGAAAGAATTGCCACAGGAGCACTTAATTTCTAAATCATTATTGTACTTAGGATGTATATTTTTCTTCATAACGAATGTGATTATATCAGAAGGTATATAGAGTGTCTAGAAGATAATTAAAGAGAAATCTTTAAATTGTATTTTAAATATGATAGGGTGAAGGAAGTATGAAAAAAATTATTAAAGCTGGAAAAAACATCTTGGTACTATTTGTTATTTTAGATGCCTTAATTGTAGCATTACATGTGCTTTTCCCTGACAAGGCGGTGTTCAATTTGGATTTTGAGTCTAACCTCCCAACAATATACCAAGGAGCAAAGTTAATACTTATCTCTCTATTGGCTTTGATGATATTAACCCTTTCGTACTTAGAGGGCAGGGAGATCAGAAAGGATTGGTTCTGGGTGTTTTGGTCTTCTATGATGTTTTTTTTGGCAGTTGATGAAATGGGTCAAATTCATGAAAATGTGTCACAGTATATAAAGGAAATATTAGGGCAAGGAGTTGGAACTTTTGAAAGTACAGTAGCAGACTTGGGTTATTCTTCAACACCTTGGCTTAAGTATTATCTAGTTCTTTTCCTAGTAGCCACGGCCATAGTGATATCTTTTATAAAAAGAATGTACAAAAAGGATTCGAAAACAGTTTGGTATTTGATAATAGGGTGGTTGTTTTTCTTGGGAGTTCCAATCATTGAGTATATTAATACAATGCCACATATTATGTTTCAGGAAGGGTATGAGGCTCTAATGATAATAGAGGAGGTTTTTGAGATAGCGGGCGCGAGTTTCTTGGTAACATTTACGTATGAAATCTTCTTTGAAAAGCTTCTTCGCATAAAATCTAGGTTAAGAAACGAAAGTTAATCTTTGATTACAATCATCTTCATGCTATATTAATACAATGAAATATCCTAAAAACATTCAAAATAGAATTAAAAGAGTAGAAGGTCAGGTTGGAGGAGTAAAGAAGATGATAATGGCGGGAGAAAATGATTCCAAGGTGATGACACAACTTCAAGCGTGTATATCCTCTTTGGAGAGTTTAAAAACGGAGTTAATTAAACTCCAGATGAAGGAGTCTATGGTGGAGGATGTAAGGAAGTCTCTAGGATTAGCTGATTAAGAAGCTGTACTGCCCCAATTGGAATTTTGATATACTTACGTACTAACATATGTATTTTTAATTAACAAACAGAATTATTATGAAAATTAAGAAAGTAGGGTGGACAAGTTTTCTTTTGACAAGTGATAATATAACTGTACTAACAGATCCGCTAATGTTACAGGAGTCTGGGGTAGCCTTTCCTAAAACGAAGGCAGATGTGTGTCTTTTCACGGATGCCAAGGATCCGAAAAAAAGTATTCTAGGAGATAGTAAGTTAGATAAGAAGGTAGTGGGAGATAAGCGAGAAAATGTTATGGAGATATATACATCTGGAGAATACGAGGTAGGGGGAATAATGGTTAGAAGAGGCATAGGTGAAAAATTTTTCATAATAGATGAGAAGACTACTAGAATTGTATACATGGGTGGAACGGATAATTCTTTTGATCCTTCGGATGTTAAGGATCTCGGAGATGTTGATGTATTAATTATTCCTGTAGGAGATGGGGTTACATTCATGGATTTTGACAAGATAGAGAAGGTTATATCCAATATTGATCCTGCTGTATTAATACCGTGTGCATATAAAGAAGAGGGTGGAAGTAATCAAGATTTGAAAAGTAGGGATGAATTTATAAAACATTTCGGTTTCGCGAATGTTAGGGACGAAAATTATGTCAATATTGGGAAAAAGAAAGTGGAGCAGGATCAACAGAGTGTTGAGGTAATATTTTTATAATAATATATGGATAAAGTACCGCCACAGAATATAGAAGTAGAACAATCCCTTTTGGGGTGTATGCTGATGGATAAGGATGCTATCATAGCCGTATCTGCTTGGCTTCTTCCGGAACATTTCTATGACGAGAGACATATGCAGATATATTCCAATATAGTAGCGTTGTTTAATGAAGGTCTCCCCGTTGATTTGATAACTTTGACAGATAGATTAAAAAAACAAAAGAAATTATCTGCAATAGGAGGAAGGACGTATCTAGCTGATCTGGCAACTATGGTTGCGACATCTGCGCATGCGGAAGAATATGGTGAGATCATAAAAGAAAGTGCTACCCGAAGGGGATTAATCTCTGCAGCGCGTAATATTACGGAAATGGCATTTAATGAAGCAGTAGGGATAGATGAAGTTATAGACAGATCTGAAAGGCAGGTTTTTGATGTGGCCCAAACAGGGACAAAGACCAACTTTGTACATATTAAAGATCTTCTTAAGGATGCGTATGAAAGAGCAGAAAGGGCTGACAAGGATGAGGCATATCTCGGTATTTCAACAGGTTTTAAGGATCTAGATGATTTGTTGGGTGGTTTCCAAAAATCCGACCTTGTAATTCTAGCTGCAAGACCATCTGTTGGTAAGACTGCATTGGCCTTGGACATGATGCGACATGCAGCTTTAGTCGAAAACAAGACAATAGCATTTTTCTCTTTGGAAATGTCTAAAACACAGATCATGGATAGACTACTTGGTATGCAGTCGGGTATTCCTTTCTGGGAGATTAGAACGGGGAGGTTGAGTGATAAGAAGTTTATGAAGTTGGCCGATACAATGGGAGAGTTAGCTGATGCCAATATCTTTATCGATGATCAGGCTGGGCAACATATTAATGCTCTTAGAACAAAAGCCAGAAGATTAGCAATTGAAAGGGGTTTGGATATTATCTTTGTTGACTATCTTCAATTAATGCATGGAAACAGCAAGGAGAGTAGGACATTAGAAGTAGGAGAGATATCTCAAGGATTAAAGAATATAGCGAAGGAATTAGATATTCCAGTGGTTGGGTTATCACAGCTATCTAGGGCTATTGAACAAAGGCAGAGTAGAAGGCCGCAACTGTCCGATCTGCGAGAGTCGGGATCTATAGAGCAGGATGCGGACGTTGTAATGTTCATTGATAGAGAGGAGATATGGAACCCAGATACAGAGAACAAGGGTGTTGGGGAGTTGATAGTAGCAAAGCACAGAAACGGACCTACAGGGCTTGTCAAGTTGGCTTTTGTTAATGACATAGCAAGCTTCAGAAATTTGTACAAAAAATAAGGGTCTGTCCCCGGTCTGTCCCTGAGAGAAGGGGCCCCCTTTTTTTTACTGAGGAAGTTTTGGGTTGGGGTCAGACCCCGGTCTGTCCCTGTACGATTGGGTGGGGTCTGGCTCTGCGGGACGATTTTCAGTATAATTACGGCAATATTAAGGTCGAGTGGTGGAACTGGCAGACACGCGGGACTCAAAATCCCGTGCTAGCAATAGCATGAGGGTTCAACTCCCTCCTCGACCATGTTTAACATATATTAAAACATAATATGGAACAATTTATCCTAGATCTGCTCGAAAATATTGGTAGCATAGATTTCAAATTTATATGGCAAATCTTTTTATATGCCTTAATAGTATTTTGGATAGTGGTATTGTATTGGGTATGGTTAGATTCTGGCGACAGAACGTCCAATAGAACTTCTAGATATCTATATGTTCTTCTTGTTGCTTCATTAAACATAATTGGTTGGATAATATATTTGATAATAAGGCCATCCCAAACAATAGAGGAGATATATTGGGCAGATTTAGAACGAAGATATCTAAAGTATGAGACGGCTGAACTAGGGGATTGTCCTCAGTGTGGGACTCAACTGTATCCAGGATATACCTTTTGTCCTAACTGTAAATATAAATTGAAAAGAAAATGTGCTAAATGTGAGGTATATGTAGATAAAAAGAACAAATATTGCCCATACTGTGGAGAGGAGTTAAGAAAGAGAATAGCTCCCGAGCAAATTTCTCCCACACAAGAGATTATGCAGAAACAAATTCAAGCTACTAAAGAAGAAGCCACCGAGGTTGTTGAGACTAAAAGGACAAGATATAGTACACAGAAAGGTTTTGCTGTCAAAGTTGGAGAATCCATAGTGGGTGGGTACAGAATAATCTTCTCCAACCTAAAAAACGGCATCCAAAAAATTAAAGAGCTCGTAAAACAGGAAGAAGGAGAGGAGAAAAAGAATTCAAAGGATAATAGGAAAAGTGCTAAAGAAAAGGATAAAAGATCTCATTAATCTCCAAATTGTGTTATCATTATCTATATAATATTTGTCATTAATATACGTGTATCAGGCCGTATTAGAAAAATTTGGACAAATTCTCTCTGGTATTAATCCCCTCGTTCTTTTCCTCATAGTTATACTAATTGGGATGTATATATTTTGGCGAGGTTGTTGGGAAACTAGAAAAAACAACTCATCCATATTTGACTCTTTCATTTTGTCCTCGATTGTTGGCCTAATTGTGGGAAGGATGTCATACATAATATCTCATTGGCCAGATTTCGAAAGATATATGTGGTATTGGTTACCGTATGAAAAATATGGAAATGAGGTGTTCTGGTTTAGAGTTTTGCCTTGGAGATTTTTAAGAGTATGGGATTGGGGAATAGATATTCTGTTAATGTTCGTAGGGTTTTTGATATTTGCAAGTATATGGGTTATGTTTGTGAAAAAGTGGAGGTGGAGTCATCTTTTTACAACTATATTCTTCACTGCACAGATAATGTTGGGTGTGTCATTCCTTCTTTTGGGAGGATATGCAGGTAATGTGGGTTGGATCACACAGGGTGCTGTAATGATACTTCTACCATTGACACTATTTCTATTAAAAAACTCTGTTAGGGCTATTATGATTGGGAAGAAAGAGTCTAAAGTGTTGAACGTATTAGATACATTTTTTATTTTGTTACTGGTAGTATATACCACACACACATATCTCACTACACAGATAAGTGTTATAGAAAGAGGAGGCGTGATATTTTTTCTCTTTTGGACAGTGTTGGGCATTATTTTAAATATAATTGATAATAATAAAGCCAACGTGACCATAGAAAAAGTTTCCTCCGTTACTGCAGTCTCCCCGATAGATATTAATCAACCAATTAAATTGCCTAAATAGCATATGATAAATATAGGTCAGGAACATATTGGAAAAAGGGCCGATGTTTTTCTCTTTGAATATTTGAGAGATTCAGGGGATATTTCTCTTTCCAGAAGTGTATTAAGATCTAATTGGGGAAGGTTAGTCAAGATAAACAATGTATTTATTAAACCATCATATAAGTTAAGAGATGGAGATGTCGTAGAAATAGTATTGGGGGAGATAGATAGATTGATAGCGGAAATAGATGGCAGTAAACGTATAGAGGGAGAAGATGGGGAGTTAAATATATTATTTGAGAATAAAGATTTTCTGGTTGTAGACAAACCAAAAGGAATGGTTATACATCCTGGTTTAGGAAATAGGCGAAATACCCTAGCCAACAGGGTAAGAGGATATTTGGAAGGAAAAGGAGAGTTTGAGAAGAAAATTAACAGAGCTGGGATAGTACATAGACTAGATAAGGGGGTTTCTGGAATAGTAGTATTTGCTAAAACGATCAAGGCTCAAAACTTCTTGCAAGATCAGTTTGAAAAGCACAAGGTGAAAAAATTGTATTTAGCTAAGGTGCAGTACGGAGAGTTAGATCCAGACGTGCAGAAATATATTCCACCAAATAAATTGAACATCAGGGATGAAATCGAAACATTAAAAAGAGATAATTTTGTTCCGGATGAAAGTTGGCTTAGGGTAGAAGGATATATAAAGAGAGACATTAGAAGTAGAGTAAAAATGGAATTTAAAAAATATCAGAATGGTGATGGTAAAAGAGCTCTTTCTTTCATTAAGCCCATTAGTGATAAAGAAGTTCTTGTAATAATTCATACAGGGAGAATGCATCAGATAAGGGCGTCATTAGCGTCTCTGGGTATGTATATTGAGGGAGATACACTCTATGGTTCTACTAGAGTTAGTGAAATGCCAAACCAAATAGGGTTGGAGTCGATACTTTTGGGCTTTAAGGATATGAAGGGCAACGATTTTGTTATTTCAAAAATTTAAAATGGTAAAGAGGAAGAGAAGGAAAGCAAAAAAAAATATAGGAGTGAATTTGAAATTAATAGTATACATATTACTTTTGTTACTACTAATTTCTCTTGTGGGTCTTTCATTGTTTAATATACTGTCAATTAATATAGTGGATCCTGCTTTGGAAAACACCTCTAGGCACAAAATACTTTCTCAGTTGGGGGATGATCTGGAAAGTACACTGTTTGTATTAGAAAGAGAGAAGGGGGAGCAGAGAAAAATATCAGATGTATATGTTTTCCTGAATAATAGTAAGAAGGGGGAGTCCCTATTAATATATGTCCCTGGCTCTTTGTATTTTAGTGGGTTGGAGGAGAACTTCGGAAGCCCGATAGCAATATCATCTTTAAGATACGCAGGAGATTTCTTGCAGGAAGGAAGGGGGATCGAATATACGGTATGGCAAATTAGCGAGATACTGGGTTTTAAAATGGACAATTACATTTGGATAACTACAGAAGCATATGAAGTTTTCTGGGATGTGTACGGGGATCTAAATGAGATAAAGGAGAAGTATAAGGAAGGATATATAAAAGATAAGGATGAAACTTTAGCTGATTCTTTTTTCAAATTGCATACAATCTCTTCTAAATATTCTGTCTTAAAAACATTACTCAATTCCAGAAGGGTATCAACCCTTGATGGAAATATGTACTCAAATATGTCTTTCTTGTCTGTATTGGGTAGAGTAGATAGGTTTGAAAGTGTTGTGGCTAGGAGCTTAACTAATAGTATAGATATGGGGAGTGCTAAGTATTCAGAAGGAGAACTGTCTGAGAGGGGAGGGCAAATACGAAGCATCAATATAGCTGAATATGATAAGGCTTTTCGGCAGTATATGTTTAAAATGCTTCCTAGAGAGCAGGAACGAGAAAGAGTTAGAGTGGAGGTATACAATGCGAGTGGAAGGGCTGGTAGGGCTAGCATATATGCTAGGAAAATATTAAACAATGGGTGTGATGTGGTAAGGTTTGGAAATGCTCCTGATAATATCGAGAAAACTCAAGTCTATGTGTCGGATATGGATGAATTTGAAAACTCTTTTAATGTTGTATCAGAAATATTGTTAGGGAAATTTGAGATAGTGGAAGAGAGACCCTCCTTTATGACTACAGGTGATATTGTAATTCTTTTAGGGGAGGATATATCTCAGATAGAGATATTTTAGGTTAATATTTGCTTAAAAAGCATTTTTACTCTAAAATTTTCATTATGACAATGATAATAGCTATTCTTCTACTCCTGCTTCTCTCTTTTGCTTTTGTCGTATTCATATTCGTATGGAGCAGTAGAAATAAGGTAGAGATAGAGGAGTATGAGGAGGTAAGGAACCCATTTGTTATGCAAATATTGGTGCCAAGGGAGAATGAAAAGGCATCTTTGGCTGCAGAACAGATGTTTGCTTCAATACATGGAATTTTGGAGGATCATATTAAATGTCCAGATGTAGTTAGTTTCGAAGTTGCCTCTACAGAGGAGGATGGTATTAGATTCTATGTTGTAGCACCCCAACATCTTTCTAGATTCATAGAAGGACAGATATATGCACAGTATCCCAATGCAGATATTAAGTATGTGCAGGATTATGTGAAGAAGGATTCCCCAAAGGAGGAAATATTTGTTACAACAGGAGAAATAGAGATGGAGAAGGACTATATATTTCCTATTAAAACATTTAGGAGTTTCGAGGTGGATCCGCTTGCTGCTATAACAGGAGCTATGTCGGAATTGAACAGAGGAGAGAAGGTATGGCTTCAGATTATTGTGAGACCGGTCTCTAACTATTGGCAAGATAGGTCTAAACAGTATATAACTGCGATACGAGAAGGAAGAGATCCTAATGGAACAGGGTTTCTAACCTTCTTTGTTAATGCAATTAAAGGGATAGGGAAGGCATTAACAGAAAGTTCCGATGGAAAGACTCAAAAGGAAGTAGTTAAACTTGTTCCTGGGCAGGAGGAGGAGTTAAGTGAGATTGAGAATAAAATGTTGAAGGTCGGATTTGAATTTAAAGTTAGGGCCGTTACGAAGGCAGATACTCAAATTAGGTCGGAGCAAATGTTAAGGGATGTTGTGGCAAGTTTTAAACAATTCACCACTGCACATCTGAACAATTTTATTCATGCAGTTCCTCAGAAAAGTGGTAAGGAAATATATGATGATTATGCAAGAAGGTATTTGCCCAAGGATGAACCTGATATATTGAATATTGAGGAGTTAGCCTCACTATTTCATTTGCCCAACATATCTGTGGAAACCCCTAATATTGCTTGGAGCCGATCTAAGAAATTAGAGCCTCCTATGAATGTTCCTAAGGCAACAGAAGGATCTGTGACTATATTTGGAGAAACAGATTATAGGGATATTAAAGTTGAATTTGGAATTAAGAAAGCTGATAGACAGAGACATTTCTATCTTCTAGGAAAGACAGGTACAGGGAAATCTACTCTCTTTAAGAATATGTTCATATCGGATGTCCTTGCTGGCGAGGGGGTGTGTTTTGTAGATCCCCATGGTGATACTGTAGAGGAGTTACTTGATTACATCCCTCCTAATCGTATAGATGATGTTATATATTTTAATCCAACGGATGTTACTCATCCTGTTGGTTTTAATATGTTAGAGCTTAAGGATAAATCACAGAGGGACTTAATAGCGGATGGAGTGGTGGAGGTGTTTAAAAAGCAATTTGGTGATTCCTGGGGTCCAAGACTTCAGTATATTCTCACAAATACCGTAGCTACAGCCTTGGAAGCTCAAGGAACTACTCTCTTAGCTATTCTTAGATTGCTTCAGGATAGTAACTATCGTAAATTTATACTAAAACAGGTTGGGGACCCTATTCTGTATAAATTCTGGGTGGAGGAGTTTGCACAAATGAGTCAGAATAATAGACTTCTCACAGAAGCTATATCCCCGATTCAAAATAAGGTGGGAAGGTTTGTCTCGTCTGCTGTGATTAGAAACATAATAGGTCAGGTTAAATCGACTATAGATTTGAGGGATATCATGGACAATCAGAAAATTCTCTTGGTTAATTTAGCGCAGGGTAGGTTAGGAGAAGAGACAGCATCTTTGCTAGGAGGTATGGTAATAACACGACTTCAGGCTACGGCAATGGAGAGAGTGGATATACCAATAGATGAAAGAAAGGATTTCTTCCTGTATGTTGATGAGTTTCAGAATTTTGCTACGGAGTCTTTTGCAAAAATACTCTCAGAGGCAAGGAAATACAAACTTAATTTAACAATGACTAACCAGTATATAGATCAACTACCGCTCACTGTGAGGCAGGCAATATTTGGAAACGTAGGGACATTGGGATCTTTTGTAGTGAGTCCTGCAGATGCCTCTATATTAGAGAAAGAGTTTGCTCCGGTAGTTTCTGCAGATGATTTGGTATCTTTGGATGCTTGGGCAATGTATGTTAAATTGTGTATAGATGGAATGACATCTGTACCATTTAGTGCTAAATCTCTCCCTGTTAGATATCACAAGTTTAGTCTGAAAGATGATATTGTTCGCAAATCTAGGGAGAAGTATGGTATAGAGAGGGAGATCATAGAGGAGAAAATTATGAAATGGAGTAGTCAATCATATAGTGAGAAGGGGAATCGGTCTGTTATAAAAAAAGAGGAGAAGAAAGAAGAGAAGGGAGATAGGGTGGAGAGAAAAGCTGTAGAAAAGCTGTCAGAGGAAGAAAAACAGAAGTATGTAGTATCAGTTTAATGTTTCTTTGTGGTATGATTGAGTATGTCAGGTCATTCTAAATGGTCTACAATCAAGCATAAGAAGGCATTAAATGATGCCAAAAAAGGCAAAGTATTTTCCAAGGTGTCCGTACAGATAACGCACGCTGCGAGGCAGGGTGGTGGTGATCCTAATATGAATCCTTCTTTGAGGATGTATGTAGATAAAGCTAGGGAGGTCGGATTCCCGGCAGATAAGATAGAGAAAGCTATACAGAAGGGTACAGGTGAGGGTAGTGAAGGAGTCGTGTATGATGATTCGACCTATGAGGGTTTTGGTCCTTTTGGTATCCAGATAATGGTTGATACTTTGACGGATAACAAGAATAGAACAGTTTCAGATTTAAGGAAATTATTTGAAGATATAGGTGGGAATATGGGGGAGAGTGGTAGTGTATCATGGAATTTTGATATTAAGGGGTTGGTGATAATTAAGTGTGGTCATATGGAAAAATCAGAGAAATTTGGTGAGGGTGATAAATTTGTGGAGGATGATTTGGAGGAGGTTATGCTAAATATAATGGAAATAGATGGGGTATTGGATATACAGGATGCGGATATAGAAGGGGTTAAGGGTTTAGAGGTGTATACAGAGTATAGTAAGCTGGCCAGTGTAAGGGATAGTATTTCAGAATTAGGTTATGTATTAGTAGAGGCAGAGATAATAAAGGAGGCTAAGATGTTGAAGGAGTTAGATGAGAAAGAGTTAGAGAAGGCAAGAGAGGGTATAGAAAGGATAGAGGATAATGATGATGTACAGAGTGTGTGGAGTAATATTAAGGAATAGAGTGTGATTTTTGATTTGACAGAGTTATGTATATATTATAATGTTATGGGACTAATATGTTAATGTATATATCATGAGCCCGACACAGGAAGATTTTGAGAAAAAGTTTAAGGGAGTAGGGGATGAAAGGTTAAACCCTTTTTTCATGAAGAGTGACGTAGAGCGCTTTCTTCCCCAAGTTCTGGATAATGCCTATAAATATTACCTTCTTTACAACTCCCTATTACCCAATAGTTATAGTATCACCAGAGAGCTTTTCAAATGGCATCGGACTGATAGTCGTGATCATCTAGCAAAACTTCTGTACTATAAAATAGATCCTAATACTAAGGACATGGGAGGGATTGTGCTGTTCGAAAATGTAAAATTAAACAATATTTGTTTAACGGATGATCAGGTGAGTACTTTTTCTAAAGGTGGTAAAAGAAAAGATTCGTGGGATATTCCCTGGTTCCATTATCAGACTAATGACGAACATTGTAGGGAATATATTAGTTGTTTAAAAAAAGAAGATTACGAAAATTCTAAGGAATTTTACGAAACCTTGTTGAATTGTAATATCCAGGAAAATCAAAATAATGAATATTGGCAAATGACATTGGGGACTACAGAAGAGGGGTATGTACTGTTTCCTATAGTTTATAAGGATACTGAGGGGAAACGAAACGAAATGATAGAGTTTTTACTAGCAGAACAGGAAGCGATAAAAGTAAGTGAATAAACAAAAGATGACTTGTTTATATATTTAAATTCTTTATAAAAGATTATGATTAAAGATACAAAAGAACCAGGGGAAGGTATGTTGATAGAGAGAATAAACGAAGGATTAGAGAAAGATTTGGACGAAAAACTTAAAAATGATTCTTTACAATCAAGCGATTTTAAAAAAACAGTGAATCTAGAGGGAATGAATTTTGAGCCTGTATTCTGTTCTATATGGGAGGATGAGAATACGTCTGGTATGGACCTCTACTACAATGTGAAGATTTCCGATGTAGATATTCCGGCCTCTTTTAAAGAGGAGTTATTTAATTTGACTTTGTCTGATCAGGATGGGTATGTTCTTGCTTTGGAAATAGATGTCCCTTATGATAGAGATGCAATTTCATATAGTGGCATATTAGGATTTTTCGGTGAGGAGGAAGGTGTTGCACCTAGCTGCTTAAGAATATTTTGTGCTGGTGGAGAAGAATATGCCTATTTTCATGCAAGTAAGTCTGATTTATACGAGAGTATGGGAAATGAAACTATCAAGGATAGAGTGAGGAGATTAAATATTGAACGAAACGACAAATTTTTTGAGGTTGAAATGATATGATATGTATATGCGTATATTAGGTATAGATCCTGGTTTAGCTACTACAGGTTGGGCTGTGGTAGATTTTGATAATGATGGTAATCCTAATCCCATTGACTATGGTGCTATATCCACTCCTAAGGGTCTGAGAGTGTCTGAGAGGTTATTAGAGATATATCATGATATGAATGAGCTTATTAAGAAGTTTAAACCTGATTTAGCAGGTGTAGAGACTTTGTTATTTACAAATAATGCTAAGACAGCTATGTCTGTAGGAGAGGCTAGGGGAGTAGTACTATTAGCATTGGAAGAGAATGGTATCCCATTTAAAGAGTTTACTCCTTCTCAAGTAAAGAATTCTATAACTGGGTATGGGAAGGCGGATAAGAAGCAGGTACAGGAGAATGTAAAGAGGATGTGTGGGTTAGATAGTATTCCTAAGCCTGATGATGCTGCTGATGCTATAGCAGTAGCTATTGTGAGCTTTAGTTAGCTCCTCATTACAATTATCCTGTATAATAGAATATGATCTCATACATTACAGGTACTGTATTAAAAACTTCCATATCTAAAGATTCATATGTTGATATTCAAACAGATAGTGGGATAGGGTATAGGGTACATATTCCTAGCTCATACATAATACCTTCTAAGGGTGAACAGTATTCTTTGTATACACATCTTCATGTTAGGGAAGATGCTCAACAGTTATATGGTTTTGAAAAAGAAGATGAAAGAGATTTCTTTGAACAGTTAATATCAGTATCGGGTATAGGACCAAAGATTGCATTAGCTATACTCTCTACGTTCTCGAGAAGTGATTTAGAAGATGTGATAGTTGAAGGAGATGCTAGAGGATTAAGTAGAGTGCAGGGATTAGGTTTAAAGGGTGCACAGAAGATAATATTGGAATTAAGAGGGAAGATAGATTTTGATCAAAAGGAGAGTAGTGAAGAGGTTATCTCAAAAGAATTAAAAGAGGCATTAAAATCATTGGGATTTAGTGGTGAGCAATTAAAAGATAAAGTTAAATTAGCTGATGATATTGTTAAAAAGAATAAGGATATTGGTATAGAGGAATTAATTAAGAAGGTCTTAGTTGAATGATAGAGAGCACATCTAGAAAAAACAGGAAGAAGAAGCCATTAGATTCATCTGAGGAAATGTTAGTGTCCGAGCAAAAGATTAGGCCAAGTAGGTTAAATGAGATTATTGGTAGAAAGTTAGAGAAAGAGACATTACAGATGATGATAGATTCTTCTAGAAGAAGAAAAGAGGTAATGGATCATATACTGTTTTACGGTCCTCCCGGTCTAGGAAAGACTACATTTGCTATGGCTATAGCAAATGAGATAGGTGCATCTATTAAGATAACATCGGGTCCTGCTATTGAAAGGCAGGGTGATTTGGCTGCTGTATTAACAGGATTAAAGGCAAATGATGTTCTGTTTATTGATGAAATACATAGATTATCCAAAGTAGTAGAGGAGATACTGTATCCTGCTATGGAGGACAGGGTTTTGGATATTATAATGGGCAAGGGTCCCTCTGCTAAGACTATACGTTTAACATTAGAGCCATTTACCCTAATTGGTGCAACTACACAGATTGGGAAGATTAGCTCTCCTATGAGAGATAGGTTTGGATTAATACAGAGGTTGGATTTCTTTTCGCAGGAGGATTTGGTGTCTATATTGGAGCGTGCAAGTAGGTTGTGGGGCATAGAGATAGAGGAGGGGGCTTTAAGGATGCTTGCAGAGTGTTCTAGAGGCACTGCAAGGATAGGTTTGAGATTACTTAGAAGGAGTAGGGATTATGCTGATAATAAGAAATCTAGGAAGGTTACAGAGGATAATGTATTAAAAACGTTAAAACTTTTGGGTGTTGATATGCAAGGTTTGGAGGAGATAGATAGGACTATACTTAAGACTCTGTTGAATAACTTTAGTGGTGGGCCTATTGGTCTTTCTACACTGGCTGCGTCAATATCTGAAGATGAGGTGACGTTAGCGGATGTATATGAACCCTTCCTTATGAAGTGTGGTTATATGAAAAGAACATCTAGGGGTAGAGTATTAACTCAGAAAGGTTTAAAATATCTAGAATCAATAGATGGATAGGGTAGATACTAATATAGATGAAGAGAAGAGAGGCAAGCTGTTAACATTGGCAGCTTTTATAGCATTAGCAATATTTGTTTCGAAAATAACTCAGAGTCAGACTCAAGTTATCACATGGCGTGTATATTTAACTAGTGGAATATATTTTCTAATCACCTTTGTTGGGCTACTGTGGGCATTTAATTTTCAGGTTATGAAAAAATCTATACTTTTTCTTCTTCAACCAGCACTGTATGTGTTTTCTCAGGCCATGTTTATAGAATTTTTCTTCTTTCAGAAGTTTAATCGTATATATGAGGCCTTTATACTTCTTTTCCTCATGTTCTTGGTCTTCATAGGTAATTATGTATCCTTTCTTATGGCTAATGTGTTAAATGTTGATCTGTTTAAGAAAATTCCTCTAGCACAGGTGGGGAGAACATCTTCCTACCTAATATCCCTTCTTATGATGTACTTTTTTACCTTTAGTTTCCTAGTTAGTGGTTTTGAAATATATTTTCTTCTTCCCCTCATATTACTTTCATATATATTTGTAGTGTATGTTCACTATGTGAATATTGGAATAGAGGAGGGGGAGTTATACAGGAAGACTGTATTAACAGTATTAATATCGTTTATTCTATTTCTTGGAATGTTTCTAACAGGGGATTCCCATGAGATAGTTTCAGCTATACCTGTACTTGGATACTATTTCTCAGTAGGGGTAGTTAGTCAGGAGAGAGTTACATATGGTAAGGTCAGATCTTTCTATTTCTTTGTATTGGTTTTAATAATAATTTTCTTAATGGGAGTTTTTTTGAACATTTAGTTTAGAAATTTCATATATACTGTTTCATGAGG
Source organism: uncultured Candidatus Saccharibacteria bacterium (assembly GCA_964514595.1). Classification (GTDB taxonomy): domain Bacteria; phylum Patescibacteriota; class Dojkabacteria; order SC72; family SC72; genus UBA2177. The sequence continues at coordinate 193,126 of CAZEQZ010000001.1, forward strand.
GTAGGGGGAGTAGCCACTGCTGTCCCATAGTGCGTGACATCCTATAGTTTGTCAGTGTGGATAATTGTTTGCTAATACTCTATCTATATTTCACTAATATATGTGTAGGTAGGATAGTAAGTATATTCTTATATCTTTGTATTTTTACATATTGTGATCATATGTGTTAGGGCACTTCTCCCCTTTACGCAAATGTGTTATGATTATAAATACACGAACCGAGTATAATCATCCTTATATGCGGTTGGGTTCTAGTAGAATGAGAGAACAGGCAAAATACATAAATTAGTTTAGAATATTAAATGAGATATCTAACTGTCCAAAATGATTCTTTTTCTATTTCTTATGCCCCTCTTTTTTCTCTATTCTCTTCTGTGTGTTCCCTTGTCAAAAAATGGCTCCCCTACTCTGGTTGTCTAATTTTTAATCTTATGTAAAATACATATATGGATACATTTCCTAAATTAAAGGATCAGGATGACTTCCTGTTGTCTTTGCAGAACAATAACTACAGTCTCCAGACCATATATAACTATGCTCGGGATCTTTGTATATTTGCCACCTTCCTGTATTTCAGAGGTGTGAAGTTTGAGAATATTGCTAAAAAGGATATAGATGTGTTTAAGGGGTACTTAGTTGCGGGTCAACATTTGAAGGATTTGGATAAATTTAGGGTTGAATATGCTAAGAACGTTGGTATAACAAGGGTTAAGAGTGGCGAGGCTCTGAGGGGCGATTTAAGGCCAGTGAAATCAAAGGGAGGTATGATTGGACCTTCGGAGGAAGAGAAAAATGTGGTGAAACCCACAGGGAGATTTGAGAATGATTTTTTGACTAATGTGTACTCAAAGGTGTATGGAAATTTGGGTATGTATTCTGGTTCGGTTAATCCGGTGAGTAAAAAGAAGAAGGGTTTGGATCCTAAGAGTATAAATAGGATGTTGTCATCTTTAAGATCGTTTTTGAAATTTAGAATATCATATGATTTAGATATTCCATTACCTCCCGATGCAATAAATATGATGAAGGCAGATAAAAGAATTAAGAAGGTTGCTGGTATGGATGAGTTGGTGAAATTGATCGAAGCACCAATGGTTTTTGAGAAGGACGAGAGGGTTGCTTTAAGGAATAGATGTATGTTGGAGATGTTGTTTGCTACGGGTATGAGGATATCAGAATTGGTTGGTTTAGATTTAGAACAATTAAGTGTTGAGGGGAAGATATATATAGTTGGAAAAGGGAAAAAGGAAAGAACTGTGTATATGACTCCTAGGAGTTTGGATTGGTTGAATAAGTATTTGGGTGTAAGATTAAAGTATGCATTTTTGGACAGGAATGAGGAAGAACAGCCAGGGGAAATTGATGAGTTTTTTGTTGAAAATGAAGAAGAAAAAGGCCGTGAAACATCGAGTAATTCAGAATTAAATTTAGAGATTTTTGATAAGGGAAATAGGAAGTATATAAAGTTGGTTGAGAGTTATAGACAGAGTGGTATGTTGAGTAAGTTTGACTCCCCTGCTCTATTCATACCATTTGCTGGTAGTAGATCTGGTAAGCCTAATTCTAGAATATCAACCAACTATTTCCAGGAGAGGATTGTTGTGTATAGGAAGAAATTGGGTATACAAATACCTACTTCTGCACATAGTTTAAGGCATGGCTTTGCAACTTATTTAGCTGAGGGAGGTGCAAGTCCAGTAGCTTTGCAAGTACTTTTAGGTCATGAGAGTCTGAATACTACTACTAAGTATGTACATGCTAGTGAGAAGTTTGCGGAAGAGACTGTTAAAAAGAGTCATCCACTTAAATAGTTTATTCAATTCTTATTTATAATGGAACACTTATTACTTACTCAACTCTTTTATTCTTTATGGATGAACCCAAATTCCCAAAAGCATCCTCAATTCTTTTGCTATTAAGGGAAGATTTGAGAACTCCTGCAATAGATATGAGTCCTTCTCCCACAAGATTTCTAAGAGCATTAAGCTCCCTCTCTTGTAATTCTAATTTACTGTTTAATTCCGTTATTTGTTGTTGTAGTTCTGCTACTGGATCTTTTTGCTCTTGATGAGCTGTTTCCTGGACTACTTCTTCTTCTTGAGTAGATTGAATGGGAGAAACAAATTGTGTTTCTGGCTGTTGGAAATCATTATTGGGAATAAGTGGAGTTTGTGGACTCTCTGCGAAGTTCTGGTCAGTCAAGTTGTTGCTGATACTACCTGCCTCTTCTTTAGGGCCATCAGAACTTATGGAATCATTGTTAAAATCTGTTTGAAACATATTATATATATTATAAATTTATCCAAGTACTGTCCCTTATTCTGTTTGGACGATATTCTTATACATATCAAAATCTTGAGCCTTCTCTAGTAGTGCCTTTGCATCAGGATCTCCGTTATTGGCTTTGACAATTAAGTCTTTAGCTTCATCAACATTATGCTTAAACATGTCTAATAGATCTAGGTATATATTCTTTATTTCTTGTTGTGCATTATCCCCATATACGGTAACGGCTAGTTCGTTTAATATAGTTTCAAAATGCTCTTGAGATTTGGCTTCCTTAATTCTGTTTTCTATAACAGCTAATTCTTCATCAGTAGATTTCTCTGTTAAGTCTTCAAATAATACATTCACAACCTCTTCAGTCATTACATTTAGTAGTTCCTCTGATTCTTTTTCTGGTAGTCCAAACTCTTTTATTTTTGCAATTATTTCTTCCATAGTTCTAAAGTTTAATTTTAATTACCAAGGATAGAAGCTGCCTTGGATAGTGCTGCTTGGACTGAGTCCAAACTTATTGCTTGGCCGTAGTTCACACTATTGCTAGCTACCTCTCCTATCACCCAACCAGCTTGTTTAGAGTTAAGATTGATACCTGCTTGTTGGAGTACCTCAGCTGCTTTCCTTTGTGCTGCAATCCATCCTTGTCCTGTGGGGTCTATTGAAAGATAGTTGCTGTTACTTGGATCCATTCCTCTTGCAATTAATCCCTCTCTCATTTGAGGAAATTCAGCAAATGAAAGACGATTGGGTAAGGAACTTGCCATTTCTCCACCTCCACCCTGAGCTATTGTGCCACCGATGCTACCTTGTGGAGTTGGTTGTGGTGATGTTCCTATACTTCCTTCATATACTTGTGATGCTGTACCTCCACTCTGGCCTACGGATGCCTCCCCTGTTGCTCCTGACAATCCAGCACCGGCTTCAGAGGCTTGAGATCCTATACCAAAGGTTTGTCTTATTTCACTCATGAAGGCTCCAGAGCGTAGGCCTAGAAGAAGGTTTGTTCCACCAAATCCAAGAGCACCTCCTGTGACGAAGGCGGAGGCTTCACCTAATCTGTTTGCCCACCAGGCTTTTCTTCTTTGGGTTCTATCATGTGCATCTAATTGATCTTGTGTCATTGCATTTCTATCAACGTACTTCATAGCATTAGATTGACTTCTTAATCTTCCTTCCAATGTCTTTAATCCTCTGCCTGCGAGTGTACCACCCAATGTTGCAATCATCATTCCAGCTATACCGATTGGTCCTGTTGCTATACCAGCGGCTATTCCTGCTGCTACTCCACCAATTCGAACCCATCTCTCTTTAGATGTTCTTCTTCTTTGAGCCTCGGTTTCGGCCGTGTTAATTTGTCTGTCTATGCCTTCTCTTTGCTTGATGAGATCAATAAGCTCTATCTTTTGTGCATCTGTTATATTCCCATTCTGGTACAATTCATTTAACTGATCTATCCTTCTACCAATCTCTCCAGATTGCTGTTCTAAAGGTATAGGGTTGGCTCCCTGTTGAGGTTCTTCAGCTTCTTGTTGTGCTGGTCCACCTGCTGGTGTTTCTGTCCCACCTGCTGGCGTTTCTGTCCCACCTGCTGGCGTTTCTGTCCCACCTGCTGGTGTTTCTGTCCCACCTGCTGGTGTTTCTGTCCCACCTGCTGGTGTTTCTGTCCCACCTACTGGTGGTTGTACTTGTTGTAACCTTTGTATTGTATCTGTGAGACCTTCAATTCTAGTCATTATTTCTGTGATCCTTTGTTGTAACTCGGCATTCTGTGCAATCAAATCATTGATAATCCCTTGAAGTTCAGTGTATCTATCTTCTTCGGTGCGAGTGGTTCCTTCCTCGACAGGCGTGATATCCTCGGGTGTAGTAGTTCTTTGTGCTAAATCGGCATTCATTTCCTCTCTTGCAGCTTCAAGTTGAGTACCAGTAACATGTAGTCGGCCAGAACTGTCAGTAAATCTCATTTTATTATCTCTGTATGTTGCTCTATCAGATCCATGAGTAAGGTCATATACGGTTTGAGATCTTGTTGCTTCTATCTCGGCTATATCTTGTTCTTGGGGTAAGTCGGTATTAACATCTGCTGGTACATCAGAAGCCACAGCTTCCTGGTTCTCTCCTGATGATCCACCGGTATCATCACCAGGTGAATGTGGATCAAAAGCATCTGCACTGTCGCCACCTATAGAAGGATTAGTCATTGTATTTTATCTCTTAAAATTTACATCAATATGCCATACATAGAAGGCAGATTCATCTAAATACAATTTACTTTGTTAACTTAATGATGTCAAGTTAATTTAGAACCTTCTTACTACCCTTTTATCTCTTTTTATTTCCTCTACTACAAAGGAATTAGTATTAAAATATAGAATCTCTAGTAATGCTTCTAAACCATTCTTAAACCACCTCATCTTCTTTCCCTGAGACACTGTTCTAGGAATATATGATATATCTACCTCTTTAAATTGTAGTTTATTGCCATTTAATTTCCTGTATCTAGATAGCTTTGCTGTTATCTCAGGTTCTAGACCAAAATTAGATGTGGACTCTAAACTTCTAAAAAGACCTCTAGATATATCTCCTCTAATCATTTTGTAACAAGTTTCCATATCCTTTGGTGCAAAACCATTATTTCTTGTAAAAAGATTTGAAAGATATGTGATAAATTTATTTCCTAAACTATGTACAGAGCTATTAAAATTATTTTTCCTGTTAAACCTATTCCCATATATCACATTTATATACGGATTAGAAAGAAATATTTTTGTAAATTTAATCAAATCCTTAGGATCATATTCTAAATCTGCATCCTGTGTTACTACCAAATCGCCTGTGGATTCCAATACACCCTTCTTTACGGTTTGAGATTTTCCTAGATTCTTTCTGTTTTCTAACAGTACTATCTTTGTATCTTTATTTTCCCTAATATATTCATTAATAAGTTCCTTACTTTTATCTTTAGAACCATCATCCACAAGTATGATTTCTTTCTCTATCTTGTTAGGAAACTTAAGTTTGGAAACTTTCTGAAGGATTTGAATTACAGTTTTTTCTTCATTATATACAGGAATCACGATGGATATTGTTTTAAGATTCTCATTTGTGTGATGTTCTGGAAGTAGCATCTCATAATATTTTTTAATCATTTCATCTTTGGAAAATATCTTTTCATTCTCTTTCATGATTCCTTTTATGAAAGTGGTATTACTTGATTTAATAATTGCTTTTTCTACTGTTTTTGAGAGATCTCTTGTGCTATTTCTTCTGAATACAAACTCACCACTGCCTATCAGTTTTGCCACCTCCACATTACTTGGGGCATTGGATAGCACAGGAATATTGCCCAAAGCGACGGCCTCTAAATTAGCTATTGCCAAACCTTCGCTAAATGACGAATTGATATATATTTTGGATTCTTCAAGGAGATTAAAGAGATCTTTTTGACTTAACATCCTGTCTACTATCCTAATATTCTCAGGTAATTTAGTAGAGGGTATTTTCAATGCACTCCCCTCCCCTATGATCATGAATAGCCATTTGGGATATTTAGTAGCAAGTTGTAAATACGTATTAAGTACAATTCTGGGATTTTTAACTTTAATCCATTTTCCTGCCCATACAACAATATTCTTTTTTCCCTTCAGGTCAATGTCTTTTATGGTGATATCATAGCTGTTGTATATCACTTTAATTCTTTCTTTCTCTATACCAAAATTTTTGCTTATCCATTTCTTGCCCGTCCTAGATACAGCTATTATGTCTTGTGCGTTAGTTATTACGGATCTAAATATATTTCTGTCTAACCAATTAACAAACTTAGTAGCAAATGTGGAGGACATATATACTTTCCCTGCATTATGTTCTATTAGGGTATATGGTCTTGAAAGCATAAGGCAGACAATATGCGTAATGAAGCTACTTGTTAGGTGTCTGCTATGTACAATTATTTTTGCATCAGGATTTTGTTTAATAATATTAAAAATATTAAGAAAGAAAGTAATTCCAAATATAGGATATGTATTTTCAAATATATTGATTGGTTTAAAACTAACTTTTCTAAAACCATCTTCTGTCATTTCATATCTTTGATTTGAGCCAAATACAGCCATACACTTTATATTCTTTTTTGAAAGCTCTTTGAGAAGTGTAAAGGTCATATTCTCTAACCCTCCTATTCTGGGAGGGAAATAGTGTGATATGGATATCAAATCGTATTCTTTTTTGGCAGTTCTAGGCAGCTTCATTTAAACAGTATGAAATTATCAGATATATATATTAATTCTTTATCTAATCTTCTTAAATCATTTATAAGTTGCTCATCTAGTATAGTGATGGGATATGAGTTGTTAATACTTAAAGAATAGATGTTGTATGTCCATGCGTTATCATTTAATTTAATAGATCTTTCCAGTCGAGAGGTATACAGTATTGATATCTCTTTCCTATTAGGAATTCCAGGAGAAGTTAGGAGATTTTCATAGGTCTCAAAGTTTGGATTACGAATATATTCTAAAAGATTTTGTCTAGTTTCCAAATTCATATACTGAGCATGTGCCGTATCAATGTTGCCTAGAGATGCGACAATTAATTGAGTGTATGGATCGGATACAATATATTCATTAGTTAGATTATTCTCTTTGATATATTTAACGATCTCCATATCTTTTTTAACTATGGCCGATACAGTACCATTTTCTTGTGTATAGAATCCAAGATATTTTTGACGCTGAACATAGAAATTAAGAGACCATACAAAAATTAATGTTCCAAAAAGGAATAATTTGAAAACAGGTTTGAAGCCTAGACTCCACAGGTATTGAATGATGATGAGAGATGCAAAGAACCCTATCCCTATGGCAAACTTATTTGCATATGTGGGTGCTAGGAAATAAAAGATTAAACCGAAGGTTATGAAAGAAAAAAGTGCTAACATCTGCTCACTTTTTCTTTTCTCAAAGAGAAGATATATGAAAGAAATCGGAAGTATTAACCATCCAGCTCCTAGGTTTTGAATATATACTTGAATATTGTTTGGATAGTATGCGTTTGTTAGACTACCAATTATCTCCACAGCATCTTGTTGGAATAGCTTCTCCATACTAAATCCAGATATATTAGCAAGGGTGAAAAATATTACGGAAAGGAGTAGTAAAAGAAGGAAGACATTTTTCTCTTTGTTAGTTTTTAATTTTTCAATAACTAAATATCTAAACCATAAGTATCCAGTAAGTATAGTCCCAATTATGAAATGAGTAGAAATCAATAACGGTGTTATTAGAAGAAGTTTCCATAGAGGGAGATATCTCTCCTTAAGTATAAGTATGAATAGGTATAGAGCAAATGTTTGAGGAATGAAGAATACAAAATCATACCCTCCCATGACGAAGGTAAGGAGAGAAAGCAGAGTTCCTAATTGTGACCATAGTGTACTTCGGGTTGTTTTCTTAAATATCATATATATGGGGATACTTACAACCAATGGAAATATAATGTCTAGGACATAGAATGCTTTAATGGGGTCTGTCCCCAGAAATGTTGTAAATGATCCGAAAATAATATGGTAGAAGGTAGTATATCCGTGTTGAAGGAATAGATTAGAACACTGTCCAGGTAGTATACAGAGTAATCCGTTGTGAAAGATTTTGTTTGGAACTGAGAGATGTTGTAGGTAGTCTAGAGCTACTACAGAATTTAGTTGTCTAATAAATATGAATACAAAGAGAGCATATATTATTGCTGGAATTAATGCAGAAATAATTTCTTTAAGTAATTCCTCAGATTCATTACCCTCCTTATTATCTCCAATTATGAAGAGCATAAACAGGAGGTTCCAAAGGATAAGGTTAAATATTATCCCAAAAGGAAGTATTTCATTTAAAGATAGTCCTGTTAAGTTGGAGATTAGTAATTGAAGTACGAATTGAACAGGATAGTAAAGAAAAAGGAATGCAGATGTAACACCGTATAGTCTAGACTTAAATATTACTTTGGAAAGAAGGTGAGGTAATGTAAAGATTGTGAATATGAGATACCCAATAAATATGTAATTATCTCCAAAGGAGTGTAAGCCTCCTGTGAATATGGAAAATATCAAATATGCTAATATCCCAATATTTATTATTATCCCTATTACATCAAACATACCTACTCCTTACAATTAATTATCATTTTAATTTCATACTTAATTTGTAGATCATACTCTCTGCTTAATACTACTGTTTGTTTGTTGTCTGTTATCTCGTAATCTAGTAATTCATCATATATCTCCACCCTACACCCTTTATCTTCAAAGTATATGTATCCATCTTCTAATTTGTATTCAGTCTTGTTTGAGTAGTCCAGTTGTATATTGTATTTAAGATTTTTCTCATACAGATACGCTGTTTCAGCTATTATTTCAATATCTATTTCTTTAGAATTAATTGGTCTTAGTAGTATTTGCCTACTACTATTCTCTCCATTTTCAATATACTCTAGATATGTGTTTGTTCTAACTATTGAGTTTTCTAAATTGGAATTTTTTTGTATCTTACTATTAACACTAAATGGATTTTCTGAAAAATCAGCATTATTGTTAATATGATCATTTCTAGATGCTATCTCAATATATTCTGTATTGGGTAGTTGTATTATTACAGATTGTCTTTCATTGATAATTTGAAAGTTTTTAGATTGTGTATATCCTAAGTAGTATGTAACAGATAGGTATATACCTATTAATACAATTATTATGGTTAGTAGTTTAAGATAGAAGGTTTTCATATATACAATATATATGTATTTGGGATAAAAAAAAAGATAACGTATGTTATCTTAGGGAAAAATTAGTATTTAGTTAGGGGTTTGGGTGATCTTATTATTTGTAAACTCTCAGAGAGAGGAAGATCACCCGGGTGCGGTGGAACAAAGGGGGTTACTTACAACTGTAAACGTGCACTGCTTCGCCTCGAACGAATCCATCCAGGTTAGTCAACGGAAGATCTCCGTTATAGGTATGGAATTCATCCAGCTTTGCAAATGGGATAGCTTCGCCTTCTTGGTAAAGCCACCAATCGCATCCTCCCTGTACTTTTTTGAAGCCAATTGTGAAGTGCCCATCAGGGACCACATTGACAGTACAGGTGAGAAGATCTGAACAACTAAACTCAGATAGATAGGTGGGCTTCCTCACGGACGGTCCTGCATTCCCTCCAACGTTTCCTGCGGAAACTTCGGTAGACGGTTGATTATCTGTTACGATAATATCCGTTACTTTGTTTGCAGGAGCTGCGCTCGCGGTACTGTTGTTGTTATCTACAACAGTAATGCTTTTCAGGGCAGAAAGTCGCCCGAAAAAGTAGACCACGACCATCAGCAAAACTAGTGCAAGGACTTGCCACCAGCTCAGTGTTTTTCCGCTACCAACAGTTGAACGTACTTCTTCGTTTCTAGCCATTTCAATCTCCTTTTTTACTATTATTGATTAATATGTTTAAAACATTTTAAAACAAAAATTGTAAGGAACCACCCCTACACCGCATTAAACTTCTAATATCTATATGTATTAGAAACATAATGCGATGTATGAGTATCCCTTAAAAGGAGATATACCCTATTATATTCACCGCTACTTGTATATAGATGGATTAAATAAATAATCACATAATACAAGTATATTTTAAAGAACAAGTCTCATAAAAGAGACATTAAAAAGATATATAAATATCTCTATGAATGCGTCTTTTATATTAATATTGGAAAATTTGTATTTTAAAGAGCAGATTCTTTATTTACAATCCTACTACATTATACCATTTCGAAGTGTATAGTTCAATACTATGGGCTGGGGAGATAAATCTCCCCTACCCAATTCAAGTTAAGCTATCTTGCTATTTAAGAACTTAGAAACACCTATAAATCCTAAACCTGAAACATATGCTGAAACAGCTACTATATTAAACAATACAGCATCTGCTATACCAGTATCCTCAGGAATATGAGGACCGTATGGTGTATAACCACCATCAGCTAATGCAGGAGATCTAAAGATGTTCAATATTCCGAAAGCAAGAATAGTTAACAAGAAGATTTTGTTTATCTTCTTCATGATATTTGTAATGAGCAATTTAATTACGAATACATTATACCCTATAGTCCGGATTTATTCAATATGTATGTTTTTGGGGAAATCTTTATCTAGTTAACTCTACTTAGATACCTAAATACCCTTATTGGAGAATTATACATCCTACATGTATATAGTATTAAATCTGCCTCATAATCTGTTATTTGTGTACTATCCTCTGCTTTGTATACTTCATACTCGTAGCTCCTTTGATTCCATATTAGCTGTACCCTATCCCCTACTTTTAGTTTCGGGAGATTGTAGAAGGAGCTTTTTGTTCTAAAATCATTAGTCCAGTATACATATCCAAATCTGTGCGCAGCCATAATTATTGGTAAATCATTCTCCTCAGGAGTACCAAAATTTGGAACTATCCATATCCCCCCCTCTAATCCAACTTTTGGATCAGTATTCTGATTAATCTCCGAATCAATTCCGATATTTGCAATTTTTATCATACTCTCCTGTGGCAAGGAAGGATCTATATCAGGAAGTCTAGGTACTATTGGTTCAACCTGTTCCTCAGGTACATACTCTTCTAAAATTGTTACTTGCTCTTGTATTGTTACTAACTCTGTCTCTGTAGCTCCTTTATCTACCGAATACCATATTTGAGGATAGAAGGTTATGGCTACTACCGAAAAGGCAAAGAATATTAGCAAAATACCAACGGCCATATAGATTCTGGAAATTGTTTTAAGAAAATTTTCTTTCTTCATCAATTCTTACTCCTTAAATACATCTCTAATATCATACCACTATTAATCATCTCCTGTGCATACTCTCTACCAATATATCTATAATGCCAGCTCTCATAACTATATCCTGTTACACTCTCATACCCTTTAGGAAAACTAATTACAAAACCATACCTCCATGCATTTTCACTTAACCACCTACTAGCCTGTGTATATGCAAACTGTTGACCTAAACCATCTGTTATTTCACTACTACTAAAATCTATAGCAGTACCTAACTGATGTTGACTATGACCAGGTCTAGCAGATATCTTATCTGCTTCATCAGGATTATTTCCATTTACCCTTAACCAGTAGTTATATGTACTGACCTGGGTATCATATGATCTATACCCTGACCTAATACTTAGATCAAGCCCATTATTTTTAGCTTCATTTACTAATTCTGTTAGATCATTAATTAATATATTTCTTAACAAATGATTCCCAGGATTCCTAATACCAGATAGTGATGCACTTACTAAGTCGGAAGGGGCGTATGTATTAGGTAGCTGGTATTCTTTATTTACCAATACCAATAAATCATCTCCACTCCTAGTTACACCCTTAATATCACTTGGATATGTCCACCATCCAGTAGATACATATACAGGAAGAGTTTGTGTGGTTCTAATAGATGGATTAGATTCTTCAAGGAGTACATTTTCTTGTACATAAATATTCTTAGTTAAAAGATCTTTCTTTTCTACACTACTCTCTTGGTATGCAATAGTATATGCATTTATTGATAGTATAAAGCTGATTATTGTACTAAATATCTTTCCCATTTTCTGTATTTTACAATATATAGTACTAATAGAATAGTAATATTAATACAAGCTACTCTTACCATTATCTAGGTCAGGAAGTATAAATATACATGTATTAAAATATGATATGGCATTAAGTAATGAAGATATACAAATTATTAAGGATATTGTTAATACTGATATACAGAAGAATATTGGCATATTGAGTAAGTATATGTTAGGAAAGCCGTATGTATTAAGTATTACATATGATCAATTACAGAAAGAGATTGTTAAGATGAAGGAGTATGTACCTGATATCCCAATAGTTAGGTTAAAGTAACGCCACTGTAGCTACCCTATCCCCTCCATTAATATTCATAACTTTAACTCCTGAAGTTTGTCTGCCCTGTGTAGGTACTGTTTCTATTGTAGATCTTATTACTTTTGATTTCTCAGATATAACTACAATCTCATCATCCTCTTTGGTAAGTATTCTTGCAGTAGCAATATTACCTGTCTTACTTGTTACTCTAAACGTAAATATACCTGTACCTCCCCTCTTCTGTACACCGTACTCTTTAAGTAAGGACATCTTCCCATATCCAAACTCGGAAAGTGTAAGTAATTTCTGATCATCATAATTAACTATACCCATACCCACTACGCAATCACTCTTACTCTTAAATTTAATACCTGTCACTCCCCTAGTACTTCTGCCCATTGGTCTAACATCTGTTTCCTTAAATCTAATAGATTTCCCTTCCTTAGTAACTATGATTACATCATCCTCTCCTGTTGTAGGCTTAACCCAGCTTAACTGATCTCCATCTTCTAGTTTGATCGCTATTAATCCATTAGCCCTAATATTGGCAAATTCTTTCAGCTCTGTTTTCTTAACAACTCCATTGTCCGTAACCATTAAGAAATACTTAAATGCTTTTCCTCCCTCTTCTAGAATCTCTTTCGATATCTCACCCTTAGGATTTCTAGTTAAAACAGATGTGACTATTTCTTCTGGCTCTAACTGTACGAGATTAACTAAAGGCAACCCTTTGGCAGTTCTTCCTAACTCTGGTATTTCAAATATTCTTAAATTAAATACCTTACCCCTGTTTGTGAATAGAAGTAATTCATCATGTGTATTACACAAGAATGCATGCTCTATAAAGTCTCCCTCTTTTGTATCTCCACCTGATACACCCTTACCTCCTCTGTGTTGAGCTTTGTATGTATTAGGAGGAAGTCTTTTAATATACCCTGAGTGAGTTATTGTAACTAAGGTATCCTCCGAAGCAACCATATCCTCCTCTGATATCTCATTTACCTTTCCTTTAATAACCTTGGTTCTTCTGTCATCTCCATATTTCTGCTTTATCTCTTCTAGATCACTATTAACAACCTCAAGTATCCTGTCTTGATTTTCTAGTATCTCGTTATATTCTTTAATCCTACTCTTTATATCCTTATATTCATTCTGTATCTTCATCCTCTCAAGTGCAGCCAGTCTTCTAAGTTGCATATCAAGTATTGCTTGTGCTTGTACCTCTGTGAAGCCAAACTTGTCCATCAAGTTAGTCTTGGCAGTATCTTGTGTCTTGGATTTTCTGATTGTATCTATGACTTCATCTAGGAGGTCTAATGCTTTAAGCAACCCTTCTAATATATGTCCTCTAAATCTTGCTTCTGCTAAATCAAACTCATATCTTCTAATAGTTACAACCAATCTGAAAGAGAGAAACAGTTCAAGGAATCTTTTGAGAGGGAGTGTTTTTGGTTCCTGCTCTACTAATGCAATCATATTTGCATTAAATACCTTTTGCATCTCTGTATATTTATACAGTTTGTTTAGTACTGTTTTAGGTTGTGCATCTCTTTTAAGAATTATTACAACTCTCATCCCTTCTCTATTGGATTCATCTCTAATGTCTGCAATACCTTTCACTTTCTTTTCCTTAACCAAATCAGCAATCTTTTCAATCATGTGTGCTTTGTTAACTTGGTATGGAATTTCTGTAATAACTATGTTGTATCGTCCTTGTTTTCCCTCCACTATCGAAGCCTTGGCTCTTTGAAGTATCCTTCCTCTACCTGTAGCGTATGCGTTAAGTATTTCATGTTGATCATATATAGTTCCACCTGTCGGGAAATCAGGTCCTGGGACTATCTCTATTAGCTCGGCAGGCGTAATGTCGGATTTAAACTCTGGATAGAGGATTGATTCGTCTTCTTTTAGTTGATTATATAGCTGTTCTATATTTGTATGAAGATTTATCTCATCCTTCTCGACATAGTTTTCTAGATAGTCAAGGGGTTTGGAGTTGAGTGTAGTTGGTATTTTTTCTTTAGCTTCCTTTTTCTTTCTAAGTTCGTTGTATATTGCGACTCCTTCCCATTTATTTCCAAGAGAAACCATCTTTTGCAATGCATCGATGAGCTCTGTTAGATTGTGGGGAGGTATTTTTGTAGCCATACCTACTGCTATACCATCACTTCCATTTGCCAATACATTAGGAAATAGTGCAGGAAGTACTGTGGGTTCTAATCTTGTACCATCGTAGTTTGGAGTGAAGGTGACTGTACCCTTACTTAGATCTTTGATAAGTTCAGGAGTAATCTTGCCCATTCTCGCTTCTGTGTATCTCATGGCAGCAGGTGAATCTCCATCGATAGATCCGAAGTTCCCTTGTCCATCTACGAGAGGATATCTTGTAGAGAAGTCTTGAGCCATTTTTACCAAGGTTGGATATACTACAGATTCCCCGTGTGGGTGATAGTTACCTGATGTGTCTCCTGCTATTTTTGCAGACTTCCTATAGTGAGCTGTAGGGGTTAAACCTAGGTCATTCATAGCTACTAGTATTCTTCTCTGAGATGGTTTAAGACCATCCTTTACCTCTGGGAGGGCTCTGGATACTATAACGGACATGGAGTAATCCAAGTAGTTAGATTTCATCTCATCTACTATAGATCTAGGAGCTATTTCTCCAGGCTTAAAGGTAATATCTACGCCCAATGTATCGTTACTTTCTTCTGTTGTTGTCTTTATATCTTCATCCATGGTTATTTGATTATATTGCTTTCTCGAGTTGTCCTTGAACCTCTACTAATGTATCTAGTGGATCTATTGCTATCTCACAAAGATCCTCATATGTCTTTTGAGAGATTATGTTAATAAAAAGAGAGTCTTGGTTTGTGGTCATAAAAAGATATTCTAATCTCTCATTCTGAGAATTTAATACATTTGCTCTTATAATTTTTCTATCTTCATCGGCTTCAAAATGAACACCTAAGTCTGGATTTTTTAATAGTGTATTAAGCTCTTCAAATGGTACTGGATTCTCCTCATCTGCCAATATATTCATCCCCTTTTGGCCATTCTTTGTTAACTCAACAGCTAATCTTTTGTTTAAAAGATCTTTGTAATCTTGAGTCCTTTCAGTGCCAATATCAGCCACTTCTCTTAAATTTCTCATTGTTAAAATATATAAATTTAAATATCTAAGTTAGCTTTAGTAGCGTGCATCTGTATAAATCTTCTTCTTGGAGGTACTTCATTACCCATAAGCATTTCAAATACCTTCTCTGCTTCCTCCGCATCATCAATACTTACTCTTTTTAATACCCTTGTTTCGGGATTCATAGTTGTTTCCCACAATTGATCAGGATTCATCTCTCCCAAACCCTTGAATCTATTCTCTACAGGAACTTTTCCTTCTAATTTTGCTTTCTTAACAAATTCTTCTTTCTCTGCGTCATTTATAAAATAGTACTTCTTCTTCCCAATCTCTACCTTGTGCAGTGGAGGTTGTGCTACATATACATACCCCTGCTCTATTAATGGTCTAAAGAATCTAAAGAGAAGTGTTAGTACCAAGGTTGTGATATGTAATCCATCTACGTCAGCGTCGCTCATTATCACAATCTTGTGGTATCGAAGTTTAGATACATCTAATGTATCTCCTATCCCTACTCCCAATGCTGTAGTGACGTCATTAAATTCATTGTTTGAAAGTACTCGATCTACCCTATACTTATGTGTGTTCATTATTTTCCCTCTAAGAGGTAATATTGCTTGAGTATGTCTGTCCCTTCCCTGTTTTGCAGATCCACCAGCAGAGTCACCCTCAACAATGAATAGTTCACTTTCCGCAGGATCATTACTTGTACAATCAGCTAATTTCCCAGGAAGCGTAGTAGATTCTAATGCATTCTTCCTAATTACTGCATCTCTTGCTGCCTTCGCTGCTGCTTTAGCTTTGTTAGCTAATACTGCCTTTCCTATTATATTTTTTGCATCTTGAGGATTTTCTTCTAGATATGTCAATAATTCGTCTCTCACCAACTTCCCTACAATACCTTTAACCTCAGGGTTATTTAATTTTATTTTTGTTTGTCCTTCGAATTGAGGATTAGCTACCTTAACAGAAATTATTGCTGTGAGACCTTCTCTAACATCATCTCCACTTAAAGTCCCGTTAAGTCCTTTGAGCAATTCAGCCTTTTGAGCATATGTATTTAGTGCTCCAGTTATTGCTGTCCTAAAACCTGCTAAATGTGTACCTCCTTCTGGATTCACAATGTTATTTGTATAGCATCTCACATCCTCCTCCATCCCGTCTGTATATTGAAGTGCTACTTCTACGACCACATCCTCTTCCTGTTTGTTCATATAGAAGGGTTCTTCCCCTATGCTTTTACTGTCTATATTTAAAAACTGTACATATGATTTAATACCATCTTCAAAATATAAATCATACCTTCTTTTTTCTTCCTTGCCTTCATCTATTACAGAAATTCTAAGTCCTGCTGTGAGATATGCATGCTGTCTACACTTCTTAACAATAGTGTCGAAATTGAAGGATGTTTCAGAAAATATCTTTGAATCTGGAAGGAACGTATGCTCTGTACCACTCTCTTTTGTCTCGCCAATCTTTTTAACAGGAGCTTTCGGTACCCCTCTCTCATATTCCTGTACATACATACCACCTTCAAATTGTACTGTGGTTTTCATCCATTCTGAGAGAGCATTTGTACATTTCATACCCACGCCGTGCAGTCCTCCAGATACTTTGTATGCTCCTTTCTCAAACTTTCCTCCAGCATGAAGATTTGTCATTACAGTTTCTAAGGTTGACACCTTAGTTTCAGGATGGATATCTACAGGGATACCTCTTCCATTATCCCTAACTGTTATCGACCCATCTCTGTTGAGTATTACCCATATTTGACTACAGTATCCGGCTATAGCTTCATCTACTGAGTTATCTAATATCTCTGTAAATATGTGGTGAAGTCCATGAGAGTCTGTTGATCCGATGTACATAGCAGGTCTTCTTCTTACTGCTTCTAATCCCTTCAAAACTTGGATGTCGGATACTTTGTATTGAGATTTCGCAACCATATTTTACTAGTTTTTCGCAATTTAAATTCGGGATCCTAAACTATACATTTTACCTGTTTTTTGCCTAAATGTTAAGCATTTAGTTGCATCAGCATAGACTCCAAAGTGAGCCTCCTATTACAATTTGCAGATATTTTTTCTCTGCTTTCTTGTATGATTTTTAGGAAAGCCAAATTTCTTTTGGAGCTATCAATGTTACCATTTTTTATATCTAATTCAAGTCTCTCTTTGAAAATCTCTTCCACAATTGTTACAAATAAGAGAGAACTTCCTTTATTTTTAGAATACTTCTCTACAATTTCAAATTGAGCTATCAGATCCATTTCTAATATATTGTCTAGCGTATTGTCGCTCTCTTTCTCCTTTGAGATTTTGGAGTATATAACTTTTCCCCTAGATCTAATTGTGGGTAGAAGATTCTTCTCATTATCTACACAGAGTATATAGATACTACTATCTGAGGACTCTTCCAAAGTTTTAAGTAGTGCATTTTGGGCTTGTGAGGTGAGTTTTTCTGACTCGTATATTATCCCTACCTGTATCTTCTCTTGAAATGGTTTATACATCATTTCTTTCTGGAAATCCTTTACCTCCTCTATCCCTATGCTGTTTTTTTCAGAAGAATCTAGGACATGTATATCTGGTGAATTATATATGTCCTTGTCATATATCTGTGCTAGTAGCTCCTCCAAGGGCTTTTGCTCTTTTGATTTATTAACTAGTATATATGTCATGTATCTATTTTATCACATGGCTCTGTCCCCTTGTCTTTTTTAGGAGGATGGAATAAACTGAAAGAAGAATAAGTTAAAAGATAATCTGCCCAATGTCTGTTGGAACTTCGTTGCTAAAACATCTTCAGAGTAAAGGTTTGATAGATGAAGAAAATTCAAGGAAAGTACTTCTAGAGAGAAGTCGTACCCAGAAGACTGAAGAGGTTATTATTCGTGAGCTAGGAATAGTTGATGATGTGAAGATAGCACAAGCAAAATCTGAGATTTTTGGTATTCCGTTTGTAGATTTGACGAGTCTGTCGATAAATGAGAGTGTGATTGCTGAGGTTAGTATAGATAATTTGAATAAGTATAAAGCGGTACCGTTTGAGAGAGGTCAGGATTTTGTGAAAATAGCTATGCAGGATCCTTTCGATATTCAAGCCACACAAGCCTTAGAAAGAAGATATCCCCCGGGTACTAAGATACAGGTATATATAACTACAAAGGAGGGAGTGGATTCCATATTAGAAAGAAGAGTTGGTGATGTAATGAGTTCGGAAGTTACGGAAGCTTTAGAGGATGTGGACGTTCCTGTGACAGAGATTAGTGAAGATCCAAATCTTTTTTCTAGTACGGATCTCTCTTCTGCGCCTGTGGCTAGGATAGTTAACTCAATGTTGCAATACGCTGTTACGTCCAAGGCGTCTGATATCCATATCGAGCCTATGGAGAAGAGAGTTAGGGTTAGGTTTAGAATTCATGGTGTTATGACTGAAAGGTTAACTCTTCCTAAAAACCTTAATCCGGCTATAGTTTCTAGAATTAAAATTCTGTCTAATCTTAAGATTGACGAAAGAAGAGTTCCGCAGGATGGTAGGTTCCCAATTAAGATTGGGAATGTGAAGATAGACTTGCGTGTTTCCGTTATGCCTACTATCCACGGAGAAAAGGTTGTTATGAGGTTGTTAGAATCTGAAACGGCAGACATTACCCTAGAAAGTACTGGATTAAGAGGAAATGGATACAAAATCTTTGTTGATGCTTTAAGTGTTACAAATGGTATTGTATTGGTAACTGGTCCAACAGGTAGTGGTAAGACTAGGACTCTTGCTTGTTCCTTAATTAAGATAAATGATCCTAAGGTAAATATAATATCTTTGGAAAACCCAGTTGAAATTCGAATTCCTGGGGTTACTCAGATCCAAATAAATCCTGATGTTGGCCTTACATTTGCAAATGGTCTTAGGTCTGTATTGAGACAGGACCCTGACATAGTGATGGTTGGAGAGATTCGAGATGAAGAGACTGCACAGCTTGCTGTACAGGCATCTCTAACAGGACACTTGGTTCTTTCAACTTTGCATACTAATAGTGCACCTGCAGCTATCCCAAGACTTTTGGATATGGGTATAGAACCATATCTTTTGGCTTCCACTGTACGATGTGTTGTGGCACAAAGGTTGCCTAGAAAAATATGTAGGGACTGTATAGAAGCATATCCGATAACTCCTGAAGTTTTAAATAATATACTAGAGACAATGAAAGGAGCTAAGGATTTTGATTTAATCCCATATCTCACAAGGGTAGCCTCGGCATCGCAACATTTAGAGGAGAATAATGGTCACTCTGCTATGCGAGCACCTGAAGTTGGTCCCGATGGAAAACCAGTTGTATTTCTCTATAAAGGGAAAGGGTGTGACAAATGTGGAGGATCTGGATATTCTGGCAGGGTTGGTATATTTGAGGTACTTGATGTTAATGAAAGAATCAGTAGAATGATAATGGAAAATGTTACTGATGCAAATATTAGAGATGCTGGCATAGAACAAGGAATGCTGACAATGATTCAGGATGGCTATTTGAAAGCCTTAGAAGGTATAACTACCCTGGAAGAAGTTCTGAGGGTTTCAAAAGAGTAAATTTTTGATAAACTATATTTATGGATCAAAATACTGCCCAAGATAATAGTACAGGAAATGTTCAGTTTAACTATCCTGATTTCTCTCAAGGTACTCAATCATCTACCCAGCCTTCTCAGGGGAGAAATGATGAACAGAAGATAGAAGAGCTAAAAAAGAATCTACAAAATCTTGTGAGTCAAGAGCAGGATAAGGTTGTGCCAGAAACTGCTCCTACAGCTCCACCTACTCCATCGGCTGTGCAAGAGGAACCAAAAGAAGAATCACAATCTTATGTACAGGAGCCCACACCTTTACCTGGTTTAGAGCCGGGGGTCTCGACTACAGATATCTCCGATATTGCTTCTAGTATTGCTCCTCCCACAGAGGAAGCTTTTGACCCTCTTCCTTCTGATTTGCCAAAGTTTAGGGAAACATTGGACAGCATTATGCCTGACTCCAATAAAAAACCTAAAGCTATGGAAAGAAGTCCGAAGGCTGACAATTTAGCAGAGCCTTTAAAGAAAATTCCTGAAGATGGGGATAGTTTAATTAAGAATGATCTTAAAGGAGGTAATGGGCAAGTTCCCGATGATGATGTAAAGACAGAGGTAGTTAACAATGGTACGCTTAGTATAGAGAAACTTCTTTCTGAAGCTGTAAATAGAAATGCCTCAGACCTTCACTTAGCGGTTGGGTATCCACCTGTTCTTCGTATAGATGGGGATTTGGTTGATATGGATGAGAAAATATTAAATCCAGAAGATTCTGAGCAGTTAATATTTTCTGTTCTCTCTGATGAGAAGAAAGAATTGTTAGAAGTAAATAGAGAGATAGATTTTGCATATACCTTCCAAGGGGTCACAAATGCAAGGTTTAGGGTGAATGCATACTATTCAATGAAGAATCTTTCTGCAGCTTTTAGGCTAATACCTTCAAGAATCAGGACAATCGAAGAGCTTATGCTACCGCAAATATATCATCAATTTGCAAAATTAAAACAGGGTCTTATTTTAGTAACTGGACCAACAGGACATGGAAAAAGTACCACCTTGGCAGCTATTTTGGAAGCTATAAACAGATCAAGATTCTGTCACATAGTTACCATAGAAGATCCAATTGAGTATGTATTTGAAGGAAAGAAATCTTTAATAGATCAAAGAGAAATGAATGATGACACACACTCTTGGAGTATTGCTCTAAGAAGTGCGCTCAGACAAGATCCTGATGTAATACTTGTTGGAGAGATGAGAGATTTTGAAACCATCGCTTCAGCTATAACCTTAGCCGAGACAGGACATTTAGTATTTGCAACCTTGCATACAAATAGTGCATCTCAAACATTAGACAGAATAATAGATGTATTCCCAGAAAATCAGCAACAACAAGTTAGAACTCAGGTGGCAAATACCCTTCAGGCAGTTATTGCTCAGAGATTAATTCCTCTTGATAAGGGAGGGAGACGAGCAGTTTCAGAGATAATGCTTAATAACTCTGCTATTAGTAACCTTATAAGAGAAGGAAAGATGCATCAGGTAGATAATGTAATTAGAACAAGTTCTGATATAGGAATGGTCTATTTAGAGAAATCATTAGTAACATTGGTAAGGGAAGGAGTAATATCTGTGCAGAAAGCACAGGAATATGCTGTTCATCCCGAAGAAGTATTAAGATTATTGAAGTCATAATATATGAAAAAATTTAGGTATTCTGCGAGAGATAGTGCGGGCAAAGTAGTAGAGGGAGAGGTAGAAGCTCGAGACGCTCACTCAGTTGCAGATATATTGCATGATCGAGGATTGATAGTTGTATCCATAAAAGAGGGATTAGGTATAGATTTTGAGAGGCTTAATGAGATAAATATTGGTGGTATACCAATGAAAGACAAGGTTGTTTTTATGAGACAGATGGCTACTATGGTCAGTGCAGGTCTTCCTCTAACTAGGTCCTTGGAGATAATGGTTCAACAAGCTTCTAACCCTCTTTTTAAGAGAGTTCTTCAGAGTGTTCTTAAATCTATAGAGTCTGGGAAGACCTTAGCAGATTCCTTCAGAGAGCAGGAGGAAGTATTGGACGAAATAACATTGAACCTCATACAGGCAGGTGAAGAAAGTGGTAATTTGGAGGTAGTGTTAGGGAAATTAGCTGTAGAGTTAGAAGAGAAGAATGCATTAGGTAGCAAAATAAAATCAGCCATGATATATCCTGCAATTATTCTTTTGGTGATCATTGGTGTTGTTATTCTAATGATGTTTGTACTTGTACCTTCAATGGCAGAGATATATCAGGATTTCGATGCTGAACTTCCTTTTGCCACAAGATTGCTCATGGATATGAGTGAATTCTTTGTTAATTATTGGTGGGCTGTAATAACTATTTTAATTGTATTAGTGGTTGGAGCTAAATATTATTTGGATACACCAAAAGGTAAAAGAAATTTTGATAAGTTAATACTTAAAGTTCCTGCAATTGGTGGGATTATTGCCAAGATGCAACTTTCTCAATTTACTAGAATCCTATCCCTACTTCTAGGGAGTGGATTGTCAATTATTAAAGCTATTGAACTTACAGCCCAATCACTTGGGAATGAGATGTTTAGAGATACTTTGATGGAAGCAAAAAATGAGGTAGAGAAAGGTGGCCCATTGGCTATACCTATTGCTAGAAGTGAGTACTATCCTCTACTGGTAAGTAGTATGATTGCGGTTGGAGAGGAAACGGGAGAGATAGATACAGTATTGGCAAAAGTGTCAGAATATTATAAGGATGAGGTTAATACTGCTACTAGTAATCTGTCCTCCATTCTAGAGCCTTTGTTTCTTATTATCATGGGTTTGGCCATAGGTTTTATAGCTATGGCTGTGTATATGCCTATGTTCCAACTTTCATCGGCTATTGGGTAGGTATTGACATGTGTGAGAAAGTTATGTAACTTATATTAATTAAATTAAAACTGTCTTATTCATATGAGAAGGAGATTTTACGAAGCATTTACATTAGTAGAGATGCTTATAGTTATGGGTATACTTATTATCCTTATGGTTATAGGTATTACTGCTGGTAGATTTGCTATCAATAGGGCTAATGATGTAGCACATCAGAATGCTGTAGATAATATATACCAAGGATTACAAGCGTATTATACAGATGAGAGGGAATTTCCTTCTGCCACTACAGTTGATTTACTTCTGGGTCCTGCTGGAAGTTGTGCAAGCGATGTTAATGCATTATGTGATTATCTTGACTCGGGAGCCTTTAAAGGAGGTACAGAAGCAACATATTACTACTTTGTAGACGCGGTTCAACAACAGTCAGTTTTAGTGTGTGTTTCTTTGGGTGGTTTAAATGATGACAGAGAAAGGGGATTATATTGTAATGGGAATGGTTTCGGAGATGATGAGTTAGATATTGGATCAAGTACTGGAGCTGCTATTACTGATAAATCAATTCCGTATTCTGATACTGGTATATATACGGTTATCACGGAACTAGGAGGAGCTTCGTGGGATGGAAGTGCTTGGGAATAGTCTCAGGTTTTACTTGGTAATAAACCCCTCTTCGGAGGGGTTTCTCTTTTGTTAATATAATATATAATCAATAGATATGATCATAATATACATATGTATATTCTTCTTAGGTGCTTCTATAGCTAGTTTCTTAAATGCCACTACATATAGGGTAGATAATGGATATAAATATCCAGATATCATTAAGTCAAACTCACACTGTGAGAAGTGTAAACATGTATTAACATGGTGGGAACTATTCCCAATCCTTGGATATATATACATAGGTGGGAAGTGTAGTAAGTGTAAAGATGGGATAAATATATACTATCCAATCTCCGAGCTATTTTTAGGCCTACTATTCCTCTCCTTCTATCTCCTTAGTATACCTTGGTATATATGGATAGTGGTACTATTCCTGTTCATACTCTCATATCACGACGTGAAGTATAGGGCTGTACCAAAAGGCTTGGTTCATGTATTTCTAGTATTATGTGTATCAATCTACTCTATATATCTCTTTAATATCCCCAATATATACCTCCCAATACTTGTGACTATAATGTTTCTAATTATAAACTTAATTAAAAAATCCTTCGGCCTAGGCGACATATTAGTACTATTAGGACTGGGAATATTACTGACATATGACAGATATATAGTCATGTTTTGGTTGGGGATAGTACTAGCCCTACTCTACTCTATATACCTGATTATAAAGAAGAAGGTAGATTATAAGAAAGCGAAAATCCCTATGATACCCTTCTTTACGATCTCTTTCTCCATCTCCATACTTTTTGGAGGAGAAATATACAAATATCTTCTTAAGTTAATGGGAATATGGTAAATTAGAATATGGCTAAAAGGTACAAAGCATTCACCTTAGTGGAGTTGTTAATAGTAATGGGTATATTGATAATACTCTTAACTGTAGGGGTACTTATTGGTAGATACATACTACAAAGGGCTCAAGATACTCATCATAAGGATGCAGTTAGGAACCTATACTCTGTTCTGCTTCAATACAAAAATGATAATGGCAAGTTCCCAGAAGTATGCCGTGGGTGTTTGATAGAAAGGGAGTTCTTTGCTTTTGCCCTAGGCTTTAATGGAACTTCTCAACAGCATATTTTAAAGCCGTATATGGAAGCTAGAGGAGGCTTTGATGGTGGTAGTGACGCTACCTACTACTATATAGTGGATGAGTATGATCAGCAATTTGTAGTTGTGTGTGTTTCTTTAGGGGGTATAGACGATGAAAACCAAAGAGGATTCTTCTGTCAAGGGAATGGAATTGGTCTACTCCCAGAAGAAAATCCAATACCTCAAAGTGATATAGGGTCAGCTATTAGTGGAGATATATATGGTCCAATAATAGTTGGAAGTGCAGGAGCGGAAGGAGAATCTGACTGGAAGCCTAAGGAAGGAGGTTTCTGGTTAAGCAATTAATTGAATCTATATTGGTATTGTGTTAGATTAGATTATTGAGTTTGTATTAAACTGCCTTGAAAAATTTGGTTAAAAGTAAAATATATCCCGCATATACTCTATTAGAACTTCTTGTTGTTATATCGATATTTATAATTCTTGGAGGAATGACATTCTCTGCTTTTGGTGGACTACAAAATACCATCAAAATGAATGAATATATGCTTAACCTCGAACAGGATATAAGGAGTGTTCAAAGAGCAGCTATGTTGCTTCAGAGAAACCCAGGTGAGAAATGGATATACGGTTTGGGCATAGACTTTTCAGGTTTAGAAGAGGATGGTGTATACAAAGTATTTAAATGGTGTTCCCCATATACTGATTATGGTGATATTGCTACCAAATCTAATATACCAGCCTTTGATCCAACAACAGAGTCTGGGATAACACAAGGAAATGGCACTTTACCTGTAGCCGATGGAGTCCCTACTCAAAGCCTGTGTGGTGAGAATATAGATGATATGATTGGTGCTTTGCGTACCCTCCCTGGTTATGACAGAACCATAACACTCCCTAAGTCGAATATATCATTATCATATACAGATGAGAACGGAGATATTAGTGAACCGGTATATGTTCTTTTTGAGTCTGTTTCAGGAAGAGCATTCTTCTATGACCGAGAAGGGGATATTTTTAACTACAATATTGATGGAACAATGAAAGAATCTGATGACATAGTTTCATTCAATCTTGAGATTACTCCACAGGGTGCAGGCTCTACAAGGAGACTCTCAATTAGGCACTTGTCAGGAAAAATAGATACATATATGTATAACAAATGAGAAGGTATGATAATTTGAAAATTAAATACGAAGCATTGGGTTTTGTAGAGGCATTAGTAGCCATAATGGTGGTTGGAATATCATCCGTAGTTTTAATGCAAATAGCTGTTAATACAATGCAAAACACAATACAGAATGAGATTATAGATAATATGACCCAGTATGCAGTAGAAGGAGCTGAAATAGCACAGGAGATTGCAAATAGAGAAGCCACATCAGGAGAAGATGTATTTCCAGATAAAGTGGATTGGGGAAGATGTTTTGTTTTAAAAAATGAGGAAGGAGTTTATGGCTTTTTAAAAGAGACAAATTTTGAAAGTTACTCGGAAGAAGAAAGGAACGAATATAAAAATGTTGCCATAATAGATGGGGAAGATACATTGTTTCGGGTTATTTGTCTTGAATCAAGCTCTTCTTCTGAAGATGCGACCTTTGCTATAGCAAAAGTGATAGTGGGACAAACTGCATCAAAAGGAGATATCACGAAAGGTAATTTTGTTAAAGATTATTCATACCTTACGGTCATAAAATTATGATAGAGAAATATAGTGAAAGAAAATATGAAGGGTTTAGTTTAGTAGAGATGCTTATCACAATAGCTATAATAGGTATGGTGATGCTCATATCCTCTATCACACTTACCTCACTTATTAAGGTCTCAACAGTAGCCAGTAACAAAATAAGGGCGAGAAATGAATCAGAATTTGTATTAGAAATGGTTAGGAGAACGGTGAGAAATTCGGATCCATCAGATGTATATATATTTCAAACGGAAGGAGTTAGGAAATTTAATTTTGTAGACAATACTATGGTAGATGATCAGACAAAAGATATGGGGACTGAGTATACTGAGGTGGAAGAAAATGAGTTTGGAAACGAAATACATTTTAGACCTTATGGATATAGGGATTGGATCTGTTTGGGTTTCTTTAGATCTTCCGAGGAGGGATTTGACCAAGACATATCGCTCGAAGAAGAGGATTCTTTGGTAAAGGGATATATACTCCGCACTTCTGCAGAAGATCTTGCCGGGAATCATGAGAGTTGCTTTGAAAATCCCGAATATATAATGGTTCTAAATTCAGACTATGTTAATATCAAAGGTTTTAATATAGCCTATACACTCTCCAACGATGCCAACTACATAATTCGTTTTGACATAAAATCGGAACCTGTAGATTGGTATTTGAAAAAAGAAGATCATATTAAAAGAGAGGTCTTTAGGCAGGGAATAGTATCTACAGAAGGTTTGATATGGTAATATATATGTGATATCTTAGTTAAATATTGAAGAATAAATTTTTAAATTGTCCATATGGCAGACAGATCAAAAACGGTACTAATAGTGGAAGATGAAAAAGATCTCTTGGAATCATACAAAGAGTTGGTAGAAACAGCAGGATATGTATGTATGACCGCTTTAGATGGATATGAGGGTTTGGATATGATGTCAAAGAATGTAGGGTCCATAGACTTGGTCCTTTTAGATTTGATGATGCCGGGTGTTGATGGTTTGGAGGTTTTAAGAGCGGTGCGTGCGGATTCGGAAAAATATGGTGATATGCCAATAATAGTTCTTACAAACATGACAAGTGAGAATGTCATAAAAGAATCATTCGATTTAGGATCCTCCTCCTACTTAGTAAAGACCGATATGGACTATCAAGGTTTAGTTAAGGAACTAAATAAATATTTGGGATAAATAATTTAAATTAAATCTGCTCAAAACATGTCTACTTTGCCCGATCATGTTGGAATAGATTTCGGGACTCATTCCGTAAAAGCTGTTGAATTAGCTAGGATATCTAGTGAGAGGCCTGTGTTAGTCAATTTGGGTTCTCAAGTTACTCCTAAAGGGGTTATAAACAGTGAAGATCAGAATGATAAGAAAAGATTGGCTGATGTTTTGAAAAAACTATTTGACTCCTCCAGAATAAAAAATAGAAATGTAGTTATGGCCCTTCCAGAGTTTTCGGTTTTTACCAGATTTCTAGAATTTCCAGGGGTGAAGAAAGAGGAACTAAAAGATGCAGTATACTTTGAAGCTAAACAGTATATCCCTATGCCCTTAAATGAGGTCCAATTAAGTTATGTCCCCATAGGTTTTAACACAGAGAAGAATGCACCTAGAGTTTTAGTAGTTGCTGCTCCCAGGAAGATTATAGATATATATATAAATATAGCAATGCTCGCAGGATTAGATCTAATAGCAATAGAAACAGAGTCTGTCGCTATGGGGAGAGCAATGTACAAATCTACTGGGAAAAAGAACATAGTTATGTTGGATTTTGGTGCAAACAGTACAGACATGAGTATACTCTCTGAGGGATATTTGGTATTTTCTCAAAGTATAGCCATAGGGTCTGATTCCTTGACGCAAGCAATAATCAACAAGTTCAATTTTGAATACCAAAGAGCTGAAGAGTTTAAAAGAAATTATGGAGTAGCGGAGGGGGTTTTAGAAGGTAAGATATATAATGTACTCTCCCCTATAATAGAATCAATAATGGTGGAAGTTAGAAGAGGTGTAGAATTTTATAAAAACAGAACATTATCTGTTGCTCCAACAGACTATCTCTTGAATGGTGATGGCGCCCTACTTCCAGGATTAGCACCGTATGTATCAAAGAGTTTAGGAGTGAATGCAGAGATAGCTATGCCATGGAATAATATAGCAGTGGATAATAAATTTAAGGACATTATAGCCAAGAGTGGACCTTCATACTCAGTTGCCATTGGGCTATCATTAAAGGATGAATAAGCAGATTACTCAAGAAAATATAGAAAACAAGGAGGGACATGTAGAGTCTGTTGCTCAAACAGCAGCTACTTCTGAACCTGTCTCGGAAGTGACAGAGCCTACTTCCACTCCTACTCCCACTCCCACTCCCACTCCTACTCCCACAAAACAGTCTACAGAGAAGAAAAATATGAAAGACCCAAAAGAAGAGGTAAAGGTTGAAACAAAGAAATCCTTTGTTCCTGAAACAATTGTAGAAGAGGCAGGTATAAACCTTATCCCCACGATGAGTCAGGAAGAAATAAAACAGGATGAGAAAAAGAAGAAGATGAGTGCTAGCGCTCTTGCCAGTATATCTGTTTTGTTCTCAGTATCAATATTAGTAATAGGATTTAATATAATTTCTAAAATTCAGCTAAATGCAGAAAAAGATAAACTATATGCACATGAGAAAAAGATAGAGGGATATAATCAAGTAATCATAGATAATAGTGAAATTATAGAAAGGGTTCTACTCTATAAAGATATCCAAGAAGGAAAATTTTCTACTAAGGCTGTAATAGATTATATTCAAAGTATTGCCAAGAAAAGTGGAAGTAGTAAATTAACAGAATTCTCCTTTGCAGGATCAAGTGTATTTAGCTTTTCAGGGGAAGCCTCAGATTTGGAAGATGTAGCAAAGCTTTGGTACTTGTTAACTAATGATTTGCAGATGGATAATATTAATCTTAAATCAGTTTCTAAAAGTGAGGAAGGAACTAGATTTTCTTTTACAGGAGAGTTACGATTAGATCAGTTTGTAAATTCAACAAATAATTAATATGCCTACTACGTTAAACAAAACAGCTGGACAAGAGAGAACAAAGAAAGAAATAGAAGCTATAAGTGATAAAATTAAGGCTTCTAGGCTCAATATTAATGACATAATAATCCCTCTTTCTACGGGATTAGTATTAATTATGTTAGGAGTATTCGTATTTGTACCGATGATAAAAACTGCAATGGAATTTAGAACAGAGTATCGAGAAATAAGGGATAAGGAGAAGAAATTAGAGGAATTGGAAAATAAGCTTAAAAGTGTAGATGAGGGAACTTTTCAAATAGACCTTTTAAATGCAAAAGAAGTCATACCTAAAACATTAAGGGTCTCTAGTTTTATGTACTACATAGATACTTTGGCGAATGAGAAAAGACTTGTTTCTAGAACTTTGACAGCAGGAGATATTCAAGTTTCTGTGACAAAGAGAGATGAAGATAAGAAAGATAAAAGATCATATTTGGGGGTTAGTGGGCCATTGTCATATACTGGATCTATGGATAACATATTAGACTTCCTAGATAGTTTGTACTCGGCTTCTCCTTATATAATCTCCGCTGATAATGTCTCTTTAAAACAATCTGGTACTGAATGGAGAGTTACTCTTAATGTTACAGGTTATTATGTACCAGATAGAAGTATTAAAGTGGACCCGTATCTTCCTTTTACAAGTTACACTCAACACCAGAGTATAATTGATATCTTCGCTGAAAAAGCAGAAAAACTAAGGTAGTTTATAATTCTTCGTCCATTAACATACTCTCACTGGAATCCTCCGCCTGAGTTGTATCTATATCATCAGGTTTGTGAGAATTGTCGTCCTTGATTAGTACTTTCACTCTCCTCTCATTTCTTATAGCATGAATAGTGACTAGATCCCTTATCGCATTTATGGTTCGACCCTTTCGACCAATCACAACACCTTTATCCGCCTCTGCGACATCAATGGTCAAAATAGTTAAACCTGGAAAGTCTATACTCTCCCTCTCTTCCACACTAACCGCATCAGGATTATTAACTATTGACTTAACAATATGTTCTAATAGCTCTTTCATTTCTAAGTAAAATATATTTTATTAAAATATTATACTACTCTTTCTCCTCATTTGTCTTCTTTTCAGTATTAGGCTTTGTAGAGCCCCTCTTAAGTCCCTTTAGAAGACCCTCTTTAACGAAATATTGAGCTACAGTATCAGAAGGTTGAGCACCCTTACTTAACCAGTACTCTGCCCTTTCTTTATCTATGTCAAAAGTAGAAGGCTTGTTTCTAGGATTATAATAGCCTATTTCTTCAACAGTTCTACCGTCCCTAGGTCTACTAGCTTCTACGATAACAACCCTGTAATGGGGTTGTCCTTTTCTACCTGTTCTTTTTAATCTAATCTTTAACATGAGCTGAATTCTATCAGATCAAATATTTTAATTCAAGGATACATCCTCTTTCTCTATTAAATCAAGAGCTTTTTGAGCTGC
Organism: uncultured Candidatus Saccharibacteria bacterium; assembly: GCA_964514595.1. Classification (GTDB taxonomy): domain Bacteria; phylum Patescibacteriota; class Dojkabacteria; order SC72; family SC72; genus UBA2177. The sequence goes on from CAZEQZ010000001.1 coordinate 223,826, forward strand.
ATCCTCCTCTGCCTTCTGTTTGCTAGGTCCAAAACCGGTACTTACTGTCTTTCCTCCCATCTTCAATCTAACTGTAAAGTATTTATCATGATCTGGACCGTGTTCTTTTATAATTTCATAAACAGGAGTCACCTTATGTTGTGCTTGTATAACCTCCTGTACTTTGGTCTTAGGATCTATAAAGAGATCATTATCAACAATATGTTCGAGCTTCTTAAGTAGAGTTCTTTCAATAAACTTTTGGCATTCATCAATTCCTTTGTCTAAATATATTGCGCCGAGTAAAGCTTCGAACGCGTTTGCTAAAAGATAATCCTTGTCTCTCCCTCCCGAATCCTCCTCTCCCTTAGACATTAGTAAGTGTTCCCCAACTCCTATCCTTCTAGATTCTTCAGCGAGACTTTCAGTTCTTACGACCGCAGATCTTATTGCAGTGAGATCTCCCTCCGGTTTATCTGGATATTTATGATAAAGCTCGGACGATATTACCAATTCTAATACAGCATCTCCTAAAAACTCCAATCTTTCGTTATTTCTTAATCCTCTACCCCTATTCTCATTAAGATATGATCTGTGAGTAAGTGCTCTTGTAAGAAGCTCCTTCTTAGAGAAAACAAATCCTATTTTATTCTCTAACTCTTCACTATTCATTATTTTCCTCCTTTTTAGTCTCTTCATATATTGCCCCTAGTACCCCATTTACGAATTTGCTACTAATCTCCCCTCCAAAATCTCTAGCAACCTCTATTGCCTCATCAATTGCTACTTTAGGAGGTGTGATCTTTGCTAAGAATCCTTCGAATATAGCTATTCTGAGTATTTGTAAATCAACTAACTTCATTTGACTAATTGGCCACTGTGGGGCGTGAGAAGCTATTATTTTATCTATTTCCTCTGTATTCTCTTCCACACCATTTACAATATTTTCGTAAAGTTCTTTATTAAATTCTTCCATCTCGTTGATATCTAGCAGATCTTCAACGGTAATTTCTTCTGTGGGCATCCCCCCCTTTTTGAAATATTTGGAAAATAGCTCCTGTAGTGCAAGTATTCTAGCTTGATGTCTTGGATCTGTAGATCTTTTCATATGGTATTACTTAGATTTTTTATAATTACCACAGTATTCGCACTCAAAGTGGCTTCTCTTTACGTTGCCACACTTAGAACATTTAGAAACAGATTTAACATCTAAAGCATTATGTGCTCTTCTTCTGTTCTTCCTACCTTTTGATATTTTTCTTTTTGGTACTGCACCCATTATTAATTAGTTATATATTAAGCTTAGTGATTATATGTAATATGTTAATATATTTCAACAATTTATACTATCCAACTTTCCCGTATTTCGATTTCTTCGCCAGCCTTTATGTTCTGTTCAATAATACCCTTAGCTAACTGACCCTCTATCCTATCTTGTATGTACCTTCTTAAAGGTCTGGCACCAAGACCAGGCTCATTGGCTTTATTTGCAATTAACATAGGGATCTGTTCCGACCACTTAATTACAATATCTTTCTTCGCTAACCTTTTAGCTAAATCCTCTAGTAGAAGAGTGGCAATTTTGCTTAAATTATTAAGATCATGTGGATTGAATACTATTATTTGGTCAAACCTATTTATTAACTCAGGCCTTAATGACTGTCTAATTTCAAGTAACACCCTATTCTTTGCTTCTCCCCAAAGTGAGTGATCCTTCCCTAAAGACTCAAGGAGCATAGCACTACCTATATTACTAGTACATACTATGATTGTATTTGTGAAATCTACACTTTCTCCATGACTACTCGTGAGTCTTCCCTCATCGAATAATTGAAGAAACAGATCTAGGATATTTGGATGAGCTTTCTCTATTTCATCAAAAAGTACAACTGTATAGGGATTTCTCTTCACCCTATCCAACAAAGTAATTGTAGTTTGTCCAATCTCCCCTGACGAGGAAGAACCCAAAAACTTTTGAATACTTTCCACTTCTTGGAACTCTGACATATCTACTCGAACAATAGCTTCTTCTATACCAAAAAATTCCTCTCCGACAATCTTTGCTAAATGAGTCTTCCCCACACCCGTTGGCCCTACAAAAAGGAAGACTCCTATTGGTTTATTAGGATCTCTAATATCTGTTCTTGCTCTTCTTAGAGCTTCAGTTACTGCCAATACTGCTTCATCTTGTCCAACTACTCTTGATTTAATATTTTCTTCCAATTTAATCAACCTGTTACTTTCTTCTTGATCCACTTCTGTCACATTAATATTTTTCTGTATAGATATAGACTTAGATACATGTTCTGCTGTTATCTTCTTAATCTCATTAGATTGTGCCCAGGAGCATGTTGCTTCTATAGTTTGAACAGCACTACTTGGCAATTTTCTTTCTTTAACATATCTTTGTGCTAATTCCACAGATGCAAAAAGTGCAGGAAATGTAATGAAGCATTGGAAATTCTTTTCTAAGGATGGAACTTTGCTTTGTAGTATAGTTAATGCATCTTTTGCTGTAACTTCTTTCACTTCGATATTAGTAAAGCTTTGTCTTAAAGATTCGCTAGTATAGAAGTATCTTTTATAATCAGCATAGTTAGTTGTTCCCACTATTGGAAATTTGCTATTTAAAATATATGGTAACAACATACCTGCTATTGAATGATTAGATTCTTCGGCCTTTCTAGGTATCAATTCTTGCATTTCATCGATATATAGGATTGTATTTCCGGCTCTTTCTAATTCAGACATTGCCTTAATTATTAACTCCTCAAGATTTTTCTCTTTTTTTGAAACTGCTATTAATCCATTTAAGTCCAATTGAATGATCCTTTTATCTTTCAACTGTATAGGCACATTTCCAGAATTAATTCTTTGGGCTAGTCCAAAAATAATGCTAGATTTCCCCGTGCCTGGCTCTCCAACAAGTAAAGCATTTCTGTTAGATAACTTTCCAAGTGAAGAAACAAGTGCCTCCACCTCATCGTCATGTCCGATACCATAAACGTCCCTTGATTCGGACATCAATTTGTTTAAATCCTTGCTGAAATGGCTCAATATGAAGGTATAGCCATATATCCACTGTTTGGCCACTCCCCCTTTTCTGTAATAAGGAATATTTGGATCCAGGTAATTTGTCCTTCTCTTCCTATACAAAATTTCATTATTATATGAACAAATCTCTCTTAATATATCAATATTCAGATTGTTTTTTGCAAGTAATTTCTCCAACCTTGGATATATCCTCATCATTGCAAGGAACACATGTTGTGGCTCCAACTGCCTACTGTTTGTAAGGAGGGCTTCTTCCAAGGAGTATGTTAACAAACTTCTTAAACCTGTAATTGCAGTATCGGGAATATCTGTTTCTGTTATACCATCAGCATTGATCATATCAACAGTTATTTCAATACCAGTTCTTCTGATTATCTGCCCGACTTCAAAATTAGATTCCACTAAATCATTTAAAAGAGCTAGTGGACGGAAAGTTTTCTCTTTAGCAAAGAGACAAAGTAGTTCGAGAGTCTCCTCGGTTACAAAATTAATTGTTTCTAAATGTGCATATCTACCAAATTTAAAGCCACTTCCCCTTATTTCATCGATATCCTTTTGTGGTATGTTTTTAATCCTTGGAAGTTGAATAGGATGACTTTTATCTTCATAGAAATCATGCCAAAGGGTTATTACACTTATAATTGATACTCCGAAGAGGAGATTAACAATATTGGAATCTAGTATCTCAAGTAGAGCAGGAAATGGTGCAAGAATTCTGGCATATTTGAGCATAAAGGCAAATGCTATGATCAATCCGGGCAATACCAGAATATTTGCAATTATTCTCCTTATATCATTGAACTTCTTATATCTCAGGAAGTTCTTAATAATAGCCTCTATCTGGGGTGTAGTAATGCTAAAAAAATGATCCCTTGAAAGCAAAAACACGGATTCATCCTCATTCTCGAATATGGAATATTTCTTCTCCACAATACCAAATTTATTGCTATTCTTTTTGTGGAACCCTATTAAAGTTTTTTTGTTTTGTTCGAATCGTAAGGCCATTTTAAAAGAGAGATATTATTACAAAAACTAATGAACCTATGGGCAAAATAAGCCATATTAGAAATACCAAGATATATGCTAGAACACATAGTAGATATAGAGATATAACAATTGGAAGATACAGTAGCTTTATTAAAATGCCAAAAAGATATCCTATCATGGAATAATCTCTATGCCATGGAAGGAAGAAATGTCTTATTAGCAAAGATATGGAAAATTGATCATCTACAACGATACTAAGCCTAAGAAGCCTTTTAAGATGCCATGTCGGCATTTTGATATACCACCATCTTAGAAAATCCTGGAAGGTGTAGAAAAAAATGGTCGAGTATGAATCGATCTTTATCTCATTTAGCATCTGTTGACCCGAAGCGTCTATCTGTGTATTTTCCGTTCTCATTTTGGGCAGTTTAAACTATCTACTTAAGTTTATTTCAAAACCCAAATATCTGCAAGGGTCTTTCCCTCCTCTGTCCCTCTTTTTGCAAAACTTTGGTACTATAATCCTGTGGAAGGATTAGGGTCTGACCCCGGCCTGTCCCCCATTTCGCAAAACTTTGGTACTATAATCCTGTGGAAGGATTGGGGTCTGACCCTGGTCCGACCCCGGATGTGATAGAATTCGATATGTCTTTGTACAACGATTTGAAGAAAAAGAACGGATATATAACAGCGCTTGCGCCAATGGAAGGGGTCACGGATTCTGTTTTTAGGCAGGTTCTTTGTGATATTGGTAAGCCCGATCTGTTTTTCACTGAGTTTCTCAGTGTGGAGGGTTTCTGTTCAAAGGGGAAAGAAAGAGTTTCTCATAGATTAGTTTTTTCAAAAAAAGAAAAACCTGTCATAGTTCAGTTATGGGGAAATGAACCAGAGTATTATGCCGAAACTATTAAATATGTCAAAAAACTTAAACCAGATGGTATAGATATTAATATGGGGTGTTCTGTAAGGGATGTTCTTTCTGGTGGTAGAGGTTCAGCTTTAATTTTACAGAAAGACTTAGCCAAGGAAATAATATCTGTTGTGAAAAAAGAAGCGAAAGGAATTCCTGTGTCTGTTAAGACGAGGTTGGGATATGATTCTGTTGATATAGATGGGTGGATAGGATTCCTTTTAGAGCAGGGGCTGGATAGTATAACGATACATGGTAGATTATCTAAAGAAGGATATACCACTCCTTCAAGGTGGATGGGAATATCTAATTGTGTTAAGTTAAGGGATGAGGTGTCTCCTAATACAATGATCATTGGAAATGGGGATATTAAGAATTTGGAACAAGGCAAAGAATATGTGGAAAGATATGGTGTGGATGGTTTTATGATTGGAAGAGCTATTTTAAATAATCCGTGGATATTTAGTGGAAAAGAGGATATCTCAAAGGAGGAGAGAATAGAAACAGTAATTAAACATTTTGAATTGTTTGAGAAGGTATGGCGAGGAAGCAAACCTTTTAATAGCCAGAAGAAGTATATAAAAGCATATGTTTCTAATTTTGATGGGGCCAATGAATTAAGGAAAGAGTTAATGAAATGTGGGGATGTTGAGGAAGTAAGGAAATTACTGCTTAATTAGTTTGTTTCTCTTATGGATTAAATACTAAGTGGTGTATATAATTGAAAATTATGAAAAATACAAAATCGATACAGGCGGTTACAGATTTTAGACTAAATAGGAGATTTTTTAAACCACATGATGAATATAATATAAAGTATTTAATTAATACCATTTATTCAACATTTGGTATTGAAAGTGGAATAAATGTCCCGACAGATTGTTTAAAAGATTCAAACAAATATGACAATGTTATGCTTATTCTGTTAGATGGATTATCCTATTCTCTTTATGAAAAACACCTAAAAAAGTTACCAAAAGAGAAAAGATTGTTATTGGAGAGAAATCTATTATTTTCAAAATTAACAACAATTTTTCCTGCAACTACTACTTCAGTAATACCATTTTTAATGACCGGGTATATGCCTGAAGAAAGCGGAATATATGAATGGTGGCAGTATGAACATAATAGTGATGAAATAATATGTCCTTTCCTTTCTCAGTATCAAAAAGATAAAGAGTCTTTGGATATGAAAGAGTTGGGGGTTGATCCAATTAAGATATATAAGGAAAGCAGAATTTACAAAAAATTAATGAAGGAAAATATTAAGGTTACATCATTTGCCAGAGAGTATGAAACACCATTTAATAATATCGCCAATGATGAAATAAATGTTTTAACATTTAATTATATTACCGAATATTTTAAACATTTTATGAAGATGAAAATCGAGGGAAGGAATTTCTTTTATATGTATGAACCAAACATAGACTATTATCAGCATAAATTTGGTGTTAATTCCAAGGAATGTAGTGATTGTGTTTCTGAAATATTGAATGAATTGTATACACTACTTAAATATGTAGATGAGAAGCTAAACGGAAATATTCGCATCTTTATTACAGCCGATCATGGTCTGACAGATGTGTCATATAAAAAAATATTGTTTCTTGATAAAGGAGTAGATAACATCGAAAAGTATTTAAAGAAGAATAGAAAAGGAAATCCAATAAGATGTGGAGGGTCTCCGAGGGCATGTGTTTTACATATTAAGGAAGATAAGGTTAACGAATTTATTAATATTGCGAGAAATGTAGTAGCAGATTATGGTGAAGTATTCCAAATTGATGAGATTTTCGATATGGGTCTTTTTGACAAAGATTTAGCTTCTGAGGATTTTATGAGAAATATGGGGAATCTAATATTTCTAGCATACCCTAATAGAGGTATTTGGTTCGAAGAAGATTTTAGTAGCTATAAAGGTTTTCATGGAGGGTTATCAGAGGATGAGTTACATATTCCATTGTTATTGTATTAATCTATTTTGAGAATGTAGCTACCATAGCGAATCTGCCTTGGTCTGGTATTCCTGCTCTAAAATCTCTCACATGTGAGAAATATCTTTCATCCTTGAATGTGTCTATATCATGGATCTTAATGTTCGATTTTTGGATACCCTCTTCCTCTAATTGCTTAATTGTATATCCTACGTTATCAATGCTGTATTGTTCCTCTCCTATTTGTTTAATGTACTCACCCCAGTCAGATGTTATCTTGTTGAATATATTTTTGTCATATATCAAAGAATCTTTCTGTATTCCAGGTCCTATGATAACTTGTATATCATTGATGTTGCTTTTTAACTTTCTAAATTCTTTTAAAACCTTCTTAACAATTCCTCTATCTGTATTACCCCAACTAGAATGAATTAGGGAGAGTATTCCCAATTTATTATCAAATATTATAATTGGAAGACAGTCTGCAACTACTAGAAATAGGTTCACATTTGGAGAAGTCGTAATTAAAGCATCGCATGGAAGCGCATTTGCTTTTTTTGTTAATCCCTTTCCTTTATCTTTGAGTGATACAAAATTAATATCAGTCCCCATTTGTACACTCATACAGACGGTATTATCTGGGGTGAAAGAATTTTGCGTTAAGAATTTTCTTTTGTTCTCTTCTAGTTCTTTCTCCTCAGAGAACTTATATCCCATATCCCCATCTTTAATTTGTGATATTGCATATTTTAATTTGTATATAGCTCTTTTAATCTTTCAAATGTTATTTTAAATACAATGTTTGGCTTTCCTCCAGCAGATACTAATATTTCGTCTTTATTAAATCCGTCCTCTATGTATGTTTTAAGTTTTGTCTTATGTCCGAATGGCGGTACGCCCCCTATACTATATCCTGTTATTTCTTTTACTTCATCTGCATTGGCCATCCTCCCCCCTACTCCATCTAAATCCAACCTTTTATCTCCTGGTACTAGGTATAGTACAAAGTCATTATCTACTTTAACTAGCAACGATTTGACAATATTACTTACGGGTACATTGTGTGTGTCTGCAGCTTGTTGTGCAGTATGAGTATCTTTGTCCGAAATAATCAAAGTTATATCTTTTATGTTGTTTTCTTTTAAATATCTTTCGAAAAGATTCATAGGTAAGTATATTATATATATGAATAATATTTAATATTTGCTAGATTAAATTATATTAGAAGTATATAATAATTGTTTATGAATAAGGATAAAGAACCTAGTATTATAAAACTTTTGGCCTTTGTATATGAAAGGTACTACAGAAACACCAGATTTAAATGGCATATATGGGCTTATATTATCCTTCTCTCATTAACAAAACTATATCCCTTATTGATCAGTTTCCTCTTGGGGAGGATTATAGATACCAGTATATATGCTATAGATAATGGTGATGGATTTCAGTCTGTAGTACCTCTAATAATACTCTTTGGTGTTATTGCATTAATATGGACATTGGTTAACAATATCTTTCAGTATATAGATTCAACTATAGATTTATGGATATCCTATTTGGACGATGAAGTGTATTTAAATAAATATATAGAGATAGAGCCTAAGGCCTATGAAGATCCAAGCTTTGTGAATCAGAAAGGAATGTTAAATTGGAACTCACATAGAATACTTCATTCATTCTTTCAATCTTTGGAGATACTATCTTTAGCACCAGTTGTTGCTATTTCCTTTTGGGCTATATTTACACAAATTCCACTTCTAGCAATTTTAGCTGTAATAGCCACTATCCCTACAGCTATTATAATAAAAAAATTTGGGAGAAAAGTATGGGGCATATGGAGTGATAGAGGAGATGAGAAGATAAAGTATTCAAGCTATAGAAGTACTTTGTGGAGTAGTCATTTTGAAAAACTTCAGGAGGTATATGTTTTTAAATATGGGAGATATCTTTTAGAGAAGGCTAAGAAGATAAATGAGAGATTTATTAATAAATTTAGAAAAAACTACATAAGTAGATACTCTTGGTCTGCAGTAGCTAACTTTCTGTCTAATATTATCAACATCTTTGTTTTAATATTTTCAATTCAGATGGTTTTTGAAGGAAGTTTGACCATAGGTATGTTAACTTTTGTTATTTCTGCATATCAAAGATTTAATGGTGATGTCTCTGAGGTTTTGTATAAGGTTTCGGCGGTGTTAGGAGACAAGAAATTCTTTGCAACTTTCTATAATATTTTAAACTGGAAAAACACTATTGCTAGTGGAAAGGAAGATTTGGAGAATGTGGAAAGTGGTCTTTCTGTAGAATTCAAAAATGTTTGGTTTAAATATCCAGAAACTAGAAAGTGGATTTTAAAGAATGTTAGTTTTAAAGTTAGTAAGGATGAAGATATTGCCATAGTAGGAAAGAATGGTGCTGGAAAGAGTACGATGATCAAACTTTTGTTAAGGGTGTATGATCCTCAAAAGGGAGAAATTATTGTTAATGGTCATAATATTAAGGATTTGAATTTGGATGAATATTACAAATTAGTAGGGATTCTTTCACAATCATTTAATCAGCTTAGTATCACAGTAGAAGATAATATATTTGTAGGTGATGTCTCCAAAAATATGGATGGAGGTGTAGAGATAGCAGCTAAGAATGCTGATATTCATGATGCTATAATTCAACTCCCAGATAAATATAAAACATTTTTAAGTAGAGAGGTTAAGGGTGGTATACAACTATCGGGTGGACAGTGGCAAAAATTAGCTATAGCAAGAGCGTTCTTTAGAAATGCAAAACTGTTAATATTGGATGAGCCCACTAGTGGAGTGGATAGTATTTCTGAAGAAAAAATATTTGAAAATATTAGAAATAATGCAAAGGATAGAACAACGATTATTGTCTCACATAGGTTTGCTACAGTAAGAAAGGCTAAGAGAATAATAGTAATAGATGATGGAAAGATTGTGGAGGATGGTGATCATACTACTCTATTATCAAATAACGGATTGTATGCACAGATGTATAATAAGCAGGTGGGATAGAATAGTAGATAATTTGTTTGCCTAAGTTATGAAAAAATCATACCGAGCAGGAGGAATAGTTATAAACAAAGAAGGTAAGATAGCGCTATCGAATGAACATATCTGGGGATTTCCTAGGGGTGGTGTAGAAGAAAAAGAAACATATATAGAAGCTGCTAGAAGAGAAATACTTGAAGAAACAGGTTTGAAAGATTTAGAGTTAATTAAAGATCTTGGTTTTTATGATAGATATCCCTTTGGTATAGATAAAGACACACCTGGTTCATATCCCATGGAAATACATATGTTTCTATTTAAAACAGAGTATATAGGAGATATGAATCCGTTGGATGAGGGTGTTAAGGAAACAGGCTGGTTTACATATGAGGAAGTAGTATCGAAGCTATCAGATCATGTAGATAGAGAGTTTTTTGAGAGTAAGAGGAAGGAAATATTAGAGATTATTAATAATATCTCTTAAATATTTTGTATCTTCGTAACTATGATTATCTTCTGGTTCCCCTTCTCTAGTGTATTCTATTAATCTTGCATCTATGTTATTTTCTTTAATTATCCTATCTAATTGCTCATATTGTATAGCTGGATCTTTGCTTTTTTGAATTATAATGACCTCTGTGTCTATACCTTTTAACATGTCGACTGGATTAATATCCTTCATTTCAAGCCACGAATATGGGAATCCAATAAATACAAATTTTTTGATATTCAATATATTTCTCTTTTGCAAAGTATATGATAGATAGCAACCAGCACTCTTACATACAGCTATACAATCTTCTGTGATATTTAATTTAGATATCCTATCCGTTTCAAAATCAATATCAATATCCTTATCTCCAGAAGACCAATGTCTATAATGAATTACTGTCTTCTCCTGATTAAACTCTCCGGCTAGCCTATCAATCCACTCTTTATTGTGAGAACTGTTTCCAGGAAGAAATATGTATTTCATACTCCATTATACCTTAGTTAATATTTAATCCCAATTTAATTACCACCTTTTAAAATATAGGTGTATAAATTGACAAGTGGTTCCATATATGGCACAATCAAGTAGGCTATATTTTGAATCTAGGGCGAAAGAAGAATATCATCTTTTTCCTAGAGAAATACAGAAGAAAACAGATCCTTTTCTAGCAGAGTTAAATAGGTTTGGGACATTAAAATATCCGAACGGAAGAAAACTGAAAGGTTTTGATCTATACGAGGTTAGAGTGATAGGAGATGGAATATATAGATTGATATATGCATATATGGAAGGAAATATAGTAATTCTTACCTGTTTTAAGAAAAAGACTCAGAAAACACCGATGAGAGAAATAGAAAAGGCACAAAACAGAATGAATAATTTAATTTAATATAATAACAATGGGAAAAGAAAACCTAATAAATTGGAAAGATATGCGTAAAGAAATATTCTCCCAAAATGAGTTGGAAAAATTAGATTTTGAAGCTAAACAGAGAATAGCATTAAGAGAAATGAAAGAATTAAGAGAAAAGTATGGATATACTCAACACACTCTTTCTATTAAATCTGGTATCCCTAGAAGTACTATTAGTAAGATGGAAACAGGAAAAAGGAATGTTTCTATAGAGAAATTAGTACAAATAGCTGATGCATTAGGGAGGGATTTGGAAATAAGGTTTGTAAGTAGGAAGAGATAATATTATCCCTCTAAATGTTGTTGTGCATATACAGTTAAATTCTTTCTCTTAGCCCAAGTTCTTTGTGTATCTGTTAATAATTTTTTTCTTAACCTAATGTTCTTTGGAGTTACCTCTATTAATTCATCATTCTTTATAAATGAGAGTGCATACTCTATTGTTAATTGTATGGGGGCTTTGAGAGCTATTTCTGTAACCTCTGCATGTGACATTCGGACATTTGTTTTATGTCTTGCTTTACATGGATTAACATCTAGATCATTCTCGTGATTATTTATCCCGATAATCATACCTTCATATACCTCTGTTGAACCATCTATAAATAATTTCCCTCTTTCTTGCACGCTCATTAGTGCATATGCTAATGCTGTTCCCGTCTCCGTGGAGATAATGGCTCCTTTTCTAAAGAGTTCATTTTCCTCACTATGTGGTACATAGTCGATAATGTAGCTGTTGATAACAGCTGTACCCTTTGTAGCTGTCATTAATACTCTGTGTAGTCCTATTAAGTTTCTAGTTAATATGTTGAATGTGTATGTATTCTCTCCCTCATTATTCTCAATATTTATTAATTTGCCTCCTCTTTCATTGACTTCTTGAGATATTGTACTGAAGTATATCTCTGGTGCGTTTATGGTTAACTCTTCCAGTGGTTCACACTTCACACCATCTATCTCTTGAAGTATTACCTCAGGCTTACTCAATTCAAACTCATATCCTTCTCTCCTTAACTGTTCTACTAGTATTGCTAATTGTAACTCTCCTCTACCCGCTACATAGTAGTTATTACTTCCTACATTAGTTATATTTAAACTAATATTTAAATTTTTCTCCTGCTCTAGCCTCTGTCCTAACTGTTTTGCAGTCACAAACTTACCTTCCTTTCCAACGAAAGGAGATGTGTTAGCAGAAAACTTCACTCTCACAGAAGGAGGGGTCATTTTAATTTCGGGGAGTGGTTGTGGATTATCTAGGCTACACAGAGTAGCTCCAATATCAGTTGATTCTATTCCTGTTAATGCTATTATCTCCCCTGTATATGCACTCTCCACTCTCTCCCATCTCATTCCCTCTTTTACAAATATCTCCCTCACCCTACCCTGTTTCTTTTCGAAATCCTCTTTATTTGATACTAATATAATTGGATCATTTACAGATACTTTTCCATTAGATATTTTTCCAATTAAATATCTTCCTAAGTGTTCATTGTACTCTACTGATGTAATTTGCATTTGGAATGGTTCATTCTCATCTCCTTTTGGGCTAGGAAGATTATTTACAATTTCATCTAGTATCGGTGTTAGATCGCCTGTTGTGGTATTTGGTATTGTCAAATCTCCATCAGGAAGCACTTCCCAAACTTTTCCTTCTCTAGCTATACCGTAGAATATTTTAAAATCTAATTGCTCTTCATTAGTTGCTAGATTAAGAAAAAGGTCTTGTATTTTAGATATTGTTTTTTGTACATTAGCTAGTTTCTTATCTACCTTATTTACTAATACTACTGGTTTTAGTCCTAACTCTAATGCTTTTTTAAGTACAAATTTAGTTTGTGGCATTGTACCTTCTTTTGCATCTACCAAAAGAAGACAGCTATCTGCCATGTTAAGGGTTCTTTCTACCTCTCCTCCAAAGTCAGCGTGTCCTGGTGTGTCTATGATATTTATCTTAACATCCTTGTACTTAATGGAAATGTTCTTTGCATTTATGGTTATACCTTTTTCCTTTTCTAATTCACCTACATCCAGTATTCTAGTTTGATTCATTTCTTCTTCATTTTCTCTAAACATATGTGTTTGCTTCATGAATGCATCTACAAGGGTAGTTTTACCATGGTCTACATGCGCGATAATAGCAAGATTTCTTAAGTTTTGTTTCTCAATATGGGAATTTGGCATAAGAGGGTGTAATTCTAGCACAAAAAGGGGGTAAAAAGAAGGTTGTAGTTATCTTTCTCTTATAAATTCAAATCTCTTTACCTTAGTACCATCTTCTAGTTCTTTATAACCCATGAAATCATCTAATGGTCTAACCCATGCCTTAGTATCACTCTCAGGATTATCATACAGAGGAATATATACCACTACATCTTCTAATGTCTCAGAATCTTTGGCTAATATTAATGCTAGATACATACCTCCCTTAAAATGTTTATATACACCTGGTTTGAATTTCTGTGGTCTGGACATATCTATATATTATTATCCTTCCACTCCACTTTACCCCCTAGAGCTGTGAAGTCTTCAAAGGTTATAGGTATTTTATCTGTTGGTTCTATCTTATCATAGCTTTTAAGAGTCCATCCCTTCTTCTTAGTAAAGAGAGTCGGTTCTAAGACATAGAGAAACCCGGAATACGACTCTACGAGGGGCTTAATCTTCTGAGGAATTCTTGCTGTTATATTACCATCCTTTCCAGTACCAGCGCTCCAACTTAACCCAGGAGAAAAGTTTTTTATACTTTGTGGATCAAGAAGTGAGAATATACATACCTGTGGATTATGACTACCAAATATTGCTGTGTCAGTGTTAAAGGTGTTTTCTTTATTACTATCTTTCGAAGGTTTTGGTTCTATTATTTCTAAATCATATGGTGAACCGTGAAATACATATCCCTGTTGTTCATACTCTCTAATTTTTGATATCTTCTCTGTATTAGAAGAAGTTTCTGTATTTTCTGATATATCCATTGTAAATTAGTATAACATAGGGTTTTCCTTGTTAAAACTCTTCAATAATATATGTACTCTCTACTAAATCCATATCCCCTTTCATTTGTGATATCTTATACATATTATCTTCATTGTAGTATTTCTTTTTAAGTTTCTTAAACTGACTCTCTGTAATCCATATATTCTTTCCATTTGGAGTATCTATTAACTCTCCTTTTGGATGAATCATATGTATTATGAAAAACATCTTATCCTCTACTAACTCTCCTGTATCTTTTAACACAACATGATCATGTACTAACCTTTTTATATGTATATTCTCACACTCCAATCCACTCTCTTCCTTTAGTTCTCTCTTTGCAGTCTCTATTACCTTCTCGCCATATCTAATTTTGCCTGTTATGAATCCACTATATCCATAATATGGTTCTTTAGTTCTTTCTTGTATTAATAGGTATTTCTTTTTTCCTTCTGTCTTAGTAGCTACAATCATTACTGCCACTTTAGGTTGTTTTTCAATACTTGCTTCATCTGTATCCATACGGTTTGCAAATTCCTTTCCTTGTACAGTTAAGGAGTATCTAGAATCTTTCTTAATTACATAACCATACTCTATTAAGGTATTAATATGGTATGAAAAATGATCACTACTTAGCCCTTGTATATTTAAATCTGTAAATCTAGAGTTTGGTGTAAAGAGGAGTTCTTTAAGTATGAGCATCTGTATTTTATGTAGGTCATTCATATATACATATTTAATATATTATTAACTGAATATAGCAGGTGTAAGTTATAGATACTAGTGAAATGGATTTAACTATTTTAGGTTTTTAAAATTATGAGGAATCTTTAATCTTTCCAATCTTTAACACTCTAATAACATCTTGTAATCCCCTACTCTGCTTGACTATATCATCATCTAGATATATCCATTTGTAATCTTGTGACTCATTTTCGTCTATCTTTAGATTGGTAATATCATCTACCTCTACCAAATATGTCATTGTTACCCACCTTACATCCTTAGCATCTACCCAGTATGGTAGTGCTACTTTGGATATATTCCCTTCCAAATTAGTTTCTTCCTTAACCTCTCTTAAAGCTGCATCCTCAGCACACTCCCTATCCTTAATATGTCCTGTTATACAATTCCAATACCCTGGATTGGTTCTATTGTTTGCTCTTTGTAGTACAAGGTATTTATCTTTATATTTGATTAATGCATTTATTGTAGAGTATGTTCTCATACTTTTAGTATATCAACAGATATAGTAGAATCACAGTATGAATATTGTTGAGAAAGTTAGAGAACATGTGTTAGAAAAATATTCTAACAGAAAAGATTATCAGGGTATGACTACATATGATGTTCATGTTAGGTTTGTAGTTAAATATGCTAAAGAGTTGGCTAAAAGATTAAATGCTGATGAGGAAATTGTAGAGATAGCTGCTTTACTACACGATATCGGACGTATAGATGGTAAGAATGAAGATCATCATGAAATTGGGGCAGAATACTCAGTAAAGTTTTTAAGAAGTGCTGGTTATGATAAAAAGAAAATAGATGTTGTTAAGAATTGCATTCTTTCTCATAGAGGAAGTGTGAAGATAAAGAGAGAGACAGTTGAAGCAGAATGTATAGCGTCCGCTGATGCTATGGCCCACTTCGGAGATATTCCAGCAATGTTCTATTGGGTTTATGTGTTTTTAAATAAAGATATTGAAGAAGGAAGAAAGATGTTGTTAGATAAATATACGAGGAGTTTTGAAAAGATGATTCCTGAAGCTCAGGATATTGTTAGAGAGAAATATGAAGCGGTAATTAAGATATTGGAGTAGTAGTATATATGGACCTAAATCAATTAAAACAATTCATACTAGAAGCAAGCCAAAATACATATGCTTCTGAAGATAAAGATATTAGAAAAAAACAGGACGATAATTCAACAACCATAATATATGAAAATGGGGATTGGAAATACCATGATAACTATTTTGGTGGTGAACCATATGGAGGGAGAGAAGTAGTTTTTTATGAAAATATTCCTGTATGGATTATGGTCTACTACGGTAGAGTGACAGAGGACAACGACTCTGATGAAGTGTATAAGGTCCTTACTAATGCATTGAGAAATTCGAATATAGATATGCCATATAGAGGGCCAAAAGAATTAATAGAGGGAGAGTATAGATATGAGAATGAACAAGAGGGTGAGGTTGATAACTTTTCAGGAGAAGAAAAGATATACAAAAATAATATTTTGGTATACTCTGCGAGATATATGGGTGGTTTAGTAGATGTTGATCGATCTTAGATAACAATTATTAATTATGTATCACGAAGATTCGGACATAAGAATAGATAATATAGAATCACGGGGGATTATATTAAAAGATGATAAAGTTCTGTTAATATTTAGGATAAAGAATGGAGGGAAGTATTATGTATTTCCTGGTGGACATATGAGAGAAGGAGAAACTCCCTTGGATACAGCGATTAGGGAAATAGAGGAAGAAACTACAGTAAAGGCTAAGGATCTAACACTAATATATGAATTAAAAACTCATATTAGGAATGAGATTATAGAACAGTATTGCTTTTTAGGAGAGTGGGAATCTGGAGAACCAATGTTGTCTGGGGAAGAAGCAGTTAGGAATTGTGAAGATAATTATTATGAACCAATGTGGGTTGATATTGATAAGATAAAGGATTTAAATCTTTTTCCATCAGTAGCAAAAGAATGGGTTGTATACTATCTAAAAGATTTCTTGGAAAGTAGAAAATAAATCACATATCCCCTTGTATGGAAGATCCAACTTTTGAAAAAGCTAAAATTGAAATCTCCGAAGATAATAAGATTGAATATCAAGAGATATCTGTTAAAAGTTTCAAAGAAGCCGTAGATGATATAGAGAATAAAAGAGATCCATCAGAATCTACCTTTTGTCTTGTAGATATTGATGGGTGTTTGATAGAAGATAATCTTGTTAAGTTACCGTTCATTACACATTTAGTAGAACCTAAGATTAATACAACTGTAGAGGAGTCTTTTAATAAATTGGTAGATATTTTTGATGGATCTTTAGCAATATCTACTAATAGAAGTAATATTGAAAGTAGAATATTTAATAGTCAGGATGTACTTAGTGTTATTAAAAATTTAATAGAAAGAACAGGTAATAATATTCCTGTATTCACATCACTGTATAAGCAAGCTCCTAGGTTTTTTAAAGAGGATATAGGGAGGAAATATTTATCAAAAGATGCACAAAGAGAATTGAATGAAGACATTGTAAAGAGTCCGAGATTGGATTCATTAGTGCACTATATTGGGAGAATAGTTGCAGAGAGTGATTCAGAAAAATTACTTCTCTACTCTATTGAGGATTGGAGTGTTGTCTCTTTGAATAGAAAAACTTCGTTGGAATATATAGGGAAGAGATTAAAAGAGGAATACGATATAGATGTTAGTATAGTTAATTATGTTGTTAAGACAGGTTCCCTTTTTTAATATATACTTTTATACATGATTATTCGTAAAGCTAATAAAAAGGATGTAGAGAACATAATTACTGTTATTAAAGAGTCTGTACTTGGTACTCATCAAGAGTTATATCCCAAAAGGGATATAGAAGAAACACTAAATAACTATACAAAGGAGAAAGTTTTGAAATATATAAAGGAGAGTGATTATTTTGTAGTAGAGGATAATGGAGAGATTATTGGATGTGTATTAGTAAAAGAAAATAAGATGAGATCTTTATATGTACTTCCATCTCATATGGGAAAGGGATTAGGAAAGAAGCTTGTTCTTAAGGCTGAGGATTGTGTAAGGGAGAAGGAATATGAAAAGATTTGGTTGTGGGCTAGCTTAGTAGCGCATGATTTTTATAAACATATGGGATATAAGGATATAAAGGATATCCCAAATGAGGATGGGTTGGTTTTACATATAGAAATGGAGAAGTATCTTTAAATATTACTTCATACAAACAAAATACACAGGTGGATGTTTTCTATTATCACTTTCTGAAATTTGTAACTCTCCATTTATTTTTAATACTCTTAATCCGATATCTTGAATTTGTTTCTTTATCTCCTTTATAGAACCGATATGTATATACTGTTTAGTTTTGTATGTTCTTTCATTATCACTACTCTCCCTACTAAAAAATCTGTCACCATAATTTAATTCTTTAATTCTGAAACCTAGAGGCTTTAATATGTAAAATCTTATCAACAGCCAAATAAATAGAAAAAAATATTTGGAGAAAAAATGTCTTGTGTGAGAGGTGAATATTAATACACCATCTTCTTTCAGTACCCGTCTCATCTCTTCAAGAGCTTGGGTTCTGTTCTCTTTCCCCGGTATTTGAGTCCATCCTTGATTAGAGAAAAATATATAATCAAATGTGTTATCTTCAAATTCCAGATTTGTAGCATCTCCTACTCTGTAGTCAATATCTAGCCCTTTTCCATTTGATATTTTCTTTGCATTCTCTATCATGATTTCTACAATATCTACCCCTATTACATCATAGCCCTCTTTGTGTAATGGTATTGTAGTTCTACCTGTCCCACATCCTAAATCTAATAGTTTTCCTTCTTTATTTGTAAAATATTTTTCTATGAAATATTTTTCAGAAAGCCATAGGCCTTCTTCTGCTTTCTTAATATATTGGCGTTGTGCATTATCACTAGAGAATTCATCTATAACGATCTGTTTTAAATCTTTTTGCATATGTTAGATAAATATATCATAGGGAAGGAATTAGGAATAGAATGCCTCTAAAATAATAATGATATAATCTTGTTATGGTAGATATTAAATATTCTCAAAACTTCTATACGAATAACGGTAATTTAAAAAGAATTATGGATTCTCTTAATATATCTCCTAATGGTACAGTTATTGATATAGGAGCTGGTAAAGGTACTATAACTGAAATTCTTTCTAAATATTCTAATGATGTAATAGCATATGAATTAGATCCTAAGTACTATGAAATACTAAAAGAAAAGTATAAGGATATTCCTAATGTTACTGTAAAGAATGAGGATTTTCTCTCCTCTCCCCTACCAAGTAACCAGTATAAGGTTTTCTCTAACATACCTTTCTCTTTGACATCTGATATTGTAAATAAAATAACGGATGCATCTTCTAATTTAGTAGAAGCATATCTATTTGTTCAAAAGGAATCAGCACAGAGATATATAGGGAAACCTATAAATACACAAATATCATCCATACTATCTTTTAAATATGATTTAAATATTGTAGAGAGGTTTAATAGTTATGATTTTGAACCTATACCTAGTATAGATATTGTATTACTTAGTATTAAAAAGAAGATGGTTTTAGAAAAAGGATTTGAATTGTACAGAGACTATATTACATATATCTTTAATCAGAGGAATAGTAATGTGGTTGATACTTTTAAAAAGCTTTTTACATTTAATCAGATTAAATATATACAAGGGTATTTAAAAAAGAATGGATATGTAAAGCCATCGGATATATCATCTAAGTATTACTTAGAGATATTTGAATATTTTAAAGAGAATGGATCAAGGTATATGAATATTGTTAATGGTTATTACAAGAGACATTTAATACAACATATGGGAAGGGAGAAGGTGAATAGGAGGAGATAAAATCTGTTTGAAATATAATATTAATCTATGCATCAAGTAACTCAATTACATAATGAATATGATAAGCTTCAATTAAAATATGGAGACCCCAGCCTATGTCCTATATACGGTACAGGCTGTATAGATGATCCAGAAATAATGTTCATATTTATGAATCCCACAGGAAGAAATATCTCAGCTAATCCTAATTGGGAAGATATACGTGCACCTTGGCTAGGTACTAAACAGGTATGGGGTATTTTTGAGAATCTAGGATTGTTAGATCGTGAAATATATTCAAAAATTAAAAATATTAAATCTGAGGAATGGGATTATGATTTTGCAAGGGAGGTATATAAAGATATAGACAATCATTCTGTATTTATTACTAATCTTGGGAAGTGTACTCAACTAGATGCCAGACCTCTTGATAATTCTGTTTTTAAAAATTATCTACCTCTTATGTACAAGGAGATAGAGATTGTTAAACCTAAGAATATAGTTACATTTGGGAACCAAGTGTCTTCTGTTTTATTAGGTAGGAGTATAAGTGTAAGTAACTATATGGGGAATGAAAAGGAGGTACTGAGTGGTTATGATGTATATCCTACATACTATCCTGTAGGACAAGGAAGGAGGAATATGCCTTTCGCAATAGAGAGGATAAAGGTAATAATTGAATCTTGACAATTAATTAGATTGATAAATCCCCCTTTAAATAATACTTCCCTATCTTTTCTACCTCTTCCATAACCTTATCTCTTTTACCCTTATCTTTATACCAATTATCCTTAGTAATATTTCTGTCATCTACAACTGATGCTATTTTTATATCTGAATTAGGAAAAGCAGAAGTAAAGGTCATAAGTATTCTTCTAGCATGGTATGTCTTAGATATTAGTATTATTTTATTATATTTTATTCTATTTATATCTAATTCCTTTTTAGCATATATAGCATTTTCTTTTGTATTTGTAGATTTAGATTCATTTAGAATAATATTATTAGGTACACCATTATCTATTAGATATTGTTTTTGTTGTTCTGATTCTGATATACCTTTGTCATTTAGTATTCCTCCTGTAGTTATTATGTATCGTGCTAATCCTTTGTTATATACTTCTAGAGCTTTTTTAATGATAGATTGACGGGATGTGCCAGGTACTATTATTAAGTCAGATTTAGATAGTTTATCCGATATGAAAATGAAGTTTGTTATGGATTCTAGGTTGTTCATGTATATGAAATTATACAGGAAAGGGTATATGGTGGGATGTGTTGAATAGCATGGAACTTCAAACCTCTATCACTTTATACATACTTTTTTAATAATAGCCTAAACACTCTATTACATCTTCTAATAGGTATTCTCTACTACCATATTCTTCTTTGAAATGTTGCAATCTAGTGATATTCACTAATATGCTTTCTAATGCCCATTGATTTCCATAATACTCTCTTAATTCAGGATTATAATCATCTGAGTTAGATATATTTTTATAATCTTCAAAATTAAAGTTTGGATTATCATAGATAAAATTAATATCTCTCTCTTTAGGAGATATTCTAGCCTCATCCCAATCTATTAATTTAATCTCTCCATTATTGCTTCTTAGTATATTTCTACCTGTAATATCTCCATGGGTAAGTATTAGTTTAGGAGGATTATTTCTATAATATTCACTGGTTTTATTAAAATTAGATATTACATTATCTAATTTATTTAAATCTTCTCTAGATACTTCTGGTACCAACATACCGTTATCTAAATCTATTAATATTTGAGTATATAGTTCTCTAAAGTTGTAATTGAAATCTTCTTTAGGAATATCTAGATTATTAATATCTACATTATGTATATCTCCCATTATCTTTATTAATTCAGATATGAGGTTTTTATCAAAGTTATCATTAAAAATGGTATATACTTCTCCTTCTATAAATGGGTATGCATGTATATATCCATCTTTAAATGGTAATTCTGTTTTACCATTCAGTAGTACAGGGGGTACTATGAATCCATAATTATTTAGGGATAGTAGTAGTTTATTTATTTTAGAAAGATTCTTTAATATTCTTTTTTGTGTACAGTATTTTAGAAATATTGTTTGATTATCTGTTTCTATCTTCCATCCATAACTTTCTTCACCTAAAGGTATAAAGGTTATATCTTTAATAGTGATATTAATATCCCCAAGGAATGTAATTAATTCTTTTTGTAATTTAGGGTCTACATGTAACATGGACTATTATAACAGGAAATTGGTGGGCTACACTTTCAGGCATGGAACTTAAAAATAGGATTCCCTTGTATCTTAATCTTAATAAACAAGAAATTTAATAAAATAAAGAATATAATAAAGGATTAAATTGATATTAGGGCATCACTAAATGGATAATACAGTTATTATAATTGGAATTCAAATAATACAATTCCTCCTTACTATATGGATTAAGTCAAGATTAGAAAACTCAATCCGTCATGAATATGATAAACAACTTGAGGATTATAAGGAAATGTATTTTAAAAGAGAGCAGTCTTCTAAAATCTCATCATTACTTGCTACTTGGATTAGTAAGCCAGAAAATGAAACTCCAAAGGACAAAGCTTTAAGATTTAAGAAACTGAATCAATTGAGTTTTGAGCTTGCTTTGTGGATTCCAGATGAGAGACTTCTTAAAGAGTTAATGAAAAGATTAAGTAATGATCCAGAAGCACAGGGTATAAAAGATATTCTTTTATACTGTAGAGAGCTTATTCAAGACAAGAAGAATAAAGATATTAAAGCGGGAGACTTAGTACATTTTTCATAGAAGATTTTATTTGGTAAGTTTTGATGCTAAGGAAGAAATTTCTTCCAATTCCTTAGATCTATCCATACCTAATAATGTTGATTTACTTAAATATTGGTTTAATTTTGATAATAGATCTTTTTCATCTGTATTTAAATTCTTTTTAAGTAACAAATCTCTTCTAACACTAACAACAAGATGTTCAAAATCATAGACATATGGATTGATTGTTGTATCTTCTTTATTTCCTTTAATAATTAAGTTCTTTAAAAGAAGCATTTTTGCTATTGGTTTCATTGCTGTTAATTCATTATTTCTAATTAGAACTCCTTCCTTCCAATTCTCTAACCTTTTCTTTTCTATTTCTGATAAATTTTTTACAGCTTTCTCAAGTTTCTCAATAGACTCTTTTATTACATACTCAGGTGTTTTCTTGGGTGATGTCTCTAGGTATTGTCTTGGATCAATTATTTGAATTTCTTTGTATTCTCTATTTTTATTCTCATCCCAATAATGTATTGAGACTACAAACTCTCTTAGAATTCTATTTTTATTCTTGTCATCCTGGAAGGTACCAAAAAGAAATCTTGATTGAGTTCCCATTGTTATTAGTGGTTGATTCATAAAAGATCTTTCATTTAATTTGGTCTTCTTACTTCCTAAGGGAATAATATTTGGGGAAAAAGAGATGTGAACATCTCTTGCATGCTGATTCCCAATATTCTTAATAATCAAAAAACATACACCAAAATCATCAAGGTCATAATCAATAATTACTTTTGGTCTTTCAATTGGATTGTATAGATCTATCCAAGCTTTGTAATTAGCTATTAAGAGCAAAGATATAAACCAGATTATTGAGTAAGAGAGTGGAAATTGGAAATTGTAATCTCTAGAAATATATGTTTGGATGATACTAACAATATTTGGTACAAAGGCTATATAAATCCACCACTTGTCTACAAAAACAGTTTTCAAATATTTTAAAAAATACTTCATAATATTTCCAAGTTAAGTGTGGAATATCTTGTAAACCATTGTATTTAGTTGAGAAGATTTCTTTTCAACCAAATTTTTTATTGTCTCCATTTTTATGTTTGATCCATCATTCCCTTGTAAAGACTCATATAACTTCTCTAAATCCTCAGCAAGATCAGAAATCTGTTTAATTAAATCTTTATTTGATAAATCAGGAATAGGGATCTCCTTTAAAAATTGTTGACTATATGCATAATATCCTCCCCTAAAAACACTACTAGTACTTTTAATATAGATATCTACAAATTCAGAATTAAGAAGACCAAGTAAAAAGTAATAGGATAAATCTGCATCTTCCCTAAGAATCACAGCATAAGCTCCTGGTCCTCCTGCACCACTTCCTAAGAAGTAAAATTCTCCAGAACTGTCATATAGAAAAGAGGGTTTAGATGCAATAGTTGGTGTTAAAATTTTCCTTGATTCCAACATTTCCTTATCCCTGGCATTCCAAAGAGCATACCAAACAGGGTATTTCATTCCTGGGGTTCCCCTCTCAGAGAGGACTTTTCTATATTTAATAAGATATTTATATATATTGGGGTACTTATCTGAGAGATCTTCCTCTGTGTAATAACAGGTATTTCCGTTGGAGATGTAATAAGGAAATAGAATGTATTTATGAGGTTCTTTATTATGGAAAGCTTTAATATTTTCTCCCCTCAGAAAAGGTTTCAGAAGTTTAGTTTCAAATTGATAAATATTCTCATCATAGGAAGATTTTACTTTTGTATAATTTCCTTCTTCAGAGAGCTTATCAAAAACAAAGAGCTTATCAGCACCTGTAATAATACCTTGTGATATTCTAGTTGTATAATTTGAGAGTTTCTTTGATTTTTTTGCAATATTCAGGACCCTGATGGATTCTTGATTTGTAGATAATGTCCATGAGTTGTCATTTATTGGAATAGGCAAACTTTTTTCAGGAAGATTCTCCAATTGGATAATATTGTTGTTTGATTCAGAACCAGTGAATTCCTTGTATGAGAAATGTGTGAGTTTCTCTCCTGTCAAAGATAATATACATGTATAGGTACTTGCATTCTCAAAGACCTGGGCATCCTTGAAATTCACAAGAGATTTAAGACATTCCTTTTGAGCTATAATTTCTCTAAGATACTTCCCATAATCAGTTACTAGAAACTTATTTGGTAGAATAAAGGAAATATTACCTCTTTTGGTTATTAAACTGAGAGCCTTTTCCACAAATAAAGAATACATATCATATTTACCTCTTGCCGTATGATAATGGTGAAAGAAGTATTCTGAGAAGGATTTCTCAATGGTCTGTATCCTAATATATGGAGGATTCCCTATTACAGCATCAAAACCACCATACCTAAATACCAATGGAAACTCTTTATCCCAATCAAAAGCATTAACCTTTCTTAATTCTTCATCACCTAATAAGGTAATCTGTTTATCTGAGTAATAATCACTACCTATTAAACTGTTTCCACACTTAATATTGGAACTAAGATCAGGAAGTATTCTATCTGCAAACAACTTATACTGTGCATTTATAGTCTCACTATTCTCTCCCTCCAACATCTTTAAAGCTAAACTAAGCTTTGTAACTTCTACAGCCTGAGGATCAATATCTACACCATGAATATTGTTAAGTAATATATCTTTCTTTTCTTGAGTTGAAAGGAAGTAATTACCTTCTCCATCCTTAAACAATTTCTTTGCTTTGAGATTCTTCTCTAAATCATTCTCTACATAGTATTTATGATGCCAGTTAAGAAGATAATTGTATGCCCCTATTAAGAAACTACCACTACCACATGCAGGATCTACTATCTTTAACTTAGCAACATCCTTTGGATTCTTTCCTTCTACTAACTCCCCTACCGTATTCTTAACAATATAATCAACAATATATTGAGGTGTGTAATATACACCACCTGCTTTCTTAACTTCAGGTTTCTCTTCAATTACTGCATTACCGCCCTTTGTTAGTCTAATAACCTTACCTAGGAACTGCTCATATACACTTCCTAAAATATCTACACCAATAACTGAGAACTCATATGGAGATTTAGGATAGTAGAGATTATTTAGAATCCTATCCAATGTTTTATCTGATATTTTAATCTTTGTAGATAGCTCATCCTTTTTTAAATCAAACAAACTACTGTTATATTTCTCATCTGCTCTACTAAATATCTTTAAGAGTTGTGAATATGTTTCTGGAGACTTTACAGCACTCCTAAGGGTCTCATAGGACTCTACACCCCTATCTTCTGCTATCCTTAGGAATATGATTCTATCAATAAATTTCTGTACAACAGAGTTAAGTTCATATATGTTCAAATTATTATTACTAGCTACATCCTTAGCAACTAAATCTCTCCAGAGTTCTATCTCTTTAAGGAATGATTTATCTACTAATTGGCTACCTTTCTTTTCTCTCTTTGCAAACTTATCAAATGATCCTTTCCATACAGCTTCTTTAGAGAATGTATCCCAGAGATAGTCTGCTTCTTTAAGATAGTCTTTGTAGTTTATATACTTAACTCTAGCTACAGATGATTTATCTGTATGTTTTGGTTCTATTGTTGTGTCATATATGGAGAACTCTTCAAAGTCTGTTAGGATTGATACAGGTAATTGACCACTCCACGCATATCTCCTTAGTTGGAATGCAGGGTCTATTTCTGAGAATACTCTTACAGAAGAGGCTTTTGCTTCTACAAAAAACTTTCTGTCACTTCCTACTTTAAATGCATAGTCTGGTGCTTTTGGTTTTCCTTCTATCTCTAATCTATCTTCATGGATTACTTCCCTATACTGAGGTGCAAAACCTTGTTCGTTATCCATATCCCAACCTAATGCTTTGAAGAAAGGATTAATAAACTCTTGTCTTACATGATCTTCCTTATACTGGGTGGATTTATAATAATCTTCATTATCAGAGAAGTGTTCTACTAATTTCTGTAATTTGGTCTTGAATGTTTCTTTAGTTACAATATCCATATTTGTTTGTGTATTTTACCTCTTTTTTGTTGAAGAATAAAATAAAAGCACTTACTTTCTTATATTGTGAAGAGTTTTAAGCCATTTTTCCTTCTCCATTCCAAATATTCTTCTTCCGTCTTATTAGCTTTCTCCTTATTACACTGATAACATGCCCATACAAGATTTTCTTTATCATTTGATCCTCCCCTCGCGAGTGGGGTTTTGTGTTCAATTTCACCATTCGGCCCAATATCTTTACCACAGTATCTGCATAATCCTTCAGATTTTGAAAAAATTTCATCTTTGATTTGTTGAGGAATTGGCCCACCATTATCTTTTAGTAATGTATATCTTTTCTCCCAACGAGACTTAATTCCATCAGGGTTTTCCTCTGCCCATTTCTTAGATCTTCTTCTCATACATGCTCTACACGAATTTCTAAAACCACCAGAAGGAGTAGATCCAAAATATTCTCTTGTTTCAGGAAAAATTTCATTACAATCTTTACACCTTTTCTTTCTGATATCCATATTTCCCTATTTTACTACGTTTCCAAAAAACATTATAGTCTCAAAGACGCGTAAATGAACTGTAATATAAATAGAAATATAGATATCCAATCACATAATAATCACATAATAATCACATAATAAAATCAGACATTAATCATACAATAAACCGACAATAATCACAGATTAAATCCCTCCCTATAAGGCTTTATTGTATCTTAATATTCTATTATTTTTTCTTTATAAAAATGACTTAATTCTAGTGTTCTGATAAACTTTCTGTATGAATATATATTTAGATATAGACGGAGTACTGTTAGATACAAAAGAGTATAAACAGATGCCCTACTTAAAAGAATTTCTTACTACAGTATTTGAGATTTCAGAAGGAGAAGTATATTGGTTAAGTACACATACTAAACATGGGAAAAACGATGTCGCCTTATACCACTTAGAAGAAGCATTGGAAAAAGATGTATTTGAAATGATCAAAGGCATTAAAAATACCAAATGGAATACTCTTAAAACAGAAGGTATTGATATAAATAGTGATTTTCTATGGTTTGATGATGTTATATTTCAAGCTGAGTATAACTTCTTAGAAAGTGCTGGAAAGGAACATTGTTTAATAAAAGTAAAAGATAATTTAGAAGAATTAGTTACTCTTTTAAAGGAAGATCTTCATCAAAAAGATTAAACCCTTCTTCCTTGTTTGGAAAATCTCTTTCTTTATACTCACCTAAAAAGAAATGTTCTGGAAGTTTTGAAAGAATTTTAGAATTATCTTCCCCTTTTAGTTGATGATCACAATCTGGTATTTCTAATGTTTTAAGAACAGAAACAGATTCAGCCAAGTTAGAAATATACTCTATGGTATCCGTGGCTATTACTGTATCATCACTCCCTTTTACTAAGTACAACTCTCCTTCATATCCTGGTAGGTTTTCCTTTAATCTATCTCTAACACCTCTCACTTCCAGGAATGGATTAATTGCTAATATCTTTGTAACCTCTGGATACTCCCATCCTGTTAATACAACCGCTCCTGCACCCGCAGAGAAGCCCATGAGCCATATTTCTGGGATAGGTGTGTTACAAACCTGTTCAGAGTTTTCTAGACAGTAGTTAATTACTGTCCTAACTGTTAATTCATATTCTGATGGTCTATCGTTTGGTATTCTTACAAAAGAAGCTATGTTTTTGCTCTGAAGGTAGTTACCTAGATTTATATATTTATTCTTATATCCTGAAACTGTCCCACCTGCTCCTGGGATATTGATTAAGATAATTCCTAACTCAGTTGGATGATATTCTATTCCAATATCCCACCAATCTTGTAGCTTTAGTTGGTCCGTTTTATACATTGTTTTTTTATAGTATATATACTTCTTAGAGCTTCTTTAAGCTTACTCTTTTTTATATGGCAAGTTTAAGAATCCCATCATAAAAGGTTTCTATACTTGAATTATCATACTCTTTGGATAATAAGTAATGTGTAGGTTTTCTATTTCCTTCTTCTTTCATCCATTTACACAGAACATATTTTCCATTTCTTGTTAGTTCAAATGTATAGAAGTTTAAATTACCTTTTGTTTTTAAGTTTATACCAATATATTCCGATTCATTTGGAAGTTCCACTTTGGGCATTTTCATTACGATTAAAATATCATCACCTGGTAAAGATTTAAATCTTGGTTTAAAGGTATCTTTTTCAAGATCATCTTCTGAACCACCATTTTTTAACCATAGCTCTTTAAATGGATTCTCTTTAGGAACCTTATGTGCATGGATTATTATGTTAGAAAAAAGTTGAGGATGATCTAAAGCCAAATCCCTTAACAAATTATGAACAAAGCTGTAATGTCCTCTATCACGCGTATTTTTAATACCTTGCCAAAATTCTCTAACCTCAGGATCGTTTATATCAACTCCTTCTGGAAAATAGATTTCTGAATCTTTATTATTTAATTCCCCAGAATCCTCCTTTTTATTTTTGTCACGCTTTTGTTCTAAAAGTTTTTTAATAAAAGAATAGAATGCATATATTGGAACTGCAATTAATAATATTCCTCCAAAACCAAAACTGAGACCTAAACCATCTTCAGATCCACCAGAAGAGAAAAATGTAATATATATTAATAAAATAGCGATTGAAATCAGAACTTGGAGAATTACTCCTAGAAAATGTTTAATCTTCTCTTTATCCATTGGTGTGGTTTTTAAATTATGGTGTGAGCTAAGAAACAAAAATGGTCTCCCGCTCACCGGTAGCCCTTTCGGAATCTACCCATAAACCTTTCGGCTTACGACCACACCAATGGCTAGTGAGACAGAAGACCGTCTCTACATTGGTGTGGTTTGGTTGCCATGCCTATTAATTAAAAACTAATAAGTTTAGGCTATTCAGTTGTGCTTCAATTATATCACCATTTTTTATAATAAATACACATCGTAGTATAATAACGAATAATGAATAAGGTGAAAAAACAACAGCATATTATTCCAGAGAAATCATATTTGAAGTACTGGGAGGATACTAATGAAAGAAAGCCCTCTTTATGGGTATATAGAATTAAAGGAGATCGCACAGTAGAAGGATTTTCTTCTATTACACCAATAGGTATCCCAGCAGATCAATTTGCAAAAGAACACTTCTTTTATGAATCTAGTGAGAAGCCCCAAAATATTCTTGAGACAGCTCTTCAACAGGTGGAGGATGAATATCTTCCCGTTCTCAGAGAAAAGATAACAAAAGGAAAAGAGCTTACAGAAGAAGATAAAATAAAAGTTGCAAGATTTATTAGTTCTTTGGAGCTTCGTACAAAAAGTTCAAGAGATAATGTTGAAGACTTTCAGAAAAGAGCATTGGATATGATAACAATGGTAGAAAAGTCCCATGGACTGAAGGAGAAAAGCTCAGTGCATAAACAAATGGAGGAATCTATGAAAGGTAACATTATGTTTACAGATCAATTAGTTATAGGTACAAATTTTAATAGATACTCCATATTTAATATTCAATTTTTGGTAATTGACGAAAACTCTGAACACTTGTTTTTAACATGTAATCACCCTGTGGCAATGTTAGATTTGAGTTATGGTAACTCTTTCTATACAGGAGCACCACTAAGTCCTACGATGGAAATAACTATCCCTCTAACACCATATATAACTGCATTCCTGAGCCATAGAAACTTTAACACTTATGAAGATGTGACCTATGATTTCAACTACATAAACGAAATAAATAATAGGGTTTTGCTTTATTCTCATGACTATTTCGTATCAAAAACGAAACTAGGTGATGATGATATAAAAAGGATGATAGAGAGGGAAAGGCAAAGTCTACTTCTTAGAGCTATGCGAGATAATATTTATGAGGACATTTAAAATCATGAAGGAATATAAGGATTTATTTATTTGGGAAAATCTTCAAAACATAAAAATATTGGAAAACTATTTGTATACGATTAAAGAATATAGAAAGTCGTGCGAAGAGAATAAGCGTAGTAAGAGGGATTCTTTGAGAGAAAATTTAATGATGGATTCAGAACAAATTGAAAATCTTCTCCTTATGGCGGGGGTTTTGCCAGTTACAAGTTATGGGGCTCCTGCCTTGGGATACAGAACTATGAATATAGTCTATTCCCTACCCTTCTTTATTCAAACATCAGACAATCCTTTAAATAGAGGCAATGATCAGCTTAATCAAATATATGATTATTACAATCGTGCGATAGGTGTTTACAAAAGAAATCAATTTCGGTCTTTGATTAATATAATCAATCCATTTCTTTATATTAGAATGCTGTCAAATTTGTTATTGGAACCTTTATTCTATTTGTTTTCTGTTTCAAAGGAACAACAAGAATCAGGTATTTGGAGAATATTGAGATTAATACTTAATGTTATTGCATATATTGCTTCCATATGGGTTTTAATTGAGAAGTTTAATATAGATAAATTAATAGAAACTTTTATCAATTGAAATTAAAAGATATCAAAAATAATTTCCTTATTCTAAATAAATTGCCTTCTGCTAAGGAATTTCTTAAGGTAAAATACCTCTATGCTCTCCCAGTTAAGATAAATAAAAAAGAGCAATGGATTATATTTAGAAATCAAAAAGAAGTTCAAATATACGATTATCTTCAGTCCCCTAATGATTACAAAGTAAAAGAAAAAATTTTTAATGCTGACATTGAAGGTTATTCTTATGTTCAAAACGAAGGCTCAAAACCTCAGTACATTTCGCTACAACTTCCAAAGAAATGGATCATAGAAGACAGTAAGATAAAAAGAGAGTTAGAAGTTGTTGTTACAGATATAGATCAAGAGAATGACCAACTACTACATGATCTATATACCAAAGCAAGAGATAAGAAGTAATATTTAAGTTCCATGTTGTGTCTCCTTATTTAATGGAAGAAGAAAAAGTAAAGAAAAAAGTAGCATTGTATATAAGAGTTTCTACAGAAGAACAGGTAGAAATGTATGGTGTAGACCTTCAAAGGAGTTCTCTGATGGGCTTAATAGCCTCTAAGGGAAACAATCTAGAGTTTGCAGGTGAACAGTATGTATACATAGATGAGGGTGTTAGCGGTACTACAGAACCAGAGGAGAGACCTGAATTTAGAAGATTGTTAGAAGATATTTCTAGATCTACCCAAAGACCTTTTGATGTAGTAGCTGTATACAAGATAGACAGGTTTGCTAGAAGACTGAAAATACTTTTAGAAATACTGGACCTATTTGAGAAAGGTGAGGAGAAAATAGAGTTTCTCTCAGCTAATGAAAGTATAGATACCTCTACTCCATTTGGAAGAGCAATGCTAGGAATCATTGGTGTAATTGCAGAATTAGAGATGGAGAACATCAAAGAAAGAACCTCTAGTGGTAGGAAATCTTCTGCTGAACAAGGTACATATATGAACACTCCCCCATTGGGATATATAAAGGGTAAGGATGGCAAGATATTGATACAAGAAGAGGAAAGAAAGGTTGTTGAATTGATATTCAATATGTTTGTTAGAGAAGGAAGGAATATAAATGACATAGCAAGATACTTGAAAGAACATAAGATAAAGACACCACAGGCATACAGATATGAACATAACAAAGAGGAGAAAGGTAGAAGGAAAATAAGTACAGGAGGACCATATGCTTGGGATCCAAGTGCTGTAAGAAATATCTTAACAAATGAGTTGTATATTGGTACACAGTATTACAATAAAACAGTAGATGGTAAGAAAGTACCTAAGGAAAAATGGGGAGTCTATTATCATGACCAAGACTTCATAGAAAAAGAACTCTTTAAAAAAACTCAGGAATATATTTCAGCTAATACAACTAGATATAAGAGAGTCCAGAAAGAAAGCAGATTATATCTTCTTCAAGGTCTTCTAAAGTGTGCAAACTGTTACAACCCTACTATTCATACAGAACCATATGCTTGGAATGGCTTCCCTAAGAAGGTCCAGTCTACAGGTAAGAAAGTCTATTATTATCAATGTAGTTCAAAAAATAGTAATAAGAAAGAGAGAAGAAATATAGATTGTAAAACTATTCCCCTCCCTGCTCTACCTTTAGAAAAGCATGTAATAGAGTTTGTAAGAGAATTACTCAACAATCCAAAGGTTGTATTTAAATATCAACAGAGTCTTCAGTCTAAGAAGGCTGATATAAGGGCAAAGAAAGACAGATTAAAAATTGTAAAAAAGTTATTAAATAGTACAGAAAGTGCCAAAAGAAGAGTTGAAATCATGTTTAGAGATGGAGATTATACTAGGGAAAGAAAGATAAAAGAGCTGAAGGATTTAGAAGAGCAGTACCAGAGGAACCTTAGAGAGAAAGAATTACTTGAATCTCAGCTATCCATATTTTCAAATACAGAAGAATACTTTAAAGCATTTGAGCTATTCCAAGAGAAGTATGAAGAAGCAATGGAAGATTATCTTAATAACAAGAACATAGATTACCTGTATGGTTTAATCCATATGATGATACATGAGATAGTAGTTTTCTCCAGACCCAAGAAGGAATCAGACAGTATTTCTGGTCCTAAGAAAGAAGGACAGATGATTCCATATAAACTTAAGATTGTATTGAAAATACCTTCAGAGATGCTTGGAGACTTGCTTTTCTCATTATCCCCTGAATCTAAGTTACAGGCAGAAAAAGATGGATGGTGGGCGATACGGGACTCGAACCTGTGACCTTCACAATGTCAATGTGACGCTCTAACCAGCTGAGCTAATCGCCCTACTCATTACTATGGATTATATTTTCTTTAACATTCTTTTTCAACATATGTATAATCATAGATATATGGAAAACAAACAACTTACAAATGAACAAAAAGAATTCCTAAAAAAGATATTTAATAAAGCTATGGATAAATACAAGGAAACAATTATTAAATTACAAAATGCATAGTATGGATAAGAGAGTAAGTAAGGAAGAATTAGAATATGTAGCTGGGTTATTTACTGAGTATATGAGAGAGAATGATGGTAGTAGTTCTGAGTATGAGGTTAGGAGTAGTGGGAAGTTAGATAGTTCAATAACTCAACCATTCCAGAAAATATCAGGGAATGATCTATACCCTACTCTAGTATCTAGGGCTTCTATGTTATATTACCTTTGTATAAAGAATCATCCGTTTGAGGATGGTAATAAGAGAATGGGTATATTTGTATTATTAATATATTTAGCAAAGAATGGGTATTGGTTAGATTGTAATGAGGAAGAGTTATTTGATATTACTGTGTATACAGCGGGGAGTGATGTGAAGGATATGGAAGAAGTAAGGGGGAGGATAGAGAGGTTTGTAGAGGAGAATATGGTTCCTTCTGACCTGTCTACATTAGATCTTTAGGATCAACGAAATCTATATCTGCTAATCCTTTTTCATCGTTAAGTTCTGCCCACAGTTCTGTTATAAAATCGGGAGATTCTTCTAGGGGTTCTATATGTATGTTTACACTTTTTTTGTCATTTAAAACAATTGGAATAAATGTTAGTGCAAAGTCTCCTGATTCGATGAAGTATATTTTTTGATCCCATGTATTTGGAGTATCAAAGTTATGGACGTTAGTATAGTTACACAGTTGTTCAAATAGTTGTGGTTCACTTACATCATATGCTCTGATTAGAGGAAGTTTAACAGGAAGGGATTTGTCTGTCGCTAGAAATTTTATATATTCATTTATATCTCTCAGGGATACGTTGTACACGATCTCGTCTACTGAATCAAATTGATTCCCTCCGACTAGCATATTTACTAGATTAAAGCGGATTAGATCTAGTGCTTCTTGTTTAGATCTGTTATCTGTACCTGTTGGGTCGTCTATAAAATCTCTTCTCATTTTTAGGTATATAAATTTATTTGGATAGTGTATATAGTATATTAAATTTCGTCCCCACTTCCCATATAGTTACTTTCGTACTACTGGTTTTTGTACAACCTCGACGTAGGATGTAGCTACCTCTTCCTTATTACTTTATCTATTAATCCATACTCCTTAGCTTCTTTCGCTGTGAAGTACTTATCCCTATCTGCATCCTTCTCTATCTGTTTAATACCCTTACCTGTTCTTTCTGAAAGTATCTTGTATAGATTCTCCCTTGTTTTAATTATTTCCTTTGCTTCTATTGCTATATCACTTGCTTGTCCCTCTACTCCACCTAAGGGTTGGTGTATATGTATCTTACTATTAGGGAGTGCAAATCTCTTTCCTTTTGTACCGTTTGCAAGAAGAACTGTAGCCATAGATGCTGCGATACCTACTGCTATTGTAGATATATCACATTTGATGTAGTTCATAGTATCTAGTATTGCCATCCCTGCTGTTACATGGCCACCGTATGAATTTATGAACATCTGTATGTCTTCATCAGGGCTTTCTTTCTCTAGGAAAAGTAATTGGGCTATTATAGTGTTAGCCATATTTGTTTCGATAGCACCACTTACAAATATAATTCTATCTTTGAGTAATCTAGAATATATATCATATGCCCTCTCTCCTCCCCTTTCCTTTTCTATTACTGTTGGTATTAAATTCATAATATCTATGTATTACAATTTATTCCCCTAATACCTCTTTGATGAATGACTGGAATGCTACTTCTTTCTGTTCTATCCTTCGTATGTACTCCTTCCACTCTTCATTCTCAAAGATACTTTGGTCTGTTTCTTTTGGAGCAGTTGTTTTTATTTGTTCTATCTTTGTTTTTAGATCTTCATCTGTAACTTTAATGTCTCTCTCTTTTATGTATGTTCTAAGGAATGCATCTGCTTCTAATGCTTGTTTAGCATCTTTAATCCAAAGCTCTCTCATTTTTTCTAGTGTGATATTGTTTGCTTTAAGGAAGTCGTCAATATTAATACCCTTCTGTTGCATATCTGTGGTGAATGCTCTTTCTCTTTCTTCTGCTTCAAACTGTATGGCTTGCTCGGGTATAGTGATATTGGATATCTTAATAGCTTCTTGAAGAGCTTGGTCCTCTAGCTTATGCCTTACCATATGTTCCTTCTGTCTTTGCATTGCTTCTCTAATGTGATCTCTTAATCCTTTTAGATCTTTCACATCGTTCTCTAATTTAAGAAGATCTATTATTTCCTTTGCCCATTTTTCATTTAATTCCTTCTCTTTCGTCTCTTGGTTCTTTTTAATGTTCTCTAATGCCTCATCAATTTCTTTCTCCTCTACCTTCACTTCCTCCTTTGTTATTTTTATCTTCTTAAGATTACCAAGCTTAAATTCTGGCATGATGGTTATATTCATTGTGAAGGTGAGTTCTTTCTCTTGTTTGAAATCTGGAAATTCTTTATATTCTGGTGGTGCTATTGGTTCAAGGTTCTCTTTCTGAAGTGCTGTGGTTATGAGCATTGGTACTAATTTCTCAAATGCTTGTATTTTTAGTGAATTTCCTATTTGTGGTTCTACAAAATCAGTTGGTACTTTCCCTTTCCTAAATCCTTTGATGTCTGTATCTTCTAAGTTCTTTTTTAGAAGTGCAGAGTATTCTTTTTTAAATTCGTCTTGAGGTACGGTTACTGTGAATTCGACAGTTGTATTATCGATATCTTTTCTAGTGTAAAAGTCTGTCATTAAAATGTTTGTTAATATTTAAATAGCGCTGTAAGTCTACACTTTTTTATATAGTTTGTCTAGTTTAGCAACTATTACTAAGCGTTTTTCAGAGGTCCATAGTGGTGTACATGTGATGAGTGTGAGTCTGTAGTCATCGCTGTCTTGAACTACAGTTATATCATTTGGCTCTACCTCCTTTATATCTACTACTATGTATGTGAATTCTCCTTCATGGTGAGCCACTACAATTCTTTCCCCTATTTTAGTTTGGTCTAGATTAAAGAATGTGTCTTTTGCAGGTGGCATGTTCATGAATCTATGGCCTATGATCACGACATTACCTTTCTCCCCTGGGAATTTGGATATGGGAAAGTGCCAAAATCCTTGATCCATTGTTAAGGAGGATTCTCCTTGGAGTATTGGGCCTTCGATATTTAACTCATTTATTCTAATTATTGTATTTAATTCTTCCAATATCTTTCTGTCTAGAACTATTTGTTGGTCTTTTAGGGATTCCTCTATAGAGGTATATCCTAATACTTTTTCTTCGTAGTTATCTGTAGTTGGTGAGATTTGGGTTAGTATCTTTATGCTTGTTTCTTTGGAAAGGTTGTATATATTGTATGAATTAATAGTTAGGAGGATGTTGTTGTAGTTGGGGTATATCAAAAGGAATAGTATACAGGAGAGTAATGATAGTATTAGGAAAAATGTTATTGTTATTTTAATAGATTTGTTCATATTTCTTCTCTATTCTACTAGTTTTTTGAAATAGTTGCATTATTTTAATAATTATATTATTCTAGAAATAGAGGTATATAAATTTTAATATAGGTTTAGCGTGGCAAAGAAAAAATCTAAATCTGTTAATAATAAACAAGATGAGTCTATGCTTTCTAAGGTAGAAGTGAAGGCTCCACAGGATCAGGAAAAAGTCTCCAGGATCGTAGGGAGTATATTTATAGTATTAGGAATACTGTTAATCTCATACGGAATATATTCCTTTGTGAAATTTAGTAGGACTCCGGAATTGGATGATGCGTTAGAAGCTCCTTCTCTTTCTGGGACTGAGGTTCTGACCAATGAAGAGAATATGGTTATTAGAGGTGTAGCTGATGGTTATGATGAGGTTTTTGTGTATGTTGATAATGAAGAGGTTGCTAGGGTTAAGGTTGGTAGGGATTCAACGTTCGAGTATGAGTATCCTGCAGAACTAGAAGGGAAATATGCTGTGTCTATTGCTGGAGTGAGGGGCTTTCCAAAAAGGTATATATCTCCTCAATCAGATATGAGGATTGTGGAGGTTGATAGGACCGCTCCTGAGTTGGTAGATATTAAATACTCTCCTGAGGTTGGTACAGATACTTTTACGATTATTGGTACAGTAGAGGCGGAGGCAGAGGTTGTTGTAAGGAGGGGTACGG
Organism: uncultured Candidatus Saccharibacteria bacterium; assembly: GCA_964514595.1. Taxonomy (GTDB): domain Bacteria; phylum Patescibacteriota; class Dojkabacteria; order SC72; family SC72; genus UBA2177. Next base: position 261,516 of record CAZEQZ010000001.1, read on the forward strand.
ATAAGTATGTTGGGGTTTGTGATGAGAATGGTGATTTTAGGATAGCAGGAATCTTATTAGATGAGGGTCCTAATGTGTATACAGTGGAGATAGCGGATAAGGCTGGGAATATGGTTGAGGTTGAGGAAAAAGTGAGAGTTACATATTCTCCCGATAGTGATGTCGATGGAGATGCAGTATCTGATGAATTACCTGTAGCATCAGGTGAGTTAGAAGCTGCTATGAGAATTATACGAGAGAATAATTTGATGGTTATATTGGGATTAATTGCGTTGGTAGCTTTCATGTTTAGCTCTGGATTTGTATTAGTAAAATATAAGGGGAAGGAATAGATACATAAGTAGAATTAAAAGGGGGAGTACGTACTCCCCCTTTTTTTGTTAATATATACATTATGAGAAATTTAGGAAAAAAGTATTTTGGATTTATTCTTCTGTTATTGTTTTTCCTTTTTCCTGCTGTTGTATATGCTCAACAGGATACGTCCGAGGGAGAGATATTTAAGGGAAAGGTTTTGGAGCAAAGGGATGTAGATTGTGGTGGTATGGTTGAAGGAATAGAATTATCATGTATTGCGTATGATATTGAACTCTCTGATGGAGATGTTGTTGAAACAATGCCCACTTGGATAAATAATGAGGAGGATCTTTTTAAGGTTGGTAGTAGAGTGTATGTGTCTTTGAGCGAAGGTATTGATGGAGAGGAGGTATGGAGTGTGGAGAGTTACTCTAGAGAGAATTCCCTACTCTTTCTGTTTAGTTTGTTTGTCTTATTGATAATCATAATAACTGGTGTAAGGGGTGTGAGAGCTACTTTAGGATTAGCTGTTAGTTTTCTAGTTTTATATTTCTTTGCAATACCTAGGATAAATATGGGGCAAAGTTTGTTTTGGGTTGCTGTGATAACCATATTTATACTTCTTGGTGCGTCTACTTTTGTGACATATGGTATTAATATTAAGTCTGTAATAGCTTTTATCTCCACTCTACTAGGGATAATTTTGATCTCTCTATTAGGATATATTGTAATATCTAACCTAAATATTACTGGTACTGGAGATGAATCCTCGGCTATGTTGTATGATGCCACATTTGGTACAATACGCCTTTCATCTATATTTCTTCTTAGTATAGTTATTGGATCTTTAGGTGTATTGGACGATGTTACTGTTGGACAGACTTCCGCTATGATGGAGATATATAGTGCAAATAAGTCTCTTTCTTCTACAGAACTTTTCAAAAGGAGTATGAATATTGGCAAGGATCATATATCCTCCATGGTTAATACTCTCTTTATAGCGTACGCTGGTTCTAGCTTCTCTTTGGTTATGTTGCTTTCTGCTAATAATCCTAATTTTAGGATATTAATAAACACGGGATTTGTAGTTGAGGAAATTGTTAGGACATTGGTGGCTAGTATAGGCCTAATATTAGTAGTTCCCCTAACCTCTTTGCTGGCTTCTAGAATTATAGTTAAGGTATTAAAGTAATTGCTTAATTAATATATAATGGAAAGATAATTTAAAGAAAATCTATATGGCAAAGATATACTCTGTTAGCGATAATAATTCAAATGTGCGAGATACTGAGGATAGAAGAAAAAAAACCTCTAATTTTGGTTATATAAAAAGAGAGGGTGAGAATCAAACTTTAGTTGTTGACTTCTCTCCCAAGTTGATGTCCTTCATAGTTCTTCTTCTTGCCTTCATATTCTTTTCAAGGCAAATATTAATGATATTAATGTTTCTATTTTTTGGATTTGCAATAATGTCGTCCATAAGACCAATAGTCAATTGGCTAAAAAGGAGGGGTATTTCAAAGGGTTGGGCTATTGCCATATCTTATGTGATACTTTTCATTTTAATTCAACTGGTTTTGATATTGGTATTTGTTCCTTTTGTTAATCAATTAGCAGGATTAATAAGTGAGATACCTAGGTGGATAGATAATATCCTTTCTTATTTGGAGAATTTCGCTGTTGGAGAGTATATATTAGATATTGATATGGTTAGTCAGTATATAACAGATATAATAAAATCCTTCCCTACGGCTGATAATGTAAAGAATGTAGCGAACTTCCTCTCTGGTTTTTTTGGGGTTGGTGCTTTCTTAGTTACATCTATAGTTTTCTCAATATATTTAGTATCTGAACATGATAGTTTTTTTGATATATTATTAATTAGAATAGTATCTGATGAGAAGAGGGAGAGAGTGAGGAAATTGGTATTGGAGGTAGAGAGAAAGTTGGGTGGTTGGGTATTAGGACAGGGTGTAATTAGTACATTGGCAGCAATATTCTCTGGTACAGTACTAACTATCTTAGGCGTTCCATTTGCTCTTCCTTTAGCCATATTTACTGGAGTCATGGGAGTAATACCTAATTTAGGCTCTACTCTCTCTGGTGTTGTTATGGCCTTAGTGGCACTGATAACTCTTGGTCCGATAAGCGCAGCTATTTTGCTAGGAGCCTTCATACTCTATCAGCCATTAGAAAATACGGTTATAACTCCTAGAGTAATGGGAAATGCAGTAGGACTAAAGCCAATCATAGTTTTGGTTGGTGTGATAATATTTTTGATACTTTTTGGAATTGTTGGTGGGTTTGTAGCTGTACCTTTAATGGTTATAATAAAAATACTGTACGAATTCTATATAGACTTGCAAAAATTAAAGGCTAAAGGTATTGTGTAATATATACTGATCTAAATTTTTTACTGCCCAGCTTAAGATGGAAGGTGTTAATACAAAAAAGGAAAATGTTTTCTTTTTTGAAGATTATTCAGCAAAAGATTTAAATGAGAGTAAGATTGGGAGGAAGGGTCTTAGTCTTTTTAAACTTAAGGATATGGATGTTCCTGTTCCTGAGTTCTTTGTTGTATCAAGTAAGGTCTTTGTAGATCTTTGCTATAGTGCCCTAGATAATAGTCAGAAAAAATTATTATCAAAGGGTCGAAATCCTGAGAAGGAGGAGATAGAGGAAGCATTCTTAAAAAGGGAGTTCGAGAAAGAAGTAGAGGAAGAGATACTAAGTGCATATACTAGATTGTCTGGATTCACGGACGCTTGGGTGTCAGTTAGATCATCAGTTGTTTTCCCGGAGAATGAAGAGGTTTCTTTTAGTGGAGTTTTTTCGACAGAGTTGAATGTGAGGAAATATGATGAGCTAAAAAATGCTATCAAAAGGATATATGCATCCTTATTTTGTGATGATGTAGTTGCATATGCTTCAAGAATGGGTATAGATTTGGTGGATGTAAAGCTTGCTGTGGTAGTGCAAAAGATGGTTCAGTCTGAAGTCTCAGGTGTTGTATTCACAGTAGATCCAATAACACAGGATAATACAAAGCTCAGTATAGAAGCAGTATTCGGATTGGGAGATGTTATATCTTTGGGTGAAATCACTCCTGATTCATATCTTTTAAACAAGAGAGATTTGAGTATAGTTGAAAAACATATAGCTCCGCAAGAATGGATGAAGGTGAGAACTTTAAAAGCTTCTTCTAGAGGAAGGAGTAATGTGGAAAAAATTAAAATATCTAATAGTTGGAGTCATAGGCAAAAACTTTCTGATAAAGATATGCAGGAGATATCTAAGATAGCGTTAATTGTGGAGAACAAATCTAGGCAGATACAGAATTTAGAATGGGTGCTGTCTGGCGGGAGGTTTTGGATTTTGCAAAACAAACCACTATATGAACCATGGGTTCAGGATCGAGTAATTACCTCAAGTGGAGATATATCAAGGAAGACTTTAAGGGAGGTTGTGATTGCATTTATAGAAAAATATAAGGGAGAGAGCATGATCGTATCACAAGCAGTATCAGATGCCCAGAGGATAATGCAAAAGAATAGTAATCAGGCAGCGAGAAAATTAGAAAAATTGATAATGTCTGCCAAGAAGGAATCAGAGAAAGAGCCAGAAAAAACAAAACAGGAAGATTTTGTGGTATCGGGCATTGGGGCAAGCTTTGGAGTCACTACAGGGAAAATAGCTGTTGTGGATGCTCCAGTAGATAGGGTTTTTTCTAAACAGGATATATTGCTAATAAAAAGATATTCATCTGAAATGGAATCAATGATTATCGCCTGTGGGGGTGTAATAATGGATACGGGCGGGCTAACAAGTGATACAGCTATACTATGTCGAGAATTTGGTATTCCTGCTGTAGTTGGTACAAATACAGCATCACAGGTTCTTAAATCAGGAGATTGGGTAAGGATAGATGGGAATTCAGGTAGTGTATATATGGCAGAGAAGGTAGAGAGCGCTCCAGATGTACATCCAGTAGTCGAGGCGTATAGTCAGGGAGAGGTAACAGGAGTTGATCTTTTGAAAGAAGAGGAGAGACCTGTTGAGGAAGAAGTCGAAGCTCCCCTACCACCAAAGGACAGTACTCTTCCACCATGTGCTACAAAAGTATTCACCATGGCGGATATAGAGCCAAAGAAACTGTTTGATAATGTAGGGAACTCTCATGGAATAGTATATATAGATATGGATAAAATACTAATAGAGAATGGTCGCCATATTATGGCATATGTAGAAGAGAAGAAATTTGTTGATTTCTCGAAAGGAATATCTGAGAGAATACTTGAGTATGTAGATTTAGCACATGGAGATGAGGTAATAATATCTATTGGGTCAAGCAAAGTTGGAGACTTTAGAAATTTAACTAAAGGAAAATCGTATGAGGAAAATAGCCTTCCTGATGAGGTATACGGTGCAACCCACTACGTCAATAATCTAGATATGTTAAAAAGAGTGATTAAGATTGTAAAAAGGATTAGGAATATTTATAAGAAAAGAAATGTTTCAGTAGCTCTTCACTCTCCAATGGGTGGTGAGGCTATGAAAGAATTCAAAAAGCAGTTAATGGGAGAGAAATTAAGAAGAACATCATCATTTAAAATATATGCAATTATTGATAATCCAGCAGAGGTCATACTCGCAGATGAAATAGTAGCTACGAAGATAGATGGATTAATACTTAATATGCCAAGGATAGTTAGACAGATGCAAGGGTTTAAATTTGATGACACAAAATCTAAGTACGATCTTTCGAGAAATAGTGTCTTTAAAGTTTTGGATAATATCCTTGAGGTTGTAAGAGAAAATACTGAAAGGATAGTAGTTATAGTGGAAGATAGTAAACCTTTGTTAAGATATAGTGTACAAGCTGGAGTGTATGGTGTTTCTGTACTTTCTGGCGATATTGTAGAGACAAGAAAGGTCGTAGCAGAAGAGGAAGCTAAGATTATTCTTAACAAGTAACCTGTAGTATCACAATATTGATTCGTGATATACTTTTCCCAATGAATGATACACCGATGATGAAACAGTATCTGGGTTTTAAAAGACAGTACCCAGATAAAATAGTGCTATTTAGAATGGGAGATTTTTTCGAGACTTTTGGAGATGATGCTAAAACTACATCTAGGGTACTAAATATTACACTAACAAGGAGGGATAAAAAAAATAACCCTACCCCACTGGCAGGATTTCCTCACAAAGCAATTGATCAGTATCTACCTAAATTAATAGAGGCTGGATACTGTGTGGTAGTGGTAGATCAATTAGAAGATCCCAAGCTAGCTAAGGGTATTGTAAAGAGAGGTGTAACTAGGATAGTAACACCTGGTACGTTGGACGGAGATCAAGCTAGTGCTGTGAAGGATTCATACTTAGCTGCAATATATATTGAGAAGAAAGAAGTATCTGTATCTCTTTGTGATATCTCTACGGGGAGATTTCTACTCTTGAATCAATTGTATTCCAGCAGTTTGCTAAGTAGTGTTATATCCTCATATGCTCCGGTAGAAATTTTAATTCTGGAAGGAGAGGAGAATATAAAGATAAGTGATATTCCTGTTCAATTTATAGAGAAAGGGATAAAAAATAAAGAGTATGCTGGAGAGTTGATTAAAAAATTCTATAAAGTACGAAGTAGTAATTCCTTAGATTTACCTCCTGACTCAACGAATATAGTCTCAGTAGCAATGATCATTAAATATATTGAAGAGACTCAGTTAATGGATCCAACCCATATACAGAAACCAAGGAAGATTAATCTAAACAAAACTATGGTCTTGGATAGCTCCACTATTAGAAATTTAGAACTAGTATCCAATGCATATACAGGAGATATAACACATTCTCTTTTTTCAGTGATGGATAAGACCTTAACAAGTATGGGGAAAAGAGTTTTATATTCCTGGATTCTTAATCCATTGCTAGAAAAAAAAGCGATAGATGAGAGATTAGATTTTGTTGAGAAATTAACTAAAAAAACAAAAATATTAAATGATATCCGAGATATGTTGGACAATGTTAACGACGTGGAGCGAATAGTTGGAAAGATTGGACTAAGCAGAGCAAATGCAAGAGATATACAAGCTTTGGGAGTATCTTTGAAATATGTAATTGAAATATTACAAATTCTATCCAAAGAGTTGGGTATAAAGTATAAAGATGTAGATAAAGAGTTAATAAAGAAAGTAGTACAGAAGATAGAAAGAACCTTATCGGAAGATCCCCCCCTATCAATAACGGAAGGTGGAATTATTAAGCAAGGATACAGTAAAGAGGTAGATGAACTAAGATCTCTGTCAGGTGATAGTAAATCATGGATAAAGGAGTTTGAACAGGAGGAGAAAAAGAAAACGAAAATTCCTTCCCTTAAGGTTAGTTTCAATAGAGTCTTTGGATACTACATAGAAGTAACAAAAACGCATCAAGATAAGGTTCCAGAAAGGTATATAAGGAAGCAAACATTGGTTAATTCCGAAAGGTATATAACGGAAGAATTAAAAGAAAGAGAAAGTATAATCCTTAATTCCCAAGAAAAGCTATGTTCCCTTGAGTATCAGTTATTTTCTGATTTCAGAGATTCATTCGTCCCGAATTTAGAAAAACTCCAAATTATATCCTCTATCATCGCGAGAATAGATGTGTTGTGTGGATTTGCATATTTGGCAAACTATTCCAACTATGTTAGGCCTCATATATATGAGATGGGGGAGAAAGATGGGATTATTAAAATTGAAAACGGAAGGCATCCAATAGTTGAAACGGTGTCGGAGGAAGAGTTTATATCAAACGATACCTATCTTGATATGAAAGACTCTAGTATGGCGATACTTACTGGTCCTAATATGTCAGGTAAATCTACATACATAAGGCAGGTAGCCACTTTGGTACTGATGTCCCAAATAGGATCTTTTATCCCAGCTAAGAAAGCAGAAATTTCTATGGTGGATAGAATATTTACACGAGTTGGTGCATCTGATGATTTAAGTAGAGGAAGAAGTACATTTATGGTAGAAATGGATGAGGCTGCTAATATTGTTAATAATGCAACGAAATTTAGTCTGATAGTTTTGGATGAGGTTGGAAGAGGTACAAGTACATATGATGGTGTAAGTATAGCTTGGGCTTTATCAGAGTATTTAATAAAAGAAGTAAAGGCAAGGACTCTTTTTGCTACCCACTATCATGAATTACTGAAACTGTCAGAAAAATATCCTGAAAAGGTCAAGAATTATAATGTTTTAGTTGAAGAAGATTTAGAGGAAGGTACCGTTATATTTCTTAGAAAGATAGTAGAAGGAGGAACAGATAGAAGTTACGGTATATACGTTGCTAAAATGGCAGGCCTACCCCAGAAGGTTATAAAAAGAGCGAATGAGATTTTAGAGAGCTTTGAGCAGAAGAATATGTTTTCTAAAGGAGATGAGTTAAGAGAATCTGTTATATCCGATATCAAAGAGGAAGGAAAGAGAAAGGGTATCAATGGCTATCAGTATCCCCTATTTACAGCGAAAGAGTCTGAGATAGAGAGGGAGATACAGAAAATGGATATAGATAATATTACTCCGATAGAGGCATTGAATAAAATAATGGAATGGAAAAAGAAAATATAGCTAAAGCTTAATATAGTATCCCTCCCTATATCTATTTCCAATTATCTCCATGTTTGTGCACATCCGAAATTTATTCCTTAATCTATGCAGTACAACCCTTAGACTTCCAATACTCACATCTCTATTTTCTTCCTGAAAGAGTAATTCTTGTATCTTAGTTATACTTATTGGATCGTCATAAGTCAGTAATATCTTCATAAGGAGACTTTCTGTTGTAGTTAGAAATATTTTACAATCTTTGTAATAGAGAAAATGAGAATCTGTATATAGAACCATTCCATGATATTTAACAATACTTCTGCTTTTATATGGAGATCTTTTGAGATGTTTAAAAAGGATAGCGTCTATGAATTCTATCTTCACAGGTTCTTCTAAGATATAGTCGACGCCAAAATCAAAAAGTTGTTTAATATTAGCTCTTTCTAAGGAGTTTGTTATTAGGATTATAGGTACTCCAAGTTTAAATCGAATTCTTCTTATATCTTTCTGTTCTATTATTCTACTCTCTTGTATAAATATTATTTTAGGATTATCAATACTGCCAATCTCCTCTGCCTTACTAATTGGACAGTATGTATAATCAGGATATTTATCTAATATAGTTCGAAAGAGTTTTCTTAGAAGAAAATCTTTAGATATTAATATCACAATCCCAGTAATTGGTTTGTATAACATATTAATATGATAGTTAGGAATTTTTACCTTTTTATTACAAAACTTTCTCCGGAACCTCTTCTAAACTGATGCTAATTTGTTCAGAATTAAACATGTTTTTTAATATGACTTTCCCAGATTCGACCTCTTCTTGTCCTACTATAACTACCCAAGGTATAGATCTCTTACTTGCCGATGCCAATTGTTTTGAAAGTTTGCTAGGAGTTAATTGAGTTACTGTGTTGACACCTTTTTCTCTAAGGTAGTTTGCCACCTTCATTGATTGTTCATAAAGGGAGTCATCCATTAATGTAACAAACAGAAGAGCTTCACTCTTTAAATTAGGAAGAAGATTATATGTTTTAAGGTAGTCAAATGTTGTCACATCGCCCCACCCTAGTCCAAATGCAGGTATGCTTTTCTCATCGAAAATCTCCAAAAGGTTGTCATATCTTCCTCCCCCAAATAGTGCTCGAGGGTTCTCCTTACTTCCTACATCAAACATCTCTATAACTGTCCCTGTATAGTATTGCAAACCTCTCACAATGTATGGACTGAATTTAATATTTTGAATATTTAAATTTTTAGCTTTCTCAAACAACTCTACTAATTCTTTTGCTCCTCTAGATCTTTCTTTTAATTCTTCCAAATCCGCTATGCTCCAGTTAAGGTAGTTTAGGAGTTTCTCTGTTTGTTCTGTGCTCAAACCTAACTCCTTAACATACTCTTCAAAATCCTTGCTTTCTAATTTAAGATAGTTGTCTATAGCTTTAGAGAGTAATGGCTTCTGTTGATCACTTATTTTAAGGATTTCTTCGAATAAGTAGTCTAACAGATATCTGTTATTAATCTTTAGTTCAAAAGTATCTTTTGGAGCTTTAAATTCCTTCATTACTTCCATGACATACTGTATTATCTCTATCTCGGCTTCTATTGTTGGGACACCTAGAATATCTATGTTCAATTGAAAGAACTCGCGTGTTCTTCCTTTTTGTGGCTTCTCATATCTGTAGTATCTTCCTATATTGAACCATCGCACTGGTAGTGCTAGAACATTTCTCTTTTGTGCAACTAGCCTAGCTAAAGATGGGGTCATCTCAGGTCTTAGAGCTATTTCTCTCCCCCCTTTGTCTGTGAAGCTATATAGTTGTGTATTTGCTATCTCATCTCCTGATTTCACTCTATACATATTTGCGTCTTCAATTAAGGGAGTATCATACTCCTCATATCCAAACCTTTTTGCCACCCTACTCCATATGTCAAATATGTAATTTCGGGATAGCATATCTTCCGGATACATATCTTTTGTACCTTTGTAAGGTAGTTTTGACAAGTTTGTGCTATTCATAATTCATTATATCATAGCGTAAAAGGTAAAATTTAACCAAAAGCCAAGTTGTTGAATAAAAGAGGTAAATAATATATATTTTATGGTATGAAATATAGTCTGGGTATTAGTAACTCTAGAAAAAGAAGAGGCAAAAGTGTTTCCAAGGGCAGAGGGCTTACAAAAGCCTTTACTCCAAGTAATTTGGATAAATATAAGAACTTTAGGAAATACAGCTCGAAGAATACCTCTAAATCTAAGTCTTTCTTTACTAAACTTGGAAACAAGAAGTTAGATATTACTAAGAAACTCAAAAGGAAGAAGATTTTCTATGTGGTTGTTGGAATTGGTTTCTTTGTTTTCTGTGTTGTACTAATAGGGGTTGGAATATACCTAAAGAATTTGCAAAATTCCCTACCCTCACCAGATCAATTAGTTGAAAGAGCTTCCGATCAAAGTACTCAGATACTTGATAGAGAGGGAGAGCTTCTGTATACGGTCTACGGAGATAAAAATAGAAAGTTTGTATCAATAGATAAAATACCAGAGCACACCAGATGGGCAGTATTGGCTGCAGAGGATATAGAATTCTATCAACATAAAGGGGTTGATTATTTCAGTATAGCAAAGGCATTTACACAGAACTTAAGGTCAGGGGGAGTTGTAAGAGGAGGAAGTACTATTACTCAACAGCTTGTAAAGACAACCATTCTTTATGATGTTTTGGGAGAGGAGGCATACGCTCAAACATATGCAAGGAAAATAAAAGAGGTATTAATCACTATGCAAGTGGAGCAAACTTTTACTAAGGATGAGATATTACAGATGTATATGAATGAGGTTCCTTTGGGTGGTGTTAATTACGGTTTCCAAGCAGCAGCAAATGCGTACTTTGGTAAAGATGTTGAGGACTTGACATTGGCTGAAAGTGCACTAATTGCAGGATTGATACAAAGTCCTGGTATTTATTCTCCTCTGTATGGTTCTAATCCTGATATGGCAAAGGAGAGGCAGACATATGTTTTAGATCAGATGTTGAAGAATAAAAGGCTAACGGGTGTTGATGAGGAAGATATAGAGCAAGCAAGGGAGGAAGAGTTGGTGTATAGTACTAGGAGAATAGATATTAAAGCTCCTCATTTTGTTTTCTATGTTAAGCAGCTCTTAGAGCAAGAGTTTGGTATAGATCGTGTAGAGCGAGGAGGATTAAAAGTTACAACGACATTAGATTCATCTTTGCAACAAATAGCTGAGGAAGAAGTTATAAAAGCTGTAGAGAATGCGAGAAGATACAATGTAAATAATGGTGCTATGGTTGTTCTTAATCCAAAGAATGGACAAGTTCTAGCTATGGTTGGCTCTATAGATTATTTTAATGTAGAGGATCCACGAGTTGATGGTAATGTTAATATCGCTGTAAGCGAAAGACAGATGGGGTCTTCGATTAAACCATTTGTATATTTAAGTGCAATAGGTCAAGGATATGGTCCATGGTTACTAACTCCGGATATATCTGAGATACAGTTTGGTAATTATAAACCCACTAACTGGGATAAGCAGTATTATGGATTAATGACTGCGAGAAAAGCACTAGTTCTTTCTAGGAATGTTCCTTCCGTATATACATTACAATTGGCTGGTATTGATAATTTTTTACAAACGATAGAGAAGACTGGAATAACGAGTATAGCTAATAAGGCTGATTATGGATTGAGTTTGGGATTAGGTTCTGGAGAAATGAAGCTTTTAGAATTTACTAATGCATATGCTATATTGGCTAATAGCGGTGTTAGAAATGACATAACTCCTATTCTCAAGGTGGAGGATTCAAAGGGAGAAATTCTTTTGGAAGCAGAGGAGGATTCTGGAAAGAGAGTTTTTGATGAAAAGGAGGCATATTTAGTTAATTGGATGATATGTGATTTGGCAGGATTTAATGATAGGTATGGTAATCAGTATTACTATATAGGTAATAGTAAGTTATGTGGGAAAACTGGTACAACAGATGGTCCTAGGGATTTATTAGCGTTCTTATACAATCAAAATCTAGTTGTAGGAGCCTGGACAGGAAATAATAACAATGAGGATATGCCTGGTGGCTGGTCTTCTACGGTACCTTTACCTATGGCAAATTCATTCTTTAGGAGAGTATTAGAGAATTATCCATCGGGGACATACAATAGACCAGCAGGTATTATGACTACATCTGTGTGTACTGATACAGGAGCCTCCCCAGAGAATGAGGGGGTAGATTGTCCTAAGGAATCATCTTTGTATATATCAGGAAGGCCTCCTCAGGTGGATAGGAGAAAGGTAGTAGAGGTTTGTGCAGCTAACGGTTTAATTCCAACTAATTTGGATGCGGCAAGGAAATACGGTTTAACAGTGGAGAAGTTAGTTATGACGAATACTTTGGAAAATACCTTGCAACAGGAACCGTATCAGAGATATCTCTCCTCGGTAGAGGGTTCAAGATATCTTTTTGGTGATCCCGCTACTGCTAATTGTCCTTTGCCTCTTGGGCCAGATAATGCTCCTATTGTAGAAATATCCTCCCCTACAGAGGGTCAGAGTGTACAAAAGGGAAAGAGTATAGAGATTTCTGGTCAAGTTAGGTATTTAGAGAGTATTACGGAGTTTAAAGTTAAGTTCAATGGGGCCGATATTTCTGGAGCTTCATTAAAGGCAGATGGTACCTATGTTGTGAATTACACTATTCCTAACTCTGCAACAGCGGGCAATAATGTTATATCAGTTGTGGCTAGGGATAATTATGGGAAAACAGATACCAAGAGTGTTAATGTGAAGGTGGAGTCCTCTGTTTCTGTCTCTGTTATCTCCCCCGCTAATGGAGTTACTGTCTCTTTTCCTGTAACACTTGTGGCTACAGTCTCAGGCGGAACTGTTGATGAAGTGACATTTACATTATCAAAAGTAGGTGGTGGATATAGTAAGTCTTTAATAGACAATAATAGTTCTGGAGGTTGGTCTCAAATATGGACAAAAGAAGCGTCTGTAACAAGTGGACAGTATGAAATAAGAGTTTCGGCTAAATCCGGAAGTTCTACAATTACTGGTAATACAATTACTGTAACAGTACCTTAAACCAACTCTGCGTTATACTTTTCTTTTATCTTCTTAGTTATCTTCTCTACTATCTGTTTGATATCCTTGTCACTCAAAGTTCTTGTATGATTACTAGCAGTTATTCGGAAAGTTATTCTTTTTTTATCCGATTCCTCATCTTTCTGATAGATAGAAATACACTCTACTCTACCCCATAAATCATTACTATTAATAATCTTTTCTATTTCACTATGAATATCAGAATATCTATTCTCTATACTCATCTCAAAACATAAATCTTGTGTGAACGAAGGATATATTGGTTGTTCCTTGTATTTTCTAATATCTCCTACGACTTTTACAAGTTCCTCTAAATTTATTTCTAATCCAGCAGTATATTTAGGAAGTTTAAAATTATCCTTAACTTCGTTAGATATCTCTCCCATAATACCGATTATATTTCCTCCAATAGACAGTATTGCTGAGCTATTAGGTTCAAACATACTTAATAGATTTTTAATAAAAGGAGGAAGATCTATTTCAGGGCTTTTTGCAACTAAATCATATTGAATATTTAATATGTCTAATGAACGTGTTATTTTTTCTATATACTCTTTTATAACATAGTATGGACTACCTGTATTTTGTTTATTGTCTGAATCTGTGGTGAGCATAGAAAGATACCAATGCTCAATAGGAAGTTTGTCCTTTTGGATGTAGCTATTAATATGAGCAATATTAAACTCGTAGAGGGCAAATCTATTAATACCTCTATCCCTGTTCTCTTTGCCTTTTTGCAAAAGGGTTTGCAAAATACTAGTTCTCATTAAAGAAAGCTCAGGAGAAAGTGGGTTACGTATTCTATATGCTAAATTACTATCTAGTTTACATCTCTCAAAAGAAGATAAGTCAGTGAATCCATATGTGAGAGTTTCGTTAGCTCCTGAATTAGAAAGAATATTTCGTACTTCCTTTTTAATAGATATCACGGAATTCTTTTTAGGTGGTTTAATATCTTTTTTAGGAAGAGTAATTGGGATATTATTAAATCCATATATTCTTCCAATGTCTTCATATACATCTTCCTCTATTTCAATATCTCTTCTCCAAGAAGGAAGTGTGAGATATAGTGATTCATCCTCTAATACTTCATATTCTAAATTCTCCAATGTGATTTTAATTGTATTTGAATCTAGATTAGTTCCTAAAACCGTATTTAGTTTCTCAACAGAAAGCTTTATAGTTCTCTTCTCCTCACCTTGGATCAGAATATCTATGATATTGGATGCAACCTGGGAATTAGTGATATCTTTTATCATCTCAACTGCCTTTACCAACCCCGCAATACACTGATGTGTATCTAAATTATGTTTAAATCTGGTAGCTGCTTCTGTGAAGAGACCTAGCTTCATACTGCTTCTTCTGATACTGCTCTTATCAAAGTTGGCAGATTCTAAAATAACTCTTTTGGTATTCTCATCTACCTCTGTGTCTTTCCCTCCTATAATTCCTGCAATTGCTATTGGGTGTGTACTATCTGCAATAACCATAATGTCTTCATCCAATTCGTAGAGTTTGTCATCTAACGCAAGAATCTTTTCGTCATGTTTGGCCATTCGTATATTAATATACGCCTCATCTTGATAGTTGGGGTCATTTGTTACTAGTTTATCATAGTCAAATGCATGAAGAGGTTGTCCTATTAATAGGGATATGTAGTTAGTTATGTCCACAATATTGTTAATAGGTTTAATACCGCATTTCATTAAGGATGATTTAAGCCAGACAGGTGACTCTTCTATATCAACATTATCTAAGGCAATGGCTGTATATCTTGGACATAATACTTCAGCATCATTTACAATATTAACTTTCAGACAGTTCTCCTCATGTTTAATATCAGTATTGGGATTAAGATACCACTCGGGACTTCTGAATTTATTTCCAGTTATTGCAGATAATTCTCGGGCTATTCCAAGAATACTGAAAAGATCTCCTCTATTTGTCAATGCTTTATTCTCAATATCTATTACGGTATCGTTTAAATCATAGTATTCACTAAACGACATCCCAACCGTTGCTTCGTTTGGTAAGACCATAACTCTTTCATGATCAGATCCCACATTCAGTTCCTTCTGTGAACCTAACATCCCATGGGACATGACACCTCTGAGTTTAACAGACTTAACTATGAAAGGCTTCTCCTCTGTATATATACTGTATGGAACTGTGGATCCCACCTTAATATATGCTACCTTATCCCCAACATTTAATAGCTTGTCTCCTGCTACAACCTGTATGTTCTCGTTCTCACCATAATCTATTTGGTATACGCCTAATTTGTCTGCATCTGGGTGATCTTCTTTTTTTGTTATCTCTGCTATAACAATATTCTCATAATCCTTACTTAGGTTGTGTGCATGATCAACCTCTCCTATATGCTCTTTTATCAATCGAACAATCTCATCATCTTGTATGTTTAGATCGACAAATTGTTTTATTAATCCTGTTGTTATCTTCATTAAAACTGTCGTAAGAAGTTAAGATTACTCTCTCTTAGATATCTAATATCCTCGATCCCAAGCTTTATCATTGTTAATCTATCTACACCAAATCCCCAAGCAAAACCGGTATACTCTTTAGGGTCTATATCTGCTTCTTTTAATACATTAGGATGTATCATCCCACAGCCCATTATTTCAATCCATCCAGAGTGACCACATGTGGAACATCCACTCTTACCGCAGAACGGACAGCTTATTACAAACTCACAATCAGGTTCTGTAAATGGAAAGTATGCGGGTTGTATCCTTACTTCTAAATCAGTTTCTAAGTATCTTTCCAAAAATGTCTTTATTGTGGCTATCATATTACCCAAAGAAACGCCTTTATCTACATATACACCCTCTATCTGATGAAATGTATGCTCATGTCCTGCGTCTGTAGCTTCGTTTCTGAAACATCTTCCAGGCAATACAACAGCTATAGGTGGTGGTCCAAACTGCTTTAATGCTCTATTTTGCATTGTAGAGGTGTGTGCAGGAAGTACTAAACCATCCTCTGTCCAGAAGGTATCGTACATATCTCTTGCAGGATGTCCTTTGGGGAAGTTAAGGGATTCAAACATATGGTAGTCATCATCTATCTGCCTACTTTCTAGGATATCAAATCCCATACTAGAGAATATACTTAGTAATATTTCAACTTCTTTTGTTAATGGATGCTTACTCCCCTTCTCCCTTAGAAAGGCGCTTATACCGGATTCTTTGTTATTAATATCAAAAGGTGCCGTGGGGTCTATTTCCGTACTTGAGAAATATGTTTTTTCCTCCCTCTCCTTCGTAGAGAGAAGATCCTCATACACCTCCTTCAATTGATTTACTTCTTTTCCGTATTGGGACTTTTTTTCTGTGGGTATGGTGGATATTTCCTTTAGTGCTTTTGTAATTAGACCATTCTTACCGCCATATTTACTCTTAAATTCCTGATATTTAAGCTCTTTACTATCCTTGTCTAAAATTTTTGCTATTTGCTCTAGTTGTTTATCTGTGTATTTCATTTATCAATGACTTAAGTATTTTAATAGTATACAACATATATTATTAAACAAAAAAGGACCCATGCAGAGTCCTTGTTAATTCTTTAACAGGCACCCTACAAAGACTTTACTAAAAAGGAAAATACTTCAGGATTGTTTGATGCTAAATCTGCTAATACCATTCTATTTAGCTCAATATTTTTATCTCTAAGTTTTTTAATTAGATCTTTATACTGTATATTATTCTGTTTACAAGCAGCGTTTATCTTTGATATCCAAACTCTCCTCATCTGACTTGGTCTTCGCTGTCTATGGTTATAGGCATACTGTCCTGCATGAAGGTATGCTTCATGAGCTACTCGGTAGAGCTTGCTCTTTGTTAACCTATATCCTTTAGTACTTTTTAGTACTTTCTTGTGTCTTTTTCTCCTTGTTATTCCACCTTTTACTCTCATTCTGTTTGTAGTTAAAGATTAACGATTTTTCTTACTAATGGTTTCTTATTACTTTTATCCACCAAGGCATTATCTTTCTGTCTTCTTTTAGACTTAGCAGACCTTTTTGTCTTAAGATGACCCTGATGACTCTGCTTGTATCTAAGTTTAGGAGTCCTATTTCCTTTAGGATTAGACGCCTTTATTCTTTTCTTTGCTGTTTTGTTTGTTTTCTGTCTAGCCATTTGGTTTAAAAGTCATTGAAATTCTATTACCCTCATACTTGGGCTCGGCTTCGATACTACTATAATCGGTAAAATTAGTCAATATTTCAGTAAAAACTTCCTTTGCTTGATCCATTGATTGACGTCCCTTTTTAACCATAGTAAGTTTAACAGGGTGTCCTTTACTTAGAAATTCTTTTGATCTTTTTATTCTATGATCAATATCGCCTTGTTCTATAACTGGTGAAAACCTAAACTCTTTCGTTTCTTTTGCTTTACCTTTTTTATTTGATCTACTCTTCTTACTTATGCTGTATATATATTTTGCATAATCCATTATTTTACAGACAGGAGGAGAAACATTTGCTCCTACTTCGACTAGATCTAATTCTGCTTCTCGTGCCATATTCAGGGCCTTATTGGTATCTACAACCCCGATGTTCTCACCTTTTTCATCTATTAGTTGTACCTCGCTTACTCTTATGTACTCATTGACTCGCGGTCCTTTCCTCTTAGAATCCATGTATTAATATTTATATTAAAAATTTATTTAAATACTTTCTTTAAAGGTTTCCTTGTTTCTAATCTCTTCCTTGAGATTATCTATGAATTCTTGTACTTTCATCAAACCCTCTTCCTTATTTCTTCTTGCCCTCACACTCACCGCCTCTGTTTCTATTTCTTTGTCTCCGACTACTGCTATGTATGGGATTTTCATTTTCTCTGCATCCCTGATTCTGGATTGCATGCTCTTGTTTCTGTCATCCATTTTCACTCTTAATTTTGCTTCCTTAAGTTCTTGGTATACCTTCTGTGCATACTCTTTGTGTTTTTCAGATATTGGTATTACATATACCTGTTCAGGTGTAAACCAGAGAGGGAAATCTCCACCGTGGTGTTCTATGAGAAATGAAAAGAATCTTTCAAAAGAACCGATTAAAGCTCTATGTATAACGAATGGTTGTTTCTCTTCACCTTCAGAGTCTATGTATGTGATATTAAATTTCTCTGGCATATTAAAATCCAACTGAATTGTGGATATTGAGTCTTCTTTCCCAAAAACATTCACTGCTTGTATGTCTATCTTAGGGCCGTAGAAGGCTGCATCTCCAGGCATTTCTTCAAATTCCAAGCCTCTTTTGACTAATACATTTCTTAAGGTGTCCTCTGCTATTTTCCATTTTTCTGGATCCCCAGAATACTTCTCAGGATTTTTCTCTCTGTCCGAGATGGAGAGCCTAAATTTATAATTATCAAAACCTACATCCTTATAGAAGATTAGTAGAAGATCTAAGGTCTCATTTAGTATGTCTTCTAGTTGCTCAGGGGTACAGAAAAGATGGGCATCATTTTGTGTAAAGCCCCTTACTCTTTGTAATCCGTGTAACTCTCCTGATTTTTCATATCTGTATACCGTCCCAAATTCTCCGAGCTTGTATGGAAGGTCTCTATAGCTTTTAGGTGACATTTTGTACACCATCATTCCAGCAGGACAGTTCATAGGTTTAAGATAGTAGGTTTCATCCTCTATTTGAATTGGTGCATACATAGATTCTTTGTAGAAACCTAAGTGACCAGAAGTTTGAAACAGAATCTCTTTATTTATATGAGGAGTTAATATGTGTTGGTATCCATACTCTCTCTCCAAATCCAACATATATTCCTCAAGTATTCTTCTTATGGTATATCCCCTAGGTAGCCATACAGGTAACCCTTGTCCTATCTCTGGAATAATTGCAAATAGATCAAGCTGTTTACCAAGTTTTCTGTGGTTTCTCTTTTCTAACTCTTGCTGATTCCTTAAATATTCATTCAACTCCTCCTTTGTCTCAAAAGCTGTGCCATATATTCTTGTTAACATTTTTTTCTTCTCATCTCCTCTCCAGTATGCTCCTGCAGTCTTAGTTAATTTTATAGCGCCAATGTCCTTGGTGTTTTCTACGTGTGGTCCTCTGCATAAATCAGCAAAATCATTGTCTCCAGTTACATAGAAACTGTACTCCTCCCCTTCTAACTCCTCTAACAGCTCTAGCTTATATATCTGATCAGTCTTCTTAAGATACTCAACAGCTTCATCCTTTTTCATAAATAGTTGATTAAAAGGAAGTGCTTCTTTTATTATTTTCTTCATCTCCTTTTCTATCTTAGGCAAATCCTCCTCCTCAATTGGCTCTGCAAAGTCAAAGTCATAGTAGAAGCCATTCTCTATAGCTGGACCTATACCTAATTTGGTATCTGGGTATAGTTTTAATACTGCTTGAGCAAGTATATGTGAGGCTGAGTGTCTCATTGCCTCAAGTTTTAATAATTTTTCAGATTCCATAATAATATCAGTTTAAAAAGTTAAGTTTATGGGAAAAAAGAAACAACATCATTAGAATGTTTGTGTACAAAAAACAATTTTACTAATTTTCTCTTTGTTTATACCGTATTGTTTATACATTTGTACTATTCTATATCGTAATTATTGATTTTGCAATGAGGATATTACCTTTTTACAATAAAGAAGGATATAGTATTTAAGCCGAATTCTTCAGATTCCAAGATCTCTATATTATCTAGACTAAGTTTCTCCAGTGGATATCTCTTTGGATGTTTCAATATTAAAGCACCTTTAAACCTTTCACTATCAGGATTTTGTACACCTGGGAGTAGTTGGGATGCCATATTTAATACAGATTCCATCTTAAACGTCTTTTTAGTATTAAATAGCTTATATGGTGGATCCAAAAATATTATGTCAAATGTTGGTATTGGGTCACTATTACTCTGTTTAAATAAATAGTCTTCGGTTTTAGATCTAATAATTTCTGTTTGTAGCAAGAATCCTGTTTTGGCGACATTATTCTTTATTACAAAATCAGCATTCTTTGAAGCTTCTACGAATGTGACGTGTTTAGCACCTCTTGATAGGGCTTCAAGACCAAATGAACCAGCACCTGCATATAGATCAAGTACGTTTTTATTAAATATATCCTCTCTTAGAATATCAAATACTTTAACTTTCATCCTATCTGTTAATGGTCTTGTAGTTTTGGGTATCTCTAATTTAAAATTTTTAACCTTCCCTGCTGTTATTCTAACAAATGTATGTATAGTGGGTTCTTTGTGAAGCAGTCTTTCTTTAAGGAAGGTATCTTCCCTTTCTTCAAATTCCTCCGGAGTCTCTACTTTCCATTTCTTTTTTTCTTTTCTTAGTTTTTTAAATGAATCATGTTTTAAGCTCATTGTTGATTATACACTAATCTATTTTAATGCCACCCATCCGAAGACCTTCGAATTTGAAGAGTGTAAGGGCATCTATGAAATTTCCGCTCTCAGACCATTCGCTAACTAGGTCGTGACTATCCCAGAATCTAATTCTCCAGTAGTATGTGTTTGTTGATGAAGTAAGTGGTGTCCCGGCATAGGTGTAAGAAGAGGAGCGTTGATTGTTAGCGATGTTTGTATTTGTTTTACCAGAGTCCCACATTGTAGTACCTGAAAACAGATAGTTACTGTTTACTTGAATCTGATATGCGGTAGCATAGTCTGTAGGGTCAGAATCTGAGAAAATTGCAGTGAATCTTGGACTTAATGTGTCTATACCTTTTGGATTGACACGTCCATCTACTAATAGCGAGCTAGGAGCATTTGGAGGTATGTGTGTGTAGAAATGTTCTACTTCGGACCATTCGCTAACTAAATCTCCATTGTCCCAGAATCTGATTCTCCAGTAATAATCGGTGGCATACTCTAAAGAAGATCCGGAGTATGATATGTCTGTGCTTCTTGCATCATTTTCTATACTTTCTAAAAATGCGGTTTTTTCACTATCCCATTTAATAGTTTCTTCAAAATTATCATTAGTATTAAGTTGAATTTGATAATAATCGGCTGTGTTTAAAGTGTCTGTGTCAGTAAAGATTGCAGAAAAGTATGGATAGAGGGTCGTCATACTATTGTTTGAAACATCTTCAGTTTGTAGTTCTGTGGGAGCGTTAGGATGATAATTCATTGCAAACGTAGCTGTATCTGACCATTCTCCCTCTGCTTCAGACTGATTCCAGAATTTTATCCTCCAGTAATATACTGTATCCCATTGTAACTCGCTTCCGTTATATGTTATATCCGGAGATCTTGCTCCATTTGCAAAAGGTGTTACAAATTCTATTCTATCTGTATCCCACATCATGTTTCCTGTAAAGTACTGGTGTGTATTTACCTGAATCCTATAATAATTGGCTGTATCCGTAGGTTCGTCTGCTGTGAATACGGCAGAGAATTTTGGAGATAGATTTGTAAGGAAAGTTGGATTTGTTTCTCCTTCGCAAAGTAAATTCCCAGGTTGATGAGGAGCAGATGTTTCTTCCAATATGGTGGTGTTTTGAGATATTTTCCTCTCGGTAAATATAACAGTTATGTATGAAGGATAATTTGACACATCTATCGAATCTACAGTGCAGGAGTGAGTGTGATCTTCACTCGCAAAATATGAGTCTGCTCCTAATCCTCCTAACCCAAGTATTGCGTGTGATGATGTGCCTGTAGTTATCTCAATTGTATGTTTATGCGTAGTAGTTCCTCCACTTCCACCATATTCTTCGGCAGCTTTTGGAATTTTATCATCCAACTCCGAAAATCTATTCCAGCCCAAAGGGGGTAATTCACTTGTCACAATTATGTTGTCCTCAGTTACATATATATCCCCTTGTGATTTAGCAAATACTAGGTCTAGATAAGGTGGTGTATGTGTGTCTGTAGATATTGAGACATCAGTAGATTCATGAGTATGGGTATCTTTAGAAAGAGAATCAGCTGTTATATTAGATTCTGAGAAAGTGGGAGAGGATGTTCCTGTTAAGGAAGTTAAATATTCGATTCGTATCCTTCCAGCACCTCCAGTAAGTCCACCCAGTCCTCCTGTTCCTCCTGCCCCTCCTGTCGCCGTAGCCTTACTAGTGCCTAGTGCAAGGTCTTCCCCTATTATTTTGATAGATCCTCCCGAACCACCACTCCCACTAGCAGCAGTAAAGGGACTTGTTCCACTACCATTTCCACCTGTCCCTCCGTTGGATGAGATTGTTCCTGAGAGGCTTACTTCTTTTGCAGATATAAATACAATACCTCCACCTCTACCACCAGCTCCTCCAGTTCTGCCTGATGCCTGCGCAGCACCACCAGCTCCTCCCCCAGAGCCGAAGAAAAGCTTTGCTAAAGTTGGTTCTCCGTAGGTACCACCTCCACCTCCAGATCCACCAGTTCCATTGGATCCTGAACTTCCATTTCCACTCACGTTTGTTCCACCATTTCCACTTGGGGTACCATATCCTCCACCTGCACTTCGACCTCCGATTGCTGAAGTAGGACCCCCACCCTCTCCACCACCACCACCAGCCCCTCCTCTTGCAGAACCAGCTCCTCCTGAACCACTTGGGCTGTCCTGCCATTTTCCTGCACCACCACCTCCTCCACAAAGACCTGCTACACCGTTTCCACTTGGTCCATATCCTCCTCTCCCTCCTCCAGCAGTTCCACAATAAGATTCTCCACCGTATCCAGGATTACTGGTTGAGCCACTACCTCCGGTATAACCTCTAGCATTGGCATGTATTGTCCCATTTACTGTAACTGTTCCTGTAGCTCTGAACATCAATATTCCTCCCTTTGTACCATCCCATGTGTCTGGATACCAATTTATAGAAGTATTTACGGTCACACTTGTATATTGCGGTATCCTTTGTACCATTATTTTTTGTGTTACTCCATCATAGTTATTGGTTAGTTCCCTATCTAAGGAAAGGGTATTAGTATCTGTATTAATGTTTGTTATGTATGCTGTATCATAATTACCAACATTAGAGAAGTTTGAGGAAGTTCCCTGTAGATTAATTATTATAATTTCATCTTCCACATCTAGTCCCGTAGGAGCTGAAGAAAGTGTTATATTGGAAGATCCCGCAGAAACAGAACTGGTCACTCTAAAATTAACAGCATCGGAGACATCTCTTCCTGAACAAGAGGCTCCTGTATTAATACTTCTACTGGAGGAAACGGTACATTCTCCATCCGCCCCAGTTCCTAAGTTATAGTTAGAGGAAGATAAGATATCAGATACAGATGTTACATCAGTAGTATGTCCATTTGTTGAAGTATGCGTATGTGTCGCTGATCCGCCTGATCCTCCATAGGTACTAGCACCTCTTGGAAAAGTATTATCTAAAGCAGAAAACCGTGTCCATCCTGTTGGTGCTGCTACATTGAACATGGAAATCAGATTAGTAGATAAGAGAAAATGGTTATTGTAGCAGATTATCATATCTTTATATGGAGGTAGTACGGAATTATTTGTATTTACAGTTGTAGTAAGGTTGTCATGGGCATGAGTAATAGAAGTGCCAAGAAGATTTCCAGAGGAACTACCGATACTTGTAGTAGATATAGAACTAGAGGTACAACTTGCATTCGCGTGGGAATGGCTATCAGACCCTCCGGTGTTACCATAAGTATCACTACCTCTTAAAAATTTCCCGTCAAATTCTTCCGCTCTTGTCCAACCTGTAGGGCAGGTATTATCTGCAAACATAAATATATCTCCATCCCAAGGTAAAGATCCTGCGGAAGCATTACTATTTCCATAGTACATATATATTGTAGTGCCTTCAGCAGGTAATGTAGATAATCGTATCCATATTTTAGTAGATGTTGTGTTACATCCATCTTCGATCCAATAATCTAGAGCCTCATTATGTTCATAGTTTATGAATCGTATATCTTCACAATTTTGTTGCATTTTCCCCCCAGTTATTATGGATTGAGTGTCTACATCTATTAAGACATCTTCGTCAATCAATTCTTCCTCGGAGGCATTATCTATCTCTATTCCTCTTCTGTATACCCACGAGCTACTCATCCATCCTAATACTTCCCCCTGATCTTTTTGTGTGAGATATAGCATTAGTCCACCACTAGTTGCAACAACTATAGAAGATATAATAGCTACAGTTTTTGAGGTAATCTTCATTAATATATTGTACCAGAATCTAATCTCTTTCTCTTGTTACTTCATACAGTATAGCTGTAGCACAGTTGGCTACATTTAAGGATTCTTTCTTTCCTCTCATAGGTACCATAATCCTTTTATCTGTATATTCAAGTATATCTTCTGATATGCCATTCTTTTCATGACCAAATACTAAGACAAACTCATTAGGATATTTAATCTTTTGAAAATTTTCTGCGTCATTAGTAATCTCTACTGAGTATATAGGTATATTCCTTCCTTTAAGTTCTTCCAAAGCCTCTTGGGTAGTATCGTAATGTTCAGATGGAATCATCTCTATTGCTCCCAATGCAGTTTTTTCTAACTTAGGGTTATCTATATCACTCGTAATGCCACAAAGATATATCTTCTCTACACTACCTGCACCATCCGCGGATCTAAATATACTGCCTACATTAAAAGCAGATCTAATATTGTCTAATACTATGTGTATTTTCATCTAAATAGATTCTCTAATATATATTCATAGCTATTATCATCTTTAAGAATCTTTTTAGCAAGAACCCTTGCTCTATGTAGTAATTTAATATCATGTATGGAGGCAACCTTAAATAGAGGGATACCTGATTGCCTAAGTCCATATACCTCCCCCGGTCCCCTACTTTGAAGATCATACTCTGCAACCTCAAAACCTGAATTATGGTTAGCAAAATATCTAAGCCTTTCTTCTGCAGAAGAACCCTTCTCTACATTAGCACTAGGTATTACAAAACAGTATGACTCTTTATCACTTCTCCCCACCCTACCTCTTAATTGATGGAGCTGTGCAAGACCAAATCTCTCTGCATCCTCTATTACCATTATTGTGGCATCAGGAATATCTATTCCCACCTCTATTACTGTTGTGGAGACCAATATATTTATTTTCTTCTTCCTAAAATCTTCTAGTAGTCTATCTTTTTCCTTCTGTTTTAATCTCCCGTGAAGAAATTCAACCTTTAATCCTTTAAATATATTTTTAAGATACTCGAATTCTGTAAGTACAGCTTTAGCACTTAATTTCTCTGATTCTTCAATCAGAGGATATATTATGAAGGCTTGATTTTCTAAATTACTATCTTTAATACTATCCTTTATCCATTTAAAGCAATCGTTTCTTTTTTTAAATGGTGTGAAGTATGTTTTAATAGGTATCCTATTCTTTGGTTTCTCTCTGATTTCAGATACATCTAATCCTCCAAAGAATATCTCTGTGAGACTTCTTGGTATTGGTGTAGCTGTCATAGTTAGATAGTGAGGGGATGTCTTAATCTTCTGTTTGAAATACTCTCTCTGTTCCACTCCAAATCTATGCTGTTCATCTATTACAACCAAGTTTAAATCCTTAGGCAGTTCTTTCTCATACAAGATTGCATGAGTTCCAATTATTAATTTGTTGTCAGCTTTCTTAATAATCTTTTTAGCTGATATACAAAGTTCAATATCTATATCTAAATCTTTAAATATATTTTTGAATGTATCGTAGTGTTGCTGTGCAAGTACTGTAGTGGGAGCTATCAATATGCAAGAGTATCCATTTCTTATTGTGTTTAATACTACAATTGCAGCTATTATAGTTTTTCCACTCCCCACATCTCCATTTAACAGCCTATTCATTGGTTTCTTCTTTGTAGTGTCTTCCAATATTTTCTCTAGAGCCTTATTTTGATCATCTGTTAATTTAAAGGGGAGTGATTTTATGAAGCTATTAATATGTTTCGTTTTAATATCCATATGGATACTTTTTTCATTCTCTCTCTGTTTAACTCTTCTCTCGATCTTAAAAGCTATCCTAAGCATTTCATCAAAAGAAAGTCTTTCCTTAGACCTTTCTATATCTTCTTCATTTTCTGGAAAGTGTATTTTAGATATTGCGGTAGGTATATCTAAAATTTTTTCTTTCTCTATCCATTTACTTTGTAGTGGTTCATTGAGAATAGAGGGTATATCTTTCTCTAGGGTTTTAATCTTGCTTCTAATCATTCTTGAAGTTAATCCTTTTGTTTCTGGATATATACCTATCCACTTTCCTAAATGAAGCTGTTTCTGTGGATCTTCCTTTAGTTTCTCAAATTTAGGATTATAGATATTCTTTCTATTTGCTTTTCTACTAATCTTTGCATTAAAAAGATATATATCCCCTATCTTTAAAGTGTCTTTTAAATATGGCTGATTGAAATATACTAGGTTTAGAAATCCTGTATCGTCTCTTACTCTAACAGTTGTTATTTTTTTTCTTAGGTATGTAATTTTAACATTAACAATTTCAGCTATGAATGTTCCTCCCTCTTTCTCTTTAAATTCTTCAATTGTTATAACCGAAGATGTGTCTTGGTATCTGAATGGTATGTGAAAGAGAAGGTCTTGTATGGAGAAGATATTTAATTTGTGAAAAGCAGTAGCTTGTTTAACTCCTATACCTTTTATTTCTGTTATTGCAGATTCTTTAGATAGTGGCATTTTCTAAAGTGAAAGCAAAGAGAGTATTATCGGTACTACTATACCGCCTAATAGTATTAATGCGATTGAGATGTTTATTATCTTACTTAATGTTTGCTTGGTCTTTTTCTTCATATCCTATTTTATTACTTTCCTCGGTTTTTTGAAAGCTGTTTTCTTATTTTAAACTTAGAACTTAAAGAATTAACATAATTCAAAGCTTCTGTCCTTTGGTATTTCTTACTCTTATCTGTACGTATCTCTACAATATCCCCAGTTTTCAGAATAGAGGATAGTTTTGTAGTTTTACCATTTACCTCTGCAGATACAGCACTGTTCCCTACTTGGGTATGAAGCTTAAATGCAAAATCCAATACAGTATCGTCTTTATTTAAATCTAGTATTTTACCTTTAGGTGTGAATGCAAATACCTCATCTTGAAATATACTGCAGTTAATAGGTAGGTCAATTTTACTGTTTCTTTCCTTTCTGTTTTTTTCCATTTGCTTGTGTATCTTCTCTACCCAATCGTACTGATTTGTGGGTTTGGCATATCTGGATTTAGATGCTTTATATGCTATGTGGGAGGCAGGACCGTATGTGTTGTAGTAGTACATATCTTCGGTTAGGATTTGAACCTCTATATCTAGATCTGATATTTCTGAGAATTTTATTGGAAATTGTATAGCTTGATATCCATTTGGTTTTGGATTAGAAATATAGTCATCAAAGAGATCATAGTCTGGTTCTCCATGGTCCATTAATTTTTCTAGAATATGAAAACAGGAATCATCAGTGTCAGTTATTACCCTAAAAGCTATTAGGTCATCAACCCTGCTTATGTTTGGATCTATCCACTCTTTCTCATATTTTTTTAGTTTGTTGTATATACTATATTTCCCCTTTATTCGTCCCTCTATTCTTTTTTTAAAGGGAAGCTCTTTTGTTATTTCAATTAGTGTGTTTTTGTATTTCTCTAATAGAGAATTGTTAATCCCTGCGTCCTGCATCTTTTTTGTAATGCTTTCGTATTCTGTGACTAGGTATTCTCTAAAGGCATTCTCCTCTATGTCTTTTTTAATGTGATCAAGATTGAGATACTCTGCCAATACAGCATATATATTTAATGCTTTGTGAAGTGCTACTTTACATTCCTGTTGGGGTACTGTCTCTATGGTGCGCATGTCTTCCAAGGTATCTAATATTTTTATGATAACTGGTCTGAGATCTTTTGAACTTCCCAATATATATTTAATAATTACTTCATCAGGAGTCTCAGTAGAGAGTGTACAATTTCTAATATCTTCTATTTTGAGAAGAATATTAAGTACTTCTTTGCCAAAATTCTTAACAATATACTTTTCGCTTTCCTCATTTAGATGTATTTCATGTAGTATGGCAGATATTGTGGAGTTTGTATCCATACCATTTTCTATTGTTAGTAGGCTTGTGCTTAGTAGATGAAGTATTAAGGGTTCTCCAGAATATCTCTTTGCTGTTTTGTGATATTCGCTTGCATGTTCTATTGATTTTGCAACAACATCCCTAAACTGTGTAGGGATAAGGGAGAGTATCTTCTTTTGTATATCTTCAGGCTTTTCCATAATTAGAAAACCCCCTACTTCCACAGGGGGTTAGATAATATATTATTTCTTTCCCCCTGTTATGCTCTATATATCACAGTGCATAACTTTCTCCCAGCTCTAATCATTAGAGGTTGAGAGTTCTTGATATCGAGAATGTGATTAAATTGGGTGACTTTCTCATCATTGATTTTAACAGCACCCTGCTCAATTAATCTTTTAGCTTCTGATTTACTACTTGCGAATTTAATTTCAACAAGAAGTTCATTTAATTGTATTTGCTCTTCTTTAATAGCTATTTCAGGGACATCAACATCCTTCTGCTCTCCTTGAAATACTGATTCAAAATATTCTTGTGCTTTGTCTGCTTCATCTGCACTAGTTATTTCAGAGGTTATCATATGTGCCAATTCCTTTTTAAGGATCATTGGATTTTCTCCAGACTCTACTCTCTCTCTGTATTGCTTGACTTCCTTTAGAGTGGAGTTTGTTAGGATCTCAAATGCATCAACAATCATATCGTCTGTAAAGGCCATTACTTTACCAAATATTTCTTCTGGTTTATCATTCATTTTAATCATGTTCCCCTCACTCTTCCCCATCTTTGCACCGTCTGGTGTAGTTAGTAGCTTTCCTGCTAATACAATCTTTTCTTTTCCTAACTCAGACATGATTAATTCCCTTCCTGCCAACATATTGAATAGTTGATCATTACCTCCGACCTCTACATCCACATTCATCATTACACAGTCATACCCTTGCATTATGGGGTACATAAATTCACTAATATATATTGGTTTGGCTGTTTCTAATCTCTTTTGAAACATCTCCCTTTTAATCATCTGTTGTACTGTGAATTTGGAAGCTAATCGAATAATATCTCCAAAATTGAGAGGTTCTAACCAAGAGCTGTTGTATAGTATCTCTACGGGATTTTCTTTGTTGTCAATATCTATGATTCTAGATGCTTGTTCACGGTATAATCTCATATTTTCTTCTACCTGCTCTTTAGTCAACATCTGTCTGGCAGATGTCTTGTCTGAAGGATCTCCTATTCTTGCAGTGAAATCACCTATTAGAAATATAACATGATGACCAAGCTTTCTGAAATCTTCTAACTTCCTCATTCCAACGGTATGACCTATGTGAAGTGTATCTGCTGTTGGGTCAAAACCTTGATATATTTTTATTCTTTTTCCTGATTCTAAAAGACTTTTAAGTGCATCTTTTGAAGGAAGTATATGTTCTACTCCCTTTTCTAATATTCTCTCTATTATTTCTGGATCTTTTCTGACTTCCATCCCTGCTATTATATATATATTGTTTTAACTTTTCCACATAGGAAAACAATTTTAATTACTTTTTAATATACTTTTTGTTTTTAAGCTTATCTGGCATACACTGTTGCGCAGACTTTTTATTGGGAAGATCATGATCATACTCGTATCCCTTGCCATATCCTATCTCTTTCATAAGTTTGGTCTCGGCATTGCGTATATTAAGTGGTACTGGAAGATTACCATACTGTTCAATATCGCTCTTAACTTCTAACTCTGTCATATATGCGGTATTATCTTTGGGTGCATTAGAAAGATATATCGCAAGTTGAATTAAAAATACTCCGCACTCTGGCATACCAATTTTCTGACATGCTTCATATACACTGTTTGCCAAAACTAATGCATTAGGATCAGCATTTCCCACATCTTCACTGGCAAATCTAAGTAGTCTCCTTGCAACGTATAGTGGGTCTTCTCCTGCTTGGAGCATTCTCCCCACCCAATATGAAGCAGCATCAGGATTAGATGAGCGCATAGACTTGTGTATGGCGGATATTATGTTGTAGTGTTCCTCCCCGTTTTTGTCATAGTATATGGGTTTTTGTATTGTATTTTGTAGTATCTCTTCTGTTACCTTTGCTTTCTTATTCTCCTCCTTTTGTGCTAATGCTAGGGTTGTTGCCATTTCCAATATATTAAGTCCTGATCGGATGTCTCCGTTAGAAAGATTAGCCATAGTTTGGAGTTCCTTTTTACCAATAGTTACATCAGGGAATTCTTTCTTAGCTACTTTCTTAAGTAGTTTGAATATATCTTCTTCGCTTTGTTGTTTGAATACAAATACTTTTGTTCGGGAAAGAAGTGGAGAATTAACCGTGAAGGAGGGGTTTTCTGTAGTTGCTCCTATTAATATTATGACTCCCTTCTCTACGTATGGTAGGAGTGCATCCTGTTGTGCTTTGTTCCATCTGTGTATTTCATCTAGAAAGAGTATTGTTTTTTTCCCGTATTGTTGGTTAGAGAGTGCAATTTTAATAATTTTTCTAAGATGATCTTTGCCAGCAGTTACTGCTTGGAGTTTGTGAAAATCGTAGTATAGGTTTAGGGATATAATGTATGCAAGTGTAGTTTTTCCTGTTCCGGGAGGTCCCCAGAATATCATAGATGGTATGTTTTTACTGTCCAAGAATTTCTTAATGGGGCCATTTTCTCCTACTAGATGTTCTTGGCCAACAAATTCATCTAATGTCTTTGGTCTGTATTTTGATGCTAATGGTTCATATATTCCCATGTACTATTATATCGTTATTTCTATGTGGTTGGTATAATTAGGAATGGATAGGAATTTTATGGAATGGTTTAGAAATAAGAAGGATGAGAAAAGTCCGGAAGCAAGAAAGCTAGATTCAGCATTAAGGGAGACTAGTTTAAAGCTTGAGGAGAATTTAAAAAATTTCGAGCCTAAATCAAAGAGATTATATGATTTAGATGGGAATATGTATTATCCTGATAATGGTTTTAACTCTTTTTCTATTCATGTGGTGAATGTTAAGGAGAATAGAGAGGAGGAAATAAGCAGTACTAGGAAATATACGGGTTATGTAATTAAAAAGATTGATTATAGTATGAAGCCATTAGAATATGATTATGATAGGTATTCAGGTATTGTGACTGAGAATTTTAATAGAATTATGAATGATGTAAATGAATTGATTGATAGGTATGAAGGGACAGATACAGATGTTGTTGTAACAGAATAAATAGAATTTACTTGCTGAAGTTTTTATAAATATAAAGAGGCACCTCGTTGCTTAACAATATTTTCTTTTCACCCTGTACTTCCTCTGCCCCATATCTGTATGAATATACTTCTCCCCCATTCTTAATAAATTCTTCTAACTTAGGTTTTAATATCCCCATACTCTTTTCATCTAGATAACAATATACTTTTGTAAAATTTTTTAAATCAACCTTAAATATATCCTCTGCCTCAAATATAATATCTTTAGTTAAAGGAAATTGTATAATTCTTTTTGTCTTGGCAATTATTAACATAATTGGAGATATATCATAACCTGTACACTTACATTTGCTAAACCTATGTGCTTTAAGTAGTAATCTTCCATCGCCACTGCCTAAATCTACTAAACTATCCTCTTTATTAAGCTCCATAATATCCACTATCTCTTCCAATACCTCCTTTGGGGTTTTAAAAAGAGGAACTAAGAATGCATTAATCATTAATGTGAGTATAAATCCTCCTACTAAAAGTACTACTATCATAACTATTCCCAACGTTATTCCATTTAACATAGTGGTATAATTGTCAAAATATATTAAGTAGTACTAGATGATAGACGGAATTTTACTAATTAACAAGGAGGTGGGCATTACATCATATGACGTAATTAGAAGATTAAAGAAGATACTGCCCAAAGGACAAAAGATAGGACACGCAGGGACGCTAGATCCCTTTGCATCGGGCCTATTAATCATTCTTCTTGGGAAATCAACAAAACAGATGGAAAAGATTCTTAAGATGGAAAAGGAGTATATAGTTAAAGCTGGGTTTGGATACTGTACAGATACACAGGATAGTACAGGAGAGAAAATTAATGTTTCTAATAGCTCCTCTCCTATTACCGAGAAGGAGATATTAAGGGAGATACAACAAAATTTCTTGGGTGAGATTAGACAAATGCCTCCTCAATACTCTGCAAAAAAAATAGCAGGTAGAAAGGCGTATGAGTATGCAAGAGAGAATGAAAAGGTTATATTAGACGCAAAGCAAATACATGTATATGACTTTAAGTTATTAAATTATGAATGGCCATACGTAGAATTTAACATAATCTGTTCAAGTGGAACATATATCAGGACTTTAATAAATGATTTGGGAGAAAACTTAGGAGTATATGCAACAGCTATTGAATTGGTAAGGACAAGGATTGGGGAATTTACTCTAAAAGATTCGGCTAAATCGGAGAATATTAATGAAGAGATGGAATTAAATTTAGTTAATTTAAACGATGCATAGAGGGAAACTATATATTGTAGCTACACCTATTGGAAATTTAGAAGATATTACAATCAGAGCTGTCGATATATTAAAAAGTGTTGCTTTTGTGTTAGCAGAAGATACGAGGGAGAGTAGAAAGTTGTTTGATAGATATGAGATAGGGACACAGCTAATATCATATAGGGATCAAAATCATGAGAAAATGATAGGTAAGATACTTGAAAAGTTGGATATGGGATTAGATTTGGCATTAATATCTGATTCAGGAACTCCTTTAATCTCAGATCCAGGATACAAGCTTGTGAGGCATCTTAGACAGTTAGAGTATGAGGTTGTATCCATACCAGGAGCTTCTGCTCTGACATCGGCCTTATCTATTAGTGGATTACCAACAGACAGATTTGTTTTCTTAGGATTTTTACCCAAAAGTGATAGTAAAAGAGAAGAGATAATTAAACAGTATATGAATTTGCATAACACATTGGTTATATATGAATCACCAAAGCGTCTTCTAAGACTTATGTATTTACTTAACGAAATATTGGGAGAGGTTTATATATTTCTTGCAAAAGACATGACTAAACTTAGAGAAAGGCACTTACATGGGAAAATATCAAATGTGGTAGACATTTTGCAAAAAGAAGAATTCTCGAAAAATCCTCGTGGAGAATTTGTTTGTATAGTTAATCCTGTTAAAGATTAAGGAAAAGCTTCTCATAATTACTATCTGTTACAGCTTCTAATTCTCCTACAGATATATTTTTTATTAATGCAGCTGTCTCCATAATTTCTCTCACATGAGATGGTTTAGCATATTTCTCTTTGATTTTTTTATTCTTTCGTATTGATTGTGGAGGGAGAAAGGGACCATCTGTTTCAAAGAGGATTCTCGCTAGCGGTACTTTTTTTAATATTTCTCTTACATTCTCTCCGCTTTTGTATGTTATTATTGCATTAAAACCTATATGAAAGCCTAAATTCAATATGTCCTCTACAGATTCCAATCCTCCCGTATAGCTATGAAAGCAACCCTTTAATTGTCCTCTACCCTCTTTTGCAACTATATTAATAACATCCTTAACACATTGCTGCTTCCCGTTTTCATCACGTGCATGAATACTAAGTGGAAGGTTGTTTTCTTTAGCTAATTTAAGATGTGTTTTGAATGAATCTATTTGTATCTCTTTTATCTTCTCCCTATCTCCCTCGTTCATACTTTTGTTTAAAGTATATTGGTAGTAGTCTAATCCAGTTTCCCCGATAGCGGATAGATCAGATATATTTTTATCAAAGAGCTCTTTAAATTGCGTTATATATTTTTCACAAACCTTATCTAGATTAGTTGTAATCTCCTTGCAGAAAGTTACCTCCTCAAAGAATGAAGGATGCAGTCCTAAAGCTACTTGTATAATACCTGGATATTTTTTTGCGAATTTGATTGTATCATCGAAATCTAGAATATCTGTCCCCTGTGTTAGTATATATTTCCCCCCTGTATCTATAAATTCCTGTATAACTTGATCCAAGTTTGAATTTAAGGGCTCAAGTGCTAAATGTATATGTGAATCGTGCATAGATTGATTTTATCATATATTAAAATAATAAACTTAGGGTAGATAGAGGTGGAAATATGGTAAAATGTACTCTGTTATGAGCAAGGTAAAGCAAAAGAATTGGTTGGTATTGATAACGGTGTTTCTTTTTTCAGCAACAGCAGTACTGTTGTTTATAAACACTAAAAGAAATTTAGGAATAGGAATATGTTTGCATGAGGGTGTTGAATATCGACAAAATGAAATAATTCCGAATTACTTAGGGAAAAATAATTGCTACTGCTCCTGGGATAGTAAAATAGAGTGTGATGATGAGGATGGAATATCGTATGAGTCATTTACATCCGAATCTTTACAATTTTCATATAGTTTTAGGAATTTCTTAGAGAAAGATACTCCAGATTTCTCTAAAATTACTTTATCGGATATTGAGTATAGTGAGGGTGGATTGAAAGTTGTCTTAGACAGGGAAGCGTTGTGTAGTATTAATGGGGAAGCCCCAACGCAGGTAGGTATGTATGAATTAGGAAATGAGCAATTACTGCTGACCTCTATCACAAACAGGGATGCATCTTTGTATATGAGAAGTTGTGTAATAGGCAATACTTTTGTTCTGGAAGGTTTCTCTCTGGAGGAAAAAGATGAATTCAAGGTCTTGTATATCAATGAGGCAGGATTTATGTATGATCTTAAGGCATGTTTCTCTAATGGGAAGTTGTATGCGACAGGAGATGTTTTTAAGGATGTGAAGAATAATATGCTATGTACATGTGAAGAAGATGGTGTGAAGTGTGAGGACTTATAGCAATCCTACATAGAGACCGATTATGCATGTCAGTATTGTAAATAGCCAAAATCGCATAGTTACTTTATACTGAGGCCATCCATTAGCTTGAAAGTGGTGATGTATCGGAGCTATCTTGAATACTCTCTTTTTGAAAAACCTCATACTGAACATCTGTATAGCGCTTGATGCCATGATTAGCCAAGTAATTGATGTCATAACAAAATATGCGGGAATATTATTTGTTACCAAAGCAACAAAAAACATAGTATATCCTAGTGGCATAGCACCTGGGCCACCATTCCAAAATCTTGCTGGAGGTATATTGAAATAAAGATCAATTACCTGCACACCTAATATTATGAATAGTATCGGAACAAATTCATACTTACCTTGAATAGTGAGTAGGAAAATAAATGCAAAATTTATTATTGTAAATATTCCCATCATCAATCCGTCTGCACCATCTGTTAATTCTGCTGCATAAATTGCAAACTGCCCTACCGCTCCTATGATAACCAGAATTAATGGTGTGATGTTAATTAGTAACAGATCGAACAAAGATATACTTGTGAATTGTCCTGTTCTGTATAGTAGCCACATGACTAGAATATTTAATAAAATCGAGAAGGTAAGCTTTCCAATTCTCCATTCAAATGTCTCTTGAAAAGCACGCATTTTCTCATTATGCTTAAAACCATTTGTGAATACTACAACGTCTATAAAGCCCCAGAAACCAAAAAGAAGGAAACCAAATAGAAAAACTTTAACAATGGGGGTCATTGTTATTGTCAATAAAATTACTAAGGGTACTATAATCCATATTAATATTCCTCCCATGTTTGGAGTTCCATTGGTAGTAGAAGATTTCATAATCTTCATAAATAGGGTATTATCACCATCTCCTGCCCCTATTTTAGATTTGGTAAGACCACTTACCTGATTAAATTTATACAAAATAGAAATCATAATTGGGGCAAATATCGCAGAGATGGCTGTAGCTAGAAACAGTGTTTCAAGTCCTTTTTTCAAAACATCTATCATTAGAATCTTTATATTTAAAGTTATTCCGTTATTATTATCTCAATTTTGCTTCTGTATTTCCAGATCATCTGCTATTGCTAGAAATATATCACGCCATACCGGGACCGTTGTTAAACTTGCGAAGCCAGCACTCTTGGGCTCTTGTAGTTTTACCAGCATAATCATTTTAGGATCATTAGAGGGTGCAAAGCCAATAACAGTATCATTTGTAAATCTCTCATCGTATCCCCCAATACCCTCTCTTGCTATTTGTGCAGTTCCAGTTTTTGCAGCAATATCATAATCCATAAGTGGGAGGGCGTATGCACTAAGAGAATTTTCTTTTACTGCTTTAGCTAGAGCCTCTTTTATTATATCTGCAGTTTCTTTGGATATAGGTGTTGATAATATTTGAGGCTTTATCTCAATGGTTTCTTTCTCGTCCTTTATCTCGGAAATAATGTATGGTCTCATTCTAACTCCACCGTTTGCGAATGTGCTAATAGCAGAAAGGACTTGAAGAGGTGTTGCCGCTATACCTCCCTGTCCATACGATGTGGTTATAATGTCTAAATTAGTCCAGAGATTTTTAGGCCTGAGATAGCTTGTACTTTCCTCTTGTAGGCCTATTCCTATGAATTCTCCAACTCCAAAATCTTTAAGTGATGAATAGAATTGATTGAAATCCATTTTTAGAGCCACTTGTGCTGTACAGGGGTTGTTTGATTTCCCAAATATTCCAGAAAGATCAAGCAATCCAGCAGGAAGTCTATTCCAAGTGTATATTTTTTGTCCTATTTGGTCTGCATATCCGGTTGCTTCATACAGATCTAGATATCCTTTATTATCATTACATGTATACTCTTTATCTATAATACCTGTCTCAAGAGCTATTGCTATAGTAATGGGCTTTTGAACAGAGCCATACTCATATACATCTGATATTGCTCTGTTCTTTAATATCCATGGTTCAGATATTCTCCAATATTCATTGGGATCATAAGAGGGATAATTTGCCATGGCCAATATAGCTCCAGTTTTGGGATTCATAATAATTGCAGTACCACTCTTTGCCCTGCTCTCCTTAACACCCTCCTCTAAAATTTCTTCAACTTTGCTTTGTAGGTTTGGAACTATGGTAAGCTTAAAATCTTTTCCTTCTCTGGGAAGAATAGGTTCATACTCTGCAGTCAAGATAACATTTCCGGAAGAATCTTT
The DNA here is from genome assembly GCA_964514595.1 of uncultured Candidatus Saccharibacteria bacterium. Classification (GTDB taxonomy): domain Bacteria; phylum Patescibacteriota; class Dojkabacteria; order SC72; family SC72; genus UBA2177. The sequence goes on from CAZEQZ010000001.1 coordinate 298,598, forward strand.
CTCTTCATATGAGTACCCCTCTCTTCCTGTGATATCACCGTAGTAGTAGCCCTGTATTCCGTATTGTCCTACTAAATCACCATTTTCGTCTCTTCCTATAAAACCAAGTATATGAGATGCTAATTGATTATTTGGGTATACTCTCTTCTCTTCATTTTCAAAATAAAGACCAAAGCCTTGGGTCCCTGGACCAAATATTTCTGCCTGTTCTAAAGCTTTCTTCTTCTCAGTGTCTACCTCTTTCTTTAATGAGGCATATACAAAATCATCTGTAATTTTAGATTCTATCTCAGAAGTTTCTACATTAAGTATAGAAGCGACTTCATTCACAAACCTTTCTTTGTTATCAAAGAAAAGTTCTCTCTCATCCTCATCATTGCTTAGCGTTGCGTATATGTTCCAAACAGGCTCGTCTACGGCCAAAACTGTACCATCAGATGCAGTTATTACTCCTCTTGGCGCCACCTGAATCCTATTTGTTTTGTACTGATCCTGGGCCATTTCTTGGAATTTGTCGGCAAATATTATTTGCCATCTAAATATCTGGAATATGAGAATTGCTGCTAATAGAGTAATGCTGTATCCGACAATTACTAAATTAGATATTTTCTTTTCCTTTGAATTGCTTCTTGCAAGAGATCCCTTTTTTCTATTGAAGTGATTAAGGCTTGACATTACTGTCTTTCTGCTATAATACTTGAGTCCTCTATGTATATTATTGTTCTCTCATTTGCTGATGAAATATTGAGTTCCTTGTTGGCAAGTTGTTTAATTACTGTAATGGAATTGGTTTTTGCAATCTGTTCTTCCATTGATCTGTTCTCCTCTATCAGATAGTTTTTCTCTCTATTTAAACTTTGAAGTTCTACGCCCAATGGGCTTAATATTGAATTTATAACTAGTTGAGAGAAGGTGAACGTTAGAAGTGTAAGCACAAAGAGTGTGGCGGCTATGTTTTGATTTCTGGTTCTAGTCATTACGGTTGTGTTGCTTAATTAAAGTTCTTAACTTGGCAGAAGCGGATCTAGGGTTATCCTTTTTTTCGTCGTCGGTTGGGGCAATATGACTTTTAAAAAGCATCTCCCCTTCTCCGCTTCTCTGTTTTTCTAAAAAATAATTTTTAACGATGCGATCTTCTAAAGAATGGAATGAGATTACAGATAATCTTCCATTGTTTTGTAAGATCTCAAACGACCTATCTAGTGCAGTTTCTAGGCTGTTTAATTCATCATTTACCACGATTCGCAGGGCCTGGAAGACCCTGCGAGAAGGGTTCTTGTTAGAATTATCAGCCGGCACTACTTTGTAAATAAGCCGTGTAAGATCTCCTACAGTATTAATATCAGAAATATTATTTTTAATAGCTTTTGCTATTTGGTGAGATCTCCTCTCCTCCCCATATTTTCTAAAAACCATGGTGAGTTGTTTCTCAGGTAGTGCATTTAACAAATCTTTCGCTGTTACTCCGAGCTCTTTGTCCATTCTCATGTCTAGAGGTTCATTCTTCTCTAAATAACTAAATCCTCGATTATGAGATTCTTCAAGTTGTCTGGATGAAAGGCCAAGATCCATCAAGATTCCCTTCGGTTTTCTGTTAAGATCCTGCGTAAAATCTTGTATCTTAGAGAAGTTTCCTTTTCTTATGATCCAGTTCTTTTGTTTGCTCTCCTTTTGGTAGTACTCTTTCACAAAATCAATAGCATGTTGATCTTGATCTATACTTAATAGTAGTCCTTTGTCGGAAAGTCTTCTTAATATTTCTATGCTATGACCACCATCACCCAAAGTACAATCTATATAGAATTCGTCTGGATTTATGTTTAATGAGTCTAGGCTTTCCTTGAGAAGGACTGGGATATGTATTTTACGCATCTTTCTTTGTACTCATCTTACTAATTTCTTGTGCTATTTCTTCTCCATGTTCTTTAAGATAGTTAAGTCTTTCCTGCCACATTTCTTTGTCCCATATCTCTATCCAGTTTATTAAGCCTATGAATATAACATCCTTTTTAAGATGTGCATGTTCAAATAGTGATTCTGGTATGACAAATCTACCTTGAGTATCTACAGATATTTCCTTTGCACCACCAACTAAGAATCTGCTGGTATCTCTGATATCTTTATTTATAAAAGAGCCATTTATCACTTCTGTTGCTACTTTTTTCCATAATTTCTCATTTACTACTATTAGTGCTTGTTCGTACCCTCTTGTAAGAATTAGATTGTTACCTAACTCTTCTCTAAATTTTTTTGGAAGTGAGACTCTCTTTTTCTCTCCTATTCTACTTTTGTATTCTCCTATTAACATGTTTTTAATATATCATCTTTCACCACTTTTTGCCACTTCCTGCCACTAATGTAACATTGCGTACTATTTTCGTCAAGTAAATATAACTACAGGCTCAAATATAATTCTCTAGGCCATTAAGATTTGTTGAAATACAGGAAAAATGTACAAATTGAGTATAAAAATAATTCACGAACCGATAGCTATTATTATTGAAAATAAATCAAATAACTAATATATTAAATGAGGTACTAAATTTATCTGTCTTAATAATGAAGGTATATCTGAAAGATATTATAGAAAGATTTCCAGAATTTGAAATTCGAAATTATAATGAGAATGCGTATTTTGAGGGTTTTAGTCATGACTCAAGAAGTGTTAAAGAGAATGATATATACATACCAATTATTGGAGAAAAATTTGATGGCCATGATTTTATAGTAGATGCATTGAACAATGGTGCTTCTATGGCAATTTGCCAAGACAGGAAATATGCAGATTTAGAAGGTGTAACAAAACCTATTATTTTGGTTAATACTATTGAGGAAGGACTACAGAAGATACTTAATTATGCGATATCCCCTATAACTGCTCCTGTTGTAGCGATAACAGGTAGTACGGGAAAGACAACAACTAAAAAGATGTTGGTTACTATACTTAAGAATCAAATGGAGGTTCTGTACTCAGATACATCAAATACTGTTTGGGGAAATGCTGTATTGTTAAGTCAGTACAAGGGGGAGGACGCAATTGTTTTGGAGTGTGGTATGGATAGGAAGGGAGAGATAGCTTGGCATGTTAACTCGGTTGATCCGGATATAGGTATTTTACTGAATGTGGGGCATGTGCATGGTGAACAGGTTGGGAGTATAGAGGATATATATGAGGAGAAGAAGAATCTCGCTGATTATATGGAAAGAACCGGAAAGCCCCTGGTTTTAAATATAGATGATGAGAGGTTGGTGAGGATAAAGGATGCATATAGAGAGGGATCAGAATTAATTACTTTCGGTAAGAGCGAAGGAGCCGAATATCAGATTCTGGGAGTTACTGTAGATGAGAAAGGGACTCATTTTAGTTTCAAATATTATGATAACGTAATGGATGTAGATCTTAATGTGTATGGAGAGGGTTATGTATATAATGCCATGGCTGCAATTATCTCTGCCAACAGGCTTGGAGTTGCAATGGATAATTGTATAAAGGGAGTTGGATTATTTGAGGGTGGTAATGGAAGATTTGAGAAATTACGATATGGGAAAAATGTCGAGATAGTAAATGATGCATATAATGCTAATCCAACATCTATGGAGATGTCTCTAAAGACATTTAACCAGTTATATTCACAAAGTAAGTATCATCGAATAGTTGTATTGGGGGATATGAAGGAATTAGGAAAGGTTTCTGCTGAAAAACATATGGAGCTAGGTGGTACGGTTATGGAATATAATTTTGATGATATTTATTATGTTGGGGATATGTTTGATAGCTTTAATGTGGGAGAACACTTAGAATCTGCAGATGAAGTTGCTGCAATGTTGAATAACAGGTTAGATACACTGAAAGGTAGGGATGTAGCAATACTGCTTAAGGCTAGCAACAGCATAAAGCTATATCAAGTCCCTGATTTTCTAAAAAAATTAGGGTGTGTCTAGTGGATTACTCTACCCACTTTAAGTTAGCACCTAAATTGTTTAGATTTTCTATAAAATTAGGATGCGCTCTTTTAATGGAGTCAGCATTTTTTATAATTGATTCCCCTTCTATGGTTTGTGCAACCATCATTAACGCAACAGTAGCTCTAATAATGTTTGGAGCATCCACAATTGCTGGTCTTAAAGGTTTATTTCCATATACAATCACTCTGTGAGGATCACACATCACTATATGAGCTCCAAATTTAATCATTTCTGGAATCCAAAAGAAACCTCCTTCGTATAGTTTGTTCCAAAACATTATAGATCCTTCTGATTTAACGGAGAGAGCGATCATAAGGGGCATAAGGTCTGTTGGGAAGTACGGCCATGGTGCTGCTTCCAATTTTTGTAGCATGTTTTTTGTATACGGTTCTATAATTTTCAATTGCTGATTCTCTTTGACAATTGCAGTATCACCTTCATATTCAACTTTAACATTAAATTTGGCAAATGCTTTGTTTATTAAAGGAAAATGCTCAGGGACAGAATTGTGTACCTTTATTTCTCCACCAGTCATAGCTCCTAGTGCTAAAAGGGTTGTTATTTCGTGGTGATCGGAAGTGATTGTGAAATCAGTTCCATGGAGATCTTGGACCCCAGAAATATCAATTCGAGAGGAACCAATTCCTTTTATTTGTGCACCCATTGTTACTAGGAAATTACATAGATCTTGAACGTGAGGTTCAGAGGCTGCATTGATCATTGTAGAATTACCTTGAGCCTTAACAGCTGCCATTACAAAATTTTCAGTAGTTGTCACACTCATGTAGTCTTGCCAAAGAAAACCACCTTTCAAATTACCGTTAGTTTGTATTTTTAAAGTATCGTTTGATTCTATCTTAGCTCCTAGTCCCTCTAGTACCTCCAAATGTGGATCTAATTCCCTTATTCCTAATGAACATCCTCCTATCTCCTCTTTAACCTCTATTTGATCAAATCTGGATGCAAGAGGACCAAGAAGGAGAATAGCTCCTCTCATTCCTAGTGGAAATCCTTCATGACCAAATTCATTTTTAAAATTTGCGTTGTTAACTGTAATTATGTGGTTCTGTTTGTCCCATTGTATATCTGAGCCCATTGAGGTCATTAATTCTATGAGTTTATTAACATCTGTTAAGTCAGGAAAGTTTCTTATAGTAACAGTTTCATTTGTGAGTAAAGTGGCACAAAGTATTGGCAATGCAGAGTTTTTATTCCCAGCTGGTGTTAATTCTCCACTTAATCTGCTACCCCCTTTTATTAATAAGTCTGCCATTACGTTTATTTAAAAATTTATATCATTACAGTCCTATATTCCTAAGGATCTTTCTGTCGGCATCTTTTAGAAATATTGATTGAAGGCGACCTGTATCTACAGTTTTTTCTTTGGAGATAAACCTTTCTATCTTCAATAAAAGAAATTCAGGAGTCAACTCTCCTTCGTTAATTATTTCTGCTAAGCCAAGCTCCTTTAGAATTTGGGCGTTTCTCTCTTGTTCATTGTGTGTGACCCAGGGTATTGGTATGAAAATAGATGGTATCTTTAAAATACCTGCTTCATATACAGTATTAGCCCCTGCCCTTCCTACAAATAAGTCTATGTTGTTAAGAAGAAATCCAATCTCTTTTCTGTCGATATATTTGGTTACATAGAATCGATCCTTTAGATCTTTTTCTAGTTTGTTTTTTTCTTTCTGCAAAGTCTGAAAATCATTGTATTTTTTATTATCTCCTGTTTGTAGTATTACTTGAAAATCTTGAAGTAAGGTTTGAAGTGCTTCCTTAACTGTTGTATTAATACAATGAGAACCTAATCCTCCACCGGATATATATATTATTGGAAGCTCTTCCTGATTCACTAACATTCGCTTTAATGATTGAGATACTGCTCCATTTGCTGTTTTTTGAAAGATCTCCTGTCTTACTAAATTTCCTGTATGTATAGTCTTCTCCTTCGGGAAATATTTCGAAGAAGATGGAAATGTAATAAATATTTTCGTGGCAAACTTACTCACTATTTTGTTTGAAAGTCCTATTGCTGCGGTTTGTTCATGTAGGTATATGTCAGCTTTGAAAATCTTTGCAATTACACAAACTGGTACTGTAACAAATCCTCCAGTAGATATCACAATATTCGGTTTAAATTCTCTTATTATCTTGTATGAGTCTATGAATCCCAATATTACTCTGAATAGCAATTGAATTGTCTTTAAGGACATAGATCTTTGTAGTTTTCCAGCTCTTATATATTTTTTGTTGAATTCTTCCTTTGCGAAGACTCGTTTTTCTATAGAATTCCCTGGCTTCTCATCTTCCATGCCTAGGTCTCCTCCAATATATAGAAAGTTAGAATTGTTAATTAAATACTCATTTCTAATAGCGGAAATAATAGATGATGCAGCAGAAACATGTCCACCTGATCCTCCTCCTGTTATAATAACTTTCTTTTTTAAAGATTTTTTATTGACCATTACTAATTGTCGAATATTTACTTACATTAAGTAGTATAGCAATTCCTATGACTGTTACGATAGTGCTGGATCCGCCATATGTGAGGAATGGAGTTGGAATACCTGTTAATGGTATGAGGCCAACATTTGCGGCCATGTTCATTAGGGCTTGTAATGTTAACCATATCGTAATGCCCGAGGCTAGTAGACGTCCCTGTTTATCAGGAGCATTTAAGGCTATTTTTATCCCTCTCCAAAGGAATACAATCCATGCCAGTATTATAACTACTCCCCCCACTAACCCTAATTCCTCTAAAACTACGGCAAATATTGAGTCCGTGAAAGCAGTATTTTCAACAAGATATCCAAATCTCTGTCTTGATTGCCCAAATCCTTTCCCAAGTAATCCTCCAGATCCAATGCCTATTAGTATTTGTTGCATTTGATATCCACTTCCTCTAGGATCTGCTACTTCTCCTGTGAATAGAAGTGTTAAATATGTCTGAATTCTTTTTAATCTATATGGCTCTAGTATTGCTGCTAATATCCCTACAGGGACTGCCAAAAGAATTACTGCCAAAGATCCAATAGTATGTGTTTTATCTTCCCCAGCCATTAGAAACATGATGAAAGATGTTAGAGATACAATAATGGTAGTTCCTAAATCAGGTTCTAATAGTATTAGGATAGATATGGTCCCAAGTATTGCCAAGAAGGATAACAGGTTTTTCAGAAATCCTTCTTGTATGGCAGTTTTTAGATTTTTATATATATGATCTTTCTTAGAAAGCCAGCTAGCAAGATATATAATGAGTATTATTTTGGCAAACTCTGCAGGTTGTATATCAATGGGACCGATTGTTAACCATCTTTTGGCTCCATTTATAGGATCTCCCAATATTAATACAGCTATTAGAAGAATAACTGTAATAATTAAGGCAGGGAAGGCAAGCTTAGAGAATTTTTTGTAATCCCAGAGATAAAGTATTATGGCAGGTATTGTTGCCACAATTAGCCATATTATTTGTTGTTTTAGGAAATAGAATTGATCATTAAATATAGTAGTGGCTTGATATACACTGGCATCAAAGATCATTATGGCACCAAATATGGCCATGAATAATGCAAAATAAAGGACTATTTTGTCTGGTTTATACTTCTGAAATGGTCGACTTCTTCTTTGTGTAGATCTTCTTGTTCTCGACATTGTATGACTATTAATATACTATATTAGCGTATGGATAGAAAGAAAAGGAATGGAGACCTTAAATATTTATTTGTAGTTGGGGGACCTGGAGGGTCAGGTGCTACTACAATTGCGAAGATGTTAAGTAAATATCTTAATTTAAGGAGAGTATATGCTGGGGGATTGTTTAGAGAGGAGGTGAGGAAGTTAGGTTATGAGAATTTTGAGGATTTCTATAGTGACTCTAATGAAAAATTATTAATGGATATTGATGAGAAGATAGACAGAGAATTAATAAATGAGGCTAATCAAGGAAGTGTGTTAATAGATTCTAAGATATTTGCTGCTATAGCAGAGATTAAAAATATTCCTTGTACCGCTAGAATATGGTTGGACGCTTCTTTGCATGTTAGGGGGTTGAGGCATATGGGTAAGAGGGAATACAGGAATGGGATTGATAGGATTGTAGGTTATTTGAAAATTAGGAGGGATTTGAAGAAGAGATGGAAGTTGGATAGTGTAAGATATAAAAAGTTATATGGGGTGGACTATAGTAGGCCGGAAGTGTACAATGATATTGTTATTAATTCTTCTAAACTAAACGAGGAGGAGACGTTTAATTTAATTTTGAAGGAATTAAAGAATGGACGATATATTGAAGAAAAATGAGCAAGTGCCTGAGAACACTACTGTTACAGAATTTACCAAACATGTGGAGAAGGAAGTTAATAGTGGCGATAATAACGGGATTGATATTGGAAGTGAAGTTGCTCCTGAGGATTTGGATAGTAGATGGTTGAGATGGAAATGTTTGGTGTGTGGGTATTTATACGAGGGTGTTACCAGGTTGAAGGTGTGTCCTAAGTGTGGAAATCAAGACCCAGACAAGTTTGAGGATGCTGAGTAATCTGCCGGGAGAGGGAATCGAACCCTCACTCTATTTCTAGAACGGGATTTTAAGTCCCGCGCGTCTGCCTATTCCGCCATCCCGGCTAATATGTTGAGCTATTTTAATCTAAATAGGTACAATTTTCAATTATACCCATAGCGTATTAAATTAGAATAAAAAAACGAATATAGTTATTGTTATACTATGATCCTTGTACAAACCGGACGTAGTATGAGGTGACGACGGGATTCGAACCCGTGATAGTGGTTTTGCAGACCACGGCCTTAACCAACTTGGCTACGTCACCGTTACTGGTTCAATACATCCTTAATAGTTACTATTTCAAATATCACGTCACTATTTTTGTTTTTTATTGAACTACCGGTAATAATAGCAATTTTATCGGTTAAATCCAACTCTCCATGAGTATATATGGTTTGTATGGTTTTGAATATGCTTTCATCTCTATCTTCTGAGAGGTCAGAAATATAGTATGTTTTGACACCTCTGTAGATAGAGTCATGCCTTATTCTTTTAATGGAAGGACTAACAGACCATATGGGGACATTTGGTCGATGTCTAGATAAGCTTGCGATAGTTCCATCGGTATCTGAGAAAACAGCAATACCTTTTAATTTTATACTCTCTGTTAATAGGCAAACACTTTTACATATTTCATCTACCTCGTATGTTGTTGCAGTTTTGCCATATATTGTAGATAGTTGCATAACTTTCTCAGTAGTGATAGCTATTTTATTCATTGTTCTAACAGCATCCAGAGGATTTTTGCCCGTTGATGTTTCCGCGGAAAGCATTAATGCATCTGCTCCATCCATAACAGAATTTGCTACATCTGAGACTTCGGCTCTTGTCGGTTGTTTGTTTTCTCTCATAGATTCAAGCATTTGGGTAGCTACTATGACTGGTTTGCCCTTAGCCCTGCATTTATAGATCATCTGCTTTTGCAGGATAGGGATATTCTCTAAAGGTGTTTCTACTCCTAAATCTCCTCTTGCTATCATTATCCCATCGGCTAGATCTAATATCTCATCGAAATGATCTATTCCTTCTTGGTTTTCAATCTTTGCAATTATTTTTATATCTGAGTCTTTTATTAATTCCTTAACGTTGAGTATATCTTGCGCATTTCTAACAAATGATATGGAAATAAAGTCGAGATTGTTTCTAATAGCAACTTCTATATCTTCCTTATCTTTTTCAGTAAGGGTTGGGAATTGTAAATTAATGTCTGGTATATTAACTGTCTTATTAGGTTTTAGAATCCCTGATTGTATTACATCACATGATATAGAGGCGCCGTTTACTTCTCTCACCTTTAATTCTATTGTGCCATCATCAAGGAGTATTCTGGTTCCAACTACTACTGATAGATGGAGGTCTGGATATGATATTTTAATCTGATCATTAGAATTGCTATTAAAGGATGATATATTTACTTCTTTCTCAATTTTTAGGTCGTCTTTTAAATTGCTTACTCTTATCTTTGTGCCTTGAGTGTCTAGCATGATTGCTATCCTTGGTGATATCTCTCTTAAAGTTGTTGAGACTCTTTGTACCTCATCATTATCAGCAAAGGAAGCATTTATTCTGGCCATTTGCATTCCATTTCTAAACATGTCGCGTAAGATGTTTCTATCCCAAGTGGAAGGACCAATCGTGGCAATGATTTTTGTTTTAGCAATGCTATTCATCATGGGCAGTGTATGATACAAAAGTATAGCAGAAATTTTGCTCTGATGTAATGAATATTCTACAGGACTACTACATAGAATATTAATATGCTATATTATTTGTAATGAAAGATGGCTTAAGATCGTTATTGGTATACACGTTGATAATTTACTTTGTATTAAGCATTTTTGGAAAAGGTATTAGCTTACCCGAGAATCCCACCTATCTTATCTTAACGATACTTATGTTGAGCTTCACGGTTATGATATCTTGCCCCCTATTAAGTTTTTTAACGGTTAAGTGTAAATTCCCAACATTTCTTTTAATGACAACGTTGCTTTTAATAGGAATATTCTATGTTTTAAAGCTGTTTATGATAGATTTCTATATAGATAGTTATACTTTTGAAGGTTTGGAATTGGGTACTATGCAGATAAAGAGTTTTGAAGTAGTACCTATGCTTTCTATTGTTTTGCTATCTGTTGTATGTTCATTTTTTTGTGCTATATACAGGGAATTGGATAGTAAGTAAATTAATAATACATAGTGTATAATAGCGGTATGGATAATTTAACAAGAACTTTGCTAATATCTCAGATAGTAGTTTGTACTATCTTGGTCGTCTCTATACTTCTTCAGAACAGAGCTGAAGGCTTAGGGAAGATGTTTGGTGGAGGGGGAGAAGTTTTTAGAACTAAAAGGGGATTGGAGAAATTCCTTTACTATTTTACAATTTTCCTAATTGCTGTATTAGTGATACTTTCTTTAGCCATACTTAAATATTCTGTTTAGGTTATATTCATACGATATATGAAAGATACTGTAAAAAAAGAAAGTAGATCTGAAATAAAGTCCTCGATGAAGGATGCTTTATCTTCCTTGGAATCGACGAACGGGAAAAAGGCCAAAAAGAAGAAAAAGGGCAAAGATTTTAGGGATATATTGTGGGACTATCCTATTTTTCTTAGTAAATTGTTTAAAAATTTGATTCCTTTAAGTTACATATTCCTTTTTGGAATTGTTGGTGTTGGAATATCTTTTATTTTAGAGTCAAATGTTATTGCGAGGATACTCGATGACTCTACGACTAATGATACGTTCACAGAGGGAGCTGTTGGTGCTATCTCTACATTTAATCCTTTGTTTGTATCTGTTAATTATGTAGATAGGACTGTTCAGGAGTTAGTGTTTGATAGATTTGTGTATATAGATAAGGACGGTAATCCGCTTCCTGGAATTGCAAAGGAATGGAGTGTAAGTGAAGATAGGCTCAATTATGAATTTAAAATAGCGAATAATGTGTATTGGCATGATGGTAGTGAGCTTTCTGTAGATGATGTTATTTTCACTTTTAAAACTGCCAAAGCACTATCTGAGGAATATGGATTTGACTCGGTAGGCATTTCACTAGTAGGTGTAGAGATTGAGAAGAAAAGTAAGAATGAAGTTGTGTTTAAATTGAAGGAACCGAATCCTACATTTTTTGAGGCAGTATCGTTATTTATTGTCCCGAAATCTCGTTTAGAGAATATAGACCTAGGACAGCTAGCTTTTGATATGTTTGCAAGATATCCCATAGGGACAGGAAGATACAAGGTTACTAGAACTGAGCAAAATGCTGTCTATTTGACAGATAATTCTTTTGATAAATTTGAGCCTACTATTAGAAATATTGTCTTTAAGATATTTCCTGACAAACAAAGTATGGAAATGTCTTTTAGAATAGGTGTTTTAGATGCTGTGGGGGGATGGGATTATGATTTGCTCAAATTTACGGAGGAATACAGTAATCTTGAGAAGTATACGAAATCGGAAGAGTATAGAACTAAGCTACTGTTCTTTAATACAAGAAGAGATATGTATAAAGAGAAGGATATAAGGATAGGTTTGAACTATTTAATAGATAGAAAGAAGTTAGTAGAAGAATCTAATATACAAGGGAATATTCGATTGGGTTTGTTTCCAGAAACTTCGTGGGTTTTCAATAATCAGTTAGAGTATTATAACTATAATCCAGAAAGGGCAGCCGAATATTTTAGTAATATTGGATTTACAAAAAATGAAGAAAGTGGATATTTTGAATCATCTAATCAAGAAATCTTATCCTTTACGATTAGCTATTTTGATAGTATCACAAATGAAAGATTGATTTCTTCATTAAAGGAGATACTTAAGGAGGAAGGAGTAGTTCTTAAATCAGAGAAGCTTAATTACAATCAGATAACACAGGAGATTATAGCTACGAGAGATTTTGACATATTATTATACGAAATAGAAACCACTGTCGATCCAGACCAGTATAATTTGTGGCATTCTCTAAAATCCAATCATCCAGACCTTAATATATCTGGGTATAGTTATGAAAGAGTTGATATATTACTTGAGGATGCAAGAAAAACATCGGATAGGACTGTGAGAAAGCAGAAGTACGATCTATTTCAGAAGTATGTAATGGCAGATGCTCCGGTGGTGTTTTTATATAACCCAACCTTTTTCTATTTTGTAAAAAACAGTGTGGAAGGAATAGCCCTAGATGGTATTAATTACTCCTATGAGAGATTTCACAATGTTCAAAATTGGGAGCTTAAGTAACCTTGCCAAGAGGGGGAGTTGAACCCCCACCCTATCACTAGGACTACGTTCTGAACGTAGCGTGTCTGCCAGTTTCACCATCTTGGCTCCACGCATATTCTATCACGAAACTAATCTTTTGAGGTCACAGTTACTTTAATATTTTCTTTTTCTTCCCCCTTCTCATCATCAGGATCAAACATCTTGAAATCCTTAAGAAAATCTATTTTAGTGACGATGCGCTCTTCCTTCTTCTTTTCTTCTTTTATAGGCTTTTTTTCTTCCTTCTTAGGTTCTGATTGAGACAGCTTTTCTTTTAATGTTATATCTTTATTACTTTTCCCATTCTCAGAAATCTTTTTTTCTAAGAATTTAATTTTCTTCTCTTCTAAATTATTTTTAAACAAGGAGAACAGCAAAAATGAAAGAACAAAACCTAATGTGAAGGTGGCAATTATCAGTATGACTAAATCCATGTTGTTAGATATAATTGAATTAATATCTGAAAAGGCTATATCCTTAAATTTAAAATGAATATCTTTTTTGCCATTACTAAATAGGATATTTTGTGATTGACCCAATTCGAATGTGACAGATTCTGCTAAATTACTTGCATACCCATATCTCCTTGTATACCCAGTAAAAGTTATGAGCCCCTCAGAAAGTTCGTCCTTACTGATTTTGAATTCCCAATTACCATCTCCATCTATAATATCTTCTTTGGTAAATATCTTTCTGCTTGTTGAGAGAATTAGCATAATTTCTGAATTTGAAAGTCCCGTTCCAGAAATGATTAAAAATTCCTCTTCCACAGAGGGGGAATTAATAATAGGTGGTCTTGGTATCACAACGATATCCTTCTCTAGTATTTGAGTAGCTCCATATTTATCTACAAATTTAAATCTTAGTTCATGTTTTCCTATACTTAGAGCGGGGAGGGAATATGGGCTCGTTATATCTTGAAAACTTTTCCCATCTATTTCCAACTGAACACCTTTCCTCTCTTCTGAAGGGTCAATAAATGTAATTATGTGGCTAGGATTATCTGTAATTTCTGGGATATTCAAAAGTAATTGGTTCAGGAAGTCCCCTTCTCTTTCAGCTTCCTTCTGATCTAGTTCCTCTATATTACTATTCCCTTCAGTATCTCCCAAAATGTCTGAGGTGGAAAGTTGTTGTGCTGAGATAAAAGAAAGAGTTGTTAAAAGAAAAAAGAGAGCAAATAAAGCTTTGGTAGATATTTTCATTGTTGGACAGTTAAACTTATTTAACATACTATCTATTCTATTCTATCAATGAAAAGAATTCCATCCAAGTGATCTAGTTCATGTTGTATTGATACAGCATTTAAATCTTTATACTTTCCTGATTTATAATTCCCATCCTTATCTTGATATTTAATCTTTATCTTTTGGTAACGCATAACATCTTCTTCTTTTCCAGGGACACTAAGACAACCCTCTCTTGTTACTGTTTTTGTATAGCCTAATGGAGTTATCTCAGGATTAATGAATAGTTGCCATTTATCAGTATCATAGTTAAGAGTGTAGAAAATTCTTTTATTAACACCAACCTGAGGAGCAGCAATTCCTCCAGCAGGGACATTTCCTTGCTCTTCGCTATGTTGTGCAGTGAAGAGAAGATCTTCTAAAAATTGTTGGAAAGATTTAAGCTTAAATTCATCATTTTTTACAGGAAGACTCTTTTGTCTAAGAAAATCCTCCTCTTTCTTATCTTCTATTGTATATATTTTTAATTGTTTTGCCATCGTAAAAAGTATATCATATTTTAATTTTGTAATGATTTTGTAAAAAAATATATTTACAATACTAAAGCAGGCTTAAATATTACGTGGAGAGAATGACTCCCGAAAATGATGAAGATCAGTACTTAAATGAACTGAAATGCTGTCTGATAAAGAGTTTGTGTGAAATATTAATATACACATTTGTGCCTTTTTTCCTTCTCTATTTTTTGAGATATCTATATTTAGGAACAGAGTACTCTTTTTTAATAAGCGTAGGGATATTAGCGGCAATATTAATTTTAGTGTATGTGAGATGTTTTCTGTCTAATAGAAATCTTCTCATAGGTTCTTTTGTTTTAGTTTTAATTTTTTTCTTTTTAGCACTCTTTTTTCTTATTACCAGAACTTTATTTTTAGAATTATCGTTAATTGCTTTTCTCCTAGCCTTTGTCACATCACTGTTTCTGTTGAGCGAAGGGGTTGCATTTATACTGTTTTCTATATTCTTTGTCCTATTTACTTTATATGTTACTTTAGAACCAAATCAGTTATTAGATATTATTGATTATGAATCTGAATTATGTCTTCAATTAAAAACATATTGGATGTTTCTATTATTAATGTATTTGATTTATAAAGGAACAGTAATCATGAAGCAGTGTTACCATGTACATATTTCTGCCACACAAAAATACAAATCATTAGCATTAATAGAATACGAGCACAGATTATTAGGCAAGGTATCCAAATGTATTCTCCACGATATTGCGACACCACTTAGTGTCATTGGGGGAAGTATAAAATTGTTAAGTGCAAAAAATCAAACCAAAAAAGAGAAAGAGAGCATTAAGAGTTCTGCCTATAATTCTCTTAATTATTTAGAATCAATTCTAGATAATTCTCTTAATCTTCTAAGAGATAATCGTAGGATTGATGTATTTAATCCAGATTTAGTTATTAAGGAAATGTTAAGAATGGTTGATATTAGAATAAAGAAATCTAATATATTTATTATGAAATCGTTATTAGCAGATTGCAAAATAAATGGGAATAAAGCTTCTTTCTCTAGAGTTTTTCTTAACGTAATAATTAATTCCATAGAGGAACTGGAAAACTTATCTAATATAAAGAAAATGATAACTCTAGAGTCCTGCGTCTCTCAAAATAACTATGTATTAAAAATAGTTGATAGTGGAAATGGAATTAAGGATGGTATTGTTGAAAACCTGTCAAGAGGACACATCTCTACAAAGGATGGTTGTCATTCAGGCTTAGGTTTGTATTTTGTTTTCACTACGATTGAAGAAGAATTTAATGGGGAAGTAAAAATAATAAGTAAGAAGAATCGTTATACGAAAGTTATACTTTCTATCCCGTTAGGATGATTTTGTAGTAATATTATTTAAATACTTTGGGTTTATGCTATATCCACTTTTATTAATTGTTTTAATTATTGAATCTGTTGGTTTCTCTTCGAGCTTTTTTCTAATCCTACTAATCATAGTATCTACACAACTCTCATTTTGTTCCCGATAATAATTCATTAAGGTAGCGATTATTTTCTCCCTTGAGAAGATCTCTCCATTTGAATTAAAAAGCATTAATAAAAAATCAAACTCTGTTTTAGTAAAGTATACCTTTTTATTTTCCTTCCTAAATATATTCTTACTTATATCTATATAAATATTTTGGCTTTTAATAATCCTATGTGTATCTGCCTCCTTTAGTAATGTAGAGATTTGAGCAAGTAATATTTCAAATTTAATAGGCTTACTATGAAAAATATTTGCTTTGAATTGGAAAGTGGCTAATTCTGTATTGTTAGTATTATCTCCAGTTATAACTATAATAGGTTTATTATTAACCTTTCTTATTTCACTAACTATTTGTAATCCAGTTATATCTGGAAGGCCAATATCAACAATAATAAGTTGGTATTTGTTGGATAATGCCATTTTTAATCCCTTGTGTCCTTCATATACGTATTCAACGTAGTAACCGTTAGAAAGAAGGAATTTGCTTAAGATCATTGCCAAATTAGCATCATCTTCAATTAGAAGTATTCTATGCTTTGATCTTTTCATATGATAAATATATATTAAAAATCTTACTAAAACATTACAATTGAAAAAGAATAGTTATTAAAGTATTATGGAAACTGTGTCTAAATATATAGAAATAAAAAACTTAGAAAGGGTATATAAACCCGGAAAGCAAATAGAAGTGGAGGCTTTAAGGGGCTTAAACTTTGATGTGGAGAAAGGTGAGTTAATATCATTAGTGGGAAGCTCTGGTTCTGGTAAGTCCACATTCCTGAATATATTGGGAGGTTTAGATTGGAGTTACAAGGGTGAAGTTATAGTAGACGGAAAGGATATGAGAGAGTACAATCCAGACTTTTACAGACGATTTATAGTTGGAACAGTATTTCAGCAATTTCATCTAGTTCCCTCGTTAAATGTTGAAGAAAATATTCTTCTTCCTACTAGATTTAAAAGGAGGGTGAGTAAAGAAGAGTTAAATAGAAGATTAAACTATATATTAGAAGCAACTGGGCTTGAAGATAGAAGAAATCATTATCCCAATGAGCTCTCAGGGGGGCAAGCTCAGAGAGTTGCGATAGCTAGGGCTATCATAGATAGTCCAAAGATTGTATTAGCAGACGAACCAACAGGGAATCTGGACAGTAAAACGGGAGAGGCCATATTAAGTCTCTTAAGAGAGCTTAATAAGAAAGAAAACATTACTACAATAATAGTGACACATGATAAAAATATTTCGCAAAAAACAGACAGAAGTATAACTTTAGTAGATGGAAAGAATGTTTAGGTATGCAATCCAATTAACATTAAGGAGAAAACTCAGAACATTTCTGACTAGCTTAGGAATAATGATAGCTGTAATGTTAATGACGTTCATCCTTTTTGGAATGTCTGATCTAAAAACGGCGGTTATTGGAGAATTCAGTGATAGATTCTCTCCACAGGATCTGTATGTTTCAGGTAGAGATATGCTTATGTTTGGAGGTATGAGAACTGCCCCAACTAAAGAAGATAGCGAAAAAGGTGAAGTAATATTGACGCAAGAGATAAAAGAAAGAATAGAAGATTTAGAAGGAGTACAATCTGTTGATCCTATATTTAATATAACCAATATAGATGTTTATTTGGATGGTGATAGTATCCCCTACCCCATGAAATTTGTTGGAGGATCTGATTTACCAGGTAATCACCAAATGTATAATGGATTCTATGGGGAAGATGACAGACTTAATGATGGAGAAATTTTTGTCAGTGATTTTGTTGTAAGTTTTTTTGAAACAACTAAAGAGGAAATAATTGGGAAAAAGATGATAATAAAAAGTTCTTCTAGTGGATTACTGTTTACTGTAGCTACAAAGAGTATGATAGATAAACAATTCGAATTCACTGTAAAAGGGGTTACCCAGTCTGGGAATGATGCATTCTTTGTTAACAATAATGAAGCTTTGATGATATTAGTTGATTTAGGAGGATTTGAGAATGGAGAAGAATATATTCAGACTATCGGGTTTGATCAGTTTCTTGTTACTACAAGAGAAGAAGAAACAGCAAATGTGGAAAGATACTTGGTGGATGAGCTGTCTCTTTCTGTTATTTCAACAGAGACCTTATTAAGCTTTCTTGATACTTTAACTTCAGGTCTTACAATTGCTTTAGTTATATTTGGCTCGATATCAGCACTAGTTGCATCGATAGGGATAATAAACACAATGGTAATGAGTATCTATGAACAAACTAAGGAGATAGGAATAATCAAAGCTATGGGAGCTTCAAATACACAAGTTTTACTTATCTTCTTAATACAATCCGGAATAATCGGCTTTATAGGAGGATTTTTAGGTCTTCTTGTTACCTACCTTGTGATGAGGATAGCGGATCCATTCGTAGTTAACATACTAAAAGAGCAAGGATTCTCATCTCTTAATACATTCTTTAATTTCCAACCACTAAACGCTTTATACATTACCATTGGAAGTATAGTTGTAGGGATAATTGCCGGGATATATCCTGCGAGAAAAGCGTCGAATATAGATCCAATACAAGCATTGAGATACGATTAGTTATTCTTCCTCTTCTTCCTTTCTTTCAGTAGGATTACCATCATTTTCAGGTAGAATGACTGCCATAAGAAGAAGTATAACAATCACTGTAACAAAAACACCTATTGTTATTAAAAACCCCATATTTTAGAAGTTAAAAAATTTCCTTAGGCTAAATCCTGTAGATATACCAAGAACGCTTCTTCCCTTTTTAATAACATTATTAAAGGGATTGCCTTTGTATACTACGTTTCTATCAATAATTATTTGATCGTGACTAGAAGATCCGTCTTTGAAAAAAGAACTTACTCTTATAAATTGTTGAACCCCACTAAGCAAAGTCCCTTCAATAGTATATTCATCTTCCTGTTTGGTTGTTGTATATATGGGCTCGTTATTTAGATACACAACTGTTCTTTCCAAACCAGAGTTCTCCGTTATTGGATCCAATGAAAACTTAATAGATATGCTTTCCTCCATACTTATTGAAGTTCTTCCTTTGTTATCTTTTTTAGGTTCGATGATAGTAGTTCTCTGTTTGTCAAAACCTTTCTTGGGAGGTTGTGTGGATACAGGATCTTTGATCTCAGAATCCCCTTCAAGAGGATCTTGTATACTCTGGTCTGGAGTATTCTCTTCTACATTCTCTTCGGGTTTTAGCTTCTCTACTGCTGCAACAAGATCAACTAAACCGTAGCCAAATATGATATCTTGTCCTTGTTCTCCTAGATCCACTGCAGTTTCTCTCAATACATTTCTTAACTCATCAGAAGTACAGGTACTACAGAAGCTTCTCACTATAGCTAGACTCCCAGCGACATGAGGAGAAGCCATACTAGTACCACTAAGATATCTATAGGTATTGTTTAAGTAGGTTGAATAATTGGAAACCCCTGGTGCTGCTAGTTCACCCCCAATATTACTAAAACTTGCGAGTTTGTTACTACTATCAGTTGCAACTACACATATAACTGCTCCATAGGCTGCTGGATAGTTGCAGGGAGCTCCCGAGGAGTTACCTGCTGCACCCACTAGTAGCACTCCCTTGCTCGCTGCATAATTAATAGCATTTCTTAATACGTCAGTATCAGTTGTTGTACCTAAACTAATATTAATGATTTGAGCTCCATTATCAGTAGCCCAATATACTCCCTTAGCTACATCTGAGACATAGCCAGAACCGGTGGAATTAAGAACTTTTATAGGCATCAATCTAGAAGAATAACTAGACCCGACAATTCCCACTTGGTTACTAAGCGCCGCTATGATACCAGCGACATGAGTCCCATGCCCATTATCATCATTTGCTATATCTCGATTATTGACAAAGTCATACCCAGAAACTATATTTTGGGACAGATCTGTATGATCTAGCTGAATACCGGTATCAATTACTGCTACTGTAACACCAACGCCATTTGAGCTTTCCCATATTTTATCAGCACCTATCCTGGTTACACCCCAATCTACTGTGTCAGCAGAAATGGCTACTGGAACATCAGTTTCTATTGAATTTACAGATTTGTCTTTAGTTAACCCCTCTACATTACTCTGATCGGTAATGAGGACAGAATATATCCCACTTGTTGGCTTGTCGTTAGTAAATTTAATCCCATATTCCTCCTCTATCTCAATCTTTTGAGATTCAGTTAAATCTGTTTGAAATTTAACAACTTTCCTCCTTTCATCTAATTTGATCTCCCCTTGTTTCTCAGGATTAATACTGGTTTCATCCTGTACAGCCAGCTCTTGATAATCTGACTTTAACTCATTGCTATAGTCCGAAATATATTTAGAAAGTAGAGGGTAGTTGTTGGTAAATTCAGAAGTGTCTTGGGAGAAAAGAAGAATGAATGCTGATAGCAAAACAACGGCGAAGGAAATGATTGCTATCCCAAGAAATGTATATCTACTTCTCATTTTTTTGAAGTATTAACTTATACTAAATTTAATCAAATAGTATATGACAAGTCAATCAAGGGAATGTTTATTCTCAGTAAATTTTTCTGTTAAAGAAAAACAACAACCACAATAATTCTGTTTATAAAATCCTTTGTGATTACAATTATGTTTTGAGTCAATATTTATAAAGTTCAAGGAATAATTTTTGTTTAGATCAGCTGCAATTTTTAAAATCATATCCCTATCTTGATACATACTAGTTAGCAGTGTTGTCGTAATATTTTTTATATTATTCTGTTTAGCATATTTAAAAAGGTATCCCAATCTTAATTCCCAACATCCCACACACCTTCTCTTTTTCTTTGTTATAGCTTTAATATATTCTTTAGGTTTGTAATCTGGTATAACGATCTTCACATCTAAAGGAATAACACTCCTCAGGGAATTTAATCTTTCAATATACTCAGATCTTGGATGTATGTTAGGGTTATAAAAAAGGGATATTATCTTGGTTGATTCATTAATAAGACCCTCTTCTTTTAGATAGTTTAGAGTATTCAAAAAGCAATCAGCGCAACATGTATGCACTAATACTGATCCCAATACTAAGTCCGACATAGTCAATAGTCCTTTATTTATATATTCTATTCTACAAATTAACAATGAAATTTAACATACTATATGTCATTATTTGTCAGGTATAAATTTTTCATGTACCATGTATTGTTAACCTATATAATTAGTATACATGAAGTATGATTTTATAGTTGTTGGTGCAGGTCCAGCGGGTCTTTTTGCTTGTTATGATTTACTTAGAGCTTCTAAAAAGTCCAAAATTGCTCTTGTGGAGATGGGAAAAAGGATGGGAAAGAGAAGAAGGAATGAAGTAATGTCAGGCTTTGGAGGTGCTGGTACATTTTCCGATGGGAAGCTAACATTGACCGCAAATCTCTCACACGAAAAAGCATTTCATCTTATAAATAAAAATAAATATCAAAAACTTCTTGATGAGGTTGACACTATACTAACAGAATTTGGTGTAGACTCAGAGTATTACCCAAAGGAAACAAAGGAATTAAATGATTTAGTATTAGAATCGAAAAGAAATGATGTTGAATTAGTACTTAGGAAAGCTAGGCATGTTGGAACTGATAAACTACGTGATGTTATGGAAAAATTCCAAGACCATCTTCTAGAGAGCAAGGTGGAAATACTAGATAGTATGAAAGTAACGGATTTGATAGTAGAAAATAATGTTGTGAAAGGAGTTAAAACAGATAAGGGCGATCTATTATCAAAAAAGGTACTCCTTGCACCGGGAAGGGTAAATGCAAAATGGCTACAAAATTTGTCTGATATGTATGACATAGAATATATATACGATAAGGTGGAGGTGGGTGTTAGAGTCGAATTCCCCTCATCAATTATGCAAAAACAGGCGGATACTCTTTATGAAACTGTGTATAGGGTTAGGACAAAAACATATCATGATATTGTTAGGACCTTTTGTAGCTGTCCAAATGGTATGGTCTCAACTGAAAAGTATGATGGCTATGTTTGTGTTAATGGACACTCAAATTCAGATCACATATCTGAAAACTCCAATTTCGCATTTTTGTGTGAAGTAAATCTTACTAGGCCTGTTGAAAATTCTATAGCATATGCCAAATCTATAGCTGAAGTAGCATCTACAATAGGAGGAGGAAAGCCAATATTGCAATCGTTAGAAGATTTGAGATATGGTCGGAGAAGTACAGAGAGTCGCTTAGAAAAATCTTTTGTAACACCATCCTTAGATATAGAGGAAGTCACCCCTGGAGATATATCTATGGCCCTTCCCTACAGAATAGTTGTGAATATATTAGAAGGTTTAGAAATATTAGATAAGGTAATGCCCGGAATAAATTGCGGCTCTACCCTACTATATGCGCCAGAGGTGAAATTTAGATCATCGAGAACAAAGACAAATAGAGATATGCAGACTTCAGTGAAAGGATTATATGTTGCAGGTGATGGTGCAGGATTGTCAGGTTCTATAACAGGTGCAGCTGTAACGGGTTTAATGGCGGCTAAGGGTATGTTAAAGAGTTAATATTTACAAATCTTTCATTATATATGATATAATGAAGATAGCTATGGAAGCTTTCTTCGTTAGATAGACTGCTTAGAGTGTATTCTCCCAATTAATGGTGTAGCAAAGATTTAATTTATTTTATTTATATAAATAATGGGTAAAAAATTATTTGTAGGAAACCTTAGCTGGGATGTTAGAGACGAACAGTTAAAAGAAGTTTTCGGTGCTATTGGTACTGTTGAAGAAGCAGTAGTCATCATAGACAGAATGAAGAACAGATCCAAGGGATTTGGATTTGTAACAATGTCTACTGAAGAGGAAGCACAAAGAGCTGTTGAAGAGCTTAACGGTAAAGAGGTAGATGGTAGAGCCATCAATGTCTCCGAAGCTCGAGAAGAAAGAAGAGATTCTTTTGACAGAGACAGAAGAAGTTACGATAGATAATTGTAATTTTAGAAATTAAAAGGGAGTAGCAATACTCCCTTTTTTTATTTGCTATATATGCTCTCTTGTTTAGTTTTTTATATCAACCCCTCCTAATATAGCAGTACCTGTTATTTCGAGAACGGGGTTTTCAACATCATTCGATTTCAATTGAGGATCCCAACCACCCAACACTCCTGTTCCACTTGTCTTAATTCTACAATTTTTAGGAACGAATATATCTGCTCCCCCAAAAGCAACATTCACATTTAATTTAGCTCCATCCTTATGAACTTTAGCTTCCCTTAGGTCCAAGGTTAATCCGCCAAAAGCAACATTAAGTTCTCCTCCCTTAAATGCTTTAGAAGTCAGTTTTTTCTCACTACCCCAGAAAGCTACACTCTCTTTTATGTAATCTTCACTATACTCAGAAGATACAGTATTAAAATGTACAGAATCTTCTTTTCTAATAAGGATAGAAACACCCAATGCAATTATTAATAA
Organism: uncultured Candidatus Saccharibacteria bacterium; assembly: GCA_964514595.1. Lineage (GTDB taxonomy): Bacteria > Patescibacteriota > Dojkabacteria > SC72 > SC72 > UBA2177. The sequence goes on from CAZEQZ010000001.1 coordinate 322,080, forward strand.
TGGCCATAGAACAGAGAAGAAATTGAAATCAAACACATTAGTTAGAAATATCACTGCCCCCAATGTAAAAAGTATTACTCCTCCAGTGGTATTATTCTCAAAGAACAATTTTAATCCTATCGCTATGAGTATTAATGGCCAGAACATTCCAATCAATTGCCATACATCCACATTAAATGGAAGAAATACTCCTAATCGCTCTACAAGAAGCAACCCTCCAATAGTTACAAGAGCTACTCCAATAATTATTTTAACCGAATCTTTCATATTTATTTATAATTAAATATTATTTATTTCTAAAGAGCCAACGCCTACTTTAGCAACTATCTCTATCTTAATCTCAGCTTCCTCATAGTTTGACGAGGTATATGTATCCTTTTTTCCTAAAGATGCAGCTATCTCATTTCCATTCTCAGAAATCTCTCCCACTCCTAGATCATACGAGATTGTGTAGCCCACTTCCTCTGGAATATTTAGAATCATAGAACCAGCTCCTATCTCCATATTTATTTTCTCAGGGATAGATAAGCTGTCAAGAGTTGCGGTTAATTGACCGGCACCAATCTTACAATCAAGTTCTCCTACTCCTACTCTATTCAAATCAACACTCCCCTCCCCTGCACCAAGTATTATGTATATATCATTGGGAATCTCAACACTACCCAATGATAGATTAAACTCTGTGGAGTATACTCCCCACGATACAAAGTGTCTTGGAGAAACTGTATCGAAAGATATCTCTAAGACACTGTCTTTCTTTTCTGCCTTTAAAGAGGGCTCAATATATCCTTTTGTGTATATGGAATTTAAAGAGATATACTCCTCCTCGGAAGCTTCATCAGTTAAATTAAATTTTGATGCTCCAACATTAATATTTAATCGTCTTTTCAAAATATCTTCATAGTTTGATGTGGCGACTGAGGTGCTCTCCTCCACTTCGTTGCCTCTGTGAGGAATCAACCAGTCTGGATTTTCTATGATGTAGTTCTGAAGATTTAAAGGAAGTAATGGAATTGATCTTTGAGTATATGATACATATGAAAATATCCCAACTATTGCAAAAAGTACGACTGCAAAAGCTGTGATCAAAATTTCAGTAACAACAGAATGTCCTAATATTAATTTAATTCCCGCTAATATTAAGAATACAGGCCAAAATCTTAATATATATTCCCATATACCCCAGCCTACAACACCAGTTGTATTTAAGAGGAATATACTTCCAATGAATATTAGAAATATTGCAAATACAACATCTCTCTTCTCTTTTATTCCTTCATTCATAATTTAAAATATTAAAATTATTTCTTTTTAGTATCAGAAGTAACTTCCCTTTTGATACCTTTTGTTGCTTTCTCTACATTCTCTTTAATCTCCTTAGCGTTTTCTTGTATTACTTCATCAGTATTCTTGTCTATACTATTCTCCGAAGGTATGACTATCCACAGTACAATATATACAGTTAATCCAAATCCACCTGATGTTGACGCTAGTATAAATAAGATTCTAACAATTATTGGATCGATATTTAGATATTCGGCCAATCCCCCACATACTCCTCCAATTATTTTGTCGGTTTCGGATCTATATAGTCTTTTTGTCATAATAATTTGTAGATTTAAGTTAGCTGTATAGTAATATACTATACTAAGATTATGAAATTTTCAATAATTTAATATATACTGAATATATATAATTTTGATTAAAATAAATATGACAGAATTAAATCAGATATATAAATGTGAGGTGTGTGGGAATATTATTGAGGTTGTACATACGGGTATTGGCACACTGGTTTGTTGTGATAAGCCGATGGTTCTTCAAATAGAGCATGATAAGGATGAAGGTTTTGAGAAACATCTCCCAGCACTATCATTTGAAGGAGGTACCCTCACAGTCACAATAGGTAGTACCCTGCATCCAATGGAGGAAGCCCACTACATAGAGTGGATTGAGTATATTGTTGATGGTGAGGTTTTTAGAAAACATCTTAAACCAGGGGAGAAGCCTGAAGCAGTTTTCAATTTTAAAGAGAGTAACCATTACACAGTAAGGGCGTATTGTAATATACACGGTCTTTGGGAAATGAGGATGTAGTTAGTAATAAATACCTGAAAGTATACTTTTGAATCTTTCTAAATCTTCAGAGATGTGTACTCTTGGTAGGACAAGTCTCTTTCCGTAGTAATGATCTATTGTCTTCCCACAAGAAAATCCAAGATTATAGCCACTACTTTGGACAATGTTAAAAACTGTTGTATTACCAACACAACCAGGATATGCAAATGCACGTACACCTTTCTTAGTAATAGATTCTAATGTACCCCTACTTCCCCCTATCTCCGTTTGGAGAACTGATGTGTCGCTAATTTTACTTAAATCAGGATGAGTTGCACTATGCGATTGGATATCCATACCATTATCAGACATTTCTTTCAATCTGTCGAAAGTGATAATACTTCTGCTTGAAGGGACAAAAAATACTCCTGTATGACCATATTTTTTAAGTATGGGATATGCACTGATATAGTGGCTTTCAGTGGAATCATCAAAGGTTAAGAGTACTGTTTTCTGTGTTGAATTTTGACCAGAAGCAAGTAAATTGTAGAACTCTTCAGTTGTGATGCTTCTATAATTTTTTTTAGTTAAATATGCTATTTGTTTCTCAAAGGATTCTGGTGATACATACAAACCTTTTTTGAAATTACTTCCCTCTTCAGGTATATAATCAATATGATGATACATTAACACAGGAATTCTCACTGATCCTTCTGGCTGTATAACGGGCGGGATATCATACTCTAATTCAAAATTATTGTTATTAATAGTTAAACTGCTGTATGCAGATTTTGATACAACATCCGGGTATATGAGATATGAATTGTTTTCAAATGATATTACATATGCAAACATTTCATCCTCATTGATTCTTATATTAGGCAATTGTCTTATTATATTTAAGATTGATCTTTTTGAAGCTGTAATTTCTTCTTCTACTTGATTTGTCTTGATTAATTCTAAAATGGAAGAGGCATCCTTCCTTAAATTATTGAAAATAGGAAATTCTTTGGAGATATACTCAAGATAGTTGTAAATATACTCATAATCTTCAGAATTATTTTCAAGAACAATATCAATATTTTCGTTAATATTCATCTCCTTTTTATCTCTATTACTCTCATATCGACTATCTTTCTCTTCAGTCTTATTTAAAAACTTTCTAATTTGATTCTCCTTGTAATCAAAATAATATGAGATAGTGTTGGAGGGAATATATACATAATCGTTGTTTTGAGTAATTTCAGAATATGCTTTATATAGATTCCCAATATTATCTTCACTGTCGCTTGTAATGGGGACATAAGTGTATCCATAATTAAGTAGTTGAATTCTGTTCTCTTGTGTTAATGTAAGCTTATTTCTTAAAAAGAAGTCCTCTAAATTATCTGGAAGAAATTCTAATGACAGATTTTCTTTCTGTATAGAAGTCACAGATAGCTCGGTATATTCCGAGATATTGGGACGGGTAATTATATATTGGGGATGTATAAAGAAAAGAGCATAAATCAAATATCCAAGATATATATAGAGAGCAGTGAGTATAGAAGTAAAAACAAATATATATGTTTTACTAATTGTATTTTCTGTGTTTTTCCTCAATAATGTTATTTCTTCTCAGTTATAGTTTCCTTTTTACAATATGTATTAGCAAATAGATTAATTAGTATTGAAATTATTGATACCATAGATGCTCCAGTCACTATATCAGAAAGGGAGAAAGAGTGAATTAATATGCCAGTTACTGCCCATATGATTACAAGTGGATAGAAGATGTCCTTTTTAATTGAGGTCATTAATATAGATAGCATTGTAGCAACCCCTATCATTACAACAGCCCATATCTCTTCTGGTACTCCCATGGTACAACACTTAAAAATATGCAAAGCTCCTGCTATATTCGCTATTGTGGCAACAGATATCCAACCTAAATAAATTTGGAAGGGTATTCTTTTTAATTTTGTATAGTTTTTACTATCCATATGGCTATATATCATTAAAAGAGAGAGCAATAAGAGGATCATAGGAATTACACTTAGTGCTACCTTTTGATAATGCCAGAGAACAATCCAACATATATTGGCTAGACTGGAGAGAATAAACCAGGGAAATACTTCTTCATCCACTTTCTCGAATTTCTTGAAAAGAAATATAGAGTAATAGATTAACCCTAAATATATTACTCCCCATATACTAAATACATATCCAGCGGGTACGAAGTATATAGGAATAGCATCTGATAGTTCTTTTGTAGTTAAACCGTTAATAGGAAGAGCATTAGCTAGTATATTAACAACAATAGTTGCTGCTACTGATAACAAAACAACAATTTTGATCAGTGTTTCCTTTTTCATATCCTTAAGGCAGAACTTTATATATCATAATATACAGTATTCATCTTAGGAAAAAAAGAAGGATGTGGGTTAATATATGTGAAATTAAATCATATTAACCCACATCGCAGGCAGGCTATTTCTTTTTACTTTTCTTTATCTATGACCGTTCTTCCCATTTGTTTTACTTGTTGGCTTTTGTTTTTTCTGCTCTTTCCTTTTTCTTTTCTTCTTTGTATTGTTTTTATCTGCCAAGAGAAACTCTCCTTTCTTTGTTGGTTGAAAAAGAATTGTAAAAAGATGTTTGATTATACCTAATATATAAGGAAATATTAAGAATTGCAGTATAGATTTTTTAAGATGCAAAATATATAATTGTGGATAAATATGTTAGGACATATCTGAGCATGGTCGCTTAAGGATATGATGCCATTCTAACATGTTCTTTAACAACTTAGTGTGGAGAATTAGAAAAAGAGGAAAAAATGAAAAAGTTTTTTATTATGTTGACGGCAGTATTGTTAGTATTATCTCTAACAGTTACTGCATTTGCTGAAGGTGAGGATCCTCCTTCTGTTGTTGAAGAGGAAGCACCTCCGGTTGAGGAAGAAGCACCTCCCGTCGAGGAAGAAGCACCTCCGGTTGAGGAAGAAGCACCTCCTATCGAGGAAGAAGGACTTCCGGTTGAGGAAGAAGAGCAAGAATTGGATATGCTTATGATGTCTTCATCCTCAACAGGCCCAACGGACGAAGATCCAGACGAATTGGGTTTGCCAGATCCTGGAGTGAATGGTTTCTATGGTGATGAATGTGAGAAACCAGGCAACACCTGCGAGAAAAACGAAGATGCTGGCGAGGTGAAAGATGGAGGAACATTTACCCCCACAGTCACCCCGAATGTTGTGGTCATCAAAGCTGGTAATGAGGAATTCATCTTCTCACCATCAGGACCGGATTGTAATATGGTTGTGGGAGGTGATCCATACTGTGTCAAATTCGATGGAGACTCAGTCGTTGTAGAGGTGAATACGTGCTATGAATTGGTTGGCAAAGATGGTAATTGCAAATCTGCAAAGGAAATATCCAACATACAATTCTGGCTTACGGGTGAAACACCCCCACCCCCACCCCCACCTCCGCCACCGCCTAATGGCGATGACGACGATGATGATGATGATCCTGGGTTGGTGATAAGGGTAGATGTTGCCACTGGTGGTACATCTCCTGCGGTCTTTCTGTGGTTGGCAACAGCCATGTCCGGCCTGGCGATCCCTTTCGTAGGGAAGAAAAAGGAATAGGAGGTAGTATAACGAAGATTCAAAAACTGTTTTTTCTCTTTGTTCTGTTTTTGTTAATGGGATGTAGTGTATCAATAGCTTCGCTTCCAGAGTTTGCCTTAGAGCAAACAAGAACACCTTTTCAACCAAGCATGGTAGAAGAGGTTCAAGCAACTCACTCGCCTACTCGTACCCCTTTGACTTTTGGAGGGGTTATTTCCTTGCAGAATCCTATAAAGGTTGCGATTTCAGGATTCGAAGAAGAGGTTCGGGAGTTGGAAGTGATTGAATGCCAAAGGTGCTCGACTAATAAGGTTAATTCCTTGTTAGGTTCTGCAAAAACAGAACGTTGGGCTGCAGTAAGGGATTGGGATTCCAAGACAGATGTATTATACATCCATTCCTCTGAACAGCCATGGGGCCTTCATCTAGGAGAGATACTTGTAAGACTCGACAAAGATGATACCCTTAAAGACTTATCAATCTGCTTTAATAGTGCCTGCTATGAAGTTGCAGACATTATCTCTTTGGAGAGAGCAGAAATAAAGGAAGCCGTAACTCCAGACCAATTGTTTGAAGAGATTCCAGGTCAAGTAATAATATTGACTTGCTCAGAAAATATGGTCAGGGGTCTACAAACTCCCAAATTGATTATTCAATTAACTCCATACTACTAGTTGGTTAAACGGAAGAGTCGCCTAGCGACCAAACAAGACGACTCTTCCACCCAACTACAATATAATACCCCCACCTAATACAAGATCTTTTTTATAAAATACTACTGATTGTCCAGAAGTAATAGCTCTTTGCTTTTTATCAAACTTAACAAACACATTACCATTATCTAATGGTTTTATTTTTGCCTTAGCTATATTACTACCATACCTTATTTTCACCTCCACTCTCATCTCCTTATCCAATTTCTCTATACCTATCCAATTTAAATCAGTAGCTTCTAAATCATCATTATAAATATCACTCTCCTTTCCTACTATCACCCTGTTACTATCAACATCTATATCTGCAACATACAAAGGCTCTTTACTTGATATCTTTATTCCCTTTCTTTGTCCTATGGTGAAATTATGAGTTCCTTCGTGTTTCCCTAATACATTTCCTTTAGTATCTACAATATCTCCTTCTTTAAATTCCTTCTTGCTGTTCTCTTGTACAAACCTACCGTAGTTATTATCCTCTACAAAACATATCTCTTGGCTATCCTTTTTCTCAGCTACTCCTAATCCTATCTTCTTAGCTATACTCCTTACTTTCTTTTTAGATAGATTACCTAAAGGAAAGATACACTTACCTAATTGTTCTTGTGTTAGATTGTATAGAACATAGCTTTGATCTTTACTTTTGTCCTTCCCTTTTTTAAGCAGATATCTATTACCTTTCTTTACTACTCTTGCATAGTGACCTGTAGCTACATAATCTATGTCCATAGATAGTGCCTTGTTAAGAAATTCTTCAAACTTAATATATCTATTACATGCAATACATGGATTAGGTGTTCTTCCTTCTAAGTATTCTGATATGAAATACTTTATTACCTTCTCATCAAATACTTTTTTTAAATTAAGGACGTAATATGGTATGTCTAATTTATTTGCTACTCTTCTAGCATCTTCAACAGAAGAAAGGGAGCAACATGACGTGTTCATATTACTATCTCCTTCCCATAATTTCATTGTAGCGCCTATAACATCATATCCCTGTTTTTTAAGAAGATATGCGGTAACTGAGCTATCTACTCCGCCACTCATACCTACTAATACCTTTTTGTTTTTCATATGGTTATTTTACAGGAAATGTTTGTGTTTATTTAGTATGTTTCTTTCTATAATCCTCTATAGCAGCACTAACAGCCTGTTGTGCCAAATTGGAACAGTGCATCTTAACAGGAGGTAATCCACCTAGTGATTCTGCTACTTCTTTATTACTGATATCTAATGCCTCATCTAAGTTCTTTCCTTTTATTAATTCAGTTATCATACTACTAGTAGCTACTGCAGCCCCACATCCAAATGTGAGAAATTTTACATCTGTTATTACATCATCCTTAACTTTAATATACATCCTCATAATATCTCCACACCTAGGATTTCCAACCTCTCCTACTCCATCTGGATTTTTAATCTCCCCAACATTTCTTGGATTCATAAAATGATCCATTACTTTTTCACTGTAGTTTTCCATAGTGGTGACATATTTCTTAATTTATTTACAATATCAGGCAGTACTTCTAAGAGATAATCTATCTCTTTTTCTGTATTATCTTTACTAAACGATAATCTTAGTGAACCATGTGCAATTTCATGAGGAAGACCAATTGCTAAAAGTACATGCGAGGGATCTAGGGAGCCTGAGGTGCATGCAGAACCACTAGAAGCACATATACCCAGTTGATCAAGCATAAGGAGTATAGATTCACCCTCTATATATTTAAAACAGACATTAACATTTCCAGGGAGTCTTTTGCTTCTATCACCATTAACAATTGTTTCAGGTATTTTATCTAATATTCCTCCTATACATTTCTCTCTTAACCTAATTAAATATTCACTTTTCTTTTCTATATCCTTTGTAGCAAACTCTACAGCAGTACCTAGTCCAACAATACTAGCAACATTTTCAGTACTTGCTCTTTTTCCTCTCTCTTGTCCACCCCCATGAAGAAGATTATCTATCTTAACCCCGTCCTTTATATACAGAACACCTATACCCTTAGGTCCATTTAATTTGTGTCCTGAGAATGATAATAGGTCTATGTTATGTTTAGAAAGATCTATATCAATATTCCCTACTGCTTGTACTGCATCTGTATGGAAATATATACCTTTCTCTTTTGCAATATCCCCTATTTCTTTTATGGGTTGAATTGTACCTATCTCATTATTCGCCCACATAATAGAGATTAGTATAGTATCTTCTCTTATAGCTTCTTTTAATTTGTTAATATCGACAATTCCATTACTCTGTACAGGTAAATACGTAATTTCAAAACCGTGTTTTTCTAAATATTTGCAAGTATGAAGTACAGCGTGGTGTTCAATACTCGAGGTAATGATATGATTTCCTTTATTTTTATTTGCAAATGCCACACCCTTTATTGCCCAGTTATCTGATTCTGTACCGGAGTTAGTAAAGTATATCTCTTTACTCTCACATCCAAGTGCTTTTGCTATTCTATCTCTAGAATCATCTATTCCCTTCTTGCTCTCTCTGCCCAGGGAATATATAGATGATGGATTCCCGTACTTTTCTGTTAAGTATGCCATCATACTATCTAAAACCTCTTTAGAGATCTTGGTTGTTGCTGAATTGTCAAAATACATTGTATTCATAGCTATATAACTAAATTGATTATACCAAGAGATATGAGTAAGGTGATAAAGGTATATATTGCAAAAAATATTATTACAAAACCAGAGGTTTTAAATAGAAGCTCTGTGTTTATTTTCTCTTTAGCAGATAATATACCAAAGGAAAGAAGTGCTAATATTGGAAATGTTCCAAGAGCAAATATTAGCATTATTAAAGATGCCTCCATTATACTTCCTGATGTTAGGGCAATAACTTGCATGGATTGGGTGAATCCACAGGGTAGTATAAAGGTTATAATTCCTAGAAGCACAGGAGATGCACTTTGATTAAAGTTTTTTGTAAAAACATTTTTTGAAAAGCTAGGTATTAGCCTCTTTATAAATGGGAATATATCTAAAAGGTTAAGACCCATTAAAAGGAGAAGTATTGAGATTATCAAAGTTGAAACTGTATAGAAATTTCTTGAGAAGGTAAATATATTCCCCACCAACCCAAGGAGTCCTCCTAGGATAAAGAAGGCAACAATTCGTGATATGTGAAATGATATAAGGGATCTCTTACCCTTCTGTTGAGTGGATATAGATATAATTATGCTCCCCACTACAGCCATACAGGAAGATAGAGAAGCTATTATTCCAATGATGAAGGACATAAGGAAGATATTATCTGGTATATTAACAGAGGAAAATATCTTTGATCTTTGAATTAGAAAAAACAGGAAAAGTAGAATTGTTGCAATAAGGAATGATTTCAGCAGTGTTCTCTTGTCAATCTTTGTTTTTGGAAAATCAGCTTGAGCAGTATATCCTGCTTCTTCTATTAAATTGTTAATCTCATTTATTAGTTTGTTTTCATCTTCAGATGTATCAAAAGATATCGTTTGATCCTTGTAGTTAGCTTTTAAATTTGAAATACTCTTTAGATTTTTTAGTTTCTGCTCTATATAAATGTCACAAGATGGACAGTGCATACCTTTGACGTACAGTTTTATGTTTTTTTTCATAAAATTATAGTTTCAAAATTTTAAGCCTTAATGAGTTCAATACAACTGATATACTACTAAGGGACATGGCTATACCTGCAAAGGCAGGATTAAGAAGTATCCCCCAAAGGGGATAGAATACTCCCATAGCAAGTGGAATACTTAAGACATTATATATGAATGCCCAAAAGAGATTCTGTTTTATAGTGCTCATAACCTGTTTTGCTAGTTTTATGCTTGTGGGTACTCTGTCTAGGTTTCCTCCCAGAATTGTCACATCCGAAGATTCAATTGCAATATCTGTCCCTGTGGCCATGGAAATCCCCACATCAGCCAGAGCTAGAGCTGGAGCATCATTTATTCCATCCCCAACCATAGCTACAGTAGTTTCTTTCTTTAAATTATTTATGACGGAAGCTTTCTCATTGGGTAAAACATTGGAGTAGTACTCTTTTATCTCTAATTTTTCTGCGATATCTTTAACAATAATATCTGCATCTCCACTCAATAATACGGTCTGTACGCCAAGCTCATGTATTTTCTGTATGACTTGTTTAGCCTCTTCTCTTAATTCATCCTCTATCTCAATTTTTGCAAGAATATTTTTTGAATCAGCTAAAATAATTACAGAGGATTTTGAATCTAATTGTTCTTTTAGATGGAGTTTGTCTTTAATAAATTGTATGCTTCCAATATAGTATGTTTTATTATCAATCTCTCCCATAACTCCTTTCCCATCTATATTTTTAAAGTCTGATACGGCTTTACTCTTGATATTTAATTCCTTTGCACGCTCATTAATGGCAAAGGCTAAAGGATGTTGAGATTTAGATTCCAAAGAGTATGCTATTTGGATCACTTCGTTCTCAGCAAGTTTGGAGTCGATGTTAGTTACTCTCGGTTTCCCATATGTTAGAGTTCCTGTTTTATCAAATACTATGGTTTCTACCGTACTGAGCTTTTGTAATTTCTCCACATCTTTTATTAAAATACCATTCCTAGCACCCTTGCCAACACCAACTATTACAGCCGTTGGAGTAGCTAATCCTAGAGCACAGGGACATGCAATAACTAATGTTGCAACAAAAGATGATATGCCATTACCGATATTGCCACTTAAGATCCAAACAAGTAAAGAAAGAGATGCTAATACTAGTACAATTGGAACAAACACTCTTGAAATTTTATCTACCAACTTCTCTATGGGTGCCCTACTGTTTTGTGCCTGTTCCACTAGCTTGATGATGTTAGCTAACATAGTATCTTTTCCTATTTTTGTAGCCTTTATTTTTATATATCCTTGCTTATTTAGTGTACCAGCGAAGACAGAATCTCCTAATTTCTTTAAAACAGGAATGGATTCCCCTGTAAGCATAGATTGATCTATTAGGGCTTTCCCTTCTACTATCTCTCCATCAATAGGTATTTTAGCTCCTGGTTTGACTACTAAGATATCGGATTTTTGAATCTTATCTATCTCTATCTCTATTTCTTTTTGATCTTTGTATAAAATAGCTGTTTTAGATTGTAATTCAAAAAGCTCTTTTATTGCACTTCCAGTAGATACTCTGGATTTCTCTTCTAAATACTTCCCCCATATAACAAATCCTTTTATGATGATAATTGCCTCGAAATATGTCGTATTATCAAGGATATTATCCATACCCAGATATCTAAGAAGCAAGATAATGATGCTGTATATATATGCAGCAACGGTACCTAAACCTATTAAAGTATTCATATCGGCACCTTTGCCTGTTATGAAGTTGTGTAGCCCTTTAAAGAATGGTTTCCCTGCTATTATTAATATAATCGTGGTGACAAAGAAAAGTATCTCGTCTAAATAAGGGAGATGTAGTTCATATTGATCTCCTATTATTTTGACTACGAATATATCCCATACCATCATTAAGAAAAGAAAAAATGCGAATGGAAGAATAAAGGTTAGCTTTCGTCTTTCTCCTTTTAAATATTTACTATCATCCTCCTTATTCTTAGTGATAATTAGATAACCTAAATCTTTTATTTCCCTTTTGAAATCATCGATGTTTACCTTGTTCTCATCGTATTCCAGTTCGATGGTTTTTGTAGAGTAGTTCACCTCTACATTTTTTACTCCTTCAAGTGAGGCTATTCTGTCCTTTATGTTTATTGCACAGGTTGTACAGTGCATACCCTCTATTTTTTCTGTCAATTTTTTCATCAAGGTATTAAATAAATTTAATAATGAAGGTATACATACCCATACTACATGTCCCTAACATATCTTTATTTGGTGATCCCAACTCAAAAAGAGTTTTTCCATTATTAGGAAGTTCTTCGTATATATTTAAAGAAGGAATTTGAAATGCTCTTTCACAGCCGTATGAATTAATAGATTCAATTTCTAGGACAGAAGGAGTGTTAGATTTTGCATATATAATTTTTGGAGAATATCCTCCCATCTTTGATATTACCTTTATTTTTTGAATACCACCTTCCATAACCACATTCTCAGAAATTCCAAAAGTCTCTGTTTTAGAATTAGATTTTCTTTTCGCATAAGAGAAAGCAAAAATTACAATAAAAATTGCAAAGAGAATGGATAGGGTTGTAAATAAAGTTTTTGTATTGCTCATATACCTAAATATAGGTATATATTACTACTTTAAAACGAAATGTCAATATAGATTGACGAACTATTTGGTCTCGAATCTAACGATCGCTTCTTCGCTAGCTAAGAATTCTCCCTCTTCATATACCTCCTGTATCACTTGGATGCAGACCATATCTTCAGATGGAAGTGTAATGGTTGATCTAACAATAACTTGCTCAGGGAAGCTCTCCATAACTATAGCTTCAGTCTTAATCTCATAGCATGGATTAGGAAGTGTACCAGTTATGATATATTCCCATCTGTTATCTCCCACATATTCATATTCGAAATTAAGATTCTCCCCTATACTGTCATCCAAAATTATTGTGTCTCCAATATCTATCGTATTGTCTTGCTCATGATTAGTATATAAGTAGTATAATAAACCTCCTGCTAGTATCAATACGACTAAAAGAATTCCTATTCCTAATATATTTTTTCGTCCCATGATCATCGGGTATTTAAATTATTTAGCTACTTTATCTACAGGGACTACAACTATTTCCCCATTGCTTTTTCTATTCTTCACTTTTAGTAGTAGTACAACCCAAACACTTGCTAATATCATGACTACCCCTACCCCTCTCATGGCCCAGTCAAAATAGATATCCCCTAGATTAGCTACAAACCCAATTAATGCACTAAACAGCGCTGTTGAAATACTAATAACGGTTTCATAGAAACCGTATTGAAATCCCTCTTGCCCCTTATCTAAATTTAGTGCAAATAGTTTCCTCCAATTAGGGAGATTAAATGATACTCCTAAACCGAAAATAAATTGCAAAACATAGTATTGAAATGCTTGAGAAATTAATGGATAGAAAAGAAACGGTATACCCATTAATACAATTCCAAGTACAAGAAGTATTATTTCATCTTTGTCGTTTTCTAACTTATCTGTTAAATGTCCTATTGGCATTTGAAATAGTGCTCTTGTTAGAAAGTATATGCCTGTTCCAATACCTACAAAACTAACCGTATCCTGTCCAAGGCGTGTGGAGAGATATAATCCAGAAAGATTAGCAATTATTATAAAAGGACCCCATACAAATGTGTCAGAGAGGGTTAGGAGTAGAATAACTTTATTAAAATTCTTTAACATATCTAAACGATACATTGTTGGAATATATATTTCAATATGGTAAATTAAATATAGTATGAACATCTTTGACTCTAGTTATTTACAAATAGCACTTGGACTTATATCGGCCCTAGTACTATTTCTCTATGCTATTGATAACTTAAGTAAAGAGCTACAACAGTTAGCATCTGAAGATTTTAGAAAAGTTATATCCAAAATAGTTAGAAACAAAGTAACAGGAACTGTGGTTGGAGCATTGGCTACTGGAGTTACTCAATCTAGCTCTGCAGTAACTGTTATAGCTGTGGTATTAGTAAATACCGGAATCATTTCTTTCAGAAATAGTTTAGGAATAATATTTGGTAGTAATATTGGTACCACTATTACAGCGCAATTAGCTCTTGTTAATTCGGCGGTTGTAGCTTCCATTCTAATAATCTTTGGTTTTGTATTAGGATTACTAGGAAAAAAGTTTAAGCTTGTAAGTAAGCCAGTATTTTTCTTAGGTTTAATACTTTTTACACTTAACCTACTCTCATCTAGTATAGAACCGTTAAAAAATAACCCAGCTGTAATGAATCTGTTTACGCATATGTCTAATCCCTTACTAGCATATGTAGTAAGTGGACTATTTACAATGATAATACATTCTAGTTCTATCACATCGGGTATTGTAGTTATATTAGCACAGGGAGGAATAATTCCCATAGAAGTAGCCATCCCAATGATATTGGGAGCGAATATAGGATCAAGTATTACCGCATTAGTTGCATCCTCTAGGTTAAATCTATATGCAAAAAGGGCTGGTTTTGCTAATTTTCTTTTCAATTTACTGGGAACAATTGTAGCAATGATCCTTCTTACTCCATTTGTATCTTTTATGCAATTGATATTTGACAATGTAGCTCAACAGGCAGCCTTTGCACATCTGTTTTTTAATCTTTTTAATACAATCCTATTCTTATTAATTCTCAAATCATTTGAGGAATTAGTTATCAAATTGATCAAGGGTGAGGAAGAGGAGATCCTTTTCAGGACCAAATATATCCAAAGAAATGGGAAGAGGAAACTGCAAGAGAGGATAGAGGATATTAAAAAGGAGTTAGCATACGCCATTGAGAATACTATTAGGATATATCAGAAGGGCATATCCATATTCTACAATCCAAGTGGTTTAACAGTAATGGATATTCAAAAATTAGAGACATTAAATGACTATCTAGATGACGAAATAACAGCAAGTATAGTTTCTTTATCTAAATACAAACTTACTGAAACAGATGCGCAGAAGACAGTTACATTAGTTAAGGTTTCCAATACTATTGAACAGCTAGGAGATTTAGGTACTGATTTTTCCGAGGTATTTTTGCGTATGCATGATTTGGGTATACAGAAAAAAGATGTTGATATTGAGAGATTAACAGATATACATAATAGATTAATAGAATTGTTTAAGGATATTGAGGCGGTTATACAGAATCCTGTGGAAAAGGAGCTGTTAGATATTAAGACAAAAGAAGAAGAGATATATGCATTGATTAGGAGTGAATTTGATATTCATGTCAATAGATTGCAGGAAGATGATAAATATAATGGGAATATATTTGTAGATGCAGTATCTATAATAGAGCTTAGTGTGTCTAAGGTAAGGGATATTAGGAAGGTGCTTCTGAAATTTGTAAGGGATTTTCCTAACTAAAATATATTTCTTAACTCTCTAATATCTGTTATCTCTTTATATTTGTTATTCAACGGATCTTGTTTAAATCTATGCCAGTTTCCTCTAGGTATATATATTGCATCAATATCTAAATTGAGAGCAGGATTAATATCTGTTCTCATTGAGTTTCCTATCATACATATATTTTCCGCACCAAACTTATTCTTTAACTTAGTAAGTGGTTTACATTTATCATAGCTTTCGTAATGTACATAATCAAAATATTTTATTAATTTACTCACAGTTAATTTTCTTCTTTGAATCTGTTCAAGTCCAAGAGTAACAACATGCATCTCATATCCTTTCTCCTTCAAATCTGTTACAGTTTCTATAACTCCTGGGATTACGAAATATGGAGGATCATAATTAGAAAGAATCAAAGATTCTATTAAACTTTTAGTATGCTCCCTAACAGGTAGTCCAATATCCCTTGCAAACCACTCATATGCCTTAACCCAAGCGTTTGCTACTCTAAGTGGAGTGTACAGTTTATGTTTCGGCCATGTATCCCATGTACCATTTTCAATCTCTCTTGCTTTTTTAAGAATATCATCTATCTGTGGGCTTCTAGTTTCCAACGAATTAATAATTGCCTTAATACAATCACAGAAAGTTAATTCAAATTTATAGTTGTCATCTATCAATGTGTCATCTAGATCAAAACATAGTATTTTTTTCATATTAGTTTGAAATAATATTAACTTCAGGTTCCAATTCTATATCGTATTTATCCTTAACATCTTTTTGCATTGAATTAATAAATTCTATAACTTCTTCTCCAACTGCTTTTTTGTTTGTAACTACACAAAGTGCATGTTTCTCAGATACTCCAACATTTCCACACCACTTCCCCTTCCAACCTAATTCATCCAATAATCTTCCTGCCGGTATTTTAACTAAATCATCATCTTTGAACTGACTTGCATCGCTTAGATCATATCTTAAATCTTCAGATGGATAGCATTGAAGGTCAGGGATTTTTTTAAGGAGTTCCTTGTATTTACTATACGTAACTAATGGATTTGTGAAAAAGCTTCCACAAGTACCATACTCATCTACGCTAGGAAGTCTCTTTGTCCTTTGTCTAAAAACTGCTTTCATGACATCTTGTATGCTGTATGGCTCTTTTGCAAAGGATTCTAATTCCTCTTTTAAAGATCCATATCGTCCAGATCTTTCATGATAGCTAAGCTCAAACTCCTTTGTATTCTTTCTAAGTTTAAATGTAGCTGATGTGATTATATATTTATTCCTCCATTCTTTTTTAAAGATACTACTTCGGTATTTGTAATCACAATCCTTTGGATCGTATTTTTGTAGTTTAAGTGTATCTATCTCTAATGCTTCTATTTCTTCAAGAGTATCCGTAATGCTTTGTCCATATGCTCCTATATTTTGTGCAACTGCTCCCCCTACTGTTCCAGGTATAAAGACTAAATTTTCAATTCCAGCCCAATCCTTTTTAACAGCATATCTGACAAGTTTGTCCCAATCTTCTCCTGCAGATACCTTTATGTATATATTTTGATCATCTTCTTTTATTATCTTCTTTCCTTTAAAATCTATTTTAAGTACTAATCCCTCCCAATCTGTTAACAGAAGTGTATTGCTTCCTCCTCCTAGTATTAATATTTTTTCGTCTTTATATTTCTGTAATATGGATATACACTGTTTAACACTTTTCACATTAGCAAAGTATTTTGCTTTCACATCAATACAAAAGGTGTTGTATTTTTTAAGAGAGTAGTCCTTCTTTACATTCATTTATATATGTTAACAAATTTAGTTAAGTATTACAGCCTATTTACTATGGGGCTGTCGGGGTAGTATAATTTGTTGTTCTATTAAAACTAAAAAAAGGAGAAGGAAAAGTGGATATAATGGTTATGATTTTAGCTATAGTAGCAGGAGTGTTTCTGGCCGGAGGGTTTCTGAAGATAAATTCTTTGGAAAGAAGATTGCTAGGATGCTTCCACATGTATCTGGGTGGAGCTTTTCTTGCTATGATGGTTCTTCTGGGGCTAAAGGTGTCTATAAAGACAGGATTTTTAATTCTGTTTATATATCTGATAGTCTTGTCGGTACCATTCTCAAGGATGCTCTCAAAAAAATAATAGAACATGGGCGATTTGATCGTTTCAATACACATATCACTTCGCCCAAGTTCTACCTTAGTAGATCTCCAATAGATTTTCTTCTATTTATCCTATATATTGTCTCTGCAAAATATTTAGCAATAGATACCTCCTTAAACCATTTATTCTCCCTTAAAAATTCTTTTGTATGATATGTGGCATTTGTACCTATAACCATATCTAAAATTCCTTGCTTATGAAGATTAGTAAAGCTCTCTACCGCATTTCCATTTAGCAATGCTAAGGTACATACAGCTACGATTTTCTTAGCTTCCAACTTATGTGCCTTCTCTATGGTATTAATTAATGTCCCTCCTGTATCTATCATGTCATCTATAACGTATATATCTTTTCCTTTAATATCGCCCAATATTTCAATATTTTCGATACAATTTGGTTTACTATAATTTCTCTTTTTGTATGAGAAAGCTATATCAGTATGAAGATTTTGTGCGTAGTAGTTTGCTCTTTTAGCTCCACCTAAATCAGTTGGCATAATAACTGTTCTTTTAGGATTTTTGATTAATTTGTTTAAATACGGTTTTAATACATACCCACCTCTTAAATTATCTATCTTAGCTTTTCTAAAGAATCCTTGTATAGCGGTATTATGTAGATCTATTGTGATTAGATGATCAACTCCCATCTCTCCTTCTAATTCCCATGCTACTCTTGCCGCAGTTATACCATCTCTTCCATCCTGTTTATCTTGCCTAGCATATGGGTATGAAGGTATTACAGCTGTAATTCTTTCAGCATCACATCTTCTACATGCATCTATGGTTGTGTATAGGGCTCTTAGATTTTGATCAACTGTCATACCCTCTGTATGGTTCTCAACATCCTGTATTATATATACCTCTCTTCCTCTTATACTTTCATCAATAACGGTTTTAATTTCAGTATTAGCAAAGTGTACTTGTGATGATTTTATAAGGTGTATGTCTTTTGTAGTTTTTTTGCACAACTCTTTTACTATTTTCTTAGCTAATGGTATTCCTGATTCACAGGTGAGTATGGATAGTGGTGCTCTGGGTATCATGTTCTTGATAATTGAAAAATAATACCTTTCATATTACCTTATAGTTTTAATTTTGTAAAAAGAATGTCAATGTGAATTGACCAGGTGTTTTTAAAAAGGTATAATTAAATAGGTTATCAAGGACTATGATCTTTCTTGTAGTAGTGGTTGCCGGAAAGAAAGGGAGTCAATGGCAAAACCGATTGATAATAATAATTAAATTATTATTATTTAATCGATATGAAAGAAAAATATTTATTTTTTCTCACTGTTTCATTACTGTTCTTGGGGCTATCCCTTTTTTCACCTTTAAGGGTGAATGCGCAACCTGCTGACAAGATTAATATTTGTCATGCAACAGCAGCGCATAATAATCCATATATAACAAATAATGTTGATAAAAATGCTACTGCAGGCGGACATGATGGTCATACGGGACCTATCTGGTTTGAGGGGATACAGGAAACTTGGGGAGATATTATACCTCCATATGAATTTGATGGAGGATCATTTTCAGGTTTAAACTGGACTGCTATGGGGGAAGCAATATGGGAGAATGGTTGTAATATTCCAGACCCTGTAGATGAAGAACCGGAGGAACCGGAAGAGGAGCCAGAAGAACCAATTGAAGAAGAGGAAGATGAAGAAGAGGTAGCGGGAGTAACAGATGATGACGAAGAGGTGCTTGGTACAACCGTTGTATTAGCAGAAACAGGGGCTTCAGGTAGTATATTAGTATATATTGTACAAACTATATTGATGTTAAGTACATTAGTAAGTGGTACATTGTTTGTAAAGGAATATACAATCTAGTAGTAACGGGACTGCTGGATATAGTAACAATTGCAGTACTCTTTGGAGTACTGCTTTGTTTATACAGTAGTATCTGATAGTAATTGACTATATTTCCAAAGCAGGAGTATAATTGGTAAGTAATCATTAACTAATACTTTAATTTTTAAGTTTGTTAATGAATATATTAAATTTTTACTATTTAATAACATGAAAGGGAAATATATACCTTTTCTGATTTTGCCTTTCTTTCTTTTTCTTTTGTTACTTTCCCCATTTAGTGTAGGTGCAGTGGAGGAAGCTAATGGTGAAATAGAAGAAAGCAAGAAGATTCTTTTGTGTCATGCAAAACCGCCAGCAACAGCAAAAAATGGTTTTAACCTTTTAGAGCTACCAGTACAATCCTTATTTAAGAAAGGTCACGATATACACTATATGGATATAATTCCATATTTTGAGTATACGGTTAAAGAGAAAGTCTTAGCGTATGTTTACAAGGAAAAGAAAAAGGATGGAGAGTGCCCAAATAATTTTGAGGAATATGGAGACTTATTACTTTGTAGAAGAGAGAAGGAAGTAAAGCAAGAAGTTGAAAAGGAATATCTTGGAAGTAGATTATGGCAATTAGAGGCAGGTAAAATAGTTTTAGCAAATCGTTGTGAAATTCCTGCTTTATGTGAATATACTATGGACCCTCATGATTACACAGAGTGGAGTGAGTGGAATAAACCAAGTGATGTAATCACCGAATGGTTTAGAACCAGGAAAGCTCTGTCATTTGATTTAATACAGAAGCAAATATTTGAGAAGGAAGAAGTTTGTGAGGAAGATGAAAAATATTTTGCTTGTGATGATACAGATAGTAAAGTCGTAAAGAGTGAATGGAAAGTAGATCCTCTTGATTCTACAAAGGAGTATCAGATTACTACCACTTTAGAATTGGACGCTACAGATGAATCAGTAATTTGTAGTTCTGCTGAAGTAAAGGGTGTAAGAGATATTTCTACTAAAGTTACCGAAGAGAAGCCGGAAGTGTTGGGTGAACAAACTCAAACTGAGCAGGTAGCTGTAGTATTAGCAGAAACAGGTGCTTCAGACAATATATTAGTATATATTGTACAAACTGTATTAATGTTAAGTACATTAATAAGTGGTACATTATTTGTAAAAAGATACAGTATCTAATTACAAATATAATATATTAGTTAGTTATTAAGAGCAGTACATGATTTAGGTACTGCTCTTTTGTTATAAAAAAGATATAATTAGAAGATGGACAAAATAAAATATATGATAATAATGGTTATAATCTTTGTTTCTACCCTACTCTTTTCTAGCTTTGTTTTCATACCTACTGTAGCACCATACGAGATTGTTAATGTAGATATATCCCCTATTACATACAATGATATGGAGGAAGAAGAAGTAGAGGATATACCTACACTAATGGAGCTATGGGTTATGGAGGAAGGTATGACTAAGATAATGGAGGCAGAGGTATTAAATAGGGAATTGCCTCCCAATTGGTTAGATAAGGGGTTGTACTTTAAATATACATACATTGGCCAGTACAACGAATATACTCAGGAAGTATTAGATGATCTGTTGTTAGATGAGTATAAATGGCAGAAACAGTTAGATGAGCAGGGTAACGTTGTTATGGGAGGTATAGTTCTTTCTAAGGATGGTACATATCAACTTCATACACATAATACGTTTACACAAGGTAATAGATTTTATTTATTGGGAGATTTGTTAGATAGATATCATAATGAGGAAGGTGTAGTCGGAACTAGAATTAGGTTTGGTGGTGTAATATTGGAAAGTGTTTGGGAAAGAGATATACGTATTCTTGAAGGAGGATCCGTTCCTTATGCAGACCTAATCATATCAACCTGTTTAGAAAGGTGGGGAGATAGAAGATTGATAAGTGGTTGGAATATAGTATGGGAGAATATATAATCCTAAAATGGTTGTAAGTAAGAAAAAAATATCACCTTTTGTAAAATTCCTTAAGAAAAGAGATATCCAGTATGTAGGGTTTGATATAGACAATACCCTCATACCTACAAATCTATATTATAGTGAGAGAATATCTTCCGTTATAAAGCAAATATATAAATATCTTAATATCTCCGACGATTTAGAATCTGTATCCCAGGAATATTCTAATATATTCTTAAATAGATATATTAATAGAGGGAAATTACCTATGAATATATCTGATGAGGTTCTGGGGGCACTACAGGAGTACTTGGGATATATGAATAAGGATATAGAGAGTATTGTTAAAGAAAATTTGAGTGATTTCTATATGAACTCCACTGATCCATATGATAGTGCATATGAAATCCTTAAAATATTGAAAAAGAATAGTATTGAATTTGTATTATGTTCTCATGCGGAGGATGATTGGACTAATGTTAAAGTTAATCTGCTCGGGAAAGAGCTGAATATAGATATCCCCTACCTTGCCGTTGGTCTATCAAATATTAAGAATGCTAATAGCTGGAAAGAAGCATTTAAGTTAATAGATGGTGATATCTCTAAATCTTTAATAATTGGAGATAGTTTGGATGCAGATATTCTCTCAGGCATAGAGTCAGGATGCAAGAATGTAATATGGATCGATTTGTATGGGAAAGGATTGTCAGATGATGATGTAATATCAGATGGTGTAAAGTTGATTATTGTGAAAGATCTTTCTGAAATTGTGGATTTTAATAATATTCTTTAGTAAGAATACACTTCTTTTAAACTAGGGATTAACTTTTTAGCGGCATTTTGCTCTATAAATGAAACTGCTTGTCCTGAAATTCCGAATAATTTTCCTAATGTTTCTAAGAACAATTTTTCTTGTATAGTATAATCAGCCCTATTCATTACAATATATTTATTCCTAGGGCCAAGTTCATTAAGTATATTATCAATTTCTTGTTTATTTTCTTTTAATATAATTTCTTCCTCAGGAAGATTTGAATTATCCGTCAATTTATCGATTACCCCCTCTTCCTCGCCTTCTTCGTCAAATTCAGCTTTATCAAGATTTAAGTATACATAATTAACCGACAAAGCACTTTGTATATAATTTCTATTATTAGCAAATTCAATGCCATGCGCATCACAATAATCCATGACTTGATCAAAATTCGGATTTGCAACTCCTTCTCCCTCTAATAGATCTCTTTGCTCCTTGTATAATTTAAGATCAGGGAAGAGATAGGCGGGGATTTTAATCATATTAAAACTGTTTTTGTTCGAATTCATTAATGTTCCATCTATCCAATGAGTAGCATATGTAGAGAAGTCATTTTCTGATTCTAATTTGAAATTTCTAATAGCTTTGAAAAGTCCAACGGAAGCACTCTGTAATATATCTTCATAATCTTGATAGTTTAGAGGGGCTCTAGAGTCATCATGCACGAATTCCAAAAATTTCATTACATAATGTCTCGAACGAGATATAACTAATCTTTGGTTGAATAGTAAAATAATTGATTCTATTCTTTCTTTGTCTCTGTATAAACTTTCTTTACTATGAAGGGAATAGTTTAATTTTTGATAGCCGAAGAACAGTAATCCAACTTCTTCATCTTCAAGTATTCTGTGGTTTGGGTTAGCTAATTTATAATATGAAGTTGTTTCAACTAATCTGTTTTCTAATTCTATCTCTAAATCTCTAATTTTTTCTTCCTCTGCTTTGTTAAGAGGAGGTAGTTTTCTTCCTTCTTTAATCCTAAAAATAATTTCCTCAGAATCTATGTTGTTAAATTCAGGATGAAAATGAAAAACATTTTCTATATCTAGATTAAATTCTTTATATATCTTATATTGCTCCGAGATTCTTTCAAAGCTTAAGTTGAGTAAATCATCTCTTTTTAATATCTTATTTATCTTTATTCCTTGGGAGTGTAGATATATCATGGAAGCGATATTCTCACTGTTTAAGTCAGCAATAATTTTTTTGTCTATTGATTCAAAAGCCGTAGGATTAAGAGAGTATCCAAGATAAGTAAATAGGTCAAATGGTAAATGTTTTATCTCTTCGCTATTTTCTGAGAAAGAGGTTATTAATTTTGCAGCTTCATACTTTTCCTCATCTTCTAGTGGAGTTGAGGTCTCAAGGTATTGAATTGAGGAGAGAAGAATATCCTGAGCATGTTCAGTTGGACTAGTTCCTTTCTGTAACTCTATTTCATTCTCGTCCATAACAAATCTAAAAGTATAACAGAATAAATATATGGTTGTCTTTAAAAACAAACACAATCTCATAGTATATCAAAAAAGGTTGTATTTGTAACCCTTTTTTACTAAAATTATCCTATGAGAAAAGAAAAAAGACGCATTACACCATATAAAGATTCTAAACAGGAAGGATTTCCAGTTAAATCAAATAGAAATGTAAGAAACTATGCTACTATTAATAGGCCTGGAGCCGCTATTCGTCTTCTAGAGAAGAAGGATTGGATACTTTTTGATAGTGAAATTGGTTATATGGATATAACCTACGGTACACCTGAGTTAGAATTAGAAGGTGAAGGTTTGAAAAGGGTCGTAGAGGAAAAGCTATTTGACTTAACATTAGATAATGATTTTTTAGGGGGTCTAACTCAGGAGGAGATAGGTGTGGAGTATAGTAATGGAAGAATACCGTGTGAGTTAAATCAGTTTGTAGAAATGATTATTAATTGCCCTATTAAAGAAGAGGAGTAATTTCTTAGGATTTCCTTTTCTTAAGAATTAGTAGGATTCCAACTGTGAGTATTAATCCTGTACCTATGTATATGTATAGAAGATATTCTTTTTTAATCTTATTCATCTCTATGTTCATTTCTATGGTTGTTTTTTCCACCTCTATCTCCTCACTTTCATATGTTTCGTATCCATCTAGTTCAACCTTTATTTTATAAGTACCAGGTTCTACTAAGAATTGGTATTCTCCATGTGTATTGGTATATTGTGGATTATTTGCTATACCATATATATTCCAGTCATCATCTAATTTGGCATATAGTGTTACTTGTGCATTACTGAGTCTTAACTCATTCTCATCAATTTTTTCGTACACGAAACCGTATGGGTCTACTAATACCTCCAACTTCATTCTCACGGATGTATTATCATCAAACATTGCTAATATATTCAAATCATATGTCCCTAAAGAGTTGAATATATCCATCTTGGTTTCGTAGAAGTAGGATGTACTATCTAGGGCTAGTTTTGTGATTTCTCCATTACTCTCTATGTATACTCCTTTAATAGAAGAGTTGGGGTTCAAGGAGGATATTGTGTTGATTGGGATTCCAACATCTAGCGTGTTATTGGCGTATATTGAGAGCTTTGTTTTTTCATTTACAGAAATATTTTTCTCCCCCAAAGTTATTGTTACTTTATCATTATCCTTAATTGTTTTTATTGGAGTAGCAGTATCTTTGATTGTATCTAGAACTGCTTTCTTTTCTTCCGATGTTAATTTATTAGATTGCTCTTTAGGGATTTCCATAGGAGGCTCTTCTGTCACAGGAGGTGGAGTTGGAGATTGTGTAGTTGACGGTGTGGTTGGAGGTTGAACAGTAGAGGCTTTGGTATAACAAGTTGTGCTCTCGGAGTATGCTGTTTCAATAGCATCTCCGTTGCGAGCTTTAACTCTAAATGTATAGGCAGTAGATGGTGTTAACGATTTCACCGTGTACGAATTGTTAGTAGTGAATTCTGTAAATGTCCCCCACTGAACTGTATCTGAAAGTACACCTAATGTCTTGTCTAAATATTTATTACTACTAGACTCGTTAATTAATATATTCGTATTATCGGGATTAGAATTTTTCTCTACAGAAAGAGTTATAGTAGTAGATGTGGTGGTCAGACAGGATATCGTAGGAGTATTCGCCAGGGTATATCTAGATAAGGTAGAAGAACTACTTGTCTCTATACTTTCCGCATTTCTAGCCTTCACAGAATAGCTATACTGTGTGTTTGGAATTAAATTCAAAGAGGAATCTGTACTATTTTGAACCCATTCATTGATTCCAGTATTACAATTGGAAGAAGAGCATGAGAAAAGGAGGCCTGATGATACTTGTTCTAGATTATTAACATTAGTCGCATACAAAGTTATAGAAGTTGAGGTAAGGGCTGTAGCTGTTAAGTTAGGGATATCACTTAATGTATATTGGGAGATCGTGGAAGAGTATCCACTCTCTATACCTTCAGCATTACGTGCTTTGGCCTTGTAAGAATACTGTGTATTTGGTTGCAGAGAAGAGGATGTTGCCGTACTATTTTGTACCCATGTATTTATACCCGTATTACATCCACTATTTATACAATTAAACAGAATTCCTGATGTGCCTGAGGATAAATTGGTTGCATTTGTAACATTTAATCCAATTGAATTTTTGTTAACAGTTCCGAAGGTAAGTACTGGTATGTCAGCAAAGGTGTATTTACTAGTTTCCTCAGAGTAATTACTATCCCCTAGGATATTGTAGGAAGAAATTTTTCTTCGATATTGGGTGTTAGGTAATAGATTGATTTCTTCAATATAGCTCAAATCAGAAGTTTCTTCTGTTTCTATCAAGGAATTATCATAATTATATAGTTTAAAACCTAATTCATTATCTGAATTGTCTGTAAAATTCCATCTTATACTTGAAGTTGAGATAGTTTCAGGAGTCTCAATTGTAGGGGCAAGTGGAGCTTGATCATATGATAATGAAATATCGTCTAAAACTGGTGTTGCTACGCCTTCGTCATTATCAAATTCTATTTTATAATAGAAGGAATCTGTTTCCCAATCTAGGGATGAAAGATCTATAGAGTTGCTATTTCCTTGTACAAGAGTATCAGATCCATCTTCTACCCCTCCTGAGTTATACCACGTTGTTGCATCTGTACTAAATTGTGCAGTTGCGGAAGTCCCAGAGGGTAAAGAGGATATGGAGTAATCAAATGAAATCATTTTCATATTCTCATCTCCAGGAAGAATGTCTAAAGATTGTATAGAAGTTTGATTTTGGTATTGAGGAAGTTGAGTGGTATGTGCCAAAGGAGTTGTTGTCCCAGATATCGAGGACACATAATCAATATGAATTCTTCCATCACCACCGTTTCCTCCACTGTATGCACCTGTACCTCCAATACCTCCATTTGCAGTTACTTTGTCATTTCCTAAGGTTATACTGTTTGTATATAATTTAACAGAGCCTCCTGCACCACCACCACCACCACCGCTATACGCTCCTGCATTACTTCCATCTGCTCCATTAGCGTTCACAGAGCCATTTGCTCCAACAACTACATTTTGTCCATATATGTATACAATTCCTCCACCTGCTCCGCCTGCTCCTGTAGAGGTTGGTGATCCACTTCCTCCAGAACCACCGCCAGCTCCAAGAAAAAGAAGAGAAAGATCTGCTACTCCATAATTACCACCACCACCACCTCCTCCTGCATACGCTTCTCCCGATACTCCTCCACAATACGCATTTCCTCCAGTACCACTATTATCTCCACCATCTCCACCATTTTGATATCCACTTCCTCCTCCTCCTCCTGTTCCATATCCACCACCACCACCACCACCACCTTTGGTTTTCGTTAACAAATTGCCCAAAGAAGTTCCACCGCCACCACCCGCACCTCCAACTCCACCAGTACCACCAATACCACAATCAACAGGGCCATTGTCACTGTATACATAGAAGATGAGATCGTGAGTATTGTCCGCTTGCCAATTAGTACCATCATGAGACACCCTGTTTCCCCCATGCGTGGGGCTTGTTGAATCAGCCCCTATCAATACCTTATTACTAGAATTTCCACCTGTATACTCTAAAACCACAACATAGTTAGTTCCGTTAGTAAGGGTAATTCTCTCATCACCAGAAAAGTTGAAATTTATTAACGCAATAGTGGTTGTTAATGTTGATACATCGAAGGCGTCTGATGTGGCAAGCAAAGTGTCCGGAACAGAAGATGTCCCAAAAGTTCCACTATGGGAGTATATCTTTGCATATCCATTTCCCGTTGGAGAACCACTCTTTTTCATATAGAGTTTAAGACTATCGATAGCTCCACCATTACCTGTAAAGGACTGACCCTGTTTTCCGTTTGCTCCATATATATCAAAATTTGTACTAACATAATTGGTATTAGCGTAATTGTCTACATTTGCAATCTTTAAATACATTCCACCACCACCTCCACCACCGGCATATGTCTCGTTCTCTCCATTTTCGTTTCCGTAAGTGAGTTTCCCGGCATTTTGAGCCCTACCTTTTGCATAATCTGCACCTCTTTCTCCACTGCTTGTACAAGATAGGGAGCAGGCAGTACCTCCAGGAAAGCCCTTTGTCGCTCCATTTATAGAACCATTAATCGCAACTGTACCTGTGGCTTTAAAAAAAATGACACCGGCATTAGCAAGTAACGATTTAGTGTCAGAAGTAATAGCAAATCCCTCGTTTACCGTTACATCTGTATATTGAGGAACTCTAATAATGGCTATATTATTTGAAGAGTAGTATGTGTTTTGTAAGTTGGTTTCGAAAGTCAATGTATCCCCAGTTATATTAGAAATAGTAACTGTCTCATACTGTCCTGTATACTGTGCGAAAGAGGATAAACCATCTTGAGTTATTATTAATACCTCATCTCCCACAGCTAATCCGTTTAATGTAGATGTACTTAAACGCATTTGGTTTGTACCAGCATTTGCGGTATAAGTACTATACTTCTGAAACCGTACAGCATCTCCGTATGCCCTTCCCACACATGACTGTGTGTTGATATTCATATTACTTGATACAGTACAGGCTCCATCAGCACCTGTTCCAAAGGTGTATGATCTTGTCGATGCAGAAATTTGACCTCCTGAAAGTATATAGTTTGATGAATTTACAGCGTCGATATATGTATCATCTATAAAAGCGTCATTAACAGTATATGCATTTACATCTTTATAGTAATTATCTTTTAAAAAAAGAAAAAACAAAGAACAGAGTATTGATGCTATCAGTATAATTGTCAAAATTCTACGACCTCTGGTGCGGGGCATAATGAAAATAGTACCACTATTACATTATTATGGCAATAACGTTATTTTTCTTGTACAAGCATATAGATATTTATGCCTTTTCTTAGTATATTATTCTATGCACTCATTAAAAGATAGAAAAGTTCTGATATTTGGTCTTGGTTTAAATGATGGTGGATTGGGTATGGCAGAGTATTTCCTAAAGCATGGCGCATTAGTTACCATAACTGATTTAAGAACAAAAGAACAACTATCTCCAATATTAGGGAAGTTAGAAAAGTATAAGGAGCAAATAACGCTACACTTAGGAGAGCATAGAGAAGAAGATTTTCTAAATAATGATATTATTGTTAGAAATCCTGCTGTTAAACCAAATAGTGAATATCTACAAATAGCCCAAAAAGCGGGGAAACAGATTGAAATGGAGATGAGTCTTTTTCACAGACTCTCACCCTGCCCTATCATAGGAATAACTGGGACAAGGGGGAAGTCCACAACAACTTCTTTAATATATGAATTTCTGAAGAAAAAATACGGAGGAAAAATATTTTTGGGAGGAAACATAGGAAGAAGTGCTATAAGAGAGGTGGATACTCTAACCAAGGATAATATTGCTGTTTTGGAAATATCTAGCTTTCATCTAGATGGTATGGGAGCAAATAAAGTATCACCACATATTGCTGTTGTTACAAATATGTACATAGATCATCAAGATTGGCACGGTAGTATGGAAGAGTATATAAATGCAAAGAAGAACATATATAGATATCAAGGGAATGATGATTATTTGGTTGTAAATATCGACAATGATATTACGAAAGAATTTGTGAAGGATTGTAAGTCCAATATTATCACCTACTCACTTAAAGATACCCCTGCAAACTACTATATGGATGATAATATGCAGATATATTTAAATGGTGTACCTATACTAAAGCTTCAGTCGAAAGATGTAGCTTTAAAAGGAGAACATAACATGTATAACATACTTTCTGCCATAGCTACAGCGAAAATATATGACATTAGTAATGAAGATATAGAGGAAGTCTTAAAAGATTTCAAAGGTGTACCTGGAAGGCAAGAGCTTGTTAGAGAGCTTAATGGTGTTAAATTCTATAACGATACTACAGCAACCTCTGTAGAGGCTGTTAAAGCTATGTTTGAGAGATTTTCAAAAGATTTCAGTGGGAAGATTATTATGATAGCAGGTGGCGTGGATAAAGGACTTGATTATTCATTGCTTGTAGACAATATGAAAGAACATCTAAAAGGTTTGGTACTTCTTGAAGGTACAGCCTCTGAGAGGATAAATGACTTAATGGGTGATTTTGATAATACGCATAAGTATTTTAATAATATGGAAAGTGCAGTTAAGAAGGCATATGAGTTAGCAAAAGATGGAGACATGGTAATACTGTGTCCAAGTGCTTCAAGTTTTAATATGTTCTTGAATGAATTTGATAGAGGTGATCAGTATGTAAAGTATGTTAATTTGTTAAAATAATTATATGATAGATATACAAGGATTGAAGAAGGTTCATTTTATAGGCATCACCTCCGCTTTTTGTAGCTTCTGTGCTAACTATCTCATAGAGAAAGGGGTTAAAGTCACTGCATCGGAAGTTAATCAACAATCAGAGGATGCAAAAAAATGGATAGAGAGAGGTGTCTTGTATGAGGGTGGTCATAGTGGAAAATATATAACAGATGATTTGGATTTAGTTGTTCTTCCCACAGGTCCTATTCCAGGTAATCCAGAGTGTGTAGTTGCAGAAAGAAAGAATATTCCAACTATTCCAGTAGCTAAATTAACGGGAATAATTAGTAAAGAGTTTAAGACAATTGCCATAGCAGGTACACATGGGAAAACAACCACATGTGCTTTAACTGTATGGATGTTATATAAGGCGTTAGGCTCTCTCCCAAACTTTGTTATAGGAGATCACATATTAGATATAGATAGATCATGGAACTACAATCCCGAGAATGAGTATTTTGTAGTAGAGGCATGCGAATACAAGAAACAATTTCTAGATAGAGCCCCTACTCCATATATTTCTGTCATAACAAATATTGAATTAGATCATACAGACTTCTTTAAATCGCAAGAGCAGTATAATGATGCTTTTGTGGAGTTTGTATCAAATACCACAAAAGCTTTGGTAGTCGATACAAAGGGGAATAATATAGAAAATATTTTAAGAAAGATTAAGGAATACAACATAGAGATAGTTGATGTTGCTAATCTAAAGGATGATTGTTCTAATGTCACAGCGGGTCTCAGAGGTGATTATAACAAACAGAACGTACTAAGGGCATGTGGTGTAGCAGAATACTTAAAGTTAAATGTTGATATAGAGGATTTCCCAGGAGTAGCTTCAAGATTTGAATTTAAGGGTTCTACCATTAATGGTATGTCAGTATATCTTGACTATGCACACAATCCCACAAAGGTGAAGGCATGCTTGAGAGCTACGAGAGAGAGCTTCCCAGATAAAAAAATAATATTTGTGTGGCAACCGCATAGTTTTGAAAGGACATACTCTTTCAAAGATCAATTTGCAAAGAGTCTTGACGATACAGATATTTTATATATCCCCAATATTTTCGCACCCAACCGAGAGGAGAGAAGATATAAAGAATTAATAACTGAGGAAGAATTTGTAGATTATCTTAAAGAGAAGAACCCTTCTAAAGAAATACTTTATACAAAGGATTTCGAAAATACCGCATCGCTACTCTTGGATAAAAAGTATAACTCTGATTATATCTGTGTATTAGCCAGTGCAGGAGATTTGTATAAAATACTTCCCAGCTTGAAATTAGAAGATAATAAAGATGAAATATAGCGAAATAAAAAAAGTAGTAGTTATTGGTATTGGAGGACGAGGTGCCTACTACATTGTTAAATTCCTTAATCTTCTAGATATAGTTGTAGAAGGATATGATCTAAAGGAATCAGAAAGAACAAAGGAAATAGAGAGTTGGGGTGTAAAGATTAATTATAGGAATCCTCAACCAGGTGAGATATTTGATTGTGATTTTTTCATATATACGAATGACTTACTTAAAGAATTGCAAGAGCAAATAAAGGAGGACAATAGCGATAAGGAGGGTTTGGAATTAGGGAAATTCTACAAACAAATCATCAAAGATTTTGAGTCTGGGAATATGAATGAGAGTGAGATAAAGGCTTTTAAAGATTCTAACATTGCTCCACTATTTGATATAGATACTTCAAAAATGAGGTATATAGCTATTACAGGTACTGATGGGAAGACAACAACCTGTACTATGATCTACCATATGTTGAAAGATAATGGATTTAAACCTGCATTAATAACAACAGTTGCAGCATATATTGGAGAAGAAGAGATTGCGACTGGTTTGCATACAACGACTCCATCGTCCCAAGAACTATACGATCTTCTAAAACGAATAGAAACAGAGCAATGCACACATGTGATCATAGAAGCCACATCTCATGGCTTAGAACAAGGGAGATTAGCAGGGTTAAAGTTTGATACTGTTGGATATACAAACATCACATCAGAGCATTTAGACTACCACGGCAATTGGGATAGCTACTGCAATGCCAAAGCACTTCTAATAAAGGATCATCTTAAGGATGGTGGTTTAGTTGTATTAAATAAGGATGATAAATCCTTCGAAATACTCTCTAAACTTTCAAATAATGTTCTCACCTACTCTATTCTTCAAGTAGCAGATTTTGAAGGAAAAGATATAGAAGAGTTAAAGAATGGAATAAATTTCGAGTTGAGAAATAAGGAAGAAACATTTCCTATAACTTTGCCAATTTTAGGGAAATATAATGTTTCTAATTTTCTTTGTTCTGTAGCAGTCTGCGAAAAAGAAAATATTACGATTGAGAAAATGAAAGATTCAATCATTTCTTTTAAAACAGTTAAAGGAAGAATGGAGATACTTAAAAAAGAACCGTATACCGTAATTGTGGACTATGCTCATACCTCCAATGCTGTAGAGAATGCTCTTAAGTCTGCAAGGTTGATGGTGAAAGATGATGGAAAACTTATTCATGTTTTTGGTTGTGCAGGTAGAAGAGATTTCTATAAAAGACCTGAGATGGGAAGAATCTCAAATGAATTAAGTGATATTACAATATTAACGGCAGAGGATCCTAGATTAGAGAATTTAGAAGACATAAATGATCAGATAGAGAAAGGTTGGAGAGAGGGCAAGAATAAGAAAGGAAAGTTGTATAGATTTGACTATATGGATAAGAATGTAGAGGTTAGAAGAGATGCAATTAAAGAAGGTTTAGAATTAGCCAAGGGGAATGATGTTGTAATAATAACAGGAAAAGCTCATGAAGAATCTCTCTGCTTTGGGCAGATAGAGTATCCATGGAATGATATTGAGGAGAGTAAAAAACTAATAGCATAATTTCCAATATTTTAAGAATGGCTTCTTGTATATGCAGATATCTTAATTAAGTATTGATATTCAGATGTTAGGAGAATTTTGGGGTGTACTTAAACCGAATTCTAATATTATCACTGTAAATCTAATAAATGTAAAGATGTGTTAGGATATGATGTATGTAATTTTTAAATTTATATGTTTATGAGATATACAGGAACAGTAGTAAGAGGTATAAGAACCCCTATAATTAAACAAGGGGACGATTTAATAGATGTAGTGGTCTCTTCTCTCCTTAGGGTTTCAAAGGGAGAAAAGTTCCAATTTAAGAATAGGGATATTGTTGGTATTACAGAGGCTGTAGTATCAATATGTCAGAATAATTACGTAACTATTGATGAAGTAGTTAAAGATTTAAGGAAGAAGTTTCCAGTGGATGAGATTGGCATAGTTTTTCCAATACTTAGTAGAAACAGATTCTCTTTGATTCTTCATGCAATAACTAAAGCATTTAAGAAGGTTCATATACTCTTTAGTTATCCAGCAGATGAGGTAGGAAATCATTTGATGAATGTAGATAAAATGGAGAAGCTAGGTGTTAATCCATATTCCCACTCTTTTGGTGAGCAAAAGTATAGAAAACTATTTGGGAAGAAAGTTAAACACGAATTTACTGGTATGGACTATGTCGAATACTATAAAAGTATAGGGAATGGGAATGTAGTTGCACATTTTTCTAATGATCCAAAATATATACTCAAATACACGAAGAATGTGTTAGCATGTGATATACATACTCGGGAAAGAACAAAAAGAATTTTGAAAGTGAATGGAGGCAAATTGGTGTACGGTTTGGATGATATATGTTCAAGAAAAAGTAGTAAAAGAGGTTATAACAAGGAGTATGGTCTGTTAGGTTCTAATAGAATGGGAGAAGATAGGTTAAAACTTTTCCCGAGAGATGGAGATGAATTTGTTAGGAATGTACAGAAGAGATTAAAAAAGGAGACAGGAAGGGATATAGAGGTGTTAATATATGGGGATGGTGCCTTTAAGGATCCTGTCGGAAAGATTTGGGAATTAGCAGATCCAGTTGTATCTCCAGGCTTCACAGATGGTTTAAAAGGAAGACCTAAAGAGATTAAACTTAAATATGTATCGGAGAATTGGAATAAAGAGGGGAAGCTGGATGATTATGTAAAGCAGATGATAAAGGAGAAGAATACAGAGAAATATGTCGTAGAGAAGTCATTAGGTACTACACCAAGACAACTGACTGATTTACTTGGTAGTCTTTGTGATTTAACTAGTGGTAGTGGAGATAAAGGTACGCCTGTTGTTTTAATACAGGGGTATTTTGATGATTATACTGTAGAATAGTTATATCTTCCTACTATCATAGGCCCAATGTAATACAGCTTGTCTCTGTTTCTTTCTACAATCCAAATCCAGTGGTATACAGTTTTTCTGTATCCCAGCTATATGTCTCTTTATAGCCCTCCATCTTTTAATCTGTCTTTCATCCTCTGGTGGTATTCTTCTTCCCATATAATATCTACAATACCATTGAAACCATCCTCTTGGATCTTCGTGATGTATCCAACCTTTCTGTCTCCAATACGATAGCGGCATACTAGCGTCTACCTTGAAAAAGTTAAGGGATATGTCTTTCTTTCGTGGAGATAGTTTAGCGTTAGTAAACCAATCCTTAGGGAATTCTTTAATACAATCAGTCATATACTTCCCACCAAATACTCCTAGTTCCAACATCTGTTTAGGAGTAAGTTCTGGTTCAAATTCAGGATCAAAATTTTTGCCAACAAGCTCTATGAGGTAATATACATAATTGCTTTGCATCTTATCATTTACAATAACCTTTTTGTTCATTAATGTTTGGTTATTTTTATACTTGCAGAGGAAGCAGTAAGATCGAGGGTACACTCTCCTCCCACAGGAAAGGTTATCTTAGGATCTGTGTGACCGAAATCAACATTGGCAACCACAGGTATACCTTCTAGCTCTTTTTTATTCTTTATCATTATTTGTAAATCCTCTTTTGACACCTCACTATCCCTCTGGAACCTCCCTATTACAATCCCTTTGACACCAGAAAACCCTTTTTGATGTATTATGGAGTGTAGATCTCTATCAAAATTAGTAGCCCTTGATTCGGAATCGTCCTCTAGAAACAGTATGGAATCTTTAAGAGAAGGCATATACTCAGTTCCTTGTATTAGGTTGAAAGTACAGAGATTAGCTCCTAAGATAGTACCTTTAGTCTTTCCTTCATTTATAACCCAGTATCCATCATTTTTAACATTATTTCTTTCATCTTGGTTTATATACCAAGCATCATCATTCCACTCTTTGCTTGGCAAAAGATCAAACTCATCATCTTCAAAAAGGCACTTCATAAGATATTCAGGTGTATATGGGTCTAATATTTTCTGTCCAAATGTTGAATAATGCGGACCAGAGTATGTGACTAACCCGGTTTTAGCATATATTGCATTGTTGAGTGCTGTTATATCAGAAAAGCCGCAGAATATTTTGGGGTTATTTTTAATAATATCCCAATCTATGTAGTCGAGTATCTGATTACAGTTAAAGCCACCAATTATTGTAAATATTGCTTTAACACTACTATCTAAAAAGGCCTCATGGAGATCAGTTACTCTTGATTCTACCGATGAAGAAACAAAATGGTCTCTTTCTTCTACATTTTTACCAAAGGTCACTCTCAGATCTAGTTTATTTTCGAAGTACTCCTTCGCATATTTCCTACTATCTTCCCCTATCATGCTCATAGAGCGAGATGGGGCGATGACTCTAATGGTGTAACCTTTTTTTAATTTGTTTGGGTATATTTTATTCATAGATATAATGTATCACAGAGATATTGGAAGAGCAAGGTTTATTGAAGAAGTATGCCCCATAGTGATATAATCCATGTTGCCGTCAAATTGCTCATAAAAACATAAAAAAGGGAGATAGAAATGCAATATGCTGATATTATTGTGATAGAGGATCCGACAGGAAAAATTGTCCTTTGGGACATACTAGAATTTGAATTAAATCCTAAGGAATTCCTGCGAATATCGGAAGAAGTAAGTAAAATCACGCAATGTAATGAAGAAAAGGAGTATATTTTACTTCTTTGTAATCCTCCTTTCAATGCAAGGGTTACTATTTGCTCTATAAATAAGAGCGAAGTTCTCTTGAAAGATCTATTCGAGAGAATAAAAAAGATGAACTAGACGGAACAATAATCTGCCCAGGGGTGCTTTAGCACATTTTTAATATAAAGTACCCCTTCAGATTTAAGAATTATGAACTCTTCTTTTGAAAAAACTTTATATACAGTATTGGTAATATACCTACTGTATTAAATATCAATATACATACAAACCACGACAATTGATTATTCCTAGCAGATTTCCATAATGCTATGGATTTCCAGACCCCTTCCCATATTGATAGCAATAAGATAAAAGGTATATATCTACTAATTATATCTATATCCATATTGTTATATTAACAATTTAAATCTTAGGCGGTGTAACACCATCTTGATTAGAATATTTACTCTCCTTACCTCCTACTATCTTTTCACTTAGTTTAGCAAACAGATATGTACCAATCTTCTCACCCTTATGTAATACAATATTACAATTTCCTAAATTCTTTATTTCTAATACGGAATTTTCATTATTGAAAGGTATTCCATCTAATACTAATGCTGTAATATGTATAGTCATCCCTACTCTAGCAAATGTAGATCTACCATCTACCATGGTTATAATGTCCTTGTCTGTCCTTACACTCTGAAGTGTAGAGCCTAAAACAAAATCATTAGGTTTTAAAATATATGGACCCTTAGATAGATCATGTTTGTCATATTTTAATTCTTTTGGCTTCTGAGTATCTACTGTTTGATTAGGTTTAGGTATAAGTAATTCAGGACCTAAATTCATAGTTATTCCCTTAGTCTCAATATGTAGTTTTCCTTTTACAATAATCTTCCCCTTTTGTATGTATTTGCTAATTGTTTTATTCGAAAGAAACATGGCAATATGTATACACTTAATACATATATATTACATCATATTATAACTAATTCATATATTATTAATTAAGTGATATACTAGAAAAATTTTTAACAAGAATATATGGATAAGGTAGAAAAAGCTATATACTTTGCAACAAAAGCACACAATGGGCAAAACAGGAAGATGGAAGATGTAGCGATGATATTTCACCCATTTACTGTAGGAATGATACTCCAAAGAGCTGGATGTAGCGATGATATTGTCATAGCAGGTCTATTACATGATGTCATAGAGGACACACCGTATACTAAGGAGGATATTGAAAAGAGATTCGGAAAAAAGATTGCAAATATTGTAGATGGGGTTTCAGAATCAGATAAAAGCTTACCTTGGAAAGTGAGAAAACAAGAAACTATAGATCATGTTAAGGGTTCAAGTATGGAGGAAAAGCTTGTAGAGTGTGCAGATAAAATAAATAATCTAGAGTCAATATATATAGATTTGCAAAGAGAGGGAGAAGAGGTGTGGAATAAGTTTAAGAGAGGGAGGGAGGATCAGGAGTGGTACCATAGGAATGTTTTGGAGAGTATAGTGGCCAATACAGATGAAAAGCACCCACTGTTTAAAAGACAAAAGAAATTAATTAAAATGGTATTTGGTTAACCTCCCCTATTCTGTACTCTAAATAGTATATTTCTAAGTAGTGTTTTAATGGATATCTTTTTAAAGAAAATATATCCTACTAATGAGAATGGTATCATTACACTAAATACCCTTATGGTGGTTATCAATATATTACTACTTCCTTGCATAACATATACCATTACAACAGCCCAAGGTATCATACATATTACCGTCATAATCATATAAGTAGTGAACTTAATATCTGTTAGTCCAAAAGCATATGATGCAAAATCATTCATATAGAAGGTTAAAAATCTTAGTAAAAGATATTTCTTTGTGCTAAGTCCTCTAACAATATCCTCTACAGTATTAACTCCTTCTTTCCCTACAAAAAACTTAAGTACAGATTTCCCATATCTTTTTGCAATCAGAAAGTTTGTAATGGATGTAACTAACCATACTAATATCATGTATGCAATAGCTCTTTGGCCAAACAGTATAAATCCAGCTACGAATAATACAGAGGTACTTAAGGGAGCAAATATTTGTCCTACTATCTGTATAAGTACGTATAGTATTGGAGCGTATATCCCAGCTTGCAAAACATACTCTACTACCTCTTCCGTGGTATATATGTTAGAGATGTATAAAAGGGAGAGTATAAGGAATATAGATAATATTATAACTAGTAATCTTTTATATTTTTTTAACATTGAAATATTATGTTAATAATGTACAATCTAAATATATAAATTGTTTAATTATATATTATGAGTTATATAGATAATATAGAGGAACAGACATTGAATAATAGTAATTTTAGAAAGGTTCTATTTACAGGTAAATATATGCAACTAGTAGTTATGTGTCTTAAGGGTGGTGAAGATATAGGAAATGAGGTACATAATAATGTGGATCAGTTTTTTAGAGTAGAGGAAGGAGAAGCTAAGTTTGTAATAGATGGAGTTGAGAGTGTTGTTGAAGAGGATATGGTTGCTATAGTTCCTGCAGGAGCAGAGCATAATGTTATTAATACATCTGAAACTGAGGATTTAAAACTATATACCATATACACTCCTCCTAATCATCCTGAGGGTACAGTGCATGAAACTCGAAAGGAAGCCATGGAGGCAGAGGAGGAACATCATCACTAAGTATAGCTTGGCAGAGAATGGAAGATTTTCAATCAATAGAGGGTTCAGAAAAAGAAGAGAAATCTATTAGTCGAAGGGAGTTTCTAGGAACAATAGGAAAGGGAGCATTAGCAATGGCATTTATGCCCCATTTGGATATTAAAAATGAACAAGACTTAGTAGAAAACAATCCGTTTGCTGAGATCTCTCAATCATATGTTGCCAATAATCATGATGATGCTATTAAAGTTGCATGTAATCTTAGGGGTGTAAGTACGGCTTCTGCCGAAAATATATGTGGTCCTTTAGCGACTGCGATCCTCTTGGGTTACAAATTAAATGAAGATGGTACATTTAGTCAAATTTGGAATGAAGATGTAAATAAGGTAAGGATGGAGGGTGATGTATCTCCTAATGATATGTGGTTAGGAAAATTTGATCACGAGTCGAGATTTAGATGGGCCTTTCCAGAAGAGAAATATGAACGTTATCGTATAAATGCTAGTGTAGGGAAATTAGATTTCAGTGATATCCCGGGTGCAAAAGAATTAGAAGTAGGAGATTTTCTATATCTTTACGGTGGTTCTTTTACACACTATATAGCAATATCCAGGAAAGATCCAGATGGAAGGGTATACTGTGTCTCTAACGTTCATGGTGACTACAAGGAGCATTTTGAGATAAGGGAGTTAATGCTTTGGGATCCTAAAACAAAGGATGGATTTTTCAGACAATGGGCAAGAGGTGCAGGAGGATTAAAAGCTACAACAGGGACCAAAGGTTTTTATATTGCAAGAAGAAAGACTCCTGGTGAGATACTTTTGGATGATACTGTCTCTGAAAAGTCACGCAATGTTTTATTAAATAAAATGCTGGAGAAAAAACAGGGCAATTGGAATGTGTTAATCACAGAGATGGGAGAAGGAAAACTTTTTGAATGGAGAAATGGGGCCCCCTATACAACAGATTCGGCTATGAAGCTACCACTATCCATTTTCGCAATGAGAATATTTGAAGATATGCATAAGGAGATGATTAGGGCCAAAGGTTTAAAGGCTGTACTAGAGGAAGAGATTTATGATAGAAAGTCATTTAATGAATTAATGGTAAATATGCTACAAAATTCTGATCCGAATGCAATACATAGCATAATAAAATATATAAAGGAGAGTAGGAATATAGATGAAATAACATATGAGTTTGGAATGAGAGAGACTAGTTATAAACCTTCAAGAAGGACCTCGCAAAAGGACATGTTTAAGTGTTGGGATGAGCTTTATTCTGGGAAGTCACTTTCCACTGATTCCCGAAGCTACATTCTGCAAAATATTGCAATTAAACCGGAAGATAATACTTTCTTATCTAACGAAATTAAAAAATATATTCCAACTGCCAAGTTATGGGGAGTAAGGGATGAGATAAGGGGACATGCACCTAGTACGCAAGAAAGTTGTATTATAGGAGTTGATTCCAGATACTATCATATTAGTATTGCAGGAACTTCTTCAGAAGGAAGAATACTAACCAAAGATGATGCTGAACAATTCACAAGGGAAATAATTAGTAATTTGGGTTCCTATTTGCAACAAAGACAAAGGGAGAAGTAGTATCGAGGTATTTTTATTTCTTGTATATTCTAGGGACTCTTTCACTGATACTAGTTAGCATATCCCAAATTGATCTTTCTGAGAGCGAAGATAATTTATAAAGAGAAATATTATCTCCCCACAACTCTACTGTATCGCCTACATATGCTTCTCCAGTCTTTCCCAGACTTACCATAACTTGATCCATACACACCCTTCCTGCTAGTGGATATATTTTATCATTAACATACACATATCCTTTATTTGACAATGTAGATGGATATCCATCTGCATATCCTACGGGTAGGGTAATGATACGGGATCTGTTCTCCGTAGTATATGTTCTATCATATCCAACAGTATATCCTTTCTCTAAAACCTTAAAATATGATACTTTTGTAAAAAATTTCATAACAGGTTTTAGTAATCTTTGTATCTTAGGATTAAAACTGTATCCATACAGCATAAGGCCAGGTCTTGCCATATCAAAAAAGGAGTCTTTGTAATTGTTTGATACCGCACCACTATTTGCTAAGTGAATAATTGGAGGAAGTTTATAGTTCTTTTTAATATATTCCAATACCTTACTAAACCTCTCAGATTGTAAATATGTATATATTTTGTCATTAATAGAATCAGAAAAATGAGAGAATATTCCTACAATATTAATATTCTCTAAACTGTATGCTTTATCTATGAATTTTTCTTTCCTATCCCACTGTACCCCTATTCTACCCATACCAGTATCAATTTTAAGATGTATATTAGCACATTTTCCTAATTTCTTAGCCACTTTAGATATGTTCTCTATTTTTTCAATAGAAGATCCTGTCATATCGACATCATATTTAAGATACAATGGAACCTGTGAGTTAGTAATAGCACCTAATACAAGTATTGGCTTTTTAATACCATTCTCTCTTAAGTATATTGCTTCTTCCAAATATGCCGTGCCTAAGTAGTCTACATTTAATTTTTCTAATTCTTTGGATATTTCTACTAACCCATGTCCATATGCATTTGCTTTAACTACACCCATTAGTTTTGTATTTTTACCAATAATATTTCTAATCACCAAGACATTATTTTTAAGGTTATTTAAAGAAATCTCTACATAGGTCGGTCTGTTTTGGAATATAGGACTATTAAACATACTAAGCGTTTTCTATGAAAAATGTAATGAGTTTTGTAAAATTCATCCCAATGGCTTTAGCTTCTTGGGGAATTAACGAGGTAGCAGTCATACCAGGAAGGGTATTTGTTTCTAGAAAATATATATCAGATCCTTTTATTAAGAAATCAGACCTACTGTATAGTCTACATCCAAGTAGTTTGTGAATTTCTATTGCTAATTTGGAAACTTGATCCCTTTGTTTTTTAGGAATACCAACAGCTGGTATTCTTTCAATAGAACCTCCTATATCGTATTTAGATTTATAATCAAAAAAAGTAGCTTTTTGGGGGATTATTTCTATTGGAGGAAGTGATATAAATGTACCATTTTTCTTTTCTAAACACCCACAACTCACTTCCACATAATCTTCTATAAGTTCCTGTACTAAAATCCCCCCACCATTATCTTTATATTTGTCAAAATCCTTAAGAGAGTTTTTAACATCATTATTGTCTTTTAGCGGGTAGGCACACACACTAGAACCATCTCTATTTGGTTTTACAAAAAGAGGTAGTTTACTGTTTCTGAGTATACTTTCTAAATCTTTTAATTTAATAAGTTTTGTTTTCACCTCAGGTAGCTTTAAATATTTATTAACCAAAGTACAAGATCTGTACTTATCCATACATAATCTACTTGAATATGAATCTGATCCTGTAAATTTGACATTGTTTTCTTCTAAGTATGTTTGTATAACACCATCCTCACCAAATTGACCATGAGTTGCTAGGAGAACTAAATTATACTGTTTTAACTTTTTAATACCACTATCCAGTGAAATGGGTTTGTTTTTGATACTGTTAATAGATAGTGGTTCTAGAATCTTTGTAAAAGAAAATCTCTTTTTTTTGTCTACAATACATAGCGATACTAAATATCTTTTGTAATCGATATAGTTAAGTATTGATTGAGCTGTGGAAATAGACACTTCATGTTCGCTGGA
Source organism: uncultured Candidatus Saccharibacteria bacterium (assembly GCA_964514595.1). GTDB lineage: Bacteria > Patescibacteriota > Dojkabacteria > SC72 > SC72 > UBA2177. The sequence continues at coordinate 364,388 of CAZEQZ010000001.1, forward strand.
AGGACCACCACATAATATGAGGACCTTTTTCATATATGGATATATTATATATGGAACCTATTAATAATCAAGGAATCTCTTATATACTTTCTAATCATTCCATGTTATACTCCATCTTCGTTTAATGTAGATTCACGAAATAAGTACCTTACGGTTTAAATTTTATATTCGGTTATCTATAAGAAACTGAAAATAAAATAAATATATACAACCGTGAGACATTATCACAGAAATAATGGAGGATATCGCCATAATAGATATAACAACAATACAAGAAGATCTAGGTATAAGCCAAATACAATCTCTGTAGACAAACTAATTGCAAAAGCAGTGGATAGTGAGCCTATGAATATGTTTGTAGATGATTTTGAGTATTCTCAATTTGAGATAACAAAGGTTTTAAAAAGAAATGCCTATGAAAAGGGATATAGTCACCCCACAAAAATACAGTACAAAGCTATACCGGAGATATTAAGTGGAAAAGATATATTAGGAATAGCGACAACTGGTTCAGGAAAGACGGCAGCTTTCTTAATACCAATGATAAATAAAATTGTTAAGGATAGAAATAGTAGATGCTTGATAGTAGTGCCAACTAGGGAACTAGCTATGCAGATACAGGATGAATTTAGACAACTTTCAAGAAACACCGGTATTAATAGTGTTTTAATAATGGGTGGTAATAGTATGAGAACTCAAATTAGTATATTAAGAAGAAATCCTGAGTTCATAATATCTACACCTGGAAGATTAAAAGATTTGACAGAAAGAAGAGAAATTAATCTTTCTACTATAAATAACGTAATACTGGATGAAGTAGATAGAATGCTAGATATGGGATTTATAAATGATATTAGATTCATAATTGATAGACTGAAAAAGGAAAGGCAATCTCTGTTTTTTTCTGCTACTATGAATAATAAGTCTGAGCAGATAGCGAATACTCTATTAAACAACCCTGTAAGGATAGAGATAGAGAAGCAGGAACCTGGAAGAAATGTTGATCAAGATGTTGTTAGATTAGATAGAAACGAAAACAAATTTGATGTGTTATTAAATCTTCTAAAAAAGGAAGAGCTCAAAAAAGTTCTCATATTTACTGCTACAAAGAGAGGTGCAGATAATCTGTGTAGAAAATTAGGAGAGTCTAGGATATATGTTGAGTCTTTACACGGAAATAAGAAGCAGAATCAAAGGAGTAGAATAATTGATAAGTTTAAGAAAGGTAGTATTGATGTTTTAATAGCTACGGATGTAGCATCTAGAGGATTAGATGTTAATAATATCTCTCATGTGATTAATTATGAAATGCCTCAATCATATGATGATTATATTCATCGTATAGGAAGAACAGGAAGAGCAGGCAAAAAAGGATTTGCTTTAACCTTCGTTTAATCCTTAAGTAAATCTTTATACTCTTTTACAATAATTATCCCATTGTCACTCAGTAGTTGGGCCAATATACCCTTTCCTTCTATCAATGTACCACTAAAGGTCCCGTCATATGTTAAGCTATATCCACACGAAGGGCTTTTTTCTGCTAATATAGCATGAGTGATATTAATTGATTTGCAAAATTTCAATATTTCCTGAGCACCCGAGACGAAATTACTGGTAACATCTTTCCCATCTTTTGTTAAAACTCTACCTTTTCCATTCAGTATGTCCTTTGCTGTATATCCTTTCTCTATTTCTGAAGGCTCTCTGGGTGTTGTGAGGCCTCCTAGTTGCTCTGCACAAAGAGGATAGAAATCAATGTTATTGATCAAAAGGAATGAAAGAAGATTTTCATCTAATTTACTCTTTCCATCATATCTTGTAGCCATCCCTAGCAAACAAGGGCTAACAAGTATCTTCATAGTATTGCTAATTTAATTATTTTACTTTGTACCAAAACACCTGTCTCCACAGTCCCCAGGACCATTTACTATATAGAACTTCTCATTTAGGTCACTAGGTCCAAATACGGAGTATATATTAATATCAGGATACTCCTTTCCTATATTTTTTATACCCTTTGTAGCAGAATGTAAACAACATATAAGTACCTTTTTAGGTTTAACCTTTTTATATATCACATCTATGCATGCTAGAAGGGAAGATCCAGAAGCTAATGCAGGATCTGTTATTATCACAACCTTATTATCTAAATCCTCTATTCCTCTGTTGTAATCAGTATCTGCTATTATTTTGTCTCCTTCCTGTCTTCTCCAGGCACTAATAAAGGATATACAACTGTTAGGGAAGGCCTCTCCCATTCCTAGAGCCATTGTAGTACCTGCTCTAAGTACATTGACTATTCCTATCTTGTCTTCATCTGTTATCTCGGATGTGAGTGAACCTAATGGAGTTTTAGTGGTTTCTTTTTTTGTAGGGAGTATATCTCTGCTAGCTAGGTCTATACCCATGTATAGACCTAATAATCTAGCAGACTCTCTATACTCATGAGGATTAATATCCTTATCATGAAGTTTCAACCCAATATTTTTTACTACTGGATTGTTAAGTAGAGTAAAGTTTGTCATTACAATATTGCCTTTTCCCATATAGAAAGGGTATATATTTTTGTAACGTCAATATTTTTAACTTCTTCTATATACTCTGTAGCTATATCTACAGTCTGTTGAAGCTTTTCTAGATTGATGTAGAATAACCCTTCACTCTCTCCATCATCTGCTTGATATAATTTTGCTGTTTCTTTAGCCATCCTTATTTGATGATCCTTTGCTGTTACATCATTAGCAGTAAAATCTAGGTTCATTAAATCAACCGCTTCTTCTGGATTTGTAATAGCATATTCCCAACCTCTTATACTTGCTCTAAGGAACCTTACTAATAGGTCCTCATTGTTGTTTAGAAAGTCTCTTTTAACAAACAGAGCATCCTGAAGCATACCTGCACCCTCCTCTTCCATATCAAATACTGTGAAGTCATCTTCACTATATCCTTGTTCGATAGGTAGCCAATACTCGTTATATATCATCGCAGAGGCAAGATCTATTTCACCATTTAATAACTGATTCATATCAAAGTTCTGGCTTACTAATGTAACATCCCTATCCTTATCCAATCCCTGCATCTCTATGAATGCATACGGTTCTAACTCATTTCCACCTGGCCATGTACCGATCTTTTTGCCTTCAATATCCTCAGGGGATTCGATACCGCTTTCTTTTAATGCCATTAGCCTCATTGCAGATCTTTGTAGTCCTTGACCAATATTAACAAGATCCTCTCCTTGAGATATAGCTGGAAGTACATTACCTGTCCACGCTACAGCGACATCTGCATCCCCTGCAATCAAGACATCTATTGGGTTTATCCCAACTCCTCCAGGAAGTATTTCAATATCTATTCCCTCTTCCTCATAGTAGCCTAGTTCTCTTGCAACAAGAAAACCCATGAATTGAGCTTGCTCTATCCACTTGAGTTGCAAGGTTACCGTATCCATATCACCCTTCTCTTCCTTGGGTGAATCCTTTAGGAAAAGGAAGTATACTCCCACTGCAACAAGAATAAGGAGTACAACCCCTATTAGGAGTGAACTAGAAGAATTTTTTTCTTCCATATTAAATAATTAAAAATTTAAATATATATGTACCTATCTATACTTTCTGCCAAGGTGTTAACTTTTTTTGCAAAGCCTCTACAGAGAAATAGAAGATAGTTCCAAATATCGCTATATAGAATATGCTTGCCCATACTAAGGGAAGGTTGTACAGACCTTTCTTAGATAGTATAAATATTCCAATACCCCCATAGCCTCCAAAAAATTCTGCTGTTATAGCTGAAAAGATTGCGGTAATTACACTAACCTTTATGCAATTCAATATAGAGGGAAGAGATTTGGGAAGAAGTATCTTCTTTAATATATCTTTCTCAGTTGCGGAGTATGTAAGTAATAGGTCGTGATGATCTTCCTCCATATTTCTAAGTTGGGAAAGCACAGTAATGAACATAGGGAAAAAGATTATCAAAGATATAATTAATATCTTCTGATCTATATTTGTCCCCATAATACCTCCTAAGATTGCTGAGAGCGCTATTAGGGGTATTGCATTGATTAATACAAAGGTGTTTATTAATTTCCCAGAGATTTTCTCTTTCTTGTATATTAATACTGCTACTAGAAATCCAACAACATTCCCAATTATCCATCCCGGAATAATCTCTTTTGTAGTATATAAAAGTTCCTTTACTATTATGTCGTGTTGATTAAAGGCAACCACAAATATTTCACTGGGCTTTATTAGTACTGCCCTTGAAACATTTATGATATCTAATACAACTTCCCAAAGGATAAAGAATAAAATAACTGAGATTATTGAAATAATTAATGACTTTTGATTATTAACAACTTGCTTCATTTAGATACCCCCTAACCTCTTTAATATATTTAAAATACTGAGTACTGTTTTCCTCCTTCTCCCTAGGATATGCAAGATCAATATTAACTATCTTGTGTATAGTGGAAGGTTTCCTAGAAAGTACTATTACTTTTTGAGAAAGGTATACTGCCTCATCAATACTGTGTGTTATGAACAGGATTGTTTTTTTCGTTTTTCTCCATATCTTAATAATCTCATTATTCATTTTCCTTCTATTAATTTCATCTAAGGCTCCGAATGGTTCATCCATCAAAAGAAGCTCAGGATCATAGGCCAGTGCTCTTCCGATAGATACCTTCTGTTGCATGCCTCCTGAGAGTTCACTAGGTCGATACTCGGCATATTCGTTGAGTTCCAAGAGATTAAGTAATCTGTTTACTTTTTCTTTTTGCCTCTCTTTTGAATACTGCATTATTTCTAATGGAAGGGTGATATTGTTGCGAACATTTCTCCACTCAAGGAGTGTTGCTCTTTGCAGTATAAGGCCAAGTTCTCTGTTTTTAGATGCTGTTTCTGGTTTCTTCCCCAATATTCGAATACTGCCCTCTATTTTGCATGAATCTTTTGTTGGGAGACCGCTGAGTAATCTAAACAGGGTTGATTTTCCACATCCTGAAGGTCCTATTATGCAGTTGAATGTTCCTTTGGATATGCTTAGATTTATATTACTTAAAACATTCAAATCTTTCCCATCTCCTTGAAAATTAGCCGTCAAATTTTTAACTAATATTGCTTTAGTATTGTCCATATTTGTATTTGGTAGATATATATTTTTCTAAGTAGGAGATTAGTTTAAAGAAGAGTAATGATATTAAGGATATCAGTATCACACTAACCCATACCCTTGGTATTAATTGGTTGTTAAAAGAATTGTATATGTCTTTCCCGATACCATTTCTTACAGAGAGTGGTAACTCTGTAATTATGGTTGCAACTATACTCGAAGTGGCAACTATCTTCATTACAGAAAGTAATGGTGGGATTAAGGATGGGAGTGTGAGGTATCTAAATAACAGTAATTTCTTTTGAGTGTATGTATGGAGTAATAGAATATAGTTTTCAGGTATATTTATTATTGAATTCTTTATTATTATTGCTATTGGAAATATTGTAAACATCACAATTAAAACTATCTTTGTAGTTTGTCCATATCCTAATATCGCTGCCATAATAGGTGCTAAGGCAGGTACAGGTACTACCTGAGTCAAAAATAGGAATGGGAAGAGGATAGAGTCTAATATCTTGCTTCTAGATAGTAATATCCCAATAATACTTCCAATAATAAGTGAGAGAGTAAATCCAATTAAAGCATCTTTGAAGCTGTATAGTGATTTAATTAAAACTGTTTTATATGCTGTAGATTTAGGAATAAAGAATTCCTTCTGTATAAAATCAAGAAGATCTGTTGGACGAGGAATAATTCTTTTTGGGATGTTAAACTTGATTGTTATAAATTCCCATATTAGTAAAAGAATTGCCAGAAAGATTATGATTTTAACAATTTCTATAATCTTTTCCCTTTTTATGCAAAAAAAAAGACCAAATAGGTCTTTTACTCTGGTCTTAATATTCTTTAGTTTTGTTTTTCTTAGAGTAGTCACTCTAAGAGTACAATATACTATATGAAATTTTTTGTGTCAAATATGTTTCGAAAATATTTGAAAAAGATCCTATTTTAGGACCTTATACCCACTCATCTTCCCACTTAAGTATCCATGCAGGGTGCTTCCTGTTAAGAGGACAGTTGGTAGTTGTACAAATAAAAGATTGAATAGTAATAAGTCGAAGGGAAAGAGTATCCATATAACTATTGTAGAAAAACTTAAAGTGTAAAGAGACGTATATATTAATTGGTTCCTAACAGGATATTTCTTCTTCCAATATATACCTAACAGTATCATGCCTAGGGATCTATTTTCCGTTAGAAATATGAAAGAAAGATTGTATAGAAAAAATATTAATACAAGAACTACTTTGTATGTAGTTGTAAATCCATAGGACAGATAAAAGGGTATTGATAAAGATACAACAAATATACTGTTTATTATTGATACAGAGAGTTTTTGTAATGCATTGGTATTTCTTATCTGCAATTAAGTTCTAATAAAATTTATCTGTTATTAAATTGAATACTCTCGATTATGGCATTGTTACTATTGTAGGCAGTGATAGATGCGTAGGTTGAATATATCCTAGCTACAATATATCCAATTGATGGTTGTCCACTTAATGTAAAGTAGTTAATTCCATTACTTGTAGAATGACTGTATGAATGTACATGTCCTGCTACAACGAAATCAACACCATAGTTGATTAAATGTGAAGATATTGTACTTGCAAATGTAGGATGATGATACATAACTCCTGTTATTCTACTTTGTGAATTACTGCTCTGTAGATCACTAATTAACCAGTTTAGTTGCGCAGAACTTCCTCTTGCAAATGCACTATCTAGTACAATTAAATGAAGATTCCCATAATTGACGGAGTACCATCTCTCATTGTTAGGAAATACAAAATTATCTAAGAATAGTTGAGATGGAGTACTTGAATCACCCACTTGCCTATCATTATTTCCCAAAGCTGCATAGAAGATTCTTGTAGATCTCAACGTAGCTGTTACTGAATTGAACCTATCTAAACTTGCTTGAGTACCATCTTCCATTACATCTCCTGCATGAAATACAGGATTAGCACCAGAAGATAATATGTAGTTCACTACTTTCTGATGATTTAAATCTTCTTGATCAGTATCTGATTGTGTATCCGCATAGAATGCAACAACTGCACTAGGAGATTCTGGAGGTGATGGTATAGGCTCTGGGTCTGGTATAGGTTCATCTGGAGGAATTTGTTCCTCCTGTTGTATGTTAGAAGTATCAACATCCTTCGATTCTTCAATGCTTGATGGAGTATTAGCTCTTTTAGAGGAGTTGTTAGGAGTGTTAATTGTATCTTCTTCTTCGTTCTCCTTAATTTCTGCATCAGGAGCTGGTTTAGTTTCTTTCCCATTATCATCCTTATTTATTTCTACAAGGGTTTCGTTTGAACTATTCTCTGTTGTTTTGATGTAATTTGAGAATACAAAAGTTCCCAATATACTTAATGAGAGAATAAGGGCGAGAAAAAGTTTAAAGAGATATTTGTTGTTTATAAGGTTCTTTAGATTGTTTTTTAATCTTTCCGAATATTTGAGCTCCATTTCTAGATTCAGTATATATATGAATATGTATAGGGTCAATTATGGGGGTATTGTTAGAATATATTGAAAGTGTTTTATCCTGAAAAAAGCACCCAGAGGATACAAATAAACACTATGGGGTGCAAGTGGGTGTTGGGGGAAATTTAGTAAAAATAGATTCTTTATTTAGTTAATTCTGTACATTTGAATGTATTAACTTTTCTGCCATTTGAAATACCTTGATCAGAGAATGAACAACCTGTACCACAGGAATAGTCCCAGTTTCCTTCCTTTAAATCTTTCTTGTCTGCTTCCTTTTTTGCCCATTCACGACATTCTTCTAGTGTTTTAAACTGTCCATCATCAATAATAGAATGAGAACCAGAATACCACATAGAGCCGTACCAAGGATATTTTAAATCATGTTCCTCATCTTTCTCCATAGCAAGGTTAATCAAAAATCCTACGAAAATAATACCTACGACATATTTTAATAGGGTTAAACAACCTGTAGCAACCTTCTTTTTAGTGGAGATTTCTTCTTTAGGTTCATCTACAAAGTATGTATGATTATTCATACTTATTAATAATAACACAGAAGAATATATACTTTAATAGTAGTGTAAAATCTAGGGGTTAATGGTAGATAAAGTTTAGAAACTTAATACAAAATACTAATCTTATATTACACTAGGTAAATAACTTTTTATCAATTTGTTATAATCACCATATGGAACAACAAGAAATACCATTTTCATCAGGAGAATCTAATAGAAATGTTGTAAAAGTAGGAGATACTGTAAGAAAAGAACCAGCTGAAAATTGTGAATTTGTTAGAAAGGTAATGACTGAATTAACAAATAACAATTTTAATTATTCTCCTAAGTACTTAGGTGTAGATGACAAAGGTAGGGAGATAATGACATATGTAGAAGGAGAACAAATGAATCACACTGAAATATCATTAGATTTAATGAAACAAACATTTGGTGCCTTAAGACAGTTTCATGATATTTTCTCAAAGTCTGAACTGAAAGGAGCTGAAGAGACTTTAATACATACGGATTTTGCACCGTGGAATTTAATTGTAAAAGATAATAAGTTAGTTGGGGTACTTGATTTTGATGATGTTAAACCTGGAAGAAGAATCTCTGATGTAGCATATGTATGTTGGACCTTTTTAGATATTGGTTCTACTGATTCAAATTTCACAGAGGAAGAGGTATATAGATATCTTCAAGATCTTATAAAGGCATATGGGTATATAGATACTTCTGATTTTGTAGATGTATTACTTTTGGAACAAAATAGAATTTTAAAATATCGAGAAGGAAGAGTTGAGGAAGTTGAAGAAGGGGATGAGAAGGAATATAGAAAAGTATTATGTGAAGAGATTAGAAAGGAGATAGAATGGGTTAAAAGAAATAGAGAGAACATAGATAGAGCTTTGGGAGGTAATAATGGGGTGGATGATACAAGATCTCTGGAAATTTCTTCTTAAAAATTGATTAAAAGGAACAAGAATTGCCGATAGGGGTTATATATAAAAATGCAGAAAGTTCTGCTTATAACCCCTATCTGCCAAATATTAAATTTGGACTTTTCCTATTTCAGAGATTCATTTTTAATTGAAATACCAGGAAGGAAGTCACCTAGGGAACAGAAATTAGGAAATTTCCTAAATCACTTGTATACAAGGGTAATTTCCCGTCCCAGTTACTCCATTTTATGTAATCAATGAGACTTCCACTTATGGAGTTAGCAAGTATTTTATTTGCTTCGGCTTGAGCTTCTGCTTCAACTAAAATTGAAGCTGCCTTGGCTTCTGCTTGCTTAATAGCAACTTGCTTTTGACCTTCGGCAGTAGCAACTGATTGTTTTGCTTCTGCTTCTTTGACTGCAATTTCCTGTTCTGCCACTTTTGCGTTTTCCTGGGCTACAAGAGCATTGTTAAGACTTATTTCGAGGTCACCATTTATTCCAAGCTGAGGTTTTCTGAATCCGAACATAATTAACTCAAGCCCGCCCTGTCGCATGATTATTTCTAGTTCCTCTGTTACAGAACTGTCAACATTGTCTACTTCCAAATAGAGCTTCTTTGCATCAAATTCTTGAGCTTTTTGGCGTGTTATAACCCTAGCTGGGAATTTAACAGATTGGGATATTGCATTTGCAAGTGTTCCATATCTTTCATAAACAGTTAAAGCTTGTTCAGGAACAAGTCTTCCTTGAATTGTATATGTTAAACTCGCTTGTGCACCATTCTGTGTAATCAGTGTCGTTGGGAAATCGCGATAATCTTCGTTTCCGCTTGATGGATTGAGCATTGTCGCGTAAGTCCAGTCCCGAGTGCTAAAAAGTACTATTCTGTCAACATACGGAATTACGGTATTTAGTCCTGGATTCCTTACTTCGATTGCTTTACCCATGCGAACCAAGACACCAACTTCTCCCTGATCAATAGATATAAAGCTTCCAATCATAAGTGACATTACGCTACAAACAATGATTGTCAAATATATGAGCAATTTTTTGTTTTTAATTTCTAATCCACTTATTGCCCATATTGCGATACCAATAACTACTAAAAACCCTAGCGCAACAAATGGGCTAGATCCAGCAGTTTTGGTATTAAGTGTGGATTCAATATAATCTTGTTGAGCTGCTTGAGATACAATTTCTGCAGCAGGAGCACAACTAACAAGTAGTGCAAGTAAAACAATAATCCAAAATCTTTTTGTTTTCATTTTTTCTCCTCATTTATTATTTTGAAGTCCGAAATAGGATTTTTAAAGATCATCAGAGAAATAATATATATTTCATTGATGTGCTAATTATACAAAAAAACAAGCGAGATTACTATGGGATGTGGGGTCGATGGTGGGTAGAGTTTAGGAACAGTTTTTATGGAATAAATGGTGTTAATAATACTATGAAATTAATCATATAAAAAAGAAAATAACTAGGATAATGATTTTTGATGGTTCACCATCCTAGTTATAATGTAAAAGAGCCTTAATTCATTGAATTCGAATAACTATTTAATCACTAAATACGTCTTCGAGTTCCTCGAATAATTGATGTAAGCCTGGTCCAGGACATTCGTCCTTAAGTGAACAGTTCTCACAATCTGGCTCTTCTTCGGGTTGCAGCATATCCCAAAGTTGGTTGAGGGCCAATGGGAGTTCTTCTGCATCTACAGCGGCGCGAAAGGTATTTTCGCCCTGGTCATTCTCACCAATTATTGCAAAAGTTTTTGGTCTTTTGGGAATTCTGTGAGTAACAACCTTTCGAGCTAGTTCCACGCCTTCACCTTGAAAAACTTGATTTCCAATCTTGATTTTCATCTTTTCTCCTTTAAAGAACGATTTGGATTATGGACAGAAGTCCACTGTATAAAGCAATTATATCAAATATAATAAAGAGGGACAATACTATGGGGTATGGGGTGGATGATGGGCTTTGAACCCACAACCCTCGGTTCCACAAACCGATGCTCTAACCAATTGAGCTACATCCACCATAAATAACAAGGTAATTATACTACATAACTACTCTACTTTAGTAGGAAAGAACTCTCCTTCTTTCTTCTCAGCCCTATCTCCCTCATTCCATTGATCGTAATATTTGCTATCTGCTGTAGTAAATCTCTTCTTCTTTCCCTCTTCTGTCTTAAATACTATTGTATAACTAGGAGAATTCTCATAATCCCCTGGAGAATACCTCTTCTTTATGACTTCTCCCTTCCATACTTCCTTCCTCTTTTTAGCTACCCACCATACCATTATTCCAACTATTACAACAACAAGAATAATACTATATACATACTCTGGCATATATTTATATATTAATAATTTAATATTGCACACTCACATCCTTTATTATTATATTCCATAATCTCTAGTATCTCCTCTACCATACTCTTCCCAAAGGCATTTAAAAAGTTATATGGACACTCATACAGCTTACTTCTACTATTATTAATTCTTAAATTAAAATACATACCGCTTACTCTTCCTAGCGCATCTCCTTTTGTGACATATTCTCCTAAAAATACCGAATAGTTGGAAATAGGATAATGTTCTATATATACATTAGGCTCTATCTCTATTGATATCACATTATCATCCACACTATTAACTATACCCGTAGCAGAAGAATAGACTGTTGTGTCTTCCCCTACCTCAAATGTTAATGCCGTATTATCGTCTTTACAGAAAGGTATTATACCTTCCCCTGTGTATCTAAGGTTTCTTTTTTGTAGGGGAAATTCAAGAAATACATCACTTTTACCCAACGTACTCTTATTGTTATTAGGTGCTATTACAAATGCATATATTATGGTGGCAAAAAATCCAACACCCATGAGAAGGAAGAGTACTATAGATCTACCTCTGTTTTCATCCATAGGTATATTGTAGAACAAATTTCAACTATTTTACAGTAACAGATTTTGCTAGATTCCTAGGTTTATCTATACTATTACCTAATTCTAAAGAAAGAAAATATGATATTAATTGAAAAGGTATTACGTTAGATATACTACTCAATGTATTTATTTGAGGTGTAGGTATGAAATCATCAAATATGTCTAATTTAGAGTATTCAGAGCTCCCTATGCCGATTGTATGAGCTCCCCTGGCCTTTACCTGCTCCATAGCACTAATTATATCCTTATTATCATCTGTATGTTCATTAGAAGGTACTATACCTATTACAGGAGTACCCTTCTCTATCAATGCTATAACTCCATGCTTAAGTTCCCCTGCAGAAAAGCCCTCTACATGCTTATACGATATTTCCTTAATCTTAAGTGCACCCTCAAGCGCTATAAAGGAGTTTTCTCCTTTTCCTAGAATAAAGAAGTGTTCATATTTTTTAATGTTCTTGCATATCTGTTGTATATATTTAAATGTAGAGGGCTTAAATATATCTTTAAGAGAGTTAGAAAGCTCCTTTAATTTTCTCTGTGCAGTTCTGTGCTTTCCTATGAGTGACATAGCTACTAAATATCCCCATGCAGTTTGAGATGTGAAGACTTTGGTGGAAGCTACACATATTTCAGGTCCTGCGTTGGTGTAGTATTCATAATCTGACATTCTAGATATTGTAGTACCGTACATATTAACAATACTCGCTATCTTGCACCCTCTTTTCTTAAATACTTCCAAAGGCTCAATAGTATCTGCTGTCTCTCCACTTTGTGAAATTGCTAATATTAGATCTTTAGTAGAGAGAATTGGTAGGTAGCTTCTAAATTCGTAACTTTTTATCTCCTGTGCATCTATTCCTGCAATTGTTCTTAAAAAGTATGCTATCTGTCCTGCAGCATACCCAGCTGTACCTGCACCTAATATATATACCTTCCTAGATTTTTTAATAGCATCTAATATTGGTTGGAGCTCCTTAAGAGTATACTGTGTAGCAAATAGAATTGTTTTCTGTTGCTCTACAATCTCTTTTAACATATAGTGGGCATATTTACCCTTAGATATATCCTCATACTGATACTTTAGTTCCTTTATTTGAGGTGATACTTTCTTGCCTGTTTTAATATTCGTGATATTAAATTTCTTCCCCTCAATCTCCACCATTTCATAATCATCAAGTACGACGATCTTTTTAGTATACGGGGAGAAGGAAAGTGAATCAGATGCCAGATATGTTCCATCTTTTCCTATTCCCACAACCAAGGGAGAGCCATTTTTAATTGCATATATTTTCCCTGATTGAGAATCTATTAATGCAACTGTATTTCTTCCTTCTAAGGTTTTGAATACATTTATAAATGATTGTTTAAGGGTATTTCCTTTCTTAATCTCTCTTTCTATTAATTTAACAATAACTTCAGTATCTGTTTGAGATTTAAATACATATTTCTCCCTCTTTAATTCTTTTTTAAGTTGATCAAAATTCTCCACGATACCATTCTGTACCAAAGTGAAGTCCTTGGATGTGGAGATATGGGGATGGGCGTTTGTTTTTGTAACGCCACCGTGTGTAGCCCATCTGGTATGTCCTATTCCAATATTACTCTTAGGAAGCTTTGTTAAATTGGTATCCTTTTTAACAAGCCCTATGTTTTTGTATTGATATATCTTCTTTCCATTCAATACTGCAACTCCCCAAGAATCATATCCTCTGTATTCCAATCTCTTGAGTCCTTCAAATACTAAATTGTTTGCAACATTAGATCCAGTGTAGCCAAAAATACCGCACATAGTAGTAGTTGTTAATTTTATATTCTTAGGGATTGGTGGTTAGAGTTTGTTTATTTGTAACTAACCTTTAGGCTAACAATATAGCCTAGGAGTGCCCGCTGATGGCTCGATAGCTCCTGCCTCGTAACAATATCCTTGGTATTGCCCAGCCGCTTCTATGTTAAATAACCCTTCGTATATATTACAGGATAGATTTTTGAGGTCAAGTGATATATATTAGAATATGTTTGGTTTAAATATCTTTAAGAGTAGCTCATCTTCCTTCTATGACTTCTATAAAAGGATGGTGAAATGGAGGGAGAGTAATGTATATCCATTTTCATATAATCTTCCTTCTACTATTTCTTTTCCCGATTATTTTTGGAAAGACGTAATTGGTGTATATAAGGATACTTTAAAGGATGGTCTTGAAAGAGCAGTATCTGTATTTTGGGTAGATGGAGAATTAGTAGTGACATCTATTGTTAAGGGTGATGAAAAATCTGTTAAATCGAATCACAATTTGAATGTTAAATACTCACCCCATCCAACTAGAAGAGGATATTTAAGAAAAGAGGTATATTTAAATGAGAAGCTATTAAAAAGGAAGGATGTATATCATAAAAATGTTCCTAAGAAAGTTGTTGTAGAATATCTTTTTAATATGCATACGCATCCTAAAAATAGTAATACAGAAACAGTATCCTACTCTTTCTTTTCAAAACAGGATGTGTCATCTTTACTCTCGTCTGGAGCCATTATTTCCGGATTAGTAACAGACAGATTATGGCTTTTAGTTAGAACTAGCGAATCACCTAGTTCACCAGTATTAGAGGACGAACAAATATCGGTTGAAACGTTAAAAGATCAGATGAAATTTACCATATACGAGGCTGAGTTTAATAATAAGGCAATCAGAAAATGATTAGGGAAGATATATTAGCGGACTTCAAAAAAGTTTCATCAAAAGAGAAAGCTCAGATACTTCAACGTTTCTTTAAAACAGGTAAAGGAGAGTATGGAGAGGGAGATATATTTATAGGGGTAGTTGTTCCTGAGATTAGAAAATTGTGCAAAAAATATTACAAAGAGCTATCATTCAACAACTTGGACTATTTTATGCATAGCAAGATACATGAACATAGACTATTTGCGATACTATGTCTGACATATAAATACGAAAAGGCTGATGAGTATGAACAGAGGAGAATTTTTGACTACTATCTTAAGAATACAAAATATATTAACAATTGGGATCTGGTAGATCTATCAGCACCTAAGATTGTGGGGAGATATTTAAAGGATAAGGATAGAGATATTCTATATAAATTAGTAAAAAGTAATAGTTTATGGGAGCAAAGAGTAGCTGTATTGGCAACAGCTTCATTCATATACGATCATGACTTTAAAGACATTTTAAGATTCTCTGAAATGCTAATTAATCATAAGCATGATTTAATACATAAGGCTGTAGGATGGATGTTAAGAGAGGTTGGGAAGAAAGATCTTAATGTATTAAGAAAATTTCTCAACAAATATGCTACTAAAATGCCCAGAACAATGCTGAGATACTCTATAGAGAAGTTTGATAAGGAAGAAAGGCTCATGTATTTGAAGAAATCCTAAACTGTTTTGATTTTCACTAATTGATTTGCAATCAAACCACCAGTTAATACAGTAACTAATTGAATTATTCCCATAGAGCTTAGAAATATACTTGGTAATTCTATTAATCTATTTAGAATTAAAGTCATTGTGAAAAGAAAGATAGCCTTTATGGCAGATGCAAGAATTACACTTATATAATCCTTCTTAATGTGTTTATATATTAAAACATAAAGGATGTTTGCGATACCAATAACTGGAATTAAATATAGGAGAAAATGAGTAGTAGTGCCAAACAGTAGACCGTATGTATAGGAGGCTATGGAAGGAAAGAATAGTGCAGGAGCTATTTGTTTAAAACTGAATTGGGTTATACCTAAAATCAAAAGAAAATTAATTAAAGAACCAAGTAGTAGTTGTGGACCTGGGAGGATGAGAGGAGTTATGAAAAGAAGAATGTAGAAGAGTGAAAGGTGTAAATATTTGTTGAGTAATATGAGATCCAATTTTTGATATATTCTGTATATATATTGCATACTAAATATTACAAATATTATTTAATTAAAACAAGTTAATGAGTTATAGGTCTGTTAAACTTCTTTATTAAAATGTATATTAAATTATGGAATTTGATAGAAGTAAGAAATATATCTGTTTGCTTGCACCCTCCTTTGTTTCCGAGTTCGATTATCCAGATATAGTATATCGACTAAGAGCCCTAGGATTTGACAAGGTTGTAGAGTTAACATTTGGAGCTAAGATGACCAACCTAACCTACTATACTGTATTAAAGGATAGTATAGACAAGGGGGAAAAGAAGACATGGATAGCATCGCCCTGCCCTACGCTTGTTAACTTCATAAAGGTTAAGTATCCCCATCTGGTTGAAAATTTGGTTCCTGTACACTCTCCTATGGGAAGTATGAGTTTGATTTGCAAAAAGTTTTATCCTTCTCATACCCAAGTATTTATCGGACCCTGCGTTACAAAAAAACTGGAGGCCCAAGAAACAGGAAGTGTCGAGCACGTCCTCACATTTAAAGAGTTGGAGGAGGCATTAAAAGAAAAAAATATACCGGAAAGAATAGACGATCCAAAATATTGTGAAAGTTTTGATAAATTCTACAACGATTACACGAAGGTATATCCAATATCTGGAGGCCTATCTAACACCTTAAATTATAAACATATCCTTAATGATCATGATATTTTGGTGAAAGAGGGTTTAAATGATTTGGTAAAAATATTTGATAAATTTAAAGATGGAAGATACAAGCATTATAAATTCTTAGATATTCTTAATTGCAAGGGGGGATGTATCAATGGGCCTGGAATGATAGGAAATAGGTCTATCAAAGAGAGGACAAAGAGGGTATTGAAATACCGTGAGTTTGCTTGGAAGTACGAGAAGGATTTAGGTAAAGCTGGTAGTTTAGTTGATGCAAAGGGTGTTGATTTTAAGAGAAAATTCTAATTTCCTTGACAAGTGTGTTCTATTTGGATAGATTATCAAATAACCTCTAATTACACGTACATGTCAAAATACATATTTATCTCGGGAGGCGTAATTTCCGGAATAGGAAAAGGTGTATCAGCAGCCTCTATAGGTTTCATCTTAAAGTCATACGGTAAGAAAATTACCATGATCAAAGCCGATCCGTATATTAATATTGATGCAGGAACTATGAATCCTTTAGAGCATGGAGAGACTTTTGTACTAGAAGATGGGTTTGAAACTGATATGGATATTGGAACGTATGAAAGGTTCACCAATCAATCTTTCTCTAGGCCTAACTCTATGACGCTTGGTGCTGCTTTGGACAGAGTTATAAAGAAGGAAAGATCATTAGAATATAATGGGAAGTGGGTTAGTCTAGATCATCATGTTCCAGAAGCTATAGTGGAGTGGCTAGAGGAGGTAACTAAAAAAGAGAAATCGGATATAACAATAGTAGAAATTGGTGGTACTGTAGGAGAAGTAGGAAACAGCTTAATGCTATCGGCAAATAAAGCCCTAAAACTTAGAAATCCCAATGATGTTATACATATTCATGTGACATATCTTCCAGTTCCTCCTCGGTTAGGTGAAATGAAAACTAAGCCTGCACAGCTTTCAATTCAGCAATTAAATAGGCATGCTATACATCCGGATTTTATAATTGCAAGATCGGAGGTGGGACTAGATAAGGAAAGGATTGAGAAAATTAGTAAATACTGTTTTGTACCACCCAATCATGTTATATCAGCTCCAGATGTTGACTGTATATATGATATCCCACTTAATTTCGAAAGTGCTGACATTGGAAAGGAGATTTTAAAATCATTAAATTTAAGAGCCAAGACTACTCCGCTTTATTCTAAATGGAGAAAGAAAGTTTCTAAAATCAAAAATCCCAAAAAGAATCTGGATATCGCCATAGTGGGGAAATATTATAAGAGTGGTGATTTTGATCTTAAGGACTCATATGTTTCTGTTTTGGAAGCAATTAATCATGCTTGTTGGGAATTTTCTATTAAACCTAATATTCACTGGATAGTAGCGGATGGATTAGAAAAAGATAAAAAAAGATTAGCAGAATTATCTAAGATGGATGGTATTATTGTTCCTCAAGGTTGGGGATGTAGAGGATGTGAAGGCAAAATACGAGCAGTGCAGTTAGCTAGAGAAAAGAAAATTCCATATTTCGGACTATGTTACGGCATGCAGATGGCCACAATAGAATATGCAAGGAATGTATTAGGTATCAAAGATGCTAATTCAGAAGA
Organism: uncultured Candidatus Saccharibacteria bacterium; assembly: GCA_964514595.1. GTDB lineage: Bacteria > Patescibacteriota > Dojkabacteria > SC72 > SC72 > UBA2177. The sequence continues at coordinate 382,528 of CAZEQZ010000001.1, forward strand.
GGTTGATCCTAAATGTAAGGACAAAGTAATACATTTAATGGAAGAGCAACAGGAACTAATTAAAAAGAAGGAGTATGGAGGTACTATAAGATTGGGTGCTTGGCCATGCAAGATAGATGAAAAATCTCTTATATATGAAATGTATGATAAATATGGTAATGGTCTTTACAGGCCGCTTCCAGTAGTTCAGGAAAGACATAGACATAGATATGAATTTAATAATGAATATAGAGAGATATTTGAAAAGTCTGATTTCAAATTAGTGGGTAAAAGTCCTGATGATATGTTAATTGAAGCCATAGAACTATCCAAAACTGTGCATCCATTCTTTATAGGCACGCAGTATCATCCAGAACTTAAAAGTAGATTCTTAGAACCACATCCATTATTTATGGGGTTTGTAAATGCTAGTTTAAAAAGAAAGGCCTTTATTTCTTAACATATAGTTTTGTATCCACAACCACGGCCCTGTTCTCTGTTATCATAACAGGGTTAATATCCATTGTTATTATTTCGGGATAGGAAACAAGTAATTTCTGTATACTCATTATCAGTTCAATAAGTTTCTCCCTTGCCAGCTTAGGTTTTCCTCTATACCCATCAATTATCATAGATGCTTTTGTCTTAGAAAGTATAGCGTCTATCTTTTCTAAACGTTCGGGTACTAGAATATGTCTAATATCCTTATAAACCTCTGTATATATTCCTCCTTGTCCAATTGCTATTAAATGACCAAATCCAAGTCCACTTTTTTCATAAATATCAGATCCTCCCTCTCTGTTAGCACCAATAAAGAACTCTAATTTACCATCTATCATTTCTTGTATCAAAATATTGGGAGCTACATTGCCCGTTGTTTTAGTTATACTTTCTTTCAACTCAACAAACTTCTCTTCAAATTCTGTTATTGTTCTTATATCCAAGAACAAACCCTTGAAATCAGTTTTATGTGCTAAATCTCTAGATTCTGCCTTAATTGCTACGGGGAATATTGTCGATGCAAAATCAATACCCTGTTCTAAACTACTAGCAACCATCTGTTGTGGCATATCTATACCAAATTCACTCAACAATTTTATTGAAAGTTTATCAGGAAGTATTTCAATTTTATCTCTAAAAACATACTCCGATACCTCTTCTCTACTTTTCACCTTTTTTTGATATTCATCACTGTCTACAATCTTTGTTAATTCTTTGTTTTCTTCAAATTCTGCTAATTTGGAAATTAAATGCAGTGCTTCTTGGAGGTCATTAAACCATGGACAATTATTTTCTTCTAAAATGCGTATTCCTGATTTAATATCTTTCCCTCCTAGAAAACAGGAATAAATTGGTTTAGAAGCCTTTTGAGATATATTAGCTATAGCTTGCGCCGTTCCTTCTATTTCTGTAATTAATTGGGGAGTTAGAATAACTAATATTACATCAATAGACACATCGTCTAGAAGTGTTTGTATGGCGAGCTCATATCTGTCACTCTTAGCATCTCCTAGTATATCAACAGGATTTGAGATGCTTGATTCTGGAGGAAGATTCTTTAATAGTTTCTGTTCTGTTTTTTCGCCTATTTGTGCAAGTTTTAGACTTTCTTTCTCTATATGATCTACAGCAATTATTCCAGGTCCGCCTGCATTAGATACTATTCCAATATTTTTCCCTTTAGGTAGTTTATTTATATCTATTAACTGCATTAGTTTGAATAACTCTTCTGAATTTTCAGTGAAGATCATATTCCCCTTTTTCACTGCCGCAATAGTTGTATCAAAAGAAGATGCCAAGGATCCTGTATGAGAAGAGATCGCTTCTTTTGCTTTCTCTGAGATGCCCGGGGCTATTATTAATATTGGTTTTTTAGCTTTCTGACATAGTGTTACGAATTCTTTTCCATCTGAGAATTCTTCCAGATAGAGTGCTATTGCAGATATGGTATTGTCATTAACATATAGCTCCATTAACTCATTTTCATTTATATCAGCCTTATTTCCTATGGAAACGACCTGGGAGAATCCCAATTTCTTATCAGATGCCATATCCAATATAGCAGTACAGAAGGCCCCTGATTGAGAAATAAAAGCGATTTTTCCATCTCCAGGATTTTCTCTCGCGAAAGACAGGTTTATCTTAGCCTTATTATTTATGAATCCCAGACAATTAGGTCCTAGCAATCTTATATTCGCACTCTTAAGTTTGTTTGTTATTCTCTCTTCCAATTCCCTACCCTGTTCCCCTACCTCTTTAAATCCTGCAGAGATAACTACAACACTTTTAACCTGTTTTGTAACACATTGATCTATAATGTCCTCTACAAATTGATACGGTATGGCAATACATACTGTCTCCACGTTTTCCTCTATCTTCAAAATATCTGGGTACGCTTTTCTTCCCTGTAGTTCTTCATATTTGGGATTTACTGGGTAAATTTTCCCATTATATCCACCCTCTATTAAGTTCCTTAACAAGACAGACCCTATCTTATCAGGATCTTGAGAAGCGCCTACTATAGCTATTGATTTTGGAGAAAGAATTGATGCTTCCATATTATTTTATATGTTCTAATAGTTTTTTAATATCATACTGTTTTACCTCGTCTACCAACTCTGTTAAGGAATCTTTCCTACTATCAAGGGATTCATAGAAGGTCTTCATGTCATTATCCTTAAACAAAATTCCTGTGTATACAGGTGTCTGATCTTTCACTAAATCTAATGCACTGTCTAAAGATTGGTTATTATAGCTCTCTACGGTTTCAATCTTTTTTATATTTTGAGCAGCCCACTGAGGAGTAAAGTCTTTGTTGTATGTGGGACATAATTGCATTATTTCTATAACAGAACATCCTTTGTGATTAACGGCTTCTTTTATTATTTCAGTCAATTGTAGTGGATCGCCGGAATATGCTTTTGCAAAAAATGCAGGTTGGAGAGAAAGTATAAATTGAGTTATATTAATATCCCTTTCTGGCCTTCCTGAAGGCAATCCATACATTGGTTTTTCCCTCTTGGTTGCAAGGGTAGCTTGTCCTGTTGTGAGTGCAAAATTCTCGTTGTTATGTATTAGTATGGTAATGTCGTAATTGGACCTGATGGCGTGTATTAGGTGATCTATTCCTTCGTGGAAACATCCTCCATCACCAATATCAGCTAGTACTGTAAATTTTCTGTTTGCTAGATGTGCTCCCACAGCGAGAGGTATGGATCTACCGTGTAAGCCTTTGAATCCATACAGATTTATTCTATCTACGCCATTTCCATTACAACCTATATCAAATGCCATAAAAACCTCTGAAGGGGAAATGTTAAGTTCAGAGAGGGCTTTCTTGAGGGCAACTTGAACAGCAAAATTGCCGCATCCTGGACACCAAGTGGGTATATTAATTGAATTGTACTGTTCTATTGGTATACTCATTGGCTATTTAAAAAATCTAATATATCTTCCAAAAAGAATGGTCTTCCATCATATTTAAGTACTTTTTCTTTAAATAGAAAGCCTGTTTCTTGGGAGAGTAGTTTACCCAATTGTCCCGTTTGATTATTTTCTGCCAATATTAATCGCTTTCCTTGTTTTATAAGATCAGATAGTAGTGCAGTTTTCAATGGATATATGTATTCGTAGTGAAGGTATGTTATATCATCTCTTGTACTAATTAGATCTGTCATAACATTTTTTACACTTCCCCATCCCACAAATACTATTTCACTATTTTTACTCCCGTAGAGGGTGGGTTCAGGGATTTCATTCATCAAAGTTTCCTGTTTCCTTGCTCTTTTATCTGCCATTTGTATGACTTCTTGGGAATCATCTGTGCTTGTACCATCTTCAGTATGCTCATCACTATTTGAGATATATGGCTTCTTATCTTTAGATGGAATCCATCTAGGAGAAATACCGGAATCTGTAATTTCGTATCTTAAGTCTCCCGTACTCAGTCCTCTTTCTATTGGTATGTTCTTGGGGAGGGAAGGAAGTGAGAATATAGATTCGGAAATTTGTTTTTCTGTTAAAAGAATAACTGGAAGTTGATATTGTTCAGCTATGTTAAATGCCTTCTGTATTAATGTGTATGAGGAGTTTGCATCACTTGCTGATAGTACACATCTGGGAAATTCCCCGTGAGATGGAGTGACTGCAAGTTGTAGATCGCTGGCTCCAGTCCATGTGGGAACCCCTGTACCAGATCCTGCTCTTTGAGATAGGACTACTACTAATGGGGTCTCCGTCATGCCTGCACAGGATATGGTTTCAGTCATTAAATCGAAACCTCCTCCTGATGTGGCAACTAAAGCTCGTGTTCCCATGTGCATGCTTCCCATGGCCATATGTATCGCAGTAATTTCATTCTCTGCTTGCTTTACTAAAATTCCCGTGTCATTTGCAGTATTGCCAAGGAATTTAAATATGGATGTGGCTGGTGTCATTGGATATCCATAGTATGCTCTCACTCCACAAGATATTGCTCCCAAAGATAGGGCATCATTTCCAGAGATATTGATAGATCTTTGCTTAAGAAGTTCTAATTTAGGAATATTTATTCTTTCACTCAATTCCGGTCTATATGATGGAGATGTGTGGCCTGCTAGTATGACTTTCTTTTCTGCCTCTAAATCTATATTCTTTGATTTGAAATGTTCTAATATAATTTCTATTAATATCTCTACATCTAGATTTAATATTCTCCATAGGAAACCTAATATAGCAGCGTTGGACATTATTTCAGTTCCACCAGCCTTTATTGCAAGTTCAACTGAATCTAAATATATAACAGATATGTTGTTACGCTTGATATGCTCTTCTTGTTCTTGAGAAAAATTTAAATCCTTAGATCCATGGATTAAAATACCGTTTTGGGATACTGTATTAAGATAGTGTATTATAGATTCTGTGGAAGAGGTTAGAAGGATATTGCAATTCCTAGACGAGGAGTTGATAAGTTTGTTAGAAAAATCTATCTGATAGCTTGCCACTCCACCTTTTATTAACGATGGATACTCTCTATAGGAGAATGTTTTATAGCCGTGTTGATTTAATGCCTTGGACAGTAGCTTGCCTACAGTATTTATTCCTTGACCAGATTCTCCTGCAAATTTTACGGACAGTCGTGTAAGGGACATATGATATTAATATACTTTATGTAAATGGATATGTAAACAATTAGATGGAGCCCTCTCCGTTAAATACGGCATAGTCAAAGAGAACATTGTGCCACTTTGCCTCTGGAATTAGAACTTCTTTCCCTCTATATATACCATAACAGTTTGCGGAAACTCGAAGATTTATCATTCTAAGATTTTGCAAGCAGTTAAGTTCCAAGGGTACTGAGGCATACTTAATACCGATTGTTCCTCCTACAGCTTTGATTCTAATTTCATCAAGGGAGTAAATCTCTCCATCTATTACTTTCTGTTCTTTCAAGTTAATTGGCACAGAAAAATTTCTATTTTCTATAAAATACGGCTCCCAATCATTATCTAAGAAATTAATATCTTGAGAGTTACATCTTCCAGAGGAATCTGCGAAACAGTAATTTGTAATATCCTCATATTCATATTTTTTATATTCTTGAGGCTCCTCAAGGCCTGGGATATACTTGGCATATGATTTAAACAGTACAAAACCTGCCTGTGTACTCCCTCTTACGTCAAATCCTAGTAATACTTGACACAGCACATCTATCTCAAGTCCCTTTATGGGTAAACTCCAGACTTGACCTGGTCTGATTTCAAAATATGTATTTTCATCTGCCTCCCTGATAGTTAATTCGTATTCATTCAAACCTTCTTGAACAGGACAAATAGAAAGGTTTCGTATACTGTCTAACATTCCTAATCTGGAAAGTAGTGTTGATATCTCTTGAGTTGTGTTGTTTTCTTTCAACGGTGGTACTGTGCCCTCTATATAATCGAATTCTTCTTTACTCTCCTCTGTTCTTATTTTATTTATCATAGCCATAACCTCCTTGATAGGATATAGAGTTAGTTTATCTATTATTAAATCTGATATCTCCAAAGCCTCAGCAGAAGCTCTTTCTTCTAGCGTGAGTGTTTTGTCTTTTTGGGATCTAAAAAATACGGACATAGCTATTATTGAGGATACAACCATAACTACCATGGCTATTGCTAATGCTTGAGATTCATATGTTTTCTTTATTTTCATATAGACCATTAAAATACTTTAAATCCTACCTCTTGTTTGTACATAGGAGCTTCGCTTCCAAAAAAAGTTTCCGAAATTCTTGCGTACTTTATATCCCAAGAAACAACCAAAGTGGGATGAGAATAATTATACAATCTAAGATTTCGTTTTATAAAAATAGCAGAATCTAACTGAGAGCTATTCCCTAAAGAAACTAAACCTCCTTTTATCTCCAAACCATCTCGAACAGCATCATTTTCGTCTGCCACCTCTATCAGTATTTGATTTTCTGCTATCATAAAACCTTCTATATAATCGTATCCGACCAAATCCCCAAAGCTTTGCCTCCCACCTTCCTTAATAAAAATGTTTTCCTTTGCAACAAATATACATCCAACTGTCTTGTCCGCAGTGGATTCAATTATATTTGGATGTAAAATTATGTCCTTCTCAGACATTATTAAGGTATCTCTATCGCAAACAAACCCCTGTTCTACCTCAATCTGGTCTGTAGCATAGAAGAGGCAGTATCTATTTTCTCCACAGTATGTCGAAGAGGAGGAACTTAAAAGCACCTCAAAAGATTCATTTATATACATATCTCGTTCAAGTTGTTGGACATTTAATTTTCTTTTTAAATATTCGAACCAGTAGTTCTTCTTGTCATTTGAATCATATATATTTATTGCCCTGACTGCTCTACTTACTTCTGGGTGTATCAAATTAGTGATAAAATCTCCCCTAGAAGACACTAACTCTGTCCCAGTGTCTAATTCCTCTTTTAATATATTTTTAAACACTCCTTCTAATTGTCCAACGTTAGACACATCCTTGGAGCTTGCTCCTAATCTGCCTTTTGAATATACTACTCCGCCTTTAGTCGCTATCCAAGGTCTTAAGTCTACATTGTGTGCTCTAGTAGCATCATTACAGCCCTGATCGTAGGCTGTAGCATAGATGCTAATTATCCCTCCTTCGTTGTCCCCTATGTTTATTCTGTTTTCTCCTATACTTACATATGTGGAAAGTCCTATGTTATTAAACCTCCAGCTGTTAGGATCTACGATATGACCAATTTCTTTTGAATCAGGGATTCCTTCCTCTAATACTATTTCGTTGTTTCTTCCTTCTAGAGATATAGATTTGTTTAATAAGAAATCTCCATCTCTGTATGCGTTTATAACAACATCCGTTACCAAAGATTCGGTTCCATTTATATTCCAATTAAGAAATAGTTCTCTTGGTCCTTGCGGATCTTGGCTTAAATCTATAATATTTGGAACTGAGAGATCAATTCCCCAATCAAAATATTTCTTCATATGACTTTGATCTACTCGGCCATCCTCCAGGATCATATGTGTATCTAAAACTACACTTTTGAAATTGTATAAACCCCCTATATTGGATGAAAAATTGGCGACAAATTCTAAGTCAAATTCGAAGGATATCGTGTCTATAAGTTCCTCTATTTTAGTATATGTGATTCTTGCTATTGGATCATTTCTGTAATTTTTCAAAACATCATCTGTTATTAAACCCCACGTATTCCCATCTTCATTAATACCATATATCTCTGGTTCGTTATTCCAGGAATTATTTCTTTGAAGAATCATGATTCCTATCTCATCTACGCTTGTAGCTGTATATGTACTTGTTATCTTAGGAAGAGTTGGAGTATCATTGGATTTACTAAACCACACGATTACTCCCTTAATCTCATTAACAGAATTTTTATCGGCTCCCATAACCCTTACCTTTAATGGGTTGTTAACTTCCAAACCGGTATAATCCTCTGTGTAGCATCCTTTAAATGAAGTTGAATCTTCTCCTCCTAGATTAGGTAAAAATTTTTTCTTCAAACACTCCTGGTCGTCTCCACATACTGTTTCATCATCAATAATAGAAGGGTCGGAATTCTCGGGGTCTATTATATCCGGGTTGTTATTTACTCTGTAGTATGTTTCAAGTACAGGAGAATACAATTTATTATCATCACATCTATTAACTGTGTAGTATAGTCCTCCGATCTTCCCTTCGGAACCTTGTTTTAATGTCTCCAAAATACTTTGTTCTGAAGGAGAAAAATTTTGAATATTGTCCGTTGATTCACTACAAAAATCTTCCTGATATGGATCTATACAGCTATTCCATTGAATCCATTCATCATTCACTCCATAATTGTTTGCCCTGAATATATACCCTAATTCTCTAGATGAATCCGGTTTAGTTCTAGAAGGGAGGAAAAGTTTTACATTATTTTCTATAGAGGGGTATTTAACTATTGTTGGGGAGTTTGAATTTATAGAGAGAGTGTATGACTCTTCGTCTATTATCATATTTAGAGATTCTGGGATAGATTGTGCTACATTATCCTCTATTTTGTAGCATGTACTACGTGAGGTACAAGTATTTCCACAATCATTTTTGTATGTACAGCTAATTGGTTGAGTATCGCTACTACACAAATTATTAGGGTTAGTGGTTGAATATCCATCGGGGCAAGAAGGAAATGTGCACGAGCCATTACAGGAGTTATCACATGGGCAACCAGTGAACACACATTCCAATTTTGCACATTTATAACTAGGATAAACAAGCCTAGATCCACAACATGAATCTCCGCATGGATTATAACAATGAGTCCAAGGGCTAGCGCATTGATGTCCAGTCCCACCCCAGACGTAGCATGTTGTTTGTGTACATTTTAAAGAGTAACAACTCGGGCATTGTGCGTACACCTTTTGTACGTAGAAGAAAGTCAACAATACACTAAGAAGAAGAATCATTTTTATAGATTTTATTTCTTTCCTTCTATTTCTCATCTGTCAGGTAAGGTTCATACTCTATAATAGTTTTTAAAAAATAAGCATTATCCTTAATATTATATTTGTCATCGTACCACAAACCTTTTTTATTTTCAGAACTATAAAAATTTTGATAGTAGGCTCTTAGCAGAAGAGATCTGACTATAGTAGTATTTTCGTTACTCAAACAAAAATACCAATTATTAAGATTATTTTCGGTTAATCTTAATATGTTTTCATCTATTCTGCTTTCAGAGAAGATGGTTTTATATGCTGATATTTGATCCATGTACTCATTACCCAGTATCTTTTTTTCTTCATTTTGGACCAATCTGAGGAAAGAATCTATCTGACATACATCTTTTAAAGCAAAATTGTCTTTTTCCACCATGGTACTAGTAATCGCAATCAACTGTTTTTCAAACTCCATGTCTATTAGAGAACCTCCTGCAAGTTTTGTAGAATAATAAGAATCCAATAAAGAGGATGACAAATTTGAGAATGAAAGGAAATCATATTCGAAAAATTGATACTCACCAGACGTAAACCTACTGGGTGTCAAAGATTGTAAGTAGCTTAACACATAATTATCACCATTTAAACCGTTTGCTTTTCCTTCGAAAAGTTCTGTAGTACCATATTTTAGTTCTTCTGAAGAACAGTATTGTGCTTGTAAATACTCATCTTTATACTCCAAGTTCTCAGATATATCATAAATCATTACACAACTTAAACTATTATTAAAGTGATAAATATTCTCATTTAAAACCATAGTGAGCCCTTCGCTGATTTCAGCAACTTGACAAATGTCTGGATCCAAACATTCTGTTTGTGTGTTTTCATTATCTTTTCCATAATTAATTACATCTTCATCCTGCAATATACTTAAAAGATTCTCCTTATTAATTTCGTTTGCGGAGTTTTCCTTTACTAAGAATGACAGAGCCCACGGCGCATATAGTTGTTTATTATCTCTTCCGTTAGAAAAATAAATACTTTCTCCATCATTAAAAACTTCGGTTATAGACACTTTAGGAGATTTTTGAAACAATAAATCTTCTGATTTAGAATTCTCTATAGGGGTAGACAAAATAGCTTCAGCAATACTATTTTTTATAAGCTCGATATCATCCTGGGAAAAATAGAGAGTGTCTATCCCTATTTTTATCTTGTTATTATCAGAGAAAAACTTGGTTAAATCAGAAATATCCTTAACAGAGGTCAATTCTAATGTTATAGCTTCATAATTTTTAAGATTTTTTATCTTATCTTTGTCAAGATGGTTGTAGGGGATCTCCAAATTCGGCAGATAAATGTTGCTTTGATCTTTGTAGTCCCATAAATTAATACCCAAAGAAACTGAATCACTAGTGTCATCTTTTATCGAATAAATCAAACCCCTCATGAGATATTTTTTCTCATAGCAGCTTTTTGAAATTATTTTGTCTTCTAAAAAAGAGTATTTTAGAGGTATTTGAATACATGAATAAAACTTGACAGCAAAAAATGACAGAAGCAAAATTGGGAAAACAAGAAGAAACACAAATGCTTTTTTTATGAAGGTTTTTCTTTCTATGGGCATGTTTATTATATTACATTTGTTTCTAACCAAAAACAACAACCCCATAGTATTTGCCCCCTTGTTATTATTATGATATAATTTTCTATATTTGATCACTGCTCTTTCACAAATTACAAGGTTTGATTTCGCGTTTCCATCTATTTTCTGTGTGGAGTACAAAGTATATTTTTGTATTTTTTGTTCTCTACACAGGGATTAAGAAAGGATATGTCATGAAAAAGATAATTGTTTTACTTTTCTTGAGCTTAATTTTAAGCTCATCCTCTTCCCCTGTAGAAGGAGAAGAAAAATGGTTTCTAAACGAAACAAACGTCACGTTTGTGGAAACCGAGGCTGGTTGTGAGTTAACTAGCCCTGGATGGAAAGGACGATGGGATTCAGAAGCCCAAAAATGGATCTGGATCTCTGGTGGCTGGAGAACCACTGCAATTTGTCCGTCAGGACAATGTGGTTGCTCTAATCCACTAATAATTGATCCACTCACTCCTAAATGCGGAGACTCTCAACTTTTCTTTGGAGAATTCCGTGAATATCTTCATGCTGGAGAAACCAGAGTGGACCAATATATATGGGTCGGCATTTATAATTGCCAGACCAATTCCTGGATGGAAACATCTGGAGATTGGGTTCCCAAAAGGATCGGAAAAATCACCCTGTGAAAGAGAAAAGACCCAGCCTTGAGATTGTTCTTGCCTGTGTATCTTTATGATACTTGGTATATCTCTCGGTTGGGTTCTTTTTTTTACCCAAACAAAGTACCATTCCCCCTACTAAGTACCCTATCTATATTCCATTGTAAATCATCCTTATCTGTTAAATTACCCTTTAACCATTCTAAATACTCCCTATCCTCCTTAGCTACCTCCTCCAACGATTTTCCTGCATATTTACCAAAATTAATACTTCTAATATACGCTGGTTCCTTTGTTATTTGTATCATATTTTCTATGCTTAATTTGCTATTTTCTTGGATATACTTAAACAGATCTCTAACAAAATATACATCACTTAGTGCATCATGTGCCGTATTATGATCCACATCTTCATTCTTGTATAACCCTAGATAGTATCTAAGATACTGAAGTGAGTAACTCTCCAAATCCATACCGTTTTCCTCAAACATATTTCTTGCTAATTTAAACGTACATATTTTATTAGGTATCTCTATACCCTTTCTCTTTAAAACCTCAGCATCAAACTCCACATTATGTGCGACCCATATATACTCTTTAAGAAGCGCATCTAAATATTCATTTAGAGGTTTCTCTTCATAAATACTTTCTTCGTACGTATCATAGTTTTCTAAGAACTCGGGGGTTAGGTGATGTACAGCCATAGCAGAAAAACTAATCTTCTGCATAGGTTTAAAGTACATATTAAATACCTCCTTTGTATCATCGATTATTGCTAATTGAATAATATCCTTGCTTTGTATATCAGTTGTTTCTGTATCAAAATACAGTAGTTTCTTCTCCATTAGATTCCAGTATATCATTAATTTAGAAAAAGGTTGAAAGGTAGTATAATCTAGAATGATTATTACAAAACCTAAAGATGAAAGAGTTTTAAGAGAGGCATGTAGTATCTCTGTCGATATACTTAAACAATTGGGGGAAGAAATACAGATTGGGAAAACACCGTTAGACATAGATAGTAAGGCGGGATATTTGTGTAAATTATACAATGTAAAGCCTGCGTTTAAGAAGGTTAAGGGATATAACTTTAATACGTGCATCTCGGTTAACGATGTAGCTGTACATGGTGTACCAAAGGATATACCTTTAAAGGAAGGTGACTTAGTATCTATAGATTTTGGTATATACCATAAAGGTATATATACAGATCACTGCTGGACATGGAGTATTGGAGAACCAAACGAGAAGAATTTGAAATTATTAACAGCAGGAAGAAAAGCTGTTGAGAATGCAGTTTCTAAGGCTACCGTAGGGAATACAACTGGAGATTTGGGATATGAAATGATAACAGAGGCACACAATAGTGGCTTTGAGACTCTCAAGATGTTTGTTGGTCACGGTATAGGTAAAACATTGCATGATGAGCCAGAGATACTAGCATACGGGAAGAAAGGCTCTGGGACAAGGTTGGTTGATGGAATGGTGCTGTGTATAGAGTGTCAGGTTGCAGATGATGTGGGGCATGATATTAATATAGATCAAGACGGATGGTCAGCAAAAACCTTAAATGGAGGTAATAGTGTAATGTTTGAATATATGGTTATAGTGAGGAAAGATAACCCCGTTATATTAACTGATACTCTTAACTGGGATACTGTTGTTTAGTTTATGATAGAATAATTCCTATGGAAGATATATATGATACAGCAATAATTGGAAGTGGTCCTGCAGGGCTTAGTGCAAGCATATATGCTAGCAGATATAGATTAAAGAATGTTGTATTTGGGAAAATTATGGGAGGCACTATTGCAGATGCACATAAGCTATGTAACTATCCTGGACTTCCTGGTTTAACAGGGTTCGAAGTTGGGAAAAAGATGTATGACCATGCGAAAGAGGAAGGTGGGGAATTAGTTGCTGAGAGTGTGGTTGATATAAAGAAAGAAAATAATATTTTTAAAATAATAACTGATTCTCAAAAAGAGTATTTCTCTAAATCTATTATTATTGCTACCGGTACTAAAAGAAACAAGCTACATATACCAAATGAGGATGAATTCTTAGGCAAGGGTGTATCATACTGCGCTACATGTGATGCCATGTTTTATAAAGATAAAACGGTTGTAGTTGTAGGGGGTAGTAATGCCGCTACGATGGCAGCAACTATGTTGGCTGATGTTGCCAAGCAGGTATACATTGTATACAGAGGGAAGGAACTAAGAGGAGAACCTGCGTGGATAGAGGATGTACTAGCCAAAAAGAATATATCTATCATATTCGAAACTGTTTTGACAGCATTGGAAGGAAATGAGAGATTAGAGAGGGTAAAGCTCAGTAAAGAATATAATGGTTCTCAATATATTGATACTGATGGATTATTTATAGAAATAGGTTCAGAACCCAATGCTACACTTCCATTACAATTAGGTTTAGATTTAGATGAGAAGCAGTATATTAAAGTGGATCAAAGGCAAGCTACAAGTATTGAAGGTATATGGGCCGCAGGAGATTGCACAACTAATTCAAACAGATTCCAGCAGGTAGTAACAGCGGTCGGAGAAGGGGCAGTAGCTGCTAATTCTGTATACTGTTATCTAAAAGAGAGTCCTAATTGTTAATTATTCTCTTCTTGCGATTTTCTAAATTGATACCACTCTTCTAAATAGTCCGAACTTGACCACATCTTAGGATCTCCCACATTGTACTCTACTCTACCATCATACTTCTCTACTACCTCGGCTTCCGGAACTTTCTTTGCATTATCCCTATCCCCTCCCTTTGTAAATACATTAGGCTGAATTACTTCTAAAGGTTCACAACTGTCATATCTAGTTGGATGGTCATACATTACCACATAATCAACTCCCTTAAATTTGTCTATGACGTTTGCTCTGTCAATAGCGGGCATAAAGGGTTTGCCTTTCTTTGTTACACACTGTTGATCACCATTTAAGATAACTACTAATATATCACCATATGTTTTTGATTCTGTTATTATCGATGCGTGTCCTGGATGCATGGGGTCAAAAAAACCTGATGTAGATACAATACTCTTCCCCTCTAACTCATTTTTTCTAATCTTTGCAAATTCTTCTAAGGAAACAACCATAGTTGTGAATTTAAAACTTAATTAAGTATCTTATCATATATTTTAACTCATATACTAGATAACTAGTCCTGTAGTTGTTGACTATTTACTAAGATTTCTTTTTGTAGAAACAATAACTACAAATTTACTCCACTACAGGCCATTGACACATACCACCTGTTGCATTAACTTAGTTACCACATACAATATATTGTATACGATTTTATGAAATGTCCATTTTGTAATTGTGAAGCGACAAAAGTAGTAGATAAAAGAGACAACAGAGACGACAGTTCTACAAGACGAAGAAGACAGTGCCTTAGATGTAGTAAAAGATTCACTACATACGAAAGGGTCGAAAAAGCGGATGTTAGCATAATTAAAAAGGATGGCTCTTTAGAAAAATTTGATACCAACAAAATACGCAAAGGGATAAAGAAGGCTGTAGATGAGAGTAAGATCAGTGACGATGACATTGATTTGTTTGTAGAGGAAGTGGAAAGATATGTTTTAAATAGTGAGGAACCTATTCACTCGAAAGATATAGGTCTGATGATACTTGATTGGTTAAAAACTAAAGATACATTGGCATACATTAGGTTTGCTTCTGTATATAAATCTTTTAAAGGCATAGAGGATATAAAGAAAGAGATAAAGGATCTAGATAGTATTTAAATTTACAATTACTAGTACAAATGGCTGCCCCTAAATCACAAAAGATGTTCAAGGTTAAAAAGAGAGACGGTAGAATAGTTAGATTTCAAAGAGAAAGGTTAGTTACTGGAATATTTAAGGCTGCAGAGAGTGTTGGTGGGAAGGACAGGAAAAGGGCCGAAGAGATAGCAGATGAAGTAGTAAAAAGGTTGAGGGAAAGATATTCAGGGAAAGAATATATTAAAGCACAAGTTATTGCAGATACTGTATCTCAAACATTAATAGACATGGGACACGGGAAGACTTCTGTTGCTTTTAATCTTTTTGTAGATTTAAAAAATCAGGTTAAAAATATTAAATCCTTGATTGATGCTGACACATTAGTCAAAGGATATATAGATCAATTAGATTGGCAGGTTAATGAAAATAGTAATATGGCGTACTCTTGGCAAGGTTTAAATCACTATATCTCCTCTACAGTACAAGCTAACTATTGGTTGCACAGTATATATCCAAAAGAAATATCAAATGCCAATATTAATAAAGACTTTCATATTCATGATTTAGGTATGCTTGCAACATACTGTTGCGGTTGGAGTTTAGAAGATCTGTTGTTGAAGGGCTTTACTGGAGTAAAAGGCAAGGTATCTTCTGCACCGGCGAAACACTTAAGTGCAGCACTTGGTCAGTGCGTAAACTTTCTATACACACTTCAGCATGAAGCTGCAGGGGCTCAAGCATTTTCTAGCTTTGATACATATCTTGCACCTTTTGTTAGGTATGACAAATTATCATACAAAGAGTTGAAGCAAAAGATTCAAGAATTTCTATACAATATGAACGTCCCAACAAGAGTTGGTTGTCAGGCTCCCTTTACCAACATAACTATGGACTTGAAGCCCTCAGGACAGCTTGCTGAACAGAATGTGATTATTGGAGGAAAATTACAAAAGGAAAAATACAAGGATTTTCATAAGGAAATGATTCTTATTAATAAAGCTTTTTGTGAAGTTATGATGGGTGGGGATGCTCAGGGAAGACTATTTTCTTGGCCTATACCAACATATAACATAACTAAAGATTTTGATTGGGATAATAAGGAATATAAACCAATCTGGGAGATGACTGCTAAGTATGGTATCCCCTACTTTTCTAACTTTGTAAATTCAGATATGCATCCTGACGATGCCAGAAGTATGTGTTGTAGGCTCAGAATTGATAACAGAGAGTTAAAGAAAAAAGGTGGGGGATTGTTTGGTGCCAATCCTTTAACAGGAAGTGTTGGAGTTGTTACAATTAATCTTCCGAGGATTGGATATTTATCAAAGGATAAGAAAGAGTATTTTAAGAGATTGGATAATTTAATGGATTTAGCCAAAAAGAGTCTTGTTATAAAGAGGAAGTTTATAGAGAAATATATGGAAATAGGACTATATCCATACTCTCGTTTCTACCTTGCTGATATTAAAAAGAGGTTTAAAGAGTATTATAGAAATCACTTTAATACAATTGGGATACTTGGGATGAATGAATCTATGATGAATTTCTTTAAGGACAAAGAGAAAGACATTACATCACCAGAAGGCAGAGAATTCGCACTAGAGATTATGGATCATATGAGGAAAAGGTTAATGAAGTACCAAAAGGAAACCAATGATTTATTTAACTTGGAAGCAACACCTGGTGAGGGAGCAACATATAAATTTGCGAAAGCAGACAAGAAAAGATTTGGTGATTCTATCATCACTGCAGCAGATGTAGGGCCAAAGAATGGCATGGCTCCTTACTATACAAATAGTACCCAACTACCGGTCGGATACACGGATGATCTGTTTGAGGCATTAGATCTTCAGGATGAATTCCAAACCAAGTATACCGGAGGAACAGTATTACATATTTTCCTGGGTGAAAAAGTGAAATCAGGTACTGCTGTTAAGAATCTTGTGAAAAAGATCTCTGATAACTATACGTTACCCTATTTCTCCATTACCCCCACTTTCAGTGTATGTCCAAAACATGGATATATTAGAGGGGAGCATAAGTATTGTCCTGTTTGTGATGAGGAGTTGGGATATAGGGACGGGATGTCATTTACAGAGAAAAAATAAGCTATTAACTAAATTTATTATTTACTAAAATGCCCAAAAGAAAAATAGCTAGACAAAGATGTGAGATATATTCAAGGGTTGTAGGATATTTGAGTCCTCTTTCACAATGGAATGTTGGAAAGCAATCTGAATGGTGTGACAGAAAGGTATATAAGATAAATGGTTGTTAATTAGTTTACATATATGTTAAGAATCACAGGTTTGGAGAGAGCTTCTCTCATTGATTATCCTGGGAAGGTTTCTGCTGTTGTTTTCACCTACGGCTGTAACTTACGATGCCCATACTGTCATAATCCAGAATTAGTTACCGAGAAATTTAATAGAAAGTTTTTAATTTCTCAGAAATATTTTTTTGAATTTCTAAAAAACAGGATTGGAAAGCTAGATGGAGTCGTAATAACAGGAGGAGAGCCTTTAATGAACGATGATCTGGAGAAGTTTATAAAAAAGATAAAAGATTTGGGCTATCTTGTTAAGCTTGACACTAATGGTACATACCCTTCTAGGCTTAATACTTTAATTAGAAAAGATCTTCTTGACTATATCGCAATGGATGTTAAATATCCTAAAAGTGAGTATCTAAAAAGCTCTGCAAGAAAAGGAATGACAGAGAAGATTACTGAGTCTATAAAGATGATAATGGAATCTGGCGTGGATTATGAATTCAGAACTACCTACGTAAAGAAATTTCATAATTTAAAGTCTGTAGAGGGCATAGGGAAGATGGTAAATGGTGCAGATAGATACTACATACAAAACTTTAGGGCGGGTAAAACCATAGACCCATTCCTATCTTCCATTAACTCGTTCACACAAACAGAATTAAAGGAGATAAAGAAAATTATGCAAAAATATGTTAAGAAAGTATATATTAGATAGGGTTTTCTAAAACTTTAATAACCTTCCCATTAAACATACTATCTGAATCTCTATCCAAGTATATCGGTTGATTAAGAGGGTTACTTGATTCTGGATACAGTATAACCATATCCTTTTCTTTTCTAAGCTTTTTAACAGTAGCACTATTTTCAATTATTGTAACCACTATATCTCCATTATCCACCTCCGCATCCTTTTGAACAACTAAATAACTACCTTCCGTAATATTTTTCCCATCTACAGTAGCTAAATCCATAGAATCTCCCTTCACTATTAAAGAAAACAGATTTTTCTTGCTTCCAATAAGTCTCCTATCTACTTTCAATATACCCAGATTCTCTTCCTCTGCGCTGACCAACGGAGTTCCAGCATTTGCATAACCCAATATAGGCACTCCTACCAAATAGTCGTATACTACTTCCTCGTCGTCATCCACTATATGTATACCCCTCGGTTCTCCAGTTCTTAAAATATACCCCTTCTTTTCAAGGGCAATTAAATGGTTAACCACCCCCCTTTTTGTCGATATGTCTAAATACTGTTGCAACTCAGCCAGAGAAGGCGCATATCCATTTTCTAAGTAGCACTTTCTGATCACTTTTAAAACTAATTCCTGTTTCTTCGTAAGTATACCGTCCATATTTTTATCGTTATTTAAATTAGTATACTAGTATACCCCCTTATAAATAGGTATACAAGTACCTGTAGTATTGCTACTTGCGCAAAAAACTTATAGATACTATACTGAGATAATATAAATTAATTATAGATATATTATGGCAGAAGAGAAAACAGCCAAAAAAGTCTATACCTTAGATGAGATCAAGTTTAATGAGGCAAATAAGGTTATGGCTATAGTAGCTTGTATTCCTTTGGTAGGGCTCATTCTTCTTTTTGTTGAGAAGAATGATAATTTTGTCAGATACATGGGTGCACAATTTACGATACTAGGTGCAGTTCAATTATTAATTGGGTTTATACCTGTAATTGGATGGGTAATAGTACCATTAGTATCACTGCTCATGTTTGTACTAGTAGTAGTAGGTATGGTTAAGGTATCACAGGGTGAGAGATTTGATATACCTATGGTATCAGATTGGTCATTAAAATTAATGGCATCTGTATAAGAATATATACATAGATAATTAAAGGGGAGATTATTCTCCCCTTTTTCTTTCTATTATGATAGAATTCATACCGGTATGTCGGGGAGTAGTTCAGTTGGCTAGAACGCTGCGTTTGGGACGCAGAGGTCGCAGGTTCAAGTCCTGTCTCCCCGACCACACAGGACGCTCTCCTCAGAAACGCCTTGTAAAGCCTTATACAGAGGGCTAATCTCTCCGTTCGTAAACTCGTTATTTTTGAACACTGGTACGTTCGTAAATATACTTCCCAAAATTTGTCTTTTTTGATCAAATGTTGCTATCTCCCAATATCTGTCGATTCTTGCACCGAATTGAGCCAACATTCTAATATGTGTAAGTAAATCATTGTAATCGATTGACTCTTCATTCAAATCCACTCTAGCGAGTGTCTGCTTGTCTTCTAAATCAGATAGAACATTTTTTAGTCCTTCTTCATTGATGAAGCCTTTCTTGTAATCCTTGTAGACATCAAGTTTTTCTTTCTCAATAGCTTTCACTCGTTTTTCACACTCTTTAAGCCTTTCTCCTGATACGGCTCTTTGCTCTTCTAGTCGTTTGCCAACAAATTCCTCGACAATATCCATAACATTGTCATTTATTCGTAAAGATTCTAAAGTTTTGAGGAAAGCCTTGTTAATGTCTTTAGCTTTTATATTTACTGCTTTATGATTCCTATTTCTACAACAGTAATATAAATGTTTCTTTCCACTTCCTCCTGTTGAGTAGGCTGCATAAAGTGTTTTACCACATTCAGGACAAGCAACAAAACCTTTGTAGAGAAACTCGAACTTTCCTTTTTCTACTTTTCTAACATTACCTCTTGTTTCCATAATCTCTTGTGCTAATAAGAATATTGTAGGTGTTACTATTGGTTTATGCAATCCCTGTGTTTTCTTACCTAATTTCTTGTATTCAATTTGCCCCATATAAACTACATTACTCAGTATGTCTTGAATACGTGATTTTGAAAATTTCTTTCCTTGACGATTTTTGTAATTATTTTCAACATATATTTTGTCGGCAATGGTTTGGAATGAGTATCTACCAGTTACATATAGAGAGAATATTTTCTGAATAATTTTTTCTTCTCTTGGAATTATTTGCATAACTTTTGAACCTGCTCTTACTTCATAACCAAATGGAGGATTTGACATATGGTAACCACTCTCAAATCTTTCTACTATTCCCTTCTTAACTTCTGTTTTGAGGTTGTCGCTATAATACTGAGCCATAGAAGCCATTATGTTCTCAAGGAATACTTCATGTGGGGCTGTTCCTAATTGCTCAGAACAAGAAAGAAGATTCGTTCCATGCTTTATTAACATTGCTCTGATTGCTGAGTGGTCAACAATTGAACGAGCGAATCTATCTACTTTATGAATGATTACAGAATGTACACTATTGTTCTTACAGAAATCGACCAATGCTTTCAATGCAGGTCTATTACGATTTGTACCAGTAAAACCTTCATCTTTGAAGATCTTTAGAACTTTGAAGTTTTCTTGTGATGCTTTAGCCTTACAAGCCTTTACTTGTGCGTCAATTGAAAATCCTTCAGCTTGTTCTCTTGATGATACTCTTGCGTATATAACTGCTGTCTTCATTTTTCTCGTAAATTATTTATTTAACAAAAAGGGCGACTCGTTGACCACAACCTGAACAAGCCAGATTGTACGAATCGCCCTTATTACTTTCTCTTCTGCCTGAGAAAGCGAAGGTGGCTTGTTATGTTTTAAGTTGTGGTCATTCATATACTATCATTTTTCATTAAGTATCTCAAAAACTTTCTCCAACCCTCTTCTCTATCGTTGTTACTAGCTTTTCTTCTTCTTCCCTACTAAGTAATTTTACCTCATCTAATGTACAATGCAGAAGTTCATGTATTAGTGCCAAATATTTCTCTTTGTCTGATAAGTCAGTATTAATTACAATAAGCCAATATGCACTTGTATCACCAATAAGATTCCTAAACCCTTTAACATCTTCCTTAAATGACTTCTCTTCTATTTGTATATGTGGCCATTTTTCTTGAGCTATTGCTTTTATATATTTGTAATCTTGGGGGTATCTTGTCCTTAGGCTTTCAGCCGACATGTGGAGCATGTCTTGGACAAGAGGTAAGACCATTTTTTATTTTATTCCCAATAATTAATATTGGGGCAGTCATGAGCAGTTTCCAAACTAAATTAATTTATTTTGACCAAAAAAAAAGGAGGCTGTTAAACCTCCTTTTAGTGGTGAGAAGATAGATAAGGAAAATCCTTATTTGGAAAAAACATAAAATTAGTTTTCTTTTTTTACATTTTCCCACCATTCTTCGAATGTTTTATGTGTAGAATCTTCTAATTTATTTGCGATGTACCAATTTTTCATTATGGTCTTTGCTTCGTTTACAGCTTGTTCTGTATTTGCATTTGGACCAAGTGAAAACACAAGCATTTCTTTAGGTGAAAGCAATATGTCCCCTCCAACTTTCTGCTTCAATAGTTCAAGATATTTTTGAGCTTCTTTCCATACTTGCTGAGAATCATGCTTTGGTTCTTCTCCAAAGAAATACGATATTGGCTTTTCTAATACTTTTGAAATCTTTTGTAATTTCTCAATAGGCACATCACTCGAAGATATTTCGTACCTACTTATCATCATTCTTGATACTCCGATTTTTTGTGCTAGTTCTTCTTGTGAGAGATTCTTTTCTGTTCTTGCCTTTTTGATTTGTTTACCAACAATTTTCTTATCCATCTCAATGTTTTTATATATATAGTTAGTTATCTGTATAGCATTGTATCACTTGATGAACATCTGTGTCAATGTTATCAAAATATGTACATCATCGGACGACATTACAGATTTTGAAAAATTCTGATACATTTTACTTGACATTCTGATAACTCATATGTATATTATTGATAACTGAAATGTATCAGACTGCTCAAGGGTATTATACATAAAGAAAAAACATATGGACTTGAGTAGTCAATTCAAATTCACACAGGTTACCTTGGATGAAGTATTTAGCTTTATCAAGGAAAGAATATCACAAGGTGCTTTTCCAGCTTTCAGGAACTACTCAGATAAACAGCTTTTATCTGTTGCGATGACAGCTAAACCTCTTATTGAGGTTCATTTAACGATTGCAGGCAGATTGGCACAACAACAATTAGAAGAGAATAAATTGAAAAGATTTAAGGTAGACAAGGCTATGCTTTCTGAGGAAATCGCCCCCTCAGATGATTCATCTCAATGTAAAGCATAGCCTTTTGTGTCTTAAAAATACAAAGATAAATATGAAAACTGTAGCTGACAAATACATACAAAGAATATTGGAGGAAATCTTCTTACATGAGGGCTTAGAAAATCCTATTCAGGTTTCTGAGCTGATGGAGATTGTTCCACTAACAGGTCGAGAGATTCGAAATGTTGTTAGGTACTTAATCAACGAAAGGTTTGAACCTATTGGTTCTAAATCGAGTTCACCAGCAGGGTTTTTCAAAATTAAAGACATTGATGACTTTATAGAGGCAGTTTCAAATTTGAACCCAAGGTCTCAAAAGATTAAAGAGAGAGCTTTGAATTTGGCAAAGGCGTGTAGGAAAGCAGGTATTGATGTTCCTGAGGTACATATCTCTAAATATAAAGATGGCTCAAAAATAGTCGTTAACATACATAATTCTGTAGTTTTTATAGATAATGAAAAAGAAATCATTGGATAAAAGATTAGAAAAATTGATACTACTGAAAAGTCCATATTTGAAGGATATAGATTTTCGTATTGCATGTGTGATTTTGATACTTCTTAAATATGAAAAAACAAATCAACATTTTGACCTCTTAATTGACGATTTGATTTGGGGTATAGATAAGTTTACAGCTGATGGTAAACGAATTGTTGTATCAGAAGGTTTTGGGTTGGATGAAGATGAGGTTGTAAGGTCTATAAAACGACTAACTAGAAAAAAGATTATTGGTGCTCAAAGATTAGATCAAAATACAATTAGGGTTTTCTGAGGGTCTTTAAGACAGGGCTACTTTTACCTTGAGCAGTTGAGTAGCTCTGTCTTAAGCGAAAGCTTTATTTAATATTTTGATTTACATTCTATGAGAAGTAAATACTTCAAAAATCAACTGCTCAAGAAGATTATTAAGAGAGTAAAGAAGACAAAGATATTGAAGAAAATCTTTGTTCTTAATTTCGTTCTCTTATTTTCTGGTGTGTACAACCTTTTATTGTTACAACCAGTTTATTCTGATTCATTCTATCCGTTAGCCGATGCAGATGATTGCTACTTTGCACAGGCTACTTCTGTTTCGTATAGAAACTTACCCAATAATTGCTCTGGAGCAAACTGTGTGTCTTTTGACGCTTCTCAAGTTTATGGTGAAAGTGGTGTGTATCCAGAAAATCATAACTTTTACGATGTAGCTGATATTACATACCCAGACGCTCATAGATATAGAGGTGTTGTTGATAGAGTTGCAGTACCACCAAATACGATGATTGATATCGGTTACTATACTTACAATTATTCAGGTCATTCTATAACAGCAGAACAAGCATACCTCTTTGTTTCGAGAGGTGATACTAACAATGGTGATTGGGGACGACTTGGTTCTGGTGGTTCTGTTGGTGCGATTACTTATCTTCATTTAGGTAATTGGAAGACAAGGAGTGGAAGATATGTAACTTTAGGTAATTTAGGTACATATCCTGCCCATACCTCAAGTAATCCACCAAGTGGTAGGACTATATATTCGTTTGTAACAATTCAGCCTATTCAGATTCAATCTAGGACTGCTACACCAGAGTTTGTTGGAGGTGGAAACCTACGAATAAGGTATGATTTGACTGTAAGGAATGTATCTTCCTACAATCTCTCAAATGTTAATGTTATAGACGAACTTCCAAGTGGAGAAGTTTTTAATCAAACAGTAACCTTTGGCTCAGGAGAAACTAAAACATTTACTTATTATGCGAACATGGGTGCTAGTTACCCTACCAATATTACTAATACTCCTGCAAGAGTAACTGACCCCAATAGACACAAAGAAGAGGCTGCGATTGCAGGTTCAAGGGTTCTTGATTACAACCCTGAAACAAGAACAATTATTTCTAACAGGACTGATTTAGGAACACCTTCTGGTTGGACTGGTAAACAACCTGATTTTAATGCGTATCCTCAAGGTGATTACTATTTCATCGAGCTACTACCCTACACTGTTTATTCAGATAGTACTACTTTGAATGTACCTCCTAATATCTCTGTTGATAAAGTTGTATCTGATAATGACGAAACAAGAGTTGAATCGAATGATTCAAGACCAGCAGAGGAAATCACATACGATATTACAGTTAGAAATACTGGTGGAAATGCAACAGGAGTAGTAGTTGTTGATGATTATGAAGAAAACATGCTTGAAATACTTGATACTGATGGAGGAAATGATAATGGAAATACCATAACTTGGAATGTTGGTAATCTACAAAACCAACAAACCGAATCATTTACTGTTCGTGCTAGAGTAAAAGCTCCACTAGCTCATGGGACATATCAAGCACCAAATACAGTAACAGTTGATTCAGACCAAACATTACCAATTAATGACACTACACAGACCAATATTACTGCTGAGGTTAGGATGGAAATTGATAAAACAGTTTCCGATAGTGATGAAATAAATACTAACTCTAACCACTTACAAGGTGGGCATCCAGACAATACCGAAAGGTTATCGACCTATTCGATTAATATAAAAAACAACGGAGATGCTGATGCCCATCTTGTTGCTATCCATGATAATGTTTCCGAAGTTATTAGATATGGATCTATCAGAAATATTAGTGATGATGGAGTTTTGACAACAAAAATGGTTGACGGACAATTGGTTGGAGAAATTGTCTGGGATATCGGCGAATTACCACAAGGAGAAGATAGAACGGTTACATTTGATGTCCAATTTAATGCAGGAATTGATGATAATACGCAAATAAATAATATTGCTGAAGTTAGAACTCAAGAAGTTCCACCTATTAGTGATTCAACAATCACAACTATTCACGCCCCTATTCTTGAGATAATTAAGGATGACGGAATTGAAAGTGCTGAGCCTTCTCAGACTGTTCATTGGGTAATTAATGTTAGAAATATTGGAACAGGTAATGCTTACAACACAGAAGTTTACGATGTTGTACCAGAAAGAATGAGTGTAAGTAATATCTCAGATGATGGTGCTTGGGATAATCAGTTAAGGCGTGTTGTATGGAGTACTACTGAACCTCAATATATTCTTAATGGTTCATATGACCCAGATTCAAGAAGTATATGGGGAGAAAGTAAAACTCTTAGTTTTGATGTTGTTCTTGATTCAGTATTTCCAGTAGGAACTACCAATCTTGAAAACATAGCAATCACAGAAACTTCTTTCTATCCATCAAATCAAACAGAGCATACATTACCAGTAGAAGCTCTACCTAAGAACGATATTGAAAAATATGTAATCAACGAAACAGCACTACAACATAACAGACCTAATAATGGAAGTTATATTAGTCATGACGAATATGGTGCTGATGCAGACGAGGTATACGGAACAAATAGTGATGTCTATGCTATCTCTGGAGATATACTTAAGTATACCCTTGTATACAGAAATACAGGAAATGCTCATAGCCCAGGAACCTACATAGAAGACCATATTCCAAAGTTTATTACTGATGTAAATGGTAATCAGTACCAAATCATTCTTTTAGAAGATATTTTTGATATATCAGACGATATAGAGGTAATTGAAACTAGCTCTGGTTTT
Organism: uncultured Candidatus Saccharibacteria bacterium; assembly: GCA_964514595.1. Classification (GTDB taxonomy): domain Bacteria; phylum Patescibacteriota; class Dojkabacteria; order SC72; family SC72; genus UBA2177. Next base: position 408,356 of record CAZEQZ010000001.1, read on the forward strand.
GATATTAGATGGAATATTGGTGAGTTAGAAGTTGGAGAAGAATGGAAGGTCAAAGAGTTCAGGGTGAGATTAAATAGAAGTTCGGAGATTGTTTTATCACCTGATGATGTTGAAAGACTGATTGATAATGTCTCAGAAATTGCTTCTGAGAACGAGCTTGTTGATAAAGACACAGACAATGCAATTATCAGAGTAGACCAGCGTTTAGGTTGTGTTGGAGGTTTTATTTGGGAAGATTCAAATAATAACGGTAAGTACGATGAGGAAGAGAAAGGAATCTCAGATGTTCACATCAATATTAAATGGAAAGAATCAGAATCTTTGAGTGAAAATTCAGTAGATATTTATACCGATTCTAATGGTCATTATGAATATACAGGACTTCCATATCATACATTACTCACGGTTAAGGTATTTAAGCCAGAGGGTTTTGACAATATTACTACTCCTGATGAGTTCAAACTTGTTGTATTACCACCAAACAAAGATGGTGTCATAGAAGATTATGAAATTGACGGTGTCAGGTACTTAACCGCTTCAGGATGTTTCAATTTCTTTAATGCAGGAGTTTATCGAGATGTAATCCTTGCTCAAACAGGTCAATCAATTGTTCTACCTTTAGTACTTGGTATTGGGTTAATTGTTGGTGGAACTGTTATCTCAATCTTACTTTTGAAACGCAAGAAGAAACAACAATGATAACACTAATTATATTTATAAGCCTTTTTGTTGTGTACGTAGCAATCATTTTCTTTCGAGGTATGTACAGAGAGAAAAGAGATAAAAAGCTCAAAGAAAAAGAAGAGGCTTTGTCTGATGAAGAAATCTAATTTATTAACAAACTCAACATGATGAAAAACATAGAAAAATTAAAGCAACTTGCTCTATCTATAACAACACTTGCTATCTCACCGATGATTTTTGTGCAAACAGTTTACGCACAAAGTGATCCGAGTGCAGAGATTTCAGCAATTATTGAAAGGGTTATCACAATAGCTACAAGAGTTGGTTCTGGAGTGTTAATTCTTTACATTATTAAAGACGCTTTCGAATTACTTAATAGTGGTGATAATCCGATGGTTAGAGGAAAACTTGCTCGTGATGTTGTCATCTTAATAATTGCAGCAATCTTCTTATTCAAACCTGATTTTATTTTAGAAGCTATCAAGTACATTGCAAATGTTTAACTTCTTAAATTCATACAAAACAATTGAAAAACAAGCCTTAGACATGAAAGATAAAATTAAAAAGGCAGGAAAAGAAGAAAAGCGTTTAATTAACAAGCTCTTCATCGTAGGGATTATCTTAACAATTATTATTGGCGTCCTCCAGATAGCTTTCTTCTTTGTATATCGGTCAAAGATACAAGAGCCTGTGTTTCAAAAACAAACAGAAATTGAACAACAGATTGAAAATGAGTTACCCAATGATTCAGGAGTTCTTGATTTACCAGAAGAGGAATTTGGTAGAGGGCAAACTACACCAAATCAGATTGACATATTCAATCCTTTCTCTAGCTTTCAGGAATCAATAGTAGACGCTATTTCTGAAATTTTTATGCAAGGTCTGGAATTGTTTGACGATTATGTTGCATTTACGCCCAACATTGCAAAAAGTGATGGACAGATTCTTGATGTAAGAGGAAATAATATTACTATCCATGTAAACAAATTTTACAATGCCTCTCAAAGTGTAGCTTGGCTACTACTTCCACTCATAATAGTACTTACAGGAACATATTTAGTCCTTGAAGATTCTTTAAGAGGTATTCAATTACTAAAAGAGGTTGCTAAGAATGTTCTTCTTTTCGTTCTCTGTATGGTTGCTATGAGATTTTTGTTTGCCAATGCAATAGATTTGGTGAATGCTCTAAACAGGTTCGTTTTGAATACTCTTGTTGGAAGTGGTAATACCTTGTCAGAATCACTTCTTAATGCTCTTGGCTTACAAATAGTTAATTCTAAACTTGAATTCAGTATTCAAGGTACATTAAATATCTTTGCAGAAATAATACTTTGGGTTGGTCTGTTATTTTTACTTGTAACTATACTTTTTCAATTCATAATTCGTTTCTTTCATCTCCTCTTGTATATGATTCTTTTCCCAATCGTTTTTATCATTGGGTTACTTCCCAGTGGCAGTCAATTCTTCAAACAATACATTGAAGAACTCCTGAAGATTCTATTTATGCAACCAATCTTTCTTGTGGGTATTGGCATTTCACTAGAGATTATTCAGAGTGTAAATGAACCTATACCTAAAGTGATTTTGGGCTTGGGTTCTTTAGCTTTTCTGAATATTATTCCTTCAATAATTAACAAGTTCTCAGGAATACTTTGGAGTGTTGGTGGCTCTCTTGCAGGGGGAATTGTTGCAGGAGCTACGATAGGACAAGCTAGAAGGCTCAAGGAAGGTGTTGTTTCTGGAATGTCTGGTGGTAAGTCCTCATCTGTACGAAATCTAGCAGGTAATGCTCTTGGAGAAGCTATTGTTTCTAAACTCCCACTTGGTAGCACAACAAAGAAAGCTGTTGATACAAGTGTTAGTGCTAAAACTGGAGGGGGTAGTAGCAAAACAGGAAGTTTTAATGCAGTAATTAGTTCTGGAGGAACTGCTAAGAAGGCTTTCTTGGAGATTGGCATGAAGCCTTTGAACGGAAGGACTTTGAAAGATATTCGAACACCAAAAACACTATACTCTACCACTCCTAACATTGAAAAAATCAAAGATATTTCTGTTAAAGATTCGAATATTGTAAGTAATGGGTATTCTCGAAGTAATTTTACTTCTTCACTTGGTGAACCTCTTACAGACAAACCAACTTCAATTCATCAATTAATGGATTTATCTCAAGTTAGTTTTTCAAATCCTAATACTAATCAGTACTTATCAGATGTAGTTACAAATAAGCCAACAGAAATCATACGAGGAAGAACATTTGATTCGGATAACGAAAAGCATTGGAATCATCTCTCCGAATGGTATTCAAAAAATCAGGTTCTTGATGGAGTAATGAATCAAAAACAGATACAACAGTATATTCAAAATCCTCAGAATAGAATGGATATTCTAAGTACAGCCTTTGATAAAGGGTATTTCCAAATACAAGGAATTAATACTGTAAAGATTCAAGATAAAGTATCAGGGCAAAAGCCAGTTACTAAATATTTTCAGATTAAACCAATAAAAAAAGATGCAGGAAATAGTTCCTCCAAAACTGAATAAAGAAACAGGCTTCTTCTCTGTTGTATTGAACAGAAGGAATTTTCTATTACTTATAGGAATAGGCTTGTCTTTGCTTGTTTGGACAACAGATATATTTCGTACAGTAGACCAGAAAATACTTGGAGAACTATTCATAGCGTTATGCTTAATTCCTTTTCTTTTTGATGTACATGGACGACCTCTTCACATCTATATTATTGATACTTTCAAATTTCTTCTTAACCCAAGAAAGCAGAGGATTGTCATAGGTAAAGATATTTCAGAGGGAATCGTTATCGTGTCAGATGTCCAATATTCAAAGGTATTTAGAATAGAACCAATCAATCTTTCTATGAGTAGTGAGGAGGAGATATTTGCCTTCAAGAAGTATCTTCAACAAGCTTTATTTGCTTTGAAATATCCTGTTCAAATTTTAACAATCCAAAGATTTTCAACGAAGGACAAGAGTATTGATAAAGAAATCGAGAGATATCGCAATTTGAACGGAGTTCTTCAAAAGAGATGTAGAGAGTATTTACTTGAATACCAAGACTTAACTCAGACAATGGAACGAAGCTTTTTCATTGTTCTCACAACCTATGCTAAAGGTTTAGATGACGCAAAACAGAAGCTTGATGAAGAAGAAAATTCGTTTGGGAGATTGTTAGAACAGACAAAGATAAAGCTGATTCCTCTAAATACACAAGAGATTTTAGATTTAACCAAATTAGCAGTAAGTGAAGCATGAACCCTATTAAATATTTCTTCAAACAATCTAAATATGCACTTCATGACTTCAAATACAGAATTGATTTGAAAGGTAGAAGATACATTAAGGATAGCCTTCGTAAAGCAGAAATAGCAAAACTATCACCTGATGATTCTCTTGTTTTTGAGTTTCAAAACAAGGGAAAGTTTGTAGAGATGGAAGATAGCTTTATTCAGTCATATATGATTTCCGAGTTTCCTCAAATCATATATCCAAATTGGCTATACGACCTTGTGAATTATGGGGAGCCAATTGTCATTAGTCAGTTCATTAAGCCTCTTGATTATCAAAAAGCCTTATCAGGTCTTAGGAATAGAATCACTAATCTCTCCTCTCAATTCTACGAAAAGGCAGACAAAGGGAAAATGCACACTGTTGATCTTGAACAAGCAATTGCAGACGCAAGGAGTATAGAGGATTCAATTGTTAGAGGTGTAGAGAAACTATACTCTATGTCGATGTATCTTAAATTAAGTCAGAAGAGCCTTGCTAAGCTATTAAAAAGCGATAAAGCTCTCAAGGATTTGACATATGCCAAACAGATTAAATTACACCAACTTGTATACAAGCAGAAACAAGGGCTTGAAACATTTCTACCAAATGTAAATGATTCTGTTGGAGAAGAATTCTACTTAACAAGCTCAAATGTTTCTTCGTCTTTACCATTCACCACAGCAACATTAAATGACCCTGATGGAATATTTTACGGAATAACTTTGGGTGGTGAGAAAATTCGCTTTGATAGGTTCTCAAAGTCATCAAAGAACTATAACGGAATCATATTTGCTACTTCTGGTGCAGGAAAAAGTTTCGTTGCTAAATTAGAGGCTTATCGAAGTCTGTTCAGAGGTATAAATGTTTATGTTATTGACCCAGAAGGAGAGTTTAAGACCCTTTGTGATTATGTTGGAGGTACAAACATAGATATAAACCCTGAGAGTAAAACTAAAGTCAATCCGCTCCAATTCTTCTCAAGTGATACTGATACCAAAGAAGTCATGAGAACTCATCTTGGGGTTGTCAAAGGACTTCTTAAAATTTGGTTATCAGAAGAAGCTTACAATAGAGGTATTGTAAGCAAAGCAGTAAACGAAACTTATGCGAGTAAAGGAATATTACTTGACGACCCAAATACATATTCTAAGAAACCTCCTACTATTTCAGACCTTATCAAAATCTTCAAAAAGCAAGGCGAAGAAGGTAAACGAATAGCTGTTGAACTGTTAGAGTACTCTCGTAAAGGAGAAATGGGTGATCTTTACGATAATCAATCAACCAATGACGTTGATTTTAACTCTCCAATGGTAGTTTTTAACATTCAAAAAGTTCCTGAGCAGGAAAAACATGCCTCAATCTTTTATTTGTCCAACTTTATTTGGCAAAAAGTTCTATCTAATAGAAATCGAAAGATACTAATCATTGATGAAGCACATCTCCTTTTGAAAGACGAATCTAGTGCTAACTTCATGGAGAATCTTGTTAGACGAGGTAGGAAATATAATCTTGGAGTTATTTCAATATCACAAGATGTTGATGATTTTCTAAAAAGTCTTCAAGGGAGTGTAATTGCAAAAAATGCAGATACTGCATTGATACTTGCTCAGAAAAAACAGTCTATACCCTCTTTAGCAAAGGCTTTTGATTTGTCGGATATAGAACAAGACTACATTACAAGGTTAACCAAAGGACAGGCTCTCTTTATCAAAGGAAATACTCATTCCCATATGTTTGTATATGCAACTCCACATGAGAGAAAACTTTTTTCTTCAAATGCAGAAGATTTAGCAAAATTAGACGAACAACGAAAAAATGAAAAATAAAGATATAAACCTAAAACATGGATACATCTTCCTGACAAGTATTTTCCTTGTCTTGTTTTCTATTGCCTTGTCCATAGAAATTTATCTTAAAGGAGGTTTCAATTCTGTAATACATTCTGTAGAAACACAAAACTCCGAAGATAACAGTGTTTCTGATGTCGCCGAGCCAACCCTTAGCATAATTTCATTACAAAATTATTACAGAACCAAAAATTCTTCTGTTACGGTTGTTGCTCAAACAGAGGCTCAAAATAAAGGCTTTATCAATGGGAAAGAGGTGTTGGTAAATGAAGAAGGAATCTTTGAATTGCAAATAGAACTTGTTATTGGAACTAATGAGGTTTTTATAGAGGTACAAAATCCAAATGGTACCAGTAAATCAGAAGTAATTTCTATTATTCGTGAGGAAGAGCAAAAAGAAGAGCCTTTACCTGAAGTAAAACAAGAACAACCAGAAACGGAAACATCTAAGAGTGAACAGAAGCCTGAAATAATGAAGCCAATAGAATCAAAACAACCTGAACAATACCAACTAACAGGATTGAAACTTACTTGCTCGATAACTAACACTCAACCCTTTGTTGGACAAAGCGTTAGCTTGGATTGTCTAGTTAAAAATCAAAACAACAATCCAGTAAGTGGAGCAACAGGTAGTGCAGTTGTTAATTGGCAAAGTGGACAGACCACATACAATTTCCCATCTTCATCTAATGGCTCTACCAGAATCGACTTTACAGTGCCAGAAGGAAATATAGGACTAATTGTAGGAGCTGTTCGTATTTCAAAAGACGGACTTACAGTAACATCTAATTTCTCAATAGTTGTTAAATAATGGACGAAAACAGACCACTTCAAGCAACAAAAAATGCAATAGAGAAGACAGATAACCTTATCGGAGATGTTATTGGAATAGCTTCAAGTAAAGTTGCTCCTGTAATCGGTCCTATACTTGTAAATATCATCTGGAAAAACAAATGGAAGATACTTCTGCTAAATGCAGTTACTTCATTCTTTGTGATATTTGCACTAGAGGCAATCGCATATCAGGTACTTGCAGGGACAAGAGGTTTGATTGATGAGATTCCTAAAGAACATTACGAATGCATAGATAAAGCTAGTCGTAAATACTCTCAAGAGTTTGAATTACTTGCCTCGTACGGAAAAGTTATTGCAGACTTTGATACAAATCATTCAGGAAACGGAGTTGGCTTCTTAGAAATCTCTCAATCTGATTGGGATAAATACGAAGCAGATGGAAACAACAATAATGAAATTGACTATGATGACCTATGTGATAACTACTTTACACTATCAAACATTCTTTCAGATTTTGATGGGGACGCCAAGAAGAAGATAAATCAGTACTCATATTCAAAAAAAAATGAGGTTTATGAACAATATCAAATGTATGTAGGGTTAATGTATATACCTTATGGAAATCCTATTGGGTTAAACAGGTCTGATTTAGTAACGGTTAGTTCTGGTTTTAATGTTGTTAGAGTAATTGGTGGCAAAAAAGATGTTCACAAAGGTGTTGATATAGTCTTGTCTACAAAATGGTATCAAGAAAATATTGGCAAAGGTTCTACCGACGCAATCAATAGAGCAATTCTTACTGGGAAAGTTTCGAATTTCAAAGATAGAAACGGTGCATTATGTTCATACATAACAAATGATTACTTTAAGGTCTTGTACTGCCATTGTAGTGCTTTTATAGCTAAAGATGGCTCAAGTGTTAAGTATGGAGATCCAATTTGTTTTATGGGCAATACAGGCTTCTCTACTGGTGTACATACCCACATTGGAATATACGAAAAGAATAGTCAGGGAGGTTGGAATCTTATTGACCCAACTCCGTTTTTGTTTTCAACAAATTTTTATGGCAAAAAACAATAAAGATACAATAGAAATACTTGATACAACTCTAAAACAGGGATTTACTCAGATTCCTAGAACTGTATTAAAAGCAAAAAATTTGAGTATGCAGGCAAAAACTTTGTATGCCCTACTCCTTGATTATGCTTGGCAGAAAAACCAATGCTTCCCAGGGCAAGATAGACTTGCAAATGACTTAGGAGTTCATAGAAATACAATTCAGAAATACTTGATAGAACTCAGAGAATTCAAGCTCATTAGTTGGAATCGTAGGGGATTCAAACAGACAAATGTTTACTACATTTTGTCATTAGATTCGCTTAAAGAACAAACGAGTGATACACAAACTACTGTTCATCAAGATGCCCAATCATCTGTGCAAACAGATGCACAAGGTTGTGTGCATAAAGCAGAAGAAGTTGAATATAAAAAGAAAGAATATAAGAAGCCGTTAATGTTGGGCAACGACAACGGAGATATCAATCTTAGTTCTTTCGATTCAGAAGCTATTGAATTAGCTAAAGAATTCAATGATTTGAAAAGCATTAAGTTTTATCAGGGAATCATCAACAAACGCAATCGAGGTGAAGTTTCAAATACTGATATTCAATCTGCTCTTACAAACACTAGAAATGTTATTAAAACTGATAAGGCTGATGGTACTAATTTTCTCAAGAATCCTGCAGGTTGGTTTGTTTCAGTACTAAACAAATTGATTAAGAAAAGAAAAGAGAATGAACAGAAAGAAAAAGTGAATGAAATGTTAGCTAAATTTGAAAATTCATTTATGAATAAAACAAAAATATGACTGAATTATTGAGCAATCAAATAGTACAACTTGTAATCACAATCTCTTTGTCTATTTCAGTAGCTTGGATTGTTAAGTATTTTGTCCGCTTGTTTATTGAGAGATGGAAAGCTCGAAAAAAAGAAGGATTTGTTATGCAGATAATACCACCGAAGTATCAACTTGAAGAATTACAGAACAAGCAAGGTGAAAGATTTGCATTACAGAGATTTATCGATAATCTTACAGCTTCTGTTAAGAATTCAAGAATATCTTTTGAAATATTCTCTAATCATGACGGAATAAAATTCCTTGTATGGACACCAACAAAGCCTATGCAGGACTTAGTGAAATTAAATCTGTACAGTACATACAAGGACAGAGTAAAGATTAAAACTCTTGACCATGACCCTATTAAATCGTTTCGTAAAGAGTTTGTCGAAATCAATGAGTATAAAAGTCTAAAGCATGATGTTTATATGCTCATGGATGTAAGGGATTTTGAAAGTATGGATCCGATAAACGATTTACTCATAGCTCTTTCTGGACAAAAGAAAAACTCTACAACATTATTCCAAATTGTTCTAAAGCCTTCTGAAATTGATAAAGAGGCTCTAAATATGGCAAAGCAGAACTACCGTCTTGTGAAGAATGAAATCACTTGGGTAAGTTTATTCCTAAATCGTTTTGAAAGTTATCTGATTTACGCAGTACCGTTGCTACCTTTGGCTATATTAAAGACTGTATCAGCTCTCTTTAAGTCGTTCTCTAATGAACAAAATACAATCGACCCATTAACAGCATTACCTGATAGCGACCCCAGAAAAATCTTTGTAGATAAAGATGAATTACAAAGTTTTTACAGTAGAATGGACGAAAAATACAAAACTTCTTTTACATCTTACATCAGAGTTGTGGCTCAAGGTGATGGTGCAAAACAGAAGCTTGATTCAATAGAACAGGCTCTCGAATCAATGAAAAGCGAAACTCAAAATCGGCTTGTTCGTAAACAAGTACACAAACTTAACGATGTTATTACAAGGTTCATTTATCCAGAAGATAAGTTCTTCCCCTTTTACAGAGAAATGTTTACTTCACAGGGAAGTTTGTCTTCCAGAGAAATCTCAATGCTTTATCATTTACCAAATAGAATTAGCGACCCACAAGTTGAACACTTTATTGCACCTGATATTGCCTCTAAAAAGATATACAGAAGTAAACAAAATATGGACGATTTAGAACTCGGCATAAACTACTCAAGAGAGAAAAGTTTTAAGGTCTACTTGCCTTGTGAGAATAGAAAACGACACATAGTGGTTACAGGACAAACAGGTACAGGGAAATCAACAATTTTGAAAAGATTTATATTACAAGATATCGACAATTTGATAAATAAAGGAAATAAAAGAGGTCTAATGCTTATGGATCCTCATGAAGATTTCTTTTTCGATATTTTACAAAGACTTCCTAACAGCTTTGAACAATCAAACAAGATTATAACTTGGGATACAAGAAGTGAAGATTATTACTTTGGATTTAATCCTTTGTATGCGATAGGACTTTCCGAAAGAGAAATTGACTTAATAGTTGATTCAAATTTCAAACTGATTGAAAAGGTCGTCAAACGAAGTAATCCTGATAGTGGTATGGGTATGACTGGAAAACCCATGTTAATAAATGCAATAAAAACATTAATGATTTTTCAGAATGATTGGATTGCCTCCTTTGGCTCTACACCAGAAGCAATTCAATTTATGAGCTCTCATGCTCCTACTTTAATTGATGTTCGTAATTTGTTCTTTAGCGACAAAATGGAATCTAATGTACTTAAAGTCATAGACTTAAACAAATATGAGGGACTAAGAGCCTTTTGGCAGGACACATTACCTAATTACAAGACCTCACAGAACTGGCAAGAAATCAGGCAAGGCTTTGATAATAAACTTTCTCAAATACTTACAGGTATCTTAATGTACACCTTTGGACAGTCGAGGAATGCAATCAATATCTCAAACATTATTAGACAATCAAAGGTGCTACTTGTAAACCTATCATCTAAGAATATTGGTGAGGAAGGAATGAGTTTACTTGGTTCACTCCTTATGTCTAAAGTGTGGTTTGAAACAAAAAAGGTCAACAGAGATGAAAGACGACCCTTTGTTGTTTATGCTGATGAGTTTCAAAACTTTGCTAGTTCTGATTTCTCTCAGGCTTTATCAGAGGCTAGAAAATTCAAACTTGAGTTAGTCCTTGCACACCAATTCTTCAAACAACTTCCAGACGATGTATTTCATTCCGTTATGGGAAATGTAAAGAACAAGATTTATTACAGATGTGGTTTAGAAGATTCCGAGATAATTTCAAAGGAGTTACAAGGAAAGGTGCTTGAACAAGAGGTAATGGAAGTACCTGAATTTAATGCGAATGTAAAAGCAGGGGAAGACATTTTTTCTATCTATATTCCAGAAGAAAGAGAAGTTTCTTTTAGCAAGGAGTATGTAAATAATTTTATTTGTAATTCATATCTACGATATGGAAAAAACAAGTCCGAAATTGAGCAGGAAATCAAAAACAGACGAACTTGGATTATTGATGGTTGCAAGTTTGAATAGTTGCCTCCCTATTTCACTCTGGAAGCCAGAAGCAACAGTTATTTTTGATTTACATAAATTAACAAATAGTGTGTTCCGACCGTCTATTTCAGCCTCGGTGTTGAGTGCTTGGGTGGACTCCTACGGACTCCACCCAATCACTCCCTCGACTACGGTCAACATGTGTATGTTTGACCTACACGAAGTGTGAAATACAACGGTCGGATATTGATACATTTATGAATAAAATTAGAATTACATACAATCAAATAGGGATTTTAGATATTATCGAATCATTCAGGTACTTACCAATCAAGGTATTAAGAACGATAGCAAAACAACAAGGATTATATTCTCATAGACAGTCATTGGAGAAATCTATTATTAGTTTAGAAAAGAAAGGATTGTTGAAATCTTTTTACTATGGAAATAACTGGAAAGTTGTTTATCTTACTCGAAAATGTGGTGAACTACTTGCAGATATTAGAGGTGTTGAACTTGAAGATATTTCAATCCCAAATCAAGGCAAGAAAGTCCAATTTGCGATGTTGGAACATTCTGTCAAAATTGGTGAACTTTACGAGCAATTTCTCATTGGTTTGAAATCATTTCCTCACATTCAATTGAATGACTGGATTGGCGACCAAAGATTGGTACTTCAATATGAATTTAGATCTGATAAATCAGGTCGAACAATAAAACGAGTTTTATCACCTGATTCATACTTCGAATTTACAGTAGATAACAAAGCCTATGGCTATTTTCTCGAATACGATACTGGAAGCATGGATATTGAACAGCTATCAAGAAAGTTTATGCGTTATTTTGAATACTTTGTTTATGGTGATTGGCAGAAAAGATTTAATCAATATCCCCATATTCTTTTTCTTTCAGAAAGAAGTTCGGAGAGATTAAACAACTTACAAGTAGAACCAGAAACAGATATTCAATCAGCAATTAATGCACGAGGTTTACTTGAAAAATCAAAGAGTTTACTTTGGAGGAGTGTTGGAATATGTGAGAACATTAGAAGCATAACATCAACAGAAATAGAAACATTCCTCACCATGCCTATTTTATTTAAGCAACTGAATGAATCATGGGTAACAGATTTGTTAAAGCAATATTGATTTCTCTTTTAGTTATTCTTGTTGGAATTGGTTTCTTTATTATCTATGAAGTTTGCTCACCTGAGATTGAATACAAAATTAATCCTCCAAAGGAAGTTGAGATTATTGAAGCTATCGAATCAGAAGAAGATTATTCAATCAACAGACTTATGATTCCATCGATTGGTGTTGATATGAAGATAGGACAAGATAAAGAATATCTGGACTATGGAGGTTGGATTCAAAGACTTGATTCAAACAATCTCCCCAACCTGATTGCAGTACATCGTTTTGGGTGGTCAACTCTTAGTCCTGAACAAAGAATGAAACAAACACTTTATCATGTAAATAAACTAAATAAAGGAGATAAAGTTTTTGTTATTTGGAATGGTAAGAGGTACGAATACCTTGTTAAAGAAATTATTGATGGAACGAACAATCCAAGTGATGAATTTTTGACAATTTACACATGTAAATTTTATTCATCAAATCAGAGAATATTTATTAGGTTAAGCGATTAAACGCTTCTCTCTCTTGTTTGACGGTCTGCTTGTGCAGACCTGTCTTATGATTATTTCCCTTTCTTTCGAAAATACTAGCATAAAAATCCTCCTATAGCTTCACTACTGCTGTCGCATTCGTTTGCTACCCTCTGGGTTTGCAAGGATTTGCTTCTGTGAATTCCTCCTTGTCAAATATGGATTTTTATACTGCCTTCTCTCCCTGCGGTCGTTCGGCTCGCTTTTTCTATTTCAAGAAAGGGAAAACAACCTGACTTAAAAGAAAGCTCTTTAACAATTGAATAACCTTAACTCAAAACTACAAACCGTATTGCAAAGCTTACGAGGTGGAAAGTTAAGGCAAGCCAATATTTAACTTTTTATTTATTTAATCATGGTCTTACTTACTAAGGAGATATTGAAAAAATTACCTCCTCTTTACTCACAAGAAGAAAAAGGACTTGACGCAATAGCAATAGTCAAGTTTTTTACTCCTGATAGTGGCTGGACATGGTACGCAACAGAATTTGACGGAGAAGATACATTTTTCGGACTTGTAGAAGGTATAGAAAAAGAACTTGGGTATTTTAGACTTTCAGAGCTTAAAAGTATTCGAGGGACTTTAGGCTTACCAATAGAAAGAGATTTATATTTCAAACCTAAAACATTAAAAGAGTTAATGAACTGAATCAAAACCTTAGAGGGTGGAAAGGTTAAACCCTCAGATATAAATTATTACATTTTTAGAAATGATAACTACTTTACAACTAGATTGGATTAAGAAAATCAATCCTAATTACAGAGAAACATTGAAAGATGATGAAGAAATAATGTGGGATACATTATGGAATTTTGATGAGTGCGAATGGTCAGAAGAGAACGCCAAAACAGTTAGAAATTGTGGAATGATACCTGTTGAAGTTGACGGATTGATTTTCTGTGCTTTATCAGGTTGTGGCATGGATTTAATGCCAATAGTCATTTACACACAATTAAAACTAACAGGAGCAATTGAATACGATGAGGCGATGTATATAAAGAATAAATCAAGAAATTATGTTGAAGCTGTAATCGGAAAAAAGCACAGAGAGGAATTATTAAATTATATAAACAAACATTTTGATATATAACATGAAAAACTACTTAATACTTAATAGCTTGTATAACATCTGTAAGGAAATCAATGAAAAAACCTTCATTGGTTTGATTGAAGGAGTAAAAGATGAAAAACAAGCACTCAACAGAGCAAGAGCAAAATTCAATTTGGGAAAAGAAAGTATGCTTACAGCTGAAGAGTGCTTCATACAAGTATAACAGGTATATGGCAGAGGTTAACAGCCTCTGCCCTTGTAAATTAAATTGTTAAACAAATATAAATGGATTACATCGAATACCCAACAGCAAGAACATTAACAGAGTGTACTAAACACTTAGAGAAAGGTGGTGAACTATGGCAAGAATTAAGCACTACTCCACAAGATGGCGAACTTGCTCAAATTGAAAATACTAAAGAATTAATTGATTTGGTCGATAATCAAGAAGATGTTGAAGATTGGAAAATTCATTTAGTGGATTAAAATCTAAACCTTATGAGGGTTGTAAGGTTAAACCCTCACAATTTGAGCAAGGCTAACTTACTTTCTTTATCTTGAGCCGAAATAGAAAGTAAGCAAAGAAAATTGGCTTCAGTTATTCTCCATTTGTGATAAAATACATTATCCTTACTTTACTAGGAAGAGATTGTATGAGTAAAACTCAAAATATCGGTAATATTATTCAGAAACTGAGAAAAGACACAGGTCTTACTCAGGAGGAATTAGCAATTAAAAGTGGTGTACCATATACAACACTTATCAAAATCGAGGGGTCACAAGTAAAGAATCCTACTATCAAGACCATAAAGAAGATTGCTGACGCACTAAGTGTGACAACCGATGACTTAATTAAATTAGAAGAAAAATAATATGTCGACATCAAATCTACATTCAATTATTAGTTTTATTTGGTCAGTCGCAGACGATGTCTTAAGAGACCATTATAGAAAGGGAGAATATCCCAATGTTATATTGCCAATGACTGTATTAAGAAGAATTGATTTATCTCTTGAAGATACAAAAGCTGATGTTGTTGCTACTTATGATGAGTTTAAGGACAAGATTACCAATTTGGAGGGACTATTAGAATCTACTTCAGGGAAGAAGTATTACAACTACTCGAAATATTCACTTAAAACACTACTAGACGAACCTAAGAATCTAAAAGAAAACACACTGTCCTATTTAAATAGCTATTCTGACAATATAAAGGATATTATAGACAAATTTGACCTAAAGAACATTGTAGAAAAATGTAATAGAAACGGTATTCTTTTCTCGTTGATTGAAAAATTTGTTGACCCAGAAGTAGCTATTTCACCAGATAAACTATCAAACCATGAAATGGGATATGTCTTTGAAGACTTAATTAGAAGGTTTAACGAAGAAAACAATGAGGAGGCTGGAGAACACTTCACTCCAAGAGAAGTCATTAGATTGATGAATAGGATTGTATTTGACCCTGTTGAAGACAAGATAAAGAATATTGGAACAATTTTGCTTTACGACCCTGCTTGTGGAACAGGAGGTATGCTTTCAGAATCAAAGGAGTATCTAAAGAATAACCTTAAATATGATGGCTTTGTGCATTTGTTCGGTCAAGAAGTAAACGATAAAACATATGCAACTTGTAAGGCAGACCTTCTTATCAAAGGCGAAGATCCAGATGGTGTTGCTTTTGGTTCAACACTTTCTAACGATGGCTTTCCTGATAAGAAGTTTGACTTTATGCTTACAAATCCACCTTATGGGAAAAGTTGGAAAGATGATAGAAAAAAACTACTGGTTGGAGATGATAGAAAGAAACAGATTATTGACAGTAGATTCCAGATAGGTATTCCAAGAGTCTCTGATGGTCAGTTACTCTTTGTATCACACATGCTTTCAAAAATGAAAACAGATACGGAACTTGGGTCAAGGATAGCTTCTGTGCATAATGGTTCTGCTCTTTTTACTGGTGATGCAGGACAAGGTGAAAGTGAGATAAGAAGATATTTGTTTGAAAACGATTTGGTAGAAGCGATTGTTGCACTTCCTACTAACATGTTTTACAACACAGGTATTCCGACATATATTCTTGTTTTAACTAATAGAAAGGAAGAGAAAAGAATTGGTAAGACACAACTTATCAATGCAACCTCAAAAGAATTTTATACAAATCTAAGAAAAACATTGGGACAAAAAAGAGTTAAAATCTCAGATTCACAGATAGATAAGATATTTGAAATATATACTAATTTTGAAGAATCTGAACATTCTAAAATATTTGATAATGCAGAATTTGGATACACACAAATAAAGGTTCATCAACCTAAGAAAGATGAAGATGGAAATATAATAAGAAAGAAAGCAGGAGGAATAGAAATTGATAAGGATTTGGATGATGTTGAAAATATCCCATTAAAAACAGATATAGATACATTCTTTAACGAGGAAGTTAAGCAATATCGTCCTGACGCATGGTATGAACCAGATGAATCAAAAATAGGATATGAGGTCAACTTTAATAAATACTTCTATAAGTTTGTATCTCCTAGACCATCGGAAGAAATTTTAGCAGAGTTAAAGCAGTTAGACAGCGATTCAGATACTTTACTTGAAACAATAACCGAGAGATAGTATGCAGAAGTATGAATCTTATAAAACAACAAATATTGAATGGATGGATGGTATTCCTGCTGATTGGAACGAAATCCCTTTAAGAAAAGTTTTTGAAGATGTTAAAGATATAAACAAGAATGGTGACGATTTACAGATGTTATCACTTGTAAAAGATGTCGGAATCATACCGTATGAAGAAAGAGGAAATCAGGGAAACAAGTCTTCTGAGAAATTAGAGAAATACAAAATAGTTAAAAAAGGTGATTTTGTTATAAATAAAATGAACGCAGTTATAGGTTCTTTAGGTATTTCAGGATACAATGGATTGGTTAGCCCTGTATATTATGTGTTGAGAAATAGAGATGAAAACAAATTTGTTAGTAGATACTTTGAGTTAATTTTCAAAACAAGACCTGTACAGAAATTTCTTAGAACTATGGCAAAAGGAATTATGGAGATAAGAGAGTCTGTGGAGTGGGTAGAGCTTAAAAATATGTCTTTACCTTTACCCTCTAAAGACAATCAGAAAGCAATAGTTGAGTATGTCAACCATATAGACAAACTAACTCAAGACTTTATACAACAGAAAGAAAAGTATATAGAGTTACTTAAGACGTACAAACAATCAAAAATAAATGAATTGGTAACTAAAGGTCTAAATCCCAATATTGAAATGAAGGACAGCGGAATTGAATGGCTCGGAGAAATTCCTCAACATTGGAAAGTTCAAAGATTGAAAAATATCTTTCGTTATTGTAATAGAGGAGAAACACCAAATTATGTAGAATCGTCAGATATAAAAGTTGTAAATCAGGCGACTTTTAGTAAAGGTTTCTTTGATGAAAAAGATATCCGTTATCATAAAGGATTATGTTCTAAAGGAAAGTTACAAGATGGGGATTTAATTATGGCTTCAACAGGGGGAGGTGTTCTTGGTAAAGTGCATATATTTAACCAAGGGGAAGGATATATGGCAGACAGCCATGTTACTATTATGAGAGGAAGTGGTCCATTGGTAAGTCGATTCTTTTACTATTTCTTTCTAACCAATTATGATTTAATTAACGGAATCCTTTCAGAAGGTTCTACAAATCAGATTGAACTTCAAAGAGAGTGGTTAAGGGATATGCCTCTAGCATATCCAGAAACTAATGAAATGGAGGACATTGTTAAAGAAGTCGAAAAATTTGAGGACTATATTGAAGAAGTGATAAAACATACTCGCAGTCAAATTGAATTGGTTCAGCAATATCGCCAATCATTAATTTATGAATTGGTTACAGGTAAACGAAAACCTTAATTTATTTATGAAGTAATTAATATGGAAAACCAAAACAATACACTAAACAAAAAAGAATCAGGATTCGAGGATGTTATCTTTGAATACCTTACACAACAGCAAACACCTAACTATCGTGCAAGAGTTGATTCTGATTACGACAAAGCTAATTGTATTGATTTTGGTGTGCTGATGGAATTTCTGCAAAAGACCCAACTCGAAAAATTAGAGAACCTGAAAAATATTCATAAAGAACTATTTGAGAGAAACTTCTCGTATCGATTAAATCAGCAGATTAAGTCAAAAGGTGTAATTGAAGTCTTAAGAAAGGGAATTGAAGACATGGGAGTACAATTTACTCTTATGTACCCCCACCCTTCCTCATCAAAAAATCCAAATGCACAAGAACAATACGACCAAAACATATTGTCTGTAATTAGACAAGTACATTTTAGTCAACAATCAAACGAATCCGTAGATTTAGTTGTTTTTGTAAATGGAATACCTGTCTTAACAATTGAGTTAAAGAACCCTTTATCAGGACAGACTTACCAAGACGCTATATGGCAATACAGAAATGACCGTTCACCCAAAGAAACACTCTTTTCATTTACGAGATGTATGGTACATTTCGCAATGGATAGTGAACAAGTATTTATGTGTACAAAATTAGATGGAGCGAAGTCTGTGTTCTTACCATTTAACAAAGGAAATAATGGACAAGCCGGAAATCCTGATAATCCAAATGGGTATAGGACTTCGTACATGTGGGAGGAAATTTTTCAAAAAGATTCTTTAATAAACATAATTGAGAGTTTTGCAAGTAAAATCGTTGAGAAAAATGAAAACACAGGAAAAGAAACAGTTAAACAAATCTTCCCAAGATACCATCAATTAGATTGTGTAAGGAAACTGTTGATAGACGCAAAACAAAAAGGTGTTGGACATAGATATTTAATCCAACACTCAGCAGGTTCTGGAAAAAGTAACTCTATTGCATGGTTAGCTCATCAGCTAGTTGAACTTCATGATTCAACAAACGAAGATGTTATCTTTGATAGTGTTGTTGTTGTAACTGATAGAAAGATTCTTGACCAACAGATAAGAAACAACATCAGACAATTCGCACAAGTTGAAGGTGTTGTTGAAGCTGTAACAGAAGGTAGTCAACATCTTAGAACTGCTTTAGAGGCAGGAAAAAAGATAATAATTACGACTGTCCAGAAATTCCCTTATATTGTAAATGATATAGGACAGCTTCCCTCCAAGAGGTTTGCATTAGTTATTGATGAAGCCCACTCTTCACAGTCAGGAGAAACATCAAGGAATATCAGTATGACTTTAGCCGACAAATCATCTTTTGGATACAACGAGGAAAACCCAACTAAAGATTTCGAAGATATTTTGAATGAAATGGTAATTAATAAAAAATTACTTCCAAATGCTAGTTATTTTGCATTTACAGCAACACCTAAAAACAAGACTTTGGAACTATTTGGAGTTAAACAGCCAGATGGCACTTACAAAGCCTATCATGTTTATTCAATGCAACAGGCTATTCAGGAAAAGTTTATTCTTGATGTTTTACTTAATTACACGACATATCACATATATTACAATCTAATTAAGAAAGTCGAAGATGACCCTGAATACGATAAACAGGAAGCAAAAAAGATTATTTATAAGTTCTTACTTTCCAATCCAGATACTATCGAAAAGAAAGCCAAAATAATGTTAGACCATTTTAGAAACAACACTGTATACAAAATTCGGGAAAGAGCCAAAGCTATGGTAGTAACAAATAGTCGTAAAAATGCAGTTGAGTACTATTATGCTTTTAACAAGGTATGTAAGGAATTAAATCTTCCATTTAAGTCTATTGTTGCTTTTACAGGAGAGATTGATGGCTTAACAGAAGACAAACTTAATGGCTTCAGTGTATCTTTATTATCTGTGAAGAAGAAATTAGAAAACGAAGATGATTATAAGTTTTTGATTGTTGCAGAAAAGTTCCAGACAGGATTCGATGAGCCATTACTTCATACTATGTATGTAGATAAACCCCTTGCAGGTGTAGCGGCTGTTCAAACATTGTCAAGGTTGAATCGTGTTATGCCACCTCAAAAAACAGATACATTCGTACTTGATTTTGTTAATACGCACGAAGATATACAAAAGGCATTTGAACCTTATTATAAAACAACTATATTGTCGGAAGGTACAGACCCTAATAAGCTCTTTGACCTCAAAGATGCAATTAAAGCATTTCAGATATTTACAGACGAGGAAGTTACCTTATATGTCACTAAGTGCTTAGAAAAGAGGTCTATAGTCGAACTACACCCTATTCTTGATATAGCAGTAGAGAGATTTAATAGTCTGGAAGAAGAACATAAGTATGACATAAAAGCAAAAATTAAATCGTTTATTCGATTATATGCTTATATATCTCAGATTGCTCCTTTTGAAAGCATAGAGCTAGAGAAACTTTATATTTACCTTACCGACCTTAATAAAAAACTTGTGATTAATTGTAAGAAAGACCCTATTGATGATTTAGTCAATTCAATAGACCTTGATTCTATCCGTGTTCAAAAAGAAAACGATGGCTCTATCAGTTTGAAAGGTGACACAACTATTGAACCAATACCTACTAAAATGCGTGGTGGCAAAGCTCCTGAGGAAAAAGACAGGCTTTCTAGGATTTTAGAAGAGATGAATGAAAGATTTGGAGGAATTGATTTTGGAGATGAAGATAAAGTTCGAAAGACATTCGGCGATATTGCTGATGATGTTAGAAATGATCCTGTTTTTATAAAAGCAACACAAAATTCAGACAGGCAGAATTCTTGGATTACATTTGAAAAGCTACTTAATGAAAAATTCCAAAACATGATTAATATAAACTTTAACTTATACAAGAAGTATTCTGACGACCCTGAGTTTAAGAAGTTTATGGCTGATAGGCTTTTTGATGTGGTTTGGGAGCAATCAGGATTACAAGAAAAAACAAGAAATAGTTAATTCATATATTTATGATTAAAAGAATAAAAAAGATAAATCAAATTGGCTCATTTTATAATTGCATAGATACAGGGAAATTTGATTTTACAAAGGTAACCATATTTCATGGTTGGAATACATATGGAAAGTCTACTCTTACCGATATTTTTAATTCTATCGCAGAAAATCAACCTTCATATATTACAAACAGGAAATCTATTCCTATAAGCTCTGAGAAACAGGAAATCGAACTAACATATTTAAAAGATGAAAAAGAAGAGAGCTTAAATTTCAATGGTAATTGGTCAAATACCGACCTCCAAGGTAGGCTTTTTGTCTTTGACAGTAATTTTGTTCATAAGAACTTAATTTCAGGTATAGTGGTTACAAGAGAAAACAGGGTGTCTTTTACAGATTTCATTCTTGGCGAAGAAGGTGTTACCTTATCTAAGACTATCTCAGAAAGGAAGAAACAACTTGCAAATGATAAAGCAAATCTCAAAGACATTAGACCTACATATACAAAAAACTTTTCAGATAGTGATGTAGACACTTTTGTTAACTTAAATGTTGTTGAAAAGAAAGAGGAATTGGAGAATCTCATTTCAAAAGAAAAGAAGATTTTAGAAAATATAGGGAGGGTTAATCAGATAAAACAGCTACCTACTGTCAGTCCTGTAAATACAGAATGTTTATTTGAATTAGAAAAAATTAATGAAGAACTTAATAAAATCTTAGGACTTGATTTTAAAGGTTTTACAGAAGAAATTAAGACAAAATTCTTAGAACATCTAAATCTTAATACGACAAATAACTCTACAACGGAAGATTGGTTAAGGGAGGGTTTTCAGAAGCATATGAAAACAACTCATGATGTTTGTCCTTTTTGTAGTCAAAAAATTGAATCAAATTTGAATATACTTGATGTATATTCAGATTATTTCAATGACGAATATGGAAAATATATAACAAACGAAATTAATACACCTCTTGAGGCTTTGAAGAATCGTATTGGTCTATTGAACTTTGACAGTATACTTACGGACTTTCAAGAACAGGTAATAAACTTATCAAAATATAAAAATTATTCAGAAGAGGTTGAAGACGATATTGATTATTCAAAACTTTCAGGTTTGATTGAAGGAGTAAAACCACAATTAGCAGAATATAAAAAACGTTTTATAGAGAAAATTAATGAAAAAAAGATTGCTCCTCATAAAGCAGTTGACGAGATACAACTTGGAAGTGAATTAAAGAAGACACTAGCTTCAATAACAGAAGAAAGTAAGAAATTGAATGAATCACTTTCGAGAGGTATAACTTTAGCAATCACATTAAAGACCAGCTATGAATCTCTTAATAGTAAGCAGATAGAAATCCAAAAAGAGAGGGCACAGAATTCAATAGATGATAGTAATTGCAAACTAGCAAGGTTAGAACAAGATAAAGAATGTGTTACTTATAAAAAAGAGCAGAATAGATTAATCAACGAAGAAACGGAAATAGTTAAATTAACTAAAGAATTAGAAAATCAGCAATCGGAATATTTGGACAAGTATTTCACTGACCTAAATGACTATTTTAATCAATTGGGTAGCCGTGATTTTACATTAACACGAGCAGAATCAGGCAGAGGTTATCAAAAGGTTTATTACTTAGATGTTAGCTTCAAGGGTGAACCTATCAGTACAGAACATCTCAACATAGTATTTAGCGATTCTGACAAGAGAAGTTTAGCTTTGGCGATATTTCTAGCTAAGACTAAACAGATTGACGAGAAAGATAAGATTATACTTGTATTAGATGACCCTGTGGTCAGTTTCGATGATAATCGGATTAAAATTACTGCAGATATAGTCTTAGAACTTTCAAGGGAGTTTGGACAGATAATTATGTTATCTCATTACGGTTCTTTTATTTCAAGGTTAGCAGGTGTAAAAATCTCAGATGCTACATATTTTAATATCACGAAAGACTCAAAAACTTGTTCTTTTGAACCATACGACGTAAAAAAGTTAACAATGTCAAAAATGGAACGAGCTTTTGAAAAAATCTGGGGGTATATAAAGAGAGAACATACAGACGATATAACTCAGGACTGTCGTGTCTTCCTCGAAAACTATTTGACATCACGCTTTAAGAAAGATATCAAAGAAAAAGGAATTCTATATTCCAATCTTAGAGAGTTAATAACTGAGTTGAAAGAGAACTCCGTTATTAATGAACAAACATACAACAAATTAGAGGATTATAGAAAAGGTACAAATCCTGAACACCATGAATTCCAACTTGATGGTAGTCCTGAAGATATTATTAAGTATACGGCTAAGATGTTGGACTTCATTTATAAATTGTAATCTAAAAGCCAATGGCAACAACAATAAAATGTGATAAATGTGGAAATATCATTGAAATAACGGACGCTATTCGTAAAGAATTAGAGGCACAAGTACTCCAAGACACCAAAGCCAAACATGAAGCTGAAATAAATGATTTAAAGGAAAAACAAAAACAACTTGAAGAACAAAAGCAAAAAGAAATAGAACAAGTTAGACAAGAAATACTAGAATCATCAAAGAAAGAAGCAATTGAAAAAGTTAGAAAAGAATACGATGCGAAAATCAATTCGACAAAAGAAGAATCTGAAGCACAAGAGAAACAAAATCAAGAGTTACAAAAACAAGTATCTGATTTAATTAAGCAACTAAGAGAATCGAAAAATGCAGAAGGAGAAATGAAGATTAAGTATGAGAAAGCACTCCTTGAAGAACAGGAGAAGATAAAGCAGAGTGCTAAGAAAGAAGCACAGGAAGAACTAAATCTAGAAATGGCAGAAAAGGACAAGACACTTGCAGACCTTAGAAAGCAACTACAGGAAGCACAAAGAAAAGCTCAACAAGGCTCACAACAACTTCAGGGCGAAGTGCAGGAACTAGCTCTCCAAGAACAACTACAACAAACATTTGTATATGACGAGGTATCTGAAGTACCTAAAGGTATTAATGGAGCAGATGTGTTACAAACAGTTAAAACAAACTTTGGGGTAGCTTGTGGAATGATTGTTTGGGAATCTAAGAACACCAAAGCATGGTCTCAACAATGGATTACAAAGTTGAAGGAAGACACGAGAACATTAAAAGCAGATATTTCAGTATTAGTATCAGCTGTCTTACCAGAAGGAGTAGAATCATTTGGTCTTGTCGATGGTGTATGGGTTTGTGATATGAAGAGTGCTATTCCTCTAGCTTTTGCATTGAGAGAGAAGATTATAGCTGTAAGGAATGTTCAAGAGGCAAACAAAGGGAAAGCAACTAAAGCAGAAGTGGTATACAACTACTTAATTAGTAATGAGTTTAAGCAGAGGATTGAAGTTTGGATCGAATACTTCAAAGAGAGGAAGGAAGAAATGGAGGCAGAGAAGCGATATTACATGAAGAAATGGGCAAAAGAAGATAAAAATATTACAAAAGTATTTCAAAATACAGCAGGAATGTATGGCGATTTACAAGGCTTAATAGGTAATTCTCTACCAAAAGTTCAGTATTTAGAGTTACCAGAAACAGATGAAGAAGATAATTAGATTACTTCTTCTCTCCACGAATCCTTTTAATAACCGTTATTATTGCAATAATAATGACTTGAAAAGGAAATAGTAATAGATTCATTAAACAACCGTAATTCCTAAAACCTGAACGATGGTATACTCCTGCTCCTTTGCCTCTCTTATAAATCATAATGTAATCATTCTAATATTTTTAATCTAATTTAAGCACCTACCTCTCCGTTATAAACTCTCCTAATCAAATCTTTTGTATATTCTAATTCATCATCATTACTAACAAAAGCAACTGTATTTCCTGTCCCCCAATGTCCCTTATCCTTAACATTTTCTACATTTGAGTTTGGATTCTTTATATTCTCATAGTCTATGGATAAATAAACACCAAGTTTTTTTCTGTTAATTACAATACAAGCAAAATTTTTAATTGTTCTGTATGCCCAATAGTTTTTCAGCTCCTTTTTCTGAACATCATTACCTAGATTTAGTATATATTCATCCAACTCTTCAATATACTTAACAATATTTTTATTCGCAGTCTTTAATCTATGACCAATTCTGTCATGAGAGTATCTATCATTAGTTGCAGTTGAATTTCTTGGTTTCTCACTAACAGCAGAAGCTAACTGTATCATCAAAAAATCATTTTCAAACAATGTATATCTAATTAACTCTATATTTCTATTTATTTGTTTTATAGCATTGTCATCATACTTGCTAAAATCCTTTGCTATACATAACAATCTGGGATTATTCCAATCAATATCAATTTCTTTGCCAAGTTTCTTTCTACATAACACATCAAATTCTGCCTTGTGTTCCATAAACCAATCTAAGTAAAAAAGACCTTGATTAATAACATTTGAATTTGAATCAAGTTTATATTCTATGATTACAGGACAATTATTTTCATCTAAGCCTAATGTATCCACTCTTCCATTATCAATAATATATTCAGAATCTAAGAATCTTACCCCAAAGAGTTCCTCTAAGTTTTTTTCTACAATATCTTGGATATACTTCTCTAACTTCAAACTTTTAACTTTAATTTGTTTCGTTTTATTAGTTGGAGATACATTAAATAGTTTAATTTCAGACATTTATGTTATTTCACAAATTATATAGATACGATAATTATATCTCATTACTTGCATTTGTAAAAAAGAAAATATAAAGCTGACCTCAATAGTGTGTAATAATTTTTAGAAACAAGAATATAAGCTAACTAAATCATAATACAACAATACTAATAGTTTAGATCTAATTTGGGAAGCTCTGATAAGAATTTCCATTTGTACTCAAATTCGTTAAAATATGAGATAATTTTATCAATGTAAGGAAGGAGCTGTTCGTACATAGTACGGTTGCCCCGATTTTCAAATTCCCCACGATCTGTTACTATATTACTCATGGATATTCAAA
>CAZEQZ010000002.1:0-330215 GCA_964514595.1 uncultured Candidatus Saccharibacteria bacterium
GATGTAGCTCAGTTGGTAGAGCATTCCCTTCGTAAGGGAACGGTCGATGGTTCGAAACCATCCATCAGCTTTCTATATACATACTATGAGAACACCTAAATACACAATAACAAGCCTTATCCTTAACTACATAGTTAAATACGAGGTGTCTATTGTAGAACTAAAGCAGAAGCAACTTCCTGAGAAGTATTTGGTAACACTTGAAGAGAAATATGGGGCCCAAGATACTCAAAAATTAGGAGAACTTGTTGGAAATCCAATTGGATATAACCAAGCATTATTAATACAAAGAGGACAGGAAATGCCATCCCAGAAGAAAACATTTAGACTTTTCACAAACTTTAGAAATGCAAAAGACTATGTTAAATCATATAACAATAGTAATTCTTTAAGACCTTCGATAGATCTTGCATCACACAT
Organism: uncultured Candidatus Saccharibacteria bacterium; assembly: GCA_964514595.1. Taxonomy (GTDB): domain Bacteria; phylum Patescibacteriota; class Dojkabacteria; order SC72; family SC72; genus UBA2177. The sequence goes on from CAZEQZ010000002.1 coordinate 421, forward strand.
CAATAAACTTGCAATGAAGGGTATCGTGGATGATTGGGATCTTTCTAAAATTAGAGGATTTTCTGAGAAGCCAAATGAAATATATGATACGTGGTATAAGTTAAGAGACTTCTATCCAAATGTTGATATGAGAAATCATTTCAATGAACTATTTGAATGGATACAGAACGGAAAGGATAGTAATCACAGATTAATTAAGCTAGGCATACTACTATATGAGTTCATAGAAAAGGCACCTTTCCTTTCTGGAAATCAGATAACCGCAATATTAATGATGGAAATGTTAAGCAAAAAGTATGGATTAAATCCAGAAAACATTATTCCCCATTTCAAGAGTATAGAGTATATTAATCAAGACATAATGTCTGCATTTAAACTCTCAAAAAGTAAATCAGACTTAACAACATTCCTAGAAGCGTATCTATACACACTCTCTTTGACTGTATTGGATATAACTAATGATTTTAGAGAAATATATAATACAAAAGTGAAAAAATTGGGATCATTAGAACTACACCTTAATCAAAGGCAGATAGAGCTTTTAGAATATCTTGCCCTAAATACCAAGATATCTAGAAACAAATACTCTCGTATGATGGGTGTATCCTTTATGACAGCATACCGTGACCTACAAGACATGGTAGAGAAGAAATATATAAAAGCAAAGGGAAGAGGAAGAGGTACATTCTACGTACTAACAAAGGAGATGACTCCTAAGGATGATGAATTGATATAGCCAATTAAAATTGCTAAGATTACATGATGTTAAATGATAAATATGATGTAATAATTGGATTAGAGATACATGTACAGACTAATACAAAGTCTAAGATGTTCTGTAATTGTCCCACTGGATACTTTCAGAAAGAACCTAATACCCATGTATGCCCTGTATGTTTAGGACTACCAGGTGCCCTACCCTTACCCAATAAAAGAGCAATAGAGCTATGCATCCTAATGGGCCTTGCTACAAATTGTGATATCGATAATGAAATACGTTTTGACAGAAAGCACTACTTCTACCCAGATCTTCCAAAGGGATACCAGATTAGTCAGTACAAAAGACCAATATGTTCTGATGGATATGTTGATTTAAATAACGATGTGAGAGTCGAGATAGAGAGAATACATCAGGAGGAGGATGTAGCTAAATCTACACACCATACAGAGAGTGGTACAGGAAAAGAGTATTCACTAATCGATTACAACAAATCAGGAGTACCATTAATAGAGATTGTTACTAAACCGTGTATTAGATCTGCTAAAGATGCAAAAGATTTTGCGACCAAGATTAGACAGATTGCTAGATACTTAGGAATATCAGATGCAGATATGGAAAAAGGCCAGATGCGATGTGAACCAAATATATCAGTACAAGAGAAAAGAAAATGGGAGTACAAGAATGGGATGATATTGCCGATTGGTAATTACAAACTTAATGCAAAGGTTGAAGTTAAGAATATTGGTTCCATAACAGCAGTAGAGAAATCCATAGAGTATGAGGTAAATAGATTGATTGAAGAATTAGAACAAGGGAAAGAGATAGTACAACAAACAAGAGGTTGGAATGCAGATAAGGATGTTACAGAATTTCAAAGAAGCAAAGAGACAGCTGATGACTATAGATATATGCCTGAACCAGATATCCCAGTTATAGAGGTATCTGAGGAAGATATAGCGAGAATTGGAGAGGGAATCATAGAACTACCTGATGAAAAAATAGACAGATATATTAACACGTGGGGTATATCAGAATATGCAGCACAGGTAATATCCTCTACTGTAGAAACTTCTGAGTATTTTGAAAAACTTCAGAAAGAATTAAGCACAAAATTAAATGAGAAGGATGCGGCTATCGAGGCTTCTAATTGGTTAATGGGGACTGTGTATGCAATAGGGAATCTTGATATAGATATTAAAGATCTGTCCATATTAATATTTGCATTTAAAGAAGGGCTATTAACAAAAAGTAGTGCGGAGGAGCTATTAAAAGAGTGTATAGAGGATAATAGAGATATATCAGATGCCTTGGATAAGATTAAGTCGGAGAAAGAGGACCTACAAGGAAATATTGATAATATAATTGACGAGGTTATTTCAAACAATCCTAAAGCAGTATCAGACTATCAGGGCGGGAAAGAAGCTACAATGGGCTTTTTAGTAGGTCAGGTTATGCAAGCTACTAAGGGTACAAGTAATCCTAATGATGTTCGAGATATATTAATAAAGAAATTAAAGAAATGAAAATAGATGTTAAACATATAGCTGAATTATCTAGAATTAAGCTCACCAAAGAAGAGTTAGATAAATTCACACCACAGATGGAAACAATATTGGAATCAGTAGATGTATTAAAGGAGGTAGATACTAAGAATGTACAACCTATGAAGGAGAGAATTACATTTGATAATCTAAGAGAGGATGTAGCAGAGAAAGGATTAGAGCAGAAAGATGTTATTAAAAATGCACCACATAGTGAGAATGGATATGTAAAGGTATATGGTAAGATATTTGGAGGAATAGAGGAGAGTTAAATTTATTTAATCTTAAAAATGAAATTACTGCCTAAGATTCTCCTCCTTTTATTTGGATTGTCCATTTTTTTAATCACACTATATAACTGTATCCCAACAATACCAAAACAAGTTAAACATACATATGATGGGAATACTTATACCTTTAGAAATTTTTCATTTGATATGGAGGATCAGACCTTGCAAGAATGGACCGAAGTGATGGATAAGATAACTGGAGAAGGTGTTAAAAAGGAAAATATAAAAGTTTGGATAAACAACTATAATACAACTCGCCTTATAACATTAGTTGATAATTCCGATAGTTTGGAGATATTTGATGCGCTTTCTAATCCATTTAAACATAGATCTTTAGTTAGAGAATACAATTCAACCACAATAAATGAGTTGGAAAAATACACTATCTATGAAATTACCGACAAGCCTATTAGATCGGATTTTAAATTATATAAAAAAGATTCATTACTGTTTTTAATTACAACAACTTTACATCAAAATAACAATATTAGTTATGATATGTCTATGCGTATCGGAAACCAATCATATACATTTTTATATCAGGGAGAAAATCAAAAAGAAAATCTTTTTAAAATAATGCAAACAATAAAGCTTAATTAATATTCAAGATATGAAAATAGTAAAAGCTAATAAAAAGGATAAAACACAAGCTATACAGATTGCTAAGGATCTCAAAGAATGGTTTAGCAAGGAGGGTGTAAAAAATCTTTCAATAGATTTTAACAATAACACTGTTATAGTAGCCAAGGATAATAATCAAGTAATTGGCTTTATATGCTATACAACCTACTGTGGCAAAATGTTATTAATTTGGATGGGTGTAAAAAGAGATCAGTGGCGGAATGGAATTGGTACAAAGCTGTTAGAATACCTTACTTCAGAAGCTAAATCCTTAGGTCTTTATTATATTGAGACTGAAACACTTCCTGAGGAAGTAGAATATGAACCATACAAAATAACAAGATCCTTCTACTATAAAAATGGATTTGAAAGAGTACACTATAAGAAAGCTTCTATTGAAGGATGGGATGATCAAATAGTCTTAGAAAAGAAAATATGACCTCTCTACTAAAATATCTCATTATTTAGTAAAATAGTACCTGCCTAGCCGAAGTGGTGGAATTGGCAGACACGTATGCCTTAGGAGCATATGGAGGAATACTCCGTGGAGGTTCGAGTCCTCTCTTCGGCATATATTACTTAATACTAGTACAAATGAAAAAAATAATAGCCCCTTTCCAAAACGTATTGCTAGAAAGAAGACTATGTGTGGGGTGTACATACCCATTGGATAAAGCAAGAAAAATGGGCAACCTATCAGATAACAGAGTAATGGTTGAATGTAAATGTAAAAGAAGATATGTATTTGATAAAGAAATGAACAAATACCAAAGAGCTACATTTGCAGAAGAACAACAACTGTTAAAAGATATCGAAAAGAAAAGTACCTATTAACTTCACAAAAAACTCCAATTATAGTAGAATCTTTCTGTTATGCCGCTATCGTCTAGTGGTCTAGGACAACAGGTTTTCATCCTGTAAACCGGGGTTCGATTCCCCGTAGCGGTATACCTTAGACTTCCTCAAAACCTTTAACAGAATCAGCAAATAATTTATACTCTCCCACTACCTGAATATAATCATCTTCGATAAATAATGGAGTATACTCTTTTAATTTTTCCTCTACCAATTCTACACAATTAATTTTGTTTTTTTCATCATTAACTATAGTTACACAATCACACACAGCTTTGTAAAGATCGCTATTTGCTAACTCCACACTTGTTACCTCTTGCATATGAGCAACCACAAACATTTGTGACAAATTAGACACACCACTCTCCCTCCCCTCTTTCCAATACTCCCTAACCCAACACTCTCTTGCCTCTAATGGAAGCCTATCAAATGTGGGCATACTCTTCCTACACAATTCTACTAATATTTTCTGTTGTTGCGGTGTGGGCTCTTTCTGTATCCTTGATTTAACTTCGCCCTCTATACAAGACATATGAAATTATACCAAACGAATACACATTGTACAGACCAAAATACGCTAGCATTGCATAATCAATCTATTTCTATTAGTATTAATAGATTGTGAATTAAAATTTTTGATATCTGCCAATATGTATGAAAATCCCTCGGAACAAAGTATAACCTCAACACAAAAAATATCCTCCGCTTTTGCCTCGATTGGCCAATTTATACTATCTTTCCTTGAAACAGTTGTTGTTGCATTAGTGATATCCATTGTTCTGTATATATTCATAATGACCCCACATGAGGTCATAGGGAACTCTATGCATCCAACGTATAAGAATGGAGAGTATCTCATGGCAAACAAGGTGACATACCGTATTAAAGATCCAGAGAGAGGAGATGTTGTGATATTTAAATACTCTGATACACAAGACTTTATTAAAAGAATCATTGGCCTTCCAGGTGATACTGTAATGCTAAAAGATGGTCAGTTATATATTAATAATAAGCGTCTAGATGAATCAAACTATCTGAGTGATTCTGTATATACAAATGGTGGAGATTTTCTGAAAGAGGGAGAGTCTAAGGTAATACCTGAGGGAGAATATTTTGTATGTGGAGACAATCGACCTCATAGCTCAGATTCCAGAACGTTTGGTTCAGTAGAAAAAGCTGATATAAAGGGCAAGGCGTGGATTGTGTATTTCCCTTTTTCCGAATTTAGAGTAGTAAAACATGAAGTATATCCAAGTATGTAGTAATCTTTTGTGAAACATGATAGAGTAAAACAATGAAAATATTCGTCATAGCAAATCAAAAAGGAGGTGTAGGCAAAACTACTACAGCGATGAACCTTAGTGCCAGCCTTGCTAAATCTAGGAAGAAGGTACTCGTCATAGACATGGACCCTCAATCTAATCTTTCATCAGGGCTGGGATTCACACAGCAGTTTGATAAACAGAGTTGGAACTCTTCAGATGAAGCACCGTACAAAAGTATATACAACGTACTCGTGGAGGATGAACCCATATCATCTGTTTTTGTAACAACCTCCACCCCTAACCTATACTTAGTACCTTCGCACCTTTCTCTTGCAGGTGCAGAGATAGAGATGGTAAATATGTTAACCAGAGAATCACTCCTGAAGAAGGCTATATCCAAAATATCAGAAGATTTTGACTATGTAATAATTGATTGTCCTCCTTCTTTAGGTTTACTCACAATCAATGCACTAAGCGCAGGAGACTACCTTTTAATACCAATACAATGTGAATACTTTGCTCTTGAGGGATTAGGCCAATTAATAGAAACTACTAAGTTAATAAAGGGAATAAATCCTAAGTTAGTGATAGGTGGTGTAATTCTTACCATGTATGATAGTAGAACGAAACTTTCAGAGAACGTAGTGAGTGATGTGAAGGAATTTTTCAAAGATACCGCATTCAACACAGTAGTACCAAGAAATGTACGCCTATCAGAAGCTCCTTCATACGGACAAACTATATTTGAATATGACAAAAAATCTACCGGTGCCTTAGCATACAAGAAACTAGCAAAGGAATTCATAAATAGATTTGACACTTAAATTAATTAATACATACTAATATGGAAAATACACCAAGATTAGGAAAAGGATTAGCTGCATTAATAGATGCAAAGGAGATAGATAATTCTAGTAGTGCATATAATGAGAAATTTGACATATCAAAAATAGAACCTAACCCATACCAACCTAGAATGCATATTGATCCTGAAGAATTGATCAGTATAGCTGATTCAATTAGGGAGAGTGGTGTTATTCAACCATTAATAATTACAAAAGGAAAAGATTCAGATAAATATTTCCTAATTGCAGGAGAAAGAAGATTGAGAGCTGCTCAGCTTGCAGGTCTAAAAAGTGTTCCCGTTGTAATAAAGGATAGCTCACCTCAAGAGATGCTTGAATTAGCATTGATAGAGAATATCCAAAGAAAAGATCTTAATCCATTGGAAGAAGCTTTCGCATTTAAGCAAATGATTGATGAGTTTGGTATATCACAAGATGATATCGCCAAAAAAGTTGGGTTAAATAGAGTAACAATAACAAATAAGATTAGATTATTAGCCATACCAGAAGAAGTTAAGGAGGATATCCTTAATGAAAAACTTAGTGAAGGACATGCTAGAGCTCTTCTCGGAATAAAAGATTCGACTTCATTAGTAGCTGCAGCAGATTTAGTTATAAAAAGGGAGATGAGCGTTAGAGAAACTGAGGCCTTGGTAAGGAAGATTAATTACGGGAAAGGTTCAACTACCAAGAATTGGAAAAAGAGTGATGAGGAGACGGAGAAATATTCCACTCTTCTTAGTAAAAAGCTCGGGTATACTGCTAATGTTGTAAAGATGACAAAAGGCGGAAAAGTAGTGATTAGATATAATACGCAAACTGAATTAAAAGATTTAATGGAGAAGTTAATATAACTATCCTTGTACCTCTTGTCTTAATTTCTCATACACAAGAACTGCAGCGGAGGCGCTAACATTTAAGGAGCCTATTCCCTCTCTCATAGGTATGGATATTTTGCCATCTACTCTCTCTGATATACCTGTAGATATACCAACATCTTCTGCTCCCAACACAAATGCAACAGGACCAGTTAAATCAACATCATAGTAATGCTTTCCTTCCATATCTATAGCATATATCTTAATATCATTCTCTTTTAGAGTCTTAAGGGCATTAAAAAGGTTCATCTCTACTAAAGGTATTCTCTCAGCTGCTCCCATTGATATTCTAATTGTTTCATCAGATATTAAACTCTTCTCTTGGGGATTAATTATTATTCCATTAACTCCTGCACCAAATGCACTTCTCATTATAGCTGCAATATTTTGTGAATATTTGAGATTATCAAGAACCAGAAAAAATGGTCGTTTATCATCTTTATACAATGTATCCAATAATTCCCCTAGATCCCAATCATTTTGAGAATACATATGGGCAACAATACTTTCCGAGGAAGAAGATCTTAATCGTCTATTAATAGCTCTTCTGGAAATCTTTAGAACTGGAATCTTCCTTTGACCAGCTATTTGGATTATCTCTTTACTCTTCTCATCTTTAAAAGCATTACTAGCTACAAAGATCTTTTCAAACTCCCTACCCTCCTTCAATAGTTCTAGAAGAGCATTCTTACTCTCAATCTGTATAAATTTGGATTTAGACATACTACTATGATTGTATCACATCGATATAAAATTTCCCCCTCTTAAAGCCACTCATCCTTCTGAACTTCACTACACCATCTGTTTTAGCGTGTATAGAGTATGTTTTAGACATGTATGTATTAACTCCTGGGTGATAAACAGAACCATTCTGTTTAACAATAATATTACCAGCTTTAACTTCTTCGCCAGCATATTTCTTTAACCCTAATCTTTTTCCAGCAACATTACCAAAGTTTGATGATGTCGCTCCAGCTGCAACATGTGACATTTGCAAAAAACATCAATTTATTTACTAATACTAAGTTCTTCTTAGTATGAAAATATTCCTAGTGATAATACTATTTTTACGACTCCACTTCAAGTCCCTATTAGGAGAATAGTATGAATTTAGAACTTCCCACCTATTACTTACTATATCCCTTATCCCAATACTTTTCCACCCTCTGTCTGTTTTATATGAGGGTATTATCAAAACCATTTTAATACCCCTTACTTTAATCCTTTCGTCTAGAAGTGAGAAAAGTCCTTTATATAGCTGCTCAACCGAAGATAATAGCTCGTTTGCTTTGCTCTCAGAGAGAAGTTTTTTCTGTGGAGGACCCATAAAAGGTTCACACACAATTGCAGATATGTTTGTGTTTTTCAGTTTTTTTATAACATTACTATCTGGATTTAGAATATCCAATTTGAATGTTTCGTACACTATATTAGCCAAATCACCCTGTGCATTTAACCACTTAATATTTTCATCTGTACCATTCACAGCATACTCATCAACATCAGACGCTAGGAAATTGTATCCCAAAACTGCACTTTCCATAGGGAGTGTTCCAGATCCACAGAAAGGATCCCATATTACACCATCCTTTAGTGAGCAGAGATTTACCATTATTCTTGCCAATTTCGGAGGAAGTGTACCCATTTCGGTATTTGTATACGGTTTATCCATATCCCTTCTAATATATCCCTCAATATCCTGTATAGATACTGTACTACCATATATCTCCCCTTTCTCATTTCTTAAGATAGATAATTCAAACCCTTTTGCTAGGACACCATTATTTGATATCTGGGCAGCATTTAATTCCATATTTCTATCTTTCGGGAAAAGAAACCTGGAAGAGATACCGTACTCTTTAAAACCTCTTTTTAATTCATTTCCTAATCTTTTAAGGAATTTAAAATCATCCTTTCTACTTCCACTTAATACTGAAAGTCCAAATACAACTCTCTCTGTCCTATCAAAATATCTTTCCAAGAAAGTATCGAGATCTTCCACAATATACCCAAATCTCACAAAACCTCCTAAGCGATTAAATATTTTAAGAAGTATATCTTCTGAAATATCTTTACTCTTAACTAGGAAAATATTATTGGAAAACCTATGAACCACATCTCTATTTAATCCATATATCTCAGACACAGCGATTAATTCCGCATATGAAATATCCTCAAAACTCCCGGCCTGAAAAAAATACTGCTTGGGCATTACGATATTTTTTTAACCATAACCTTTGTAATATTAGGTCTAAAACCGTATCTCCTTCTGTATCTAGACTTTGCTTTGTATACAAGACCATCTATCTTCTCTCCCTTCTTCTGGGAGGTTATTTCCAAAAGAACTTTAGATCCATCAATAATAGGATTTCCTATCTTTGTCTCCTCTCCATCGTTAATCAATAAAACATCCTTTATTTCAACCTTATCTCCTTTATTTCCAGCTATCTTATTTATCTCATACTCTTTTCCTTCGAATACTTTTAACTGTACTCCCGATATTTTGATAATTGCAAATTTTTCTTTCTTTGTTTTTGTTTCTGCCATGAGAAGAGATTTTAATTTAATATATTAAAAAAGTCAAATTAAAGCTCAATTTTCATAAATATCTACTAAGCTCTTACTCTTTTCTTTATTCATTTCTGTGGCATTTTTTGAAATGTTATCTATTAATCCAAAACATATGAAAGTCATCACAGTGATGCTACCCCCGGCACTCATAAGAGGAAGTGGAATTCCTGTAGCTGGTATAGCCCCTGTATTTGTTCCAATATTTATGAATACCTCCAAAAGAAGCTTAACAGCTATCCCTATTGCTATCAAAGAGAGAGTTGGATTATCTACAACATTAACTGCTGTGAATAGACAAAAAAGTATTAAGTAGGCATATATTGCCATTAGAAACAGACTCCCTACCAGACCAAATTCCTCTGCATAGGATGCAAATATGAAGTCTGTTTGATGCTCAGGAAGGAAATTTCTTTTACTTTGAGTACCATTACCAAATCCTTTACCGAAGATTTTCCCCGAACCAATAGCTATCCTAGATTGATTAACATTAAACCCTATATCCCCCTCCCTTCCTTCTGGTGTGAAAAAGGCCTCTATTCTATCTCTTTGATACTGTTTTAAAAGACCTCCCCATATGGTGGAAGTGAATATACCTAAAAGAAGCCCTACTACCGTTGCTATTATTGCTAGATTCTTCCATGATCTATTTGAATAGAAAGAAAATATAGCCAGAATGATTCCTGGGATCATTAATGTATACCACCAATTGTTTCCAGTTATTGATGTTAACAGGAATGATCCTGATATACATCCAACTATTATGAGAATTATGCTGTTTCTAATAGGATTATTTAGACCTAGGAATGCAACAAAGAACCAAATAAGAAGTGTTAATAGAGCCATACTAGCATCAGGTTCTAGATATATTAATATAACAAAAGGAATTGTGAGAATGAAAGATAGCAGGAATAGAACCCACTCGTTAAAATATTCTTTTTTGGAAAGTAGTACTGCTGTAAAGAGTATGACAGTTACTTTTGCAATTTCGGAGGGTTGTATTTGTATTCCTCCTATAACTAACCATCTTTTCACAAAATTGATCGTAGGAGCAAAGAGAAGGGTAATGATTAGAAGTATTAATGTGAAGATATATATGAGAAGTATAGCTTGCCAATGTTTTAGGTAACTAAGATCTAGAGTGGACATCGCCACATAGATAATACCACCTACCAATACAAATAGAATTTGTTTGTAGACTATTTCCAAATCTCCCAAACTTCCTGTAGGAAGGATAGTTGTAGATACAAGCGTTAAAATACCAAGAAAAGAAAGCAGAAGAATAGGAAAAAATATCCTAATGATCGGAACATAGGTTCTCTTTGGACCAAGGTTTAAGAAATTCATATACGGTTATATACCATTTAGTAGTATCTACTTACTATCTTTTTTGCGCATGAAGGCTGGAACATCTAATGGATCTTCTCCATTTTCTAAAGGAACATCTTTGGAAGAAGGCAGATCTTCTGTTTCAAATTCCATATCTTCATCTATTTGCTCGAAAGATGGTAACTCTTCCTCTTTGGCTGCCGGAGTTTCAGACATAGTTACTTCGTCTTCATCCTCAATATCAAACGTAGAACCGGTATCAGTACCAAACCCAAACGTCCTTACTGTAGTAGCACCTCCAACTCCTCTTTCTTTTTTAGTAAACACCTGTTTTGTTTCATCAAAACCTGTTGCCACTATAGTTATAGAAATTTCATCCCCTGCATCAGGATCTATTTGAGCTCCAAATTTGATATTGGCAGCCGGATCTACAGCCTCTTTAATTAACTCTGATACAAGACTGATCTCTGGAAGGGTTAGATCTGAACCGACTATATTGTACAGAACACCTGTAGCTCCCTCTATAGACATATCAAGCAATGGGCTTGTTGTAGCAGCTCTAGCAGCTTCTTCAGCTCTATTTTCTCCACTTGCCCTACCTATACCCATTAAAGCAGTACCTGCATTCTGCATTACTGATTTAGCATCATTAAAGTCTGCATTAATATATCCTGTTTGACTAATTAATCCTGAAATACTATTTACACCTTCTGCCAATACTGAGTCAACCTTCTTCATCGCATCTATAAAAGAAAGTCTCTCGCTTTCATCTACTATCTCTAATAATCTTTGGTTTGGAACAACTATTAATGTGTCAACTTTGTCTCTCAATGCATTTACTCCCTCTTCTGCAATTTCCTTTCTCTTGTTACCTTCAAAATCAAATGGCTTTGTAACGACAGCTACTGTCAAAGCACCCATATTTCTCGCTACACCAGCTACTATCGGAGCAGCTCCAGTACCTGTACCACCACCCATACCTGCAGTTATAAATACCATATTAGCACCCTCTAATAGCTCTTGTATCTGATCAATACTTTCTTCCGCTGCTTGAGCACCTAATTCATAATTACCTCCAACTCCCAAACCGTGTGTTAATTCTTCACCTAGTTGAAGAGTAACGGGAGCTTGAGACATCTTTAGAGCCTGAGCATCCGTATTAAAAGCCATAAATTCCACTCCAGGGATATCATAGTCGGTTATCATTGTGTTTATAGCATTACAGCCTCCACCACCCACCCCTACTACTTTTATTTTCGCTACTGGATCTACATTTGTTGTAACTAACATATCTTACTTTACTGTTAATTTAATTTATTCTAGGGCAGTAAAGACTTAAACCAATCGGCAACCTTGTTAAAGAAGCCAGAAACATTAACCTTCCCTTTTTCCACTCCTGAAGCTATTTCCACATCATCATCTAAAGCGTGTTTTATCAATCCCTGCACACAAGCATATGAAGGCTCAGATATCTCTTCTGTCATTCCTGTTAGACCTGAAGGATACCCCACTCTTGCAGCTACCCCAAATACACACTGTGTGAGCTTGGTCAAATTTCTCAACAAACTAGTTCCACCTGTTAACACAACACCAGCAGGCATAGCGATCTCATATCCTGCTTTCGTTACATTATCTTTTGCCATTTCAAATATTTCTTCACATCTTGCTTCTATTATCTTTTGAAGCATGTCTTTCGATACTTTCTTGTCTATTCCAATAACATTCAGATCTATATCCTCACCCTTTTCTTTCTTCTGTTTAGGCTCATCCTTCTTCCTAAGAAGAGCTGGCGTTGAATCTAAATCTTTAGACTTATTATCAACACATTTATTGTCAATGATATCTGCCATATTAACCTTTATCTTCTCTGCCTCCTCAAGCGAAACTTGAAGACCTATCGCAATATCACTAGTAATGTTATTCCCACCCAAAGGTATACTACCACTGTATATTATTGATCCTTCTTGAAATATACATATACTAGTTGTACCAGACCCTATATCCAACAGGGTAACACCAAGCTCTTTCTCTGTATCAGTTAAAACTGAAAGAGAAGATGCCCAACCTGTAAATATCACATCATATACATTAGAACCTATCTGATCAACACATTTCTTAATATTTTGCCAATAAGAATTTGGAGCTGTAATGATATGAGTTTCCACCTCCAATCTACCACCACTCATTCCAATTGGATACTTAATACCCCCTTGATTATCCACTACGAACTCTCTGGGAATTATATGTATTGGATTGAGGTTATCTGGTAACGATAATGTTCTAGCATTCTCTATAGCTCTATATGTATCATCAATAGTTATTTCAGACCCAGCTACTGCCACTACACCTTTATTATTAAGACTTGTAACCTGCTCCCCGTTAATTGAAACATACACATCAGAAACTGTAACACCTGCCATTCTCTCTGCTGCTGTAACACTCTCGGATATTGCAGTTGTAGCATCATCAATATTAACTACAACTCCCTTCTTTATCCCCTTACTGGGAAACGAACACACTCCTATAACCGTGGGTTGTTGATTATCTTCTACCGATGTAATTACAGTTGTAATTTTCGAGGAACCTACATCTATTGCTGTTATTATTTTGCGTGCCATATTTGTTAAGAGGCAGTAATTTTACTTAAAACTTATTATATACAAAAAATTCAATTAAACAAGTTCTATCTAATAATATAATCAAAATTCGGTATTTTAGCAAGAACTTTTTAATTCTTCATAACAGGTCTTTCAAACCTTAAATCTAAAGTTTGAAACTCCATATTATCACTTTTTATTTTCCCCATGACAACTATATACCTTTTAATTTGTGTATCTATACTCTCAGCCATATTGAAGACAAATTTTTTATTTTCGGAATCAACAAACTCCAAAATATCACTCTTTAAGGATATTTCTACGATATCAAACTTGAATGATTCAATAATTTGAAAAACCTTACTTACATCTTCCATTATCAATAGTCTATCTTTATCATCATCAAATAGAGATATATCAACTTCTGATGATGAGAATAGCGGTAATTCATTATCTTTGGAATAGCTGAGGCAACACTCTGTCCCCTCTTCTATACAGATTTCTTCCAATACAATTCCCTCTGAGGAAAGAATCGTGCAGCTATCAGACTTAAGTACAGTTACATACATAGGTGAATATTGGGAAATAAATATCGTAATCTTGTTAGGTACTATCTTCTCTATCTTTACACTCTTAAGGTATTCTATTTTAATATACATATCTTCCTGATACTGTGTCGGAGAGAAAGTAAAATAGTTGCTACCTACAATATTCTCAGTAAAATACTTATCTATCTGTTCATCCAAGAAAGACCGTATCTCTCTGCCATCTAAATCATATACTTCGTACTTTGATATATTCCATACATTAAAAAAAATAGATAAAGCAAAGATAGCTAAGAAAGAGAACAAAAGCATATTATTCTTAAGAAGTACAATGAGTTTTAATCTAGACACCTTCTCTTTCCAAAATTTCTTTGGCTTTTTATCATTATCAACTGTTTGCTCGGGCATACATAGATATTAACATTGAATGCACAGGATTGAAATAATGACACAAGAATTACAATTGGGGATATATGTTCCTTACGACTTGGAAAATTTCTTCTGTAAGCCTTATTCTCATATCACCTCTTTTTCCACACCTAATGACTGCTTCTCTATCATAGGCTTTAATAAATGCTTCGTTCAGTTCCTCCTGATGATTACTATGATATTCAATATGATTGCCTTTATGATCTATGTACTTTGCATTTTCCTCAATAAATTTCCTAGCTATATCCTTCCTGTTTATTTTCTCTATAAACCCTTTTTCTATCAAACTATCATAGTCACATTCTGTTTCCGGGAAATCAGTTAGTAGATCCTCTCCATACGGTATACCCTGTCTTGGTCCGAAAGGTTCAATAATTAACTCATCTTCATCACAATCTCTAAGAAGAAAAATCAAATCCCTCTCCGCATCATTTAAGCTTTCTAATTCTGAGAGATTTTCTATAGATGAAAGGTCCATTCTAATTTTACATTTTCAATTTAATGGGGAGTTTGTGGATCTCAAATGCTCGATTAAGTATACCACATTCGCTTTATTGTTATATTCCTATTATATATAATAACCTTTATAGTGGTTTCAGATATACTTCACAATATAACTGTTTGGTTGGGAGGTTTAGGATATTTGGGAGTTTTTGTAGCCTGTTTTGGAATATTTCCCGCAGAGGTAGTGATGGCTGCAGTAGCGGCTGTTAGACCAGATAATCTAACTGAGATAGCATTGGCTGCTTCATTTGGAGAATTAATAGGCGCTATACCTCCATATTTAATTGGTATGTATTTTAGTAAGAAAGATATATTGGGATTCTTAGAGAAAAGGGGGCGATTAATAAATGTGTCTAAGAATTCATACACGAATGGGTTCCATTCAATTAAGAAAAATGGGGTTTTGTATCTATTTTTAGCAAGGTTTATACCATGGTTGAGGGTAGCAGCATCCCTAGTAGCAGGTTATGTCAGATATAACTATCTTATATTCTCAATAACAGTGTTTATCCCTACATTCTTTTATGCATATGGTTTTGCATATGCTGGGGCAAAGATAGGACTAAATTGGAATGAAATAAAGAAAATAATGGATACATTTAACTACGGAGTACTATTTATAATACTTTTGGGAATAGGAATATATGTATATAAGAATAGGAAGAAGATTTCAAGAAATAGAAAACATTAATCAGAAAGATTCTCCCAAGTACGTGGGAAGGTATACTTAATATAAGTTAAATACTTTTTCATAATATATTTCTCTATTTCTTTATATTTGGGATCATCACCAAACTCTAATCTGGTGCAGTATTTTGCTATACAAAAAAGGTAGGCTAGATCAAATCTCTCTAAATATAAATACATAAACACACTTTCCAAAGTTTCTGATGAGTTGGGTTGTAAACAATAATATACTATGTCTGCGAGCTCCAAGGCTACATTCACTACTTTTTCCAATCCAGATGTTTTATCGTCGACGATCTCCCGACAAAGTTCCGCCCATTCTCCTGGCTTTTCACTATTTGGTTTACTATGAAGCTTCTGTTTTACCTCCTCTCCAGACATTGTTTCCTTTCGTTCACTCCGTTCATTCATTTGTGGAATAATATATGATCGAATAAAATCAGCCTTCCCATCTTCATTAACAAATTCCAATGCTTGCAAGTCAAATAGTAACTGTTCTGAAAACAAATCAAGATCCAATTGGGTTTTATCCTCATAATTCTCTAACATTATTAATTGTTTGCTATTAACTACTGGGCAGGGGAAATATGGAGCGAGAGACGGGGGTCGAACCCGCGACCTACACATTGGCAATGTGTCGTTCTAGCCAACTGAACTACTCTCGCATATGCCAAGACCCAGGCTCGAACTGGGGACCCTCTGTTCTTCAGACAGATGCTCTACCAACTGAGCTATCTTGGCACAATTTGGTAGTCAAAATAATATCAGAAATAGATACTCTATTCAACCAATACACTCTGTATCTCCCTCTTAAAATCCTCTGTACTATTAATATTGTTCATGGATTTCTGTACTCCTATGTAGTCCCAATTCATATTACTAAATTTTTTAAATACCCTTTCAAACTCTCCTACATCCCATTTATCAAAAAATATCCCACTTATACCCTCCTTTACTATCTCCCTACTCCCCCCCTGATTAAAAGCTATAACTGGAGTACCACAGGATATAGCTTCTGCACAAAATATACCGTAGTCTTCTATACCTGGGACTATAAATCCCTCAGCATTAGAGATTAATTTCCATTTCTCTTCATCCGTTATCCAATCTAGAAATTCTATATTTTTAAATTCTTTATATTTTCTCCTCAATTTTCTCTTCATAGAGCCAGTACCTACGATTTTTAGATTAAAGCCCAATTTAGACGCACACTCCAAAAGAAAATCTCCCCTTTTATTTGCTTCAAAGGGAGCACCAGATACAAAATAATTTTTTCTCTTTAAAACTATTCTGCCTTTGTATATATCCACAGGCGGATATATTACTGCATTAACTTCTCTGCCCCAATACTTTTCTACCCTTTTTTTAACAAACATTGAATTAGTCATGATTATATCCGCTCTCTGTGCGGCCACTACATCCCATAATCTATTAAAACTAACTCCAATTTCCTTTATAGTTCTCTTTAGGAAGCCAAATCTGATTAAACTGGTGTACAAAGGAGCCAAATCCCAAGCATATCTCATTGGTGAGTTAATATACGCTACATGCTTACAATCCAAAGGAGTAATAACACCATGAGCAACAGATGAGCTACATGATATGACTAAGTCATAATTAGAGAGATCAAACTGCTCCGTGGCTACTGGCCAAAAATTGAAGGCATATCTATATATATGTTTAATGAATGGTACTTTGTTTAGAAAAGAAAATGATATATTGTGTTTCAATATTTCTTTAGAGAGATAGTTCTTTTGTCCAAAGAGAGCAAATATGTCAGAGTTGGGGTATATCAGGGCAAATGATTCCAGTACCTTATTCGCACCTTCCATCCTCCAAAGAGATTCCGTAATTAAGGCTACCTTGTATTCCCTACTACTCTTCATCATACACAATTACTGTCCCGGATTTTCTTCTAATGCTTCCAGGTCTCGTGAAAACCATGAAGGCACCAAAGAGAGTAAGTACTAAGCCTGTAGCCAATATGTATTTGTCTATGGGTATAGCAGTATCAACAGTAGAGGGATCTAGAATCACACTCCCTATACGGAATGTAGCTGGTTCTGGTTCTGTAAAGAGAATATTTTGAGGTGGGCTACCCTCTTTAAACATAGCTGTATCAAATATCGGATTACTTCCTCCATATTCCCATTCCAAGACAGTCTCTCCCTCTTGTAGGACATCAAATGTGAGTCTTGCAAATACATCGGGCTTCTCTAGTGTACTATATAGTGTCCCGGAGCCCGATTGCGTAAAGCCAGTGAGTAGGACTACCCCATTCTCATTGTCCAAAGAGGACTCATCTTCAGAATATTGCATAAACAGGGAGTTATTTCTTTCTGCTTTTTTTAGTTGTAATACTGCAGGATCGAAAAGAACTGTGAATTTTGCAGAAGTTAATCCCTGCCCTCCAGAATTGATCAGTATGTCTACTACAAAACCATTATTTTTATTAAGAACTGTTCCTCCAGGGGGATAGAATGAAAAATATGGCTCAGAGGCTTTTACTATAGTACCAGGGAGAAGAATAAATGAAAGGAGTATAATGGATATAATTGTTAAGATTTTTTTAGTAGATATCACTTAAGTAATATTAGCACAAATATATATTAATTCAGAATAGCAAATTATATGGATAGTTTAAAGTTATTTGTTCTAGCATTAGTACAAGGCATAACAGAATTACTTCCAATATCAAGTTCTGGGCATATTTTGCTACTTGGTAATGTAATAAATTTGCCAGTTACAACAACACTTCTAACATTCCTACACATAGGCACAACGCTTTCTATTCTTTTCTACTTTAGAAAAACAGTAAGGGAAGAATTTCTCTCTAAAAACAATAGAGAAAATATCTTAAAGATATTACTTGGTAGTATCCCTGCAATAATTGTTGGTGTTTTCTTCGAAGAATATATTACTGAGAAGTTAAGAGATCCTTGGATAACAGCACTCTCTTTAATAGCTTGGGGAATGGTAATGATTGCTCTTGAGAGAAAGAATACAAAGGATATTAGCATTTCTAAAATATCTTTTCGTGATTCTTTTGTTATTGGTCTTTCTCAATGTATGGCGTTAATCCCTGGAACTTCTAGATCTGGAATAACTACCATTACAGGAGTACTCTTGGGCATAGAGAAATATACTGCTTTCAAATTTTCATTACTTTTAGGAATACCTATACTTCTTGGAAGTTCTGTGTGGTCTCTCTCAAAAGAACTTCTTCTAAATGGGTATAGCACAACTATTGATACATTAGGTGGGTTTTCGACCTCCCTTATTATTATTTCCGTCTCATCAATGATTGGGTATCTCAGTATATTGGTTGTGGAGAGGTTTAAGAAAAATAACTGGTTAACACTTTTTGGTATATACCGGATAGTCGTAGGAATATTAATAATACTCTTACAATACGGGTCTTAGATCTACCCCTGTCATGTTTGCTGGTATCTCCATACCCAATAATCCCAATACTGTTGGCCCTACATCAGCCAACAAGCCAGTTGGTCTAGCCTTTGGTCCCGTCCCTACTCTGGTCATGGGAATACCTGCCTTGGGTTGTATTTCATTAATATCCGTTAATATTGTCAACGGCACAGGATTGTTTGTATGAGCAATGTCGACTTGCTTTGTTTGTCTATTTATCATGGTCTCACAATTACCATGGTCTGCTGTTATAACTACTGCTCCACCACCAGCTAATGTTTCTTTAGTAATTTCCGCAACACATGCATCAACTATCTCATTTGCTCTAACAGTAGCTTTAAAATCTCCTGTATGTCCTAACATATCAGGATTAGCAAAGTTTAACAGTATGAACTCATACGGTGTTGTTCTGATATCCTTAATCCTCTTTATCGTTTCATCCTTTATTGTTAATGCACTCATCTCCGGGACTTTTGCATAGTCCTCTACCCGGGGTGATGGAATATTAAAAAATACCTCTCCCGGCCTTGCTAATTCAATACCACCATTAAAGAAGTATGTGACATGCATAAATTTCTCCGTTTCAGATATATGTATTTGCCTTTTCCCGTTTTCTGACAGAAATTCTGAAAGAGATTTTTTAATAGGAAGCGGAGGAAATATTACATTTGCAGGAAGACCCTCTTCATAACCAGTCATAGTTGCGAAATATACATTTTGAGGGAAGTTTCTCCTAGTAAAATGGTTGAACTCCTTCAATACAAAAGCCTTTGTCAATTGCCTTGCCCTATCCTCTCTGAAATTCCAGAAAAGTATTGCATCCCCATCCCTGACTGGCCCTACCGGATTACCCTGTTGATCAACACACACACGCGGCTTGAAATACTGATCATCTTCTCCACTTTGGTATGCTTTCTGTATTATAGCTACGGGATCTGTAAATGTTTCTTCTGAGAATCCCACCATAGCATCATATGCCAATTTGGTCCTTTCCCACCTACTATCTCTATCCATACCGTAGAATCTTCCCTGTATCGAAGCTATTTTCCCAATGCCCAATTCAGCCATCTTTGTTTTTAATTTACTAACATACAGATATCCCTCCTTAGGAGTGGTATCCCTTCCATCCAACATGATATGTATATATGGGTCTATACCATTTGCCTTACATAGGCCTAACAAAGAGAAAAGATGTGCTATATGCCCATGTACCCCCGCAGGACTTAGTACCCCTGTTAGATGTAATCTGGATTTTCTTTTTCTCAATACAGATATCATCTCCCTAATTACAGCATTACTTATTAACTCATCCCCACTAATGGCATCATTTATTCTCGGAAGAGTTTGATACACAACCTGTCCTGCACCCAAATTAAGGTGTCCAACCTCTGAATTTCCTGCTTCTTCATCTGGCAATCCAACATGCGTACCTGCAGCATGTATTAATGTTGATCTTCCATATGTCCACGCTGTATCCATAAATGGAGTATTTGCAGCGAGTACTGCATTTCCTTCTGTATCTGGAAATACTCCGAAACCATCAAGTATGATTAGAGTGACAAATCTACGAACATCTAAAAGATTTTGAAATGTTTTTTCTCCTTCTGGTTCTTGCTTTTTGAAAAAGTTCATCATATTGGGTAGTAATTATGTCTTAACATACATATAATATACTGTATGAATGATTTACGCAAAAAGGATGTACTTGATCTAAAAAAAGATATTGAAGAGACAGTAACCAGTCTTAATCTTGATGAGAAGAAAAGGGACTTAATCCTCTTAGAAAACGAAAGTATTCAGGATGATTTTTGGAAGAATAATCAGAAGGCTCAAGATACTATGTCTAAAATAGCATATCTTAAAGATGAGATTGATACAGCATTAAACCTTCAAAAAAACATAACTTCGCTTGTAGAATTGTTTGATTCAATTGAGAAAGAAACCCAGCAGAATGAGCTCATTGGTGAATTCCAATCCTTAAGAGAGAAATTGGATAAGTTCTCACTTAGAAAATTCCTCTCTGGGAAATATGATCATTTGAAAGCCATTATAACTATTAATGCCGGACAGGGAGGTACCGAATCTAATGATTGGGTCGAGATGCTATACAGAATGTATACGATGTATTTTGACAAGCAGGGATGGAGACACAAAACTACACATATGATCAAAGGAAGCGAAGTTGGAATATCAACAGTTACTATACAAGTTGAAGAGCCCTACTCTTTTGGAATTCTTAAAAGAGAACACGGAGCACATCGACTAGTTAGAATATCACCATACAATGCACAAGGATTAAGACAAACCACATTTGCAGGTGTGGAGGTACTCCCTATATTTGAGAATGTAGATACTGATTTAGAAATACCATCTAAGGACATACTGTTTAAGGCAGTACGCTCTGGAGGACCAGGGGGTCAAAGTGTGAATAAAACATCCTCTTCTGTACAGTTAACACATATACCAACTGGAATCTCTGTTCACTCTTCAGAACAGAAAAGTCAAAGTCAAAATAGAGAGAGCGCCATGGCTACCTTAAGAGCCAGACTTTGGAGGATAGCGCAAGAGAAAAAACTTAATCAGATATCTGAAATAAAAGGAGCGTACAAAGTAGCGGGATGGGGAAACCAGATACGTAACTATGTACTCCACCCATACAAACTAGTTAAAGACCTACGAACAAATATTGAATCAAATGATCCAGAAAACATACTAGATGGAAACCTTGACGAATTCCTTGAAGCACAGGTAAGATTGCAGTAATATATATAGGTACATAAACTTTTTAAAACTGCCGATGCTATTTTTTGATAAAGTAACCAAGAAATATAACGAAGACATTACCGCATTAGAAGATGTGCTTTTTAATATAGACAAAGGAGAGTTCTCATTTCTAGTAGGACCATCTGGAGCAGGGAAGACAACACTCCTTAGACTCTTAATAAGAGAGGAGCTTCCAACATCTGGAAACATTTTCTTTGAGGATATTGAGGTACCTAAGCTTCCTAGAAAACTTCTTCCCACATATAGACAAAGATTGGGCATTGTATTTCAAGATATTAAACTACTTCCAAGTAAAACATTGGAAGAAAATATTCAATTTGCTTTAGAAATACTTGGAAAAGAAGATAAAGAGATTAAGGAGACCTCAGAGTATCTTCTGGAGCTTGTTAAACTTCAAGATAGAAGAAATCTATTTCCTCAACAGCTATCCGGTGGTGAGCAACAGAGAGGTGCGATAGCCAGAGCTTTGGCTAATAATCCAGATCTTTTGGTTGCTGATGAACCCACAGGAAATCTTGATCCTGATAATGCCATACAGATATTAAATATTTTAAAGGATATTAATAAAACAGGTACAACAGTAATGGTAATTAGTCATGACAGAGATATTGTTAACCAGATGAAAACAAGAGTTATTAGAATGGTACAGGGGAAGATAGTTTCAGATACAAAGGGTGACTATGATAGTGTAGGAAAACCTAAGACCCCTGTAATTAAAACACCAACAAAGAAAGAGGAAGATGTGAAGGATGATAAAAAGAAAAAGAAAGAAGAGAAAGAGGAAGTAAAAGAGATACATGAAAGCTTAAAGGATTTGGATGAGAAGGTTTTAGAAAAGCTTCTAGAGGCCAAGATTGAAAATATAGATTTAGTACTTAATTTGACTGAGAGGGATTTGGAGAACTTAAAACTAACTAAGAAGGAGAAAGAAACTTTAGAGAAGTTTGTTCGTGATTATTTAAATAAAGAGGAGAAATAGTATGACAAAGACAGATAAAATATTTAATACAGCTAAAAAGAATATAAAGAGAAACAAGTGGCTATCTCTTTCCACAATATTTGTTTCAACAATAGTATTAGCAATATCCTCTGCTTTCATAAGTACCGCGATATTTGCGCAAAAGGGAGTTAAATATTATGAACAGAAAGCTCAAGTTATAATATTTTTTAAGAAGGATACTACTGAAGCAGATATACTGATGTTAAGGGATAAGCTTTTTGATCCCGAATTAATAGAGGGTATAGATTATGTGTCACAAGAAGAGGCATTGTTAATATATCAGAAGGATTTTGCAGATAGTCCTGATTTAATATCAACAGTTACAGCGGATTCTCTTCCTCCAAGTTTAGAAATTAGGGCAAAGAGTATAGATTCTTTAATACAGATTATTGAAAATATTAATCTAGAGAAAGAGACAAATGCCTATATTGATGAGGTTTTGTATTTTAAGGATGTTGTGGAGAATTTAAGAACACTGTCTAGAATAATAGGTATTGGTTCAGTATTTTTAATAACTTCTCTCCTCATAATAACCTTCTCCTTAATTAGAATAACCATTGGATTTAACATTAATGCTCATCAGGATGAGATTCAGATTATGCATTTAGTTGGTAGTACTGATAAGTTTATAAAGATTCCTTTCATCCTAGAAGGATGTTTCTACGGTATAGCGGGTGGATTACTTGGTGCTACACTACTGATAGTCCCTTGGTATGCAATAATATACTATACACAGAATACTGATTTTGCATTTTGGGTTAATCAGATGTTATCTGATTTTAATTTAGATTTTCTTAGATCTATAAATATTGCTTTTATATTAATATATTACCTTATACATATGTTAGCGGGTGGATTACTTGGTATTGTTAGTAGTTTTAGTGCAGTTAAGAGATATTTGGAATAGATATATGAATAGAAAGAGTATATTAGTAACAATATGGGTATTACTGTTTTCTGCAATTTCTTTTTTGTTTATGGCAAGTTATTCTGAAGAGCATATATATGCCCAAACTACATGTCCCTCTACAATGAATCCTGATTCGGTTGAGTGTCTAAACTATTTAAGAAAACAATTAGAAATAATACAAAAAGAGCAAGGGAAGATAGAGAAGCAACTCAAAGATGAGGAGTATCAACAATTAACACTACAAGAAAAAATCACATACATTAATAACCAAATAGCTCAAACTGAGAGAATAATTAAATCTTTGGAAGTCGAGATAGCTGCAAACGACGTTGAGATCAAGCTCTTAGAGAAGAGCATTAAGGAAAAGGAAGATAATATATCTCTTTTGAGACAGGAGATTAATATCTTAGAGAAGTCTGTGGGGCAAAGGATTACAGAATCATACAAATACTCCTTTGTTGGCCCGCTAGAACTTTTTCTGGATATGAAGAATCTATCTTCTATTCTAAGAAAAACTAAATATCTATCCGTAACAAGATCTCAAGACAGAAAATATTTAGAGGAATACAACACCAAAATTGTTGAAATAAAAGCAGAAGAAGTAATATTGGGTGAAAAGAAATCAGATTTACAGATAAAAAGAAATGCTATAGAAGATGAGAAGAAAGCGCTAGCAGAGTCAAAAAATGATTTAGCAGGTCAAAAGAGCGAACGTGAGAAGTTATTAGCGGAGTCAAAAGCAAAGGAGGCTCAATTAGAAGCTCAATTACAGGAGTTAGTGAAAAAATCTAATGAGGTAACTGGGAAGATAACTAGTATGATCATGACTCTATATCGAACTGGCCAAATTCCAGCTAATACTCCTGTAAAAGCGGGTGATGTGATTGGGTTTCAGGGACATACTGGATTCTCTTACGGCTCTCATCTTCATTTTAATCTAAGTGGAGCAGGTACTGGACCCTTAGAATTAGGATATTTTGTCGTTGGTGGTGGTCGAGTGTACGATGGAAATGCAAAATCACCACTAGGCAATGGTGCCTACCTTACACAAGGTTATCATTTCGGCTACTCTTTGGATATGGTTGGAACATACGGTTGGAATTATCAAAAATATTATGTAGCACCTAATTCAGTCTGTTGTACAGGATCTTTTGCATATTTAGGATGTGTCCCTGAGGGATGGTACAATCTTAATGGAGAAGGAACTCCAGTAGTAGCAATAAAGGACGGGATGGTTACCGCAGTACGAACAGACCCATGCGGAGGAAGATATGTGATTGTTGATCATGGTGGGGGTGAACTAACTCTCTATCTACACCTCAGATAACCTCTTCCCTATTTAGTCATATTTTGATAAACTTATTCTATTAAATTATATATCTCATAATAAATGCCTAAAACGAAGAAAAGTTCCACTAAAAAAACTGCACCAAAGAAAGGAAAAGAAATATTAAAGAAAGTATCTCTTGATCCTAAGAAAATCAAAGTACCTAAGATAGTTATCCCTGATAATCTAAAACCAGTAGCCAAGATATTGGGTATGGTTGTATTGATTATTGGATCACTTGCTTTAATAGATTTAGCTGTACAGTATCTTAACAATGATTATAGTGTTGCCGTAGTGAATGGAAGTAGGATATCTAAAAGAACATGGAATGATAGACTACAAAAGGCATACGGTAGTGCTGTAGCATCTCAGCTAATTGAGGATCAGATTATTAAGGAAGAAGCTAAGAAAGCAGATGTTACTGTATCCAAGGAAGAGATAGATACAGAGATTGATAGGATTGTTGAGAGTATTGGAGGTCAGGAAATGTTTGAGTCTGCATTGGATGCAAATAATATCACGTTGGAAGAATTAAGAGATCAAATTGAGATAGATCTACTTTCTACAAAAATCTTAGCCCCCACATTAGAGTATACAGAGGAGGATGTGAAGGAGTTTTTTAATCAGTATAGTGATGTTATATACCCAGAGGAGACAGCTGCTTTAGAGGAGGGTGAGTTATTAGATTTTGAGAAGAATAAGGAGAGAACTGAGGAAATATATATACAACAGCAGGTACAAACACAGAGAAGCTCTTGGTTAAATGAGAAAATGGCTGAGTACAAGATTCAAGATAACTCTACAGGGAAACCTAAGTACGGTTTCTTAACAATAACAACAAATATTGTTAATAATCTTTTGGAAAGAGTTGGAAATAATAACTCAGAAGAATAGGTTATATATATATTAGAGATTAAAGGGAGACATATGTCTCCCTTTTTTATTATCTAATTAAATATACTACTACTCAGGCTCCACTAGACCATATCCCCCTTGCCTTCTTCTGTATACCATAGATATCTTCCCAGTACCTTTATTCTTAAAAAGAAATTGATCATATCCTGATAGCTCCATCCTCTCTATAGCCTCTGCTTCCTCCAACACCTCCATATTCTTTATAACCTTCCTTGTAGCAATACTAGGGACATAATCAGAGTAGTCATCTAATTCGTCCTCCACCTCCTCTGTTAATGCTTCTAATGCAGCCTCTGCTTCCAATACCTTCCATGGTTTTATTCCTTCCCAATGTTCCTTCCTATCACTATACCTACTCAACCTCCTATTCAATGTATCAATAGCCATATCAATATTTGCATACATATCTGCTCCACTCTGTTCAACCCTAACTAAAGAGTTTGGTAGATTAACATTAATATCAACCCTAAAATCCTCATCCACACCCCTAGTATATTTATTCTGTTTAAAGAATATCTCTATGGAGGTTGAATCTTCTAATAGAGATTCCTTTCTCCCCAACTTCTCTACTATGTATTCCTTTAGAGAGTCTGACGCATCCATTCCTATGAACGTTACTTTTGTTTTTTCTTCTATCATTATCATACCTAATTCAAATTATATATATTAAATGATATATTGAATTAGATACTTATATCAAATAATTTAAGGACTATATTATATGGAAACAGACACAAGATACTCTCCACCTCCTTTTAGTAGGGATATTATGCTAGAGAAGTATGGAGAGAAATTTGAGAGCTTAACATTAAAAAGTGGCACTATACTACATATAGAGAAGCTTTCTAAACCGTATCATACCAATAGGTACTTTTTCACAGATACTCTTTTGGGAAATATTAGCTCGTATAATACAAATAATGTATGGGATATTACAAAAGAAGATGAAGAGTTATTAGATTTGATAGTAACTACATCAGAAGAAATAAGGAAAGAGGCGGAGGAAGTTGATGATGATTTTGGAGAGTTTTATAGAGATATCGGATATGATGATTATTCTCTTAGTGTAGAATACTTTCCTTTTATGGATGAGAGTATAACAGAGGAATTGGATAGTAGAGAGTAATATTGCAGAAAAAAGATTGGATATATATAATAGGTCTGTTCATCCGCGATAGCTCAATGGTAGAGCAAACGGCTGTTAACCGTTCGGTTCCAGGTTCGAGTCCTGGTCGCGGAGTTTTTACTTATACCCCTTTTAGAACAAATTTTTCATTCAGTTAATTATAAGATATAATTTCACCTATGAATTGGTTCCTAATTGCACTATTACCTCCAATGTTTTGGAGTATAACAAACCATATTGATAAATATTTACTTACTAAATTTTTCAAAGATGGTGCAATTGGTGCTGTTATGATTTTCTCAGCAAGTATAGCATTACTATTACTACCAATAATCATATTAATTCAACCCTCTGTATTACAAAACTTCCAGATTGATTACTTACTAATTATATTAAACGGTACCCTATACCTATTCGCATCGCTACCCTATTTCTATGCTCTAGAGAAAGATGATGCTTCTCTATCAGTACCTCTATTTCAAATGATTCCAGTATTTTCCTTTATATTGGGATACATATTTCTTAAGGAGAGTTTAAATACCACACAAATTATTGGAGGCATTATTATAATAATTTCTTCAATATTTATATCTCTAAATATATCCGATATTAAGAAGATAAAAATGAAGTGGGATGTATTTGGACTAATGGCTTTATCAAGTATTCTTTATGCCTTAAACTTTATTTTCTTTAAGCATTTTGCTTTAGAAATAGATTTTTGGACTGCTAGTTTTTGGGAATATATTGGATTTGGAATATTTGGAATATTCCTTCTTCTTTTTGTTAGAAATTATAGAGAAGGATTTATTAATGTATTGAGAAAAAACAGGTTGAAGGTTCTTAGTATTAATGGTTTAAATGAGATATTAAACATCATTGCTAAAATTGCTTTTAATTTTGCTACTACACTTACTCCTGTAACAATGGTATGGATTATCAACGGTTTACAACCCGTATTTGTATTTATCTTGGGCTTAATCCTTACTTTTTTAATTCCTCAAATTTCTAAAGAGGATATATCAAGAAAAACTCTTCTTCAAAGAGTAATCGCTATTAGTGTCATAACTGTTGGGGTTTATCTTGTAAATAGGTCTACATAAAAAATATCTCTCGGACTTTGAAATATTATAAATATAAAAGATTACTTTATTCAGAGAGCTTAATAGATTCAGAAACCTTCAAATTTTCTAATCCCCAAAACTCATTTGCTTTGGCCTCAAAGAATATTTTGCCATCTTCCGACATAGTAGCATTCTCAAGTGATACTGTTTCTCCTACAGCATAAACTATTACTTGATCCCGAGGAAAATCTCCAATTTTTATTTCTATATCAGAATCATCTGAATAATGATTACATGCCATAACAATAGAAACAGGTTTTTCATTCTTTGATTTTAAATATTTATTAACTTCATTTACAGTCTCCACAACAGGATAACCATCCTCAAAAGAACTAAAAACCCATGGCTGATTTCCTTTCTCATTCTTTCTCCCAGCATGCATAAAAATAACATTGACATTATTAAATTCAACACCGTCAACATGCTTACTATCCTTCAGAACAATCCTGTCAGCAGAAAAAACATATGGGGGCCCTGATAGATTCTTCATGAGTTCCCTATCCACAACACCTTGATCATTAGTTGGCAATCCAAATCTAACCCATATATTTCTATCAAAATTTATACACTGTAGAGTTTTACTTACTTCTTTACTAATATCTCTTTCTGTTACTCTAATTGACTCACCATGACTACTATCCATATATCTACATTTTCTACTATTTCTAGAATTTTCTCAACCATATCTACCACAAAAATATTATATCTCCCCATGTTATAATTTATATATATAATATTATCCTCAATATTATGAGTACCCAAACAATAACAGGACAGATATATAGTAAAGCCATAGAATTACTTAATAAATATCCCGAAGGTCTACACTGGTCAGAACTAATATCACAAATTAGAAAAGAGTATCCCACATTCCATCCTAAAACAGTAAATGGTTGTGTATGGAAATTAGTAGAGAAATATCCAGATGAAGTATACAAACCAGAGAAGGGCTTATTTAGGTTGGTAAAATACCAAACTTAGATATAATTAACACTATGTGGACTTGCCCAAAATGTAATAGGGTGTTTAAGAGAACAAAACAACAACATAGTTGTAGAACTATTCCGTTAGAACAACATTTTAAAAATAAAGGCTACGCTAAATCCCTTTTCAACTACCTATACAAAAAAATAAACAGAGATATAGGGAATTGTAAAGTCATCTCCCTACCCTGTTGTATACACCTATATGGGAAATATGATTTCCTAGCTATCCTTCCACATAGAGATAGTTTAGAAATTAGATTTGCTTATAAGGGTAAGATCAAGAGCCCAAGAATAGTTCAATCTGTTAATCTAAGCAGCAAATTAGTTAAAACCTGTATGGATATCTATAAAAAGGAAGACATAGACAATGAATTAATACAATGGTTGAGAGAATCGTACTCCCTTAAATAATTGTATTTGACACTACATAGACTTAGTAGTACTATTCAGACATGACAAAAAACCCATTATACAACGCACTATCTGCATTCACATACATAGTACTAGTAGTACTACTTATGAACTTTGCAAGCAAGGTTGAGGACCCATCAGGATCTATAATAGCTCCTGTTATGATGATATCCCTATTTACCCTCTCAGCAGCTGTAATGGCGTATATATTTCTATACCGACCAATTATGTTGTATTTAGATGATGAGAAAAAGGATGGAGTTAAACTATTCATACAAACAGTAGCTATATTTGCTTCCCTAACTCTTATACCCTTCCTATTATATCTAACCGGGATCTTCTCCTAACTACCTCCTCCTTTGATCCAGTTTAAGGAATACTGCTAATGCCACTATAAATGAAACAAGGTTTAATACAGCTAATATGGTCATGTTACCCATAAAAGCATCTATACTCAAAAGTACTGCACCCAACGAATATACAAGTACAAAATTCTTCTGTATATCCCTACTATCATTTAGCAACTGTATACCCCACCCTACAACTATTAGTACTAGACCTAGATATGTAATCATATTATTTTAATAATAAGTTAATTACTTAGTATCTATTATTCCCAATCTCTTTGCAATAAATTATAACTCTGCTATAATCTTTCCCATTATGGAATTTATAAACCATTTATATACAACTTGGACCCTAATCGTTAAGCCATCTATGTGTGGTCATATTAACTATGCACCACTAAATATTGGAGGTTCCACTATTATCTAATCCATAATAAATTTGTTAGTGAAGAGCCTCCAAATATGGAGGTTTTTTTATTCCCCGTTGTAAAGACTAAAGTATTTGGAAGTTCTACACCCTCAAACAATAATTTGGGAGGGTGGCTCATTAATAATCAAATACTAACAAATAAAAAGGAGAATAAAATGAAAGCAGAAAACAAATTTAGGTGGCCAAAAGAGATATACATCTTTTGGTTAGTCGAGTTCATACTCGGCATAGAGTTAATTGGTCCTGTATTACTAATCTTTTTTAAAGATTGGGGAGGACTTAATCAAACTCAAACCCAAGTACTTCAAAGTTGGTTCACTCTATGGATCTTCATCCTAGAGATTCCAACAGGTGTATTTGGAGATGTTAAGGGAAAGAAATACTCTGTGATACTAGGATACATACTAATGAGTATAGGGACTATGGTCTACTCTATAATCCCTAACCTATACCTCTTCTTTCTAGCAGAATTTCTTTTTGCCTTAGGCATAGCATTCATATCAGGAGCTAAAGAAGCCTGGATGTATGATATTGCTAAAGAGTTGAAGGTGGAGGAGAGATTTAGAGATATCTGCGTTACTGGCTCAAATCTACACATGCTAGGGATGATAGTTGCCTCCGTTATATTCATTCCCGTAAGCAACATACTCCCTGTACATCACATCTTTAGAGTTGGGATCATAAGCAGAGTGATATCACTACTCCTTCTTGGTCTATTTGTGAGAAATACAGATGGGAAGAAGGAAAGATCTCTGAAGCCTGAATATATAGAAACTGCTAAAAAGGGGTTATCTTTAATAAAGAATAATCTCAATTTAAGAAAAATAACCATATACCTAAGCATATTAACATCCACCAGCTACTTCGTAATATGGCTCTATCAAGAAGCACTCAAAGTACTAGATGTTGGCAACGAACTCTTCGGAATATATAGAGTTGTACTTCTAGTAGCAGAGATAGTAGCTATTCGCGTAGTGGCTATGTTTATAAAGAAATATGGTCTTCGAAGAATGTCCCCTATAATGGCAGTAGTTGTAGCAGTGGGTTTCCTAATTGCAGGTTTCCTACAAAGCATATTAGGAATACTTATTCTCTTAATCTTTGCAGGAGGATTAGGTTTGCAAATATACAACCTACTCTCCAAAGAGATTAATGAGGAAATAGATAGTGAGCAAAGAGCAACAGCTTTATCGTTTGTGAGTATGGTTAAGCGTCTAATGTTGACACTTTTCAATCCAGCTATTGGTTATCTAGTAGATAGTAAAGGTGTCTTTATAGCGTTTACAATACTCGGGGTTATGTCTTTGCTAGCAGGCTTTTTTAAGCCAAAATATAAATTAAAATAGTATTTGATTAATGAGCAAAAGGGTGTCCGAACATATATCTTTTAAGATATACTATTAAGACACCCTTTAATTAATTTCTCTACATCCTTGCGGAACCTATTTCTAAGGTGTACTATTTCTCTATATTCACTTTATCTTTCAAAAAATGGTAACTCAAGAATTATTAGAGTATATATCTGGGCAAATAAAACAAGAAAAAGATCCCAACGAAATAAGGAGTGTACTAAGGGGGCAGGGTTGGACAGAAGATGATTTGGATAGTGCATTCAACCAAGTTACTCAAAAAAATGATGTATTTGAGAAGGTAATAGAAACGGAGGAAAAGAAAAACAAATTTAATCAATTCAATTTTAAAGAGTATAAATGGTATGAGTGGCTAGCTCTTTTACCTGCACTAATACTACTTTACAGTGGCGGAGGATTGGGTGCATTAATTGGCTTCCTGAGTTGGAATAGAACATTATCAACTATCCGACATCCTCTTTACTCAGTTGCAAAGAAAATATTTCTCACTATATTGATAAATATTTTACTTATTATCCTATACATAGCTCTTGCAATATTGATAAGCTACTTAATAGAGAAGTATTTATAATCATCCATTTCTGATAGATTGATTGTAATATACTTAAATAAGCATATTTGCTATCATAATTATTAATGAAAAGAAATCTTAAGGAAAGCAAATTAAGATACATGCAACTCTTTGCATCATCCCTACTACTTTCAATATTGACAATAGGAATATATGTATACAACATATCTTTAACTAAGATTCTAAATGAAGCTCCGTACGATATTGTTGTTGCTAACATATCCACTCTGGATGCACAAATATACTGGAAAGCTGATCCAGACATAATACATACTATTTACTACAAAGAAGCCTCCGATACCGGACTTTTTAAAGAGATAGAGGGAATGAAATCATATGTTGATGTAATAAAAAATGAAAGAATTAATGTCGTCTCTTTACAAGAGCTAAGACCAGATACAAAATATCTCTTCAGAATTGAGTCCGAAAACAATCTCTGGAATAATAATTCCTCATTTAAAACAAAGGATATTGCGCAGGAGGTATATATACCTGAAGTAGTTTCAGGATCCACAACCGATATGACTTTTGTTTTAATCGATATCGAAGGAGAAAAATACATGGTTAATACCCAGTATCATGGTACTTGGGCAATTGATTCTCAATATAAAGAGTATACTGTAACTGAATACGCAAACTATATTCCGAAGGAAGAGCTTCAAACTAGACTTTGGGATCTATTTGGTTCCCCAGTATATGCTCAATCAGGAGCAAATTGTAAAATGAATATCAAAATTAACAATTATCCCCATCCTCCTTCTAAAGCCAAAACTGTGGACATACTTAATAGGTGGGTAGCTAGTTGTAAATTAGGAGGATATCCAGATGAATGCTACGGGGATGTATACTGCAGAGCGTTAAAAGCAGGTGTAGATCCTGCCTTTGCAATGACAATATGGTCCAATGAGTCCGGAGGGAGTAACTATGCATACTCTTCTAAGGTAGAAGATTTCGGTATTCATGGACTCTCATCCGTACCTGTCGCGAACTTTGACAAACAGATTAATCACTTCTTAAACAATATTGCTGCCAGAGGATCCGGATATATATCAGGATGTAGTGGAGGAAGTAATATAGATATGTGGGGCGCAAAATTTTTAACCGGGAATTGTAATAATATTGATAGTGGGAAGAAATATATGACTGGGATATCGGAAGTATATAGTTGGTATACTAACACCTCTCTTTCTTGGCCATTCACCGTACCCTCTGTTAGCTCTGCATGTGATTACTCCTCTGCGTATACAAATACAACATACAACACATGCGGTGCTAAAGGAACCCCTACAACTCCACCCCCTACAACTCCAACAAATGTCCCTCCTGGGGGCGATGGTATTAAAGATTTAATGGTGGTAACTGGATCTGGAATAACTCCAAAGGATAGAGATTGCAAAGATCCTGATGGTTGTATCTGTCTATACGGATACACCAATAGTAATCCAACAGACACTTTAACAATCAAATATGGATACACATGCACAGTAGATAAGAAAGTTATACTCACTCCTTCCTCCGCTACAAAGGTATGCTGTTTAAGTGACAATTCGGTTTCCTTTGTGGATGAGGATAAATGCTCCGGGAGGAAAATAGCAAATGTTAAGGAAACAGATTGTAAGGAGCAGGTTGATAGAATTAATATTGTTAAGGGAGTTAACTTTGTACAAATCCCAGCAATAATAAATATAGAGGAAATTCCAATAGATACTGCCAGATCCTTGGTTTCATACGCTAATAACTCAATACTAGCAGTTGGATTATTTAGAAATGATAGATGGGAGAAGATAGTCAAGAGTGAGAATGGAGTTCTTAACGGTCAAGACTTTAATTTAGAACCAGGAGATGTGTATATGGTCATATCTACAGAGGATATAGAAATACCATTAAGAATTGTAAAGATGGAGAAAAGTTTAGATACATCAAAACTTCTAGGATGGAACTTAGTTCCCACCTCTCTTTTTGCAAGCGTGGCTAGTAATTCAAAATCTTTGCTTCAAAATACCCAGTACTCATATATCAGACAGGTCGCATTATGGAATAATAGTAGCAGTATATTTGAATATACACTACGAGATACCTCCGGAGAAATATATGGAGAATCCTTACAAATACAAGATCAGAAGGGCTTCTTCATAAAAATACCACAATAATCTTCTCTATATACCCTTGACAAACATTAGCACTCGGTGCTACCATTTGCTATATTTAAATTATTAAAAGGATATATATGAAAATTATAAAAAGAGAAGATAATAAAAGGTCATATCCATCTACATATGTACCTTTTAGATCAATTTTTGATGATTTCTTCACCCCTACAGTATGGGATGACTTCTTTACAACCCCCTCAGTATCCAACCTATCCGCAGATATATGGGAGGAGAAAGAGGATATATTCGTTAAGATGGCTTTGCCCGGAATAAAAAAGGAGGATATTAAGATAACCATTAACGAGGATAATATATCCATATCAGGACAGAGTAAGAAAGAGGAAGAAGAGAAAGAGAAGGATAGAAAATACTACTTTAGAAGTATGGAAAGTTCTTTTGAACAATCCTTCAATCTTCCTACAAAGGTAAATCCAGATTCTACTGAAGCAGAATTTAAAGACGGAGTATTAACCGTAAGACTACCTAAAGCTGATGAAGTTAAACCTAGGGAGGTAGAAATAAAGTAGTTAGATCAACCCATAGCTGTATGAAAGGGGCTTGAGATAATAGCCCCTTTCTGTATAATAGGGTATTTTGGAGACAGATCTAAGAGAACAACCAATAGAAGTACCAATAGCTAATGTAGCTATTGATATAAACAATTACCGTATCAAAAGCTCCACAAATCAGGAATATAGGGAACAAAAGATGTGGGAGAATGCCAGATTACTACTCCTCGCAAATAACAAAGAATTTGATTTTAGAGGATTTACAGGACCATTAGGTGAATCGCTTTTTAAAATCGCCTTGAAAGCCAATGATTACCCAGAAAATGAAATAGAGATCTCCACAGGAGATCAAGACCTATATGAACACATCGACTTTTTCATATCCTCCTACCCTATTGAAGTAACTAGTAATTTAGATTTCCATACTGCTAAGAAGAATACAGGAGAAGAAATATCCTTATTCCTACCAAAAATTGCTGGTCAACACAGTATAATAAATCGAAGTCCAGAAAATTATCACTACATAGGAAAAACTATTAGAAATAACATATTCGAACCATCAAAGTTCTTGGAAGATATAATTAAAATTAATAGAGAGGTTCTAGAACTTTATAAACTATCTCAATATACAGGAGAAAGAGTATTTAAAAGAGATTCCATATTTAAGAAACACTTTAAAGTAGGAGATATTTCTGAAGAAAAAATCGAAGAGATAGAAGAATTCCTTAATATGCTGGAAGAAAAAACATTATTAGTCCCTAGCGCCCTTCAATAATTCCATTAATAACTCTCCCTGCTGCTGAGTAGCTAATCTGGGTATTAAATCCCTATCGGTATATATTGGCACAACTCTACTCTGAATATGTTTTCCATTATAGAAATAGTGTGAAAGTACAAGTCCTTGCCTTGTACCTATCCACATACTCTGATCAAAAAACAGATTACCCAATCCATAAAAAATAACACCATCACCGTATACCTCATATGTTTGAGGTTGATGTGCCTGAGTACCAACAACTATATCCGCCCCCAAATCAACAGCCTTTCTAAACACTTCTTTCTGATCTGGATTACTAAGAGGTTTATAACAAATTGGATATATTACATCAGAAGCAGGATAACTGTAGCACTCTTGGAACTGAAATGTCACTATTACAACATCTGCCTCCTTCTTTGCCTTCTCAATATCACTCTTCATCTTACTCTCGGACCAAAAATTAGCACCAGACCTACTCTCTCCTGCTAAAGCTAAACTTCTGTACACAGAATCATAGTAATTATAACCAAGGAAAGCTATGGTATTTCCCTTAACCTCTTCATACAGTATTTTACTTGCATCTTCATCATTTAAACCTCCACCAAAATATCTCATCCCTAAACTCGTGTACAACTCTATACTCTCTTTACTATACTGTGCTCCAAAATCATTGTTGTGATTTCCGGTTAATTCCACAATATCTACACCTGATTCTTTCAAAGCTTCAATATACTCTGGTCTAGAACAGAAACTCATTCCAGAGTATGACCTACAACCAGGAACAAATGAAACTTCATTAGAAATATGTGTTAGATCTGCATTTGCAAGAAATTCCCCTATCTCCCTAGCAGGATATGCATTATCTCCAGAGTTATCAATCTTAATCGCTAATCCCCTAGACATTGCTACAACTCCTCCCATATTTATCTTAACCAATCTTTCTCTATTCCAATATCCATTATCTACATCTATATTCTTTGAAAGAACATTTAATATGAACTCATCTACACTCTTTTTTAACGTAGCATACAACCTTATGGAAATAGCTCCTTTTGAATCATCTAAATAGTATTTGTCATTAACCTCAAGGATCTTAACTTGATAGTCCAAATCCTTAAAATCTACTAACCCTATATTACTATCACTCTCCTTAAGCTTATTTACTAAATCCGGATATGAATTCAATACCGAAGCATTAATACCGTATTCATCCTTCATGTACTCCCTATATACGGAATTAATAACAAAAACTGAATAACTACCCATTTCATCCTCAGTAACACTATCTAATAAAGAATACATATGCCCTACAGGAATTAGCTCTTTCCCAGACACCTCCCTTGCATCATCATTCTTTGTTCTAGAGAGCTCAATATCAGCTCCCCCATCCTTTATTCTGAACCTCTTCTTCCCATTCAATTCCATTCCTTCCAAACTCTCTTGTATTGATTCCCTATACTCTTGAGAAATTGTATCATCCAAAGAAACAGTATATGTATCATACCTAACGATGTTTTTTCTACTAAAAAGATACCCTATTGCTGATGTGAAATAGGTTCCTTCTGTTATCCATAGTACGACAGGAAGAAGTATTAAAAAGAGTATAAAGGATAGTGGGAAAAGTGATTTCTTTTTAATATTTCTCTGCCTCCTAGTTGGTTGCGATATGTATATATTCTGCCTCATTTCTTAACCATATTAACATAATTTACGACCTTTACAAACTAGATACTATGGGCTATCCGTGGTATAATATAACTTGCTTTAAATAATAGCTAATATATAATAATAGAAAGATGAAAAACCTGCTCGTGAAAGGAAATAAAGCACTTGCAATAATTACGGGAACCATTTTCTTTGGTATGTTGTTAAACAACATCTCCATTAGTACACCTGTTAATTATGTAGAGGCAAATCAAATAGAGGAAATAGGTATGCTCTCTAGTGCTACTAGTATTGAAATGGAAGAAAAATTATCCGCCCAGGAGATAGCTGTGTATCATGTCCCAACATATGTACCTGATCCTGTTCAGGTCGAACAGATTAGGAGATATCTTTCCAACAGAAATGCTCCTTTAGCTGATTATGCACAAGAATTTGTTATGGCAGCCGATCATTATGGAATTGACTACAGAATTGTTGCAGCTATATCTGTTATGGAGTCTAATGGTGGAAGAAAAACCTTTAGACCATACAATGCATGGGGTTGGGGTAAAATGACCTTTGAGAGCTGGGAACAGGGTATATGGACAGTATCAAAGGGTATTGCAGGATACTACTCAAGAGGACTTACCACACCTAAGTTAATGGCACCATACTACTGTCCTCCTAATGCTGAAAGTTGGGGTAACAAAGTTTCATTCGTTATGTATGAAATGACTTTGTAGTAGTCCATTTATATGTATCCCAAAACAGCAAAAATCTCAAATTACTCACTTACTTATTTCAACAAGAAAGAACTATCTATCCTTAAGGAAGAGATCTTTTCAAAGGAGATATATTCCATTGACCTAGACTCTCCCACACCTGTTATTTTTGACATAGGAGCATACATAGGACTATCTACAGTATATTTTAAACATAAATATCCCCATTCCAAGATATTTTGTTTTGAACCAAACCCAAATGTATTCCCGTTATTAGAAGAAAATATCTACGGGAATCAACTAACAGATATTACGCTACACAATATCGCCTTGGGAAAATCAGAAGGTATAAGAGATTTCTATATAGACAGCTCAGGAGAAGGAGCATTTTCAACATCCAGTTTTATAAAAAATGCTTGGAATGGAAAGCAAAAAACCTCACGTATAGCTGTACCTGTTAAAAAATTAAGCTCTTTTATTTCAGAAAATATCGATTTGGTTAAGATAGATGTCGAAGGGTGTGAGTTAGAGATACTGAATGATTTAGAAGAAAGCAACAAGATTGATAGTATAAAAAACATCATTTTAGAATATCACCCAATTTCCAAAAGAAATATAGAAAATGTTATTAAAATTCTAGAAAGGAATAATTTTGAGCTTTCATATTATCTAGAAGGTGAGAAAGTACAATCTCCTACGGAAGAGCTACTCCTTATAGTAGCCAAGAAAAGAGGTAAGTAATCTTAATACTCCACTTCTGTTACTATTAAAGAGAATATATAGCTCCCTAGCCAATTTACTACTATCATGCCTTACAAGACTTCTTTTAAGTTCGTCCCCTTTCTGTTTCTTAATTGGATCATAAGCTACTAGGTCCCTCCTAATCACAATCCTTCCATCCCCATCGTGCAGATTATCTTCCAATATGTGCTCACCATCATCAAGATATCTTTGATATGCCTCTTTTGGAAATCTTCCATTATTAATTAATACATAGTTAACCTTTCTTCCAATATATTTCTCAACTATTTCCACTACTTCCTTCTGCGTCTTATTCCTAGTTTGTCCTATCTTACTCATTAAATTCGTAATGTATACTACCTTAGCCCTACTCTTAGATATTTCCTCACACACACCATCTGCCAAAAGATTTGGGATTAACGTAGTGTAGACATCCCCAGGACCAAGAAGTATGTATTGAGCCCTTCTAATCGCCTCCAAAGAGGCTTCCGTAGCCTTAGCTGGTGAATCTAAATTAAACTCCACTATATCTTTATGTTTCTCAGGTTCATCAATATAGTGCTCCCCTACTACCTTACTCCCATCATCATATTTAGCCACTAATCTTACCTTATCCAAAGTAACTGGTATAACATCTCCTCTCACACTAAACATATTCTTATACATCTCAATAGCCTCTATTTCAGAGCCCAAGATATCTGTCATAGCTATCATAAGGAGATTTCCCAAAGTATGCCCTTTCATACTATTAGAATTTGAAAATCTGTATGTAAAAAGCTTTCTTAGAACTTCATTATTATTCGAATCAGCTAGAGCTAGTATGGATTTTCTCACATCACTTAGAGGAAGAAGTCCAAATTCATCTCTAACCACAGCATTACTCCCCCCATCATCCATCATACCGACAATCACACTTAGATTTAACTCTCTATATCTTTTCAAGCCTTCAAGGACCACCGTAGATCCTGTACCTCCTCCAATTACCGTTATATTCATGAAAAAAGTATACCATTTTCATGGTATAATGAAAGGTTAATATTAAACACACACAGTATGAAATTCAAAGTAGGATCAAAAGTTTTTTACCCCTCACACGGTGCAGGATGGATCAAAGAAGAGAAAGAAATAGAGTTTGATGGCCAAAAAAAGAGATACTTTGAATTCGAGCTAATTACAAACCCCCTTAGTATATCTACTCCTGTAGATAATGTGGAGAATTTAGGAATTAGGGATGTACTTTCTGTACAAAAAATAAAAGATATTATTAAAGTTCTAAAAAAGAACTCAAGTGTAAATCCAAAGGTAAAAGATTTTAACATGATGTTAAATATGTTTAAGGATCTAGAAGAGAGTTCTGATATAGAGGCTTCAATAAAAATAATACAGTATTGTAATTATGTAAAGAAAAGCAGAGAAAAAGAGGGACGATTAATACCTATTAGTATTGAGAAACAGTTAGAAAATGCTATCAGGAATATAGTTGGGGAATTGGCAGTATCAAGCGGTACAACATTAAAAACAGCTTCAAAAAACTTCTCAAAAATAACCGGAATAGAGGTTGATATAGAGGAATAATATCCATATAGAACGCAAAAAGCAGGATGCCGGACCTACACCGGAACTTCAACATCACCAATTTGCAAGCAAAGTAGAGATGCCTCACA
The DNA here is from genome assembly GCA_964514595.1 of uncultured Candidatus Saccharibacteria bacterium. Lineage (GTDB taxonomy): Bacteria > Patescibacteriota > Dojkabacteria > SC72 > SC72 > UBA2177. The sequence goes on from CAZEQZ010000002.1 coordinate 41,007, forward strand.
ACCCGAAGGAAGTGAAAAGAAGGAAGGTTCTAATAACCAACAACATCCTGCATAAGCAAGGCGCTGGACCTACACCAGAATACCGAAAACATCGCAATCCTGCGAACAGAAAAGAGATGCCCTACAACCCGAAGGAAGTAGAAAACGGAAGATGGTTCTAATAACCAACAACACCTTGCATATCATGAGTAAAAACTCAAGTTTTAAAGAGCGTAGCAAGACTTTAGTAAAAATTTGGCAAGATGTCAATAGCCACAACCGAGCTTATAGTAATCACTCGAAAAGCACCATAACTTTAGTCCCAGCAATACTAAATCCACCTTCCATATTTTCATCATTTTCAACAACATCTACCTCCTTGGCTTGTAAAGCCTTACTATTCTCCACTACATACTCAGAAAGCACCTCACTAGCCTCCCCGCCTTGAAAGAAGAACTTAACTTTAACCATATCATCCATCCTCAGGCCTTTCTTCTTTCTCATGTCTCTATACTTTCTTAAGAAGTCATTCACTATACCCTCATTTTTTAGTTCATCAGTTATATTAGTATCCAAAGATACATATAACTCATTCTCTCCTACTGTTACAATCCCTTCAGCTTCGATGGGTTTCTCCGAAAAAGCAACCTCTTTTAGATTTAACTCTTCCTTTACAATCTTCATCACATAATCATCATCCACACCTACATATGCTTTAGTTAATGGTTGTCTTAAACTTACTTTAGATATCTCCCTTGCCTGAAGACCATTAGAACAGATCTCTCTAACAATCATCATTTTATCAAGCAATTCTTTATCTACCTCCTTCTCAGAAAATTCTGGATACTCTTCTAAATGAACTGACTCCTTATGATTTTTAATACCTGCCTTTACAACTAGATTCTGGTATATCTCCTCCGAAAGAAAAGGCATTTGAGGTGCAAATGTCTTTGCAAACAGCACCATAGTCGCATACAATGTCTGAAGTGCATCCGAACTACCTTCCGCAAACCTATTCCTTGATCTCCTTATCCACCATTGCGATATATTGTCTATACAGGGCTGTATCAACTTAACCGAAGCAGGGATATTGTACTCCTCCAAAGCATTTGCATACTGCATAGATATACTCTTCATATATGATTCCATCCACTTATCCAGGTTATCTTTCGATGTATACTCTGTACTCTCTGGGGACCAAGCATGTATGTTTGCATACAAAGATAGATATCTATATGTGTTCCAAAGAGGAATTAATATATCCTTTATTTGCTCATCTAGTAATTCATCTGACCAAGAGATGTCTCCTCCTGCCATAATTGGTGTGGACATAATATACAATCTCAAAGCTTCACCACCCTTTGCTTCCAACGTTTCTTTTGGATCAGAGTAGTTTTGATATGACTTACTCATCTTTCGGCCATCATTCCCAAACATAACCCCAGTACAAACAACATTTTTATATGGTATATCATCAAAAAGAAGAACGGACATTCTGAATAACACATTAAACCACGCCCTTATTTGCCCAGTATACTCAACTATGAAATCAGCAGGAAACGCATCCTCAAAAGCATCTTTATTTTCAAACGGATAGTGATGCTCTGCAAAAGGTACACTACCGGAGTCCATCCAACAATCTAGCACCTCAGGAACTCTTCTAAATTCTTTTCCATCCTTTTTCAGAATTAACTGATCACAAACATCTCTATGCAAAGTCATTTTCTTTCCATTAACTCTATACTCTACCCCACCTTCTTCCTTCTCCACTTTCTCTATCTGATCTGTGTACTCCATCATCTCTTCCATACTTCCAACTACTAACTGCTCCCCATCCTCACTTTCCCACACAGGCATAATTGTTGCCCAATACCTATTTCTTGATATAGCCCAATCTGGAGAGGTTTCTAAAACATACTCAAATCTCTTTTTAAAAGTGGCTGGAACCCAATTAATCTTTTTCTGAAGTTCAAGCATCTTAGGCTTTATCTTCTGTATATCGATAAAATATGAATCTTGAGTCATATATATCAACGGATTAGCGCCTCTATAGAAAGGAAGTCTATGTATATAATTTTCTGACCTTAACAATTTCTCCTGTTTTTTTAGATCCTCCACAATTAAGGGGGATGCGTCTCTAATATATATACCCTTCCAATCTTCATCTAACATATTTCCTGCTTCATCTATATGAACCACGACACTAAGACCTAGTTCTTTTCCAAGATTAAAGTCCACCTCTCCAAATCCAGGCGCTATATGCAATACCCCTGTACCTTCGTCTGAAACCACATCATCTGAGAGGTACACATGCCAATCTTTCTCAGTTGCATTGTCAGCATAGAAATCGTATACAGGTTCATACTCCAAGCCTTCTAACTCTGTTCCTTCTATACTCTTTATCACTTCGTACTGATCATCCCCAAAGGTATATCCCAATCGATCAGTAGCAACAACTAAGTATTCATCCTTATACTTAACTATTGAGTACTCGTATTCCTTGTTCACGGCAAGTGCAAAATTGGCGGGTATGGTCCATGCAGTCGTTGTCCATGCAACCAACTTAACAGGTTCTCCATTAGTATATTGTTTAAACTTATCACTTTTTAACTTAAACTTAACAAATATTGCAATATCCTCAACATCCTCGTAAGTATCATCCATAGCAACTTCAAAATTCGAAACAGGAGTTGATGCATCCGTGGAATATAACGAAACCCTCTTCCCTTTATATATATATCCCTTATCCCAAATCTGTTTAAAGGCCCAAATTACAGACTCATTAAATTCTGGATCCATGGTACGATATGCATTGTCCAAATCTACCCACCTTCCTATTTTTTCAATATACCATCTCCAATCAGTTATCCCTTTCTCTACATATCTCCTACACTCTCCCACATACTCATCTACACCTATTCTCTCCTCAATATCTCTTCTATCCTTAACATTCAAATTCTTACTCACCCTTTCTTCTATCGGCAATCCATGACAATCCCAACCCCAAATCCTCCTAACCCTATATCCTTTCATTGTCCAATACCTTGGGATTATATCCTTAGGTATAGATACTAAAAGAGATGCATAGTGGGGAGTTCCCGTTACGAAAGGAGGCCCATCCACAAATGAAAATCTTTTATCTTTCGGCCTACTCTCAACACTCTTTCTAAAAGTATCATTCTCTTTCCAAAACTCAATAAGAGTATCTTCTAAACTACTAAAATTTGGCTTGGGATTTACCTCTTGTATTTTAGATTTCCCCATATATCAAACTGTCATATATTAAATAAACAAAAGCCCCCTCATTAAAACTAATATATCTAGTATATATTAATATTAACAAAGGGGCGAACTATTTAGTACGCGGTACCACCCTATTTTGTTCTTAACCACATAATATGGTTTAGGTATTATATCGATTACCAATCGTTGGGTTCTATTTGTCATATGACTTTCTTCCCACCACTCACCAGTGATATCTGGATCAAAGTGTTACGTTATTATATCACACCAAAAACTCTTCTGAATATCTTTTAGTGTATAATACTGTGATGAAAACAACCTGGAATCTCAAACTACTATACAACTCCCCAAATGATCCCAATATTGAAAAGGATATAAAAAAATCAAAAAGATTAGTTTCTGCATTTTGTAGGAAGTGGGAAGATGATAGTAGATATACTAAGAATTCTAAGGTATTAAAAGAAGCTTTGGATGATTATGAGAAACTAATACTTTCTAATCCCTTCTGTGACAAACCACTATACTACCTTGCTCTAAAGAATTCCTTAAACCAGACAGATATTGATGTTAAAGCAAAGATGAACAAAGTCGGAGATATAGCGACAAAGCTATACAATGAAATACAATTTTTCGAATTAAATATTTCCAAAATTCCCATAGAAAAACAGAAGAAATTATTAACAAGCCCCGTCTTAAAAGAATACAAACATTTCCTAGAGAGGATATTTCTTCTGTCCAAATATCTCCTAACTGAGAAGGAGGAAAAAATCTTCACATTAACAAGTAAAACTTCACATTCTAATTGGGTTAGTATGATGGATGAACTACTAGATAAACAATTATTGAAGGTAAACCACGGGGGAAAGAAAAAGATAACTATCCCATACAATGAAGTTAACAAGTATTTAGATTCTAAAGAGAAGAAGGTTAGAGATTATGTTGTTAAAAAATACAACGAGGTTAATAACAGGTATCTTGAGATAGCAGAATTTGAAATTAATTCCGTTTTAGAAAGTAAAAAGATATCCGATGAGTACAGAGGTATTCCAAGACCAGATTTAACAAGACATATATCAGATGATATCGATTCTAAAGTAGTAGATACCCTTGTTGAAGCAGTTTCAAACAATTTCAATATACCAAGAGACTTCTATAAACTTAAAGCAAAATTACTCAATCAAAAAAAGCTAGGATACTACGAAAGAAATGTGCCATTAGGCGACGTGGATATGGAGTATACATTTAACGATGGAATGAAATTAGTCAAAGATACACTCTATGATCTTGATTCTGAGTTTGGAGCTATTTTTAATAGGTTTGTGAATGAGGGTCAGGTTGATGTATTTCCTAAAACAAATAAATCGGGGGGAGCATACTGTACATCCCCAGAGAAAACATTACCGACATTCATACTTCTAAATCATACCGACAGATTAAATGATGTTTTAACAATAGCCCATGAAAGTGGACACGGTATTCACTCCGAGATGTCTAAGGTACAAAATTCTCTTAATTGTAACTATCCCATATCATTGGCAGAGGTAGCTAGTATATTCTTTGAGGATTTTGTATTAGAAGAGATACTTAAAAATTCTGATGAGGAAACAAAGTTTTCAATATTAACACAGAAATTAAATTCAGATATATCTTCTGTATTCAGGCAGGTAGCTTTCTATAACTTTGAGACAGAATTACATACTGAATTTAAAAAAAGAGGATATCTAAGTAAGGAGTATATTTCAGATATGTTCTGTAAACACATGCGTTCATATATGGGAGATACTGTTTTACAAGATGACAGTATGAAGACGGGCTGGATATATGTAGGTCATTTTAGAAGATTTTTTTATGTCTATTCCTATGCTAGCGGATTACTTATATCCAAGGCATTACAAAGTATGGTCAGAGAAGATAAAAAGAATATATCTTTAGTAAAGAAACTCCTTAGTTCAGGAAGTACACAATCTCCTAAGGATTTGTTTAAGGGTATGGGAATTGATATAATGGATAAGGATTTTTGGAATAGAGGGATAATAGAAATAGAAAAATCCCTAAAAGAAATTAAATTGAAAAATTAAACAAATGGATTACACAGAGCCAATATCATCCTCAGAAACAGAGGGAATATCTATGCCTGAAGATATAAAAAAATATTTTGACCAAAAAATAGAAGAGCTTGGAGATATTAAAATTAGCTATACAGATACCTTTTATAGAGAAGAAGGAGACATTGCTTTTGCTGCTGTAGAAGTACAAGAGATGAAGGACGTTATAGAAAGTAAGGAGTATCCTTTGGGAAGAAAGATAGAAAGCTATCCTTTCGCAGTAATGACAGATCTGAATGCCAAAGAAGGAGAAAGAACTTTAGAACCAACTACACTAGAGGACTTAACAGTAGAAATATTAAGAAAGAACAACTTAAGAGAGGCTTTAGAAAATAAGACAGGTATAATGCTTCAGAACGGAGAGATTATTGTACTTGTAAACCCAACTAGCTTCATGGACGGTGCCCCATCAACAAAAGGAGAGCTAGATCATGCGATTATGATCCCAAGCGCAACAAAAAACAGCGATAAAGAAGCAGCCAAGATTTCTTCAGCTCCACGAAGATCTGACCAAATTAAATAGTCTTTAACTCAACAAAAGAGAAACCGTAATACTCTTCCCTGATTACTTCTTCCTTTTTCTTAATTACTTTGTATATAGACTCCTGTATAGGAATAACCATTACTCCATTCTCCTTTAGTTGATCTAACAATTCCTTTGGAAATTTCTTAGCAGATGCAGATACCAATATCCTATCAAACACCTCCCCTGGAATACCTAATTTATCAGTTGCTTTTGATATCTCTGCATTCTCTAGATTATATTTTGAAATATTCTCCCTACCCATATCCACCAATTCTTGTAGTAACTCTACACCGTAAACATATCCCTCCCTCCCTACAATACTAGACAGTAACGCTGTACTCCATCCACTACCACTACCTATATCCAAAACCTTATGCCCTTCCTTAAGATTAAGAAGTTCTAACATAAAAGCAACTGTATACGGTTGAGATACTGTTTGATCATATCCTATGGGTAGTGCAATATCTCTATATGCAATATCTTTGTACTTAGGTAGTACAAAATCAATGCGATCAATATCTAAAAAGGCCTTAATTATATCCTTACTCTTTAATACACCACTATCTATTAAACTTTGTACCAATTCCTTATTACTCTCCATATGGTTGCCGGACCTAGATTCGAACTAGGATTAACGGTTTCAGAGACCGTCGTCCTACCATTAGACGATCCGGCAATGGATATATTATATCATCATATCAATATATTTCTGTATCCTCCCCTTAACCGTATCCTCTCCTAATACCTGTATAACCTGATATAAATCTGGTGTCCTTGTTCTATGTGTTATAGCAACCCTAAGTATCATAGCCACATCCCCCACCTTTTCATAACCCAATTGCGAGGCTAGATTCTTAATCTTTTCAAACCACTCTTCTTGAGAATCATCTATATTAAACAATTCCAAATATCTCTCCAATATCTTCTTCTGGTCTTCTTTCTCAACCCTACCCGAAATATCCTCCACTTCTTCTTTCTCTAATAGCGCATCAAAAAACATACCTAATTGTCCTCTAATATTCTCAAATTTAACAAGATCTTTTCTAATCTTTTCGCCCGTTCTTTCAATATTAAATATTGATATACAGTAATCTTTGTTTTCTTTGAGTAGTTCATACACTTCACTATCATATACCTTAGCCCACTCCATACCCATATCATATACCTGCTCTGAAGTTAGTGTGGATATATACTCCTTGCATGTATCATCTAGTTTTACTATATCAAACAAAGCTCCTGCTTTATTAAATTTTTCAATCTTTAATTCAAATTCCTCTATATCCTTTTCTGGATTCTGTATACGCCAATCATAGAAATTGGAATTAGCAACATTCAAAAGATACTCAAGTATTCCCTCCTTTGGATAACCTCTCTCTAAGTAGTATGAGACTGAAGCCTCAGGATCTTTTCTTTTACTCAGTTTCCTCTTTTTCCCATCGTCTAATTTCATTAAAGGAGATACATGAGCATAAGGTATTTTCTCAAATCCTAACTTCTCAAAAAGCTCTACATGCAAAGGAACTGAAGAAAACCACTCATCTCCCCTAATTACATGAGTTATACCCATTAAAATATCATCTATGGGATGTGCGAAGTGATATGTGGGAAATCCATCAGATTTAAGCAAGACAGCATCCATATCATTCTCTCGCAATGTAACGCCACCTTTTACTAAATCTTGCATATTAAAACTGTTATCAATACTTCCCGTTGAATACAACCTTATTACAAACTCTTTTCTCTCTTTTAACAAACTCTCAATTTCTTCCAAAGAGCTATCCCTATACTTAGCCCATCTTCCATAACACCCTGTTCTCTCCTTTAACTCCTCCTGCTTATGTCTAATCTCCTCCAACTCTTCCTCCGTTAAGAAACATGGGTATGCATTACCCTTAGATACCATGTCCTTTGCAAAGACATGATATATATCAAGCCTTTTACTTTGGATATAAGGTCCATACTCTCCTTTCCAGTTCTCCTCATCAATCATACCCTCATCGAATTCAATACCAAAACCCTTAAGTCCTTCAACTATCTGTGTTACACCGTTCTCTATCTCCCTCTCTTTATCCGTATCTTCTATTCTAAGTATAGATATGCCATCACTTTGTTTTGCCAGTTTAGTACATACAAAGCCTGTATATATACTACCTATATGCAAGAAACCTGTGGGACTGGGTGCAAACCTCAATACCATACCGTCCATTACTCTCTCGGGATACCTTTTGAATACATCCTCTGGTGTCTCTTTTACATCAGGAAAAAGCAAATTAGCTAATCGTATATTATCCTCTTTTGTTCTCATATTAATACTGGTAATATTAATGTTGATACAATATTTAAGTACTGCTAAGATTATATCATGACTTTAACAGAGGCAGCATTTTGGACAAAGAGATTTGGGGTTATAGCAGCAGGAGCATTTGCAGTTTTTGTGATAGTAATACTAGCTGTCACATTAAGAGCTGCTGATGAAATGCCTCCACAATACATGACTGCTAATTTTGCATGTACACAAACCAGAGAAGAGTTTCTAGAGCATAAGTTAGAAATTCCCTCATTAAAACTGGCAGATGGTTCTGAAATGGTATTTGAAATAAATACGGATAGTGGAAAGATTGATTCCCTTCCTCAAATTATTAATGTCTATTCATTTGACAATCCTGTACAAGCTTTAAGTGCACAAGCAGATGCAAAAATTTTAGCTAAGAAACTAGGGTTTGATCCTGATGCAATAATTAGAAGGGGTACACAAAGCTATGTTTGGGTGGATAGGGAGAGAAACCAAACTTTGGAAGTGGAAGCTAAGAATTTAAATTTTTCATTAAAGACAGATCCTGCATTTATTAGACAGATGGCCAGGGAAGCCAGCCTACCCTCTGAACAAGAAGCTAAATCGAAGGCGGCCAATGCCCTTAGATCTTTAGGACTATATCCCGAGGACTACTCCACAGGAAATCACCAAACTACGTTAATAAAGGTTAATCCAGATGGTTCATATAGCAAGGCCACCGCTCTTGCAGACGCTCAGTTGGTAAGGGTGGATTTTGTTAGAAACAAATCTATGATAACAATACCCTCCAATATAGTCGGTGCAGAAAGTATGGTACAAACCCTTTCAAGGAAGCTACCTGAAGAACCAATTAGTGAGACTAGGATTGTTAATGATGAAAAACTCATTGTATACACATTCAATACCTTAGTTTCTTTTCCTAATACACAAAGAGCTAATATTTCTGTATATATAGGCGTGGACAATAAGGATAATACAGTAACGACATTAAGTTCTGTATATCAAATAGAGTATACATTCTGGCCAATATATCCTGAATCTTGTGGTACATATGAATTGATATCTCCACAAGTAGCAATAGAAAAGGTTCAATCTGGAGAAGGAAGTTTAGTATATCTTTTTGAAAACGGTGGAGATGATGTTATAGAGTATGTACCAAGAAGGGTGAAGAAATTTTCGGTATTAGACGTATATCTTGTATACTACGAAGATTGGGAAGAGTTAGAATATCTTCAACCAGTATACGCAATATCTGGGGAAGTTATATTTGATAATGATATTAAGGGATCCTTTGACTACTTCTACCCCGCTATTAACTATGAAATCGTACAGGATAAGATAGAACAACCAAAACCCGAAGTCATAGAAGAATCTGGAGGATTGTTGTAATAAAGATTGTTAATATAGGCCAAGATAATATATAATTGCTATTCAATGGAAAGAACATTAATAGGAGAATTGAAAAATCACATAGGAGAATCCGTAAGGATTAGAGGAAGAGTCGATACAATCAGGGATCAAGGGAAAATAATATTTTTAATAATAAGAGACCGAACTGGACAAGTTCAAGCCATAGCTTGGAGTGGTAATGGTGAAGAACTTTTTAAGGAAGTAAAATCATTAACTCTAGAATCTATTGTAGATCTAACAGGAAACCTCAAGGAGGCAAAACAGGTAGAAGCAGGATATGAATTGGAAATAACGGAAATGAGTGTTGATTCTGTATCACAAACTCCCCTTCCAATAGTCATAGAAGAGGAACATCATGATAATCTAACAGCACTAGATTTAAGACTAGACTACAGATGGATAGATCTTAGATCTAAAAAGAACAACTTGATGATGAAGGTTGCAACAGTAATGACCAATAGTATGAGACAGTACTGCTTAGATAACAGTTTCTGTGAGATACAAGCTCCAAGAATAATAGGTGCTGCAAGCGAAGGTGGTGCTAATGTATTTGAAGTCAAATACTTCGACAAGAAAGCATATCTTGCACAATCTCCACAATTTCATAAACAGATGGCAATGGCAGCAGATTTAGAAAGAGTCTTCAATGTTGGACCTGTATTCAGAGCTGAGAAATCATTCACAACAAGACATATAACAGAGTACACCAGTTTTGATGTAGAGATGGCATATATAGATTCATACAAAGATGTATGCAAATTTGAAGAAGGATTGATTAAATCTATGTTAGAAGCTGTAAAGAAAGAGTACGGAGAGGAAATAGAGAAAGTATTTGGAATCAATATAAAGATTCCAGAATCTTTTGAATATTTATCTGTAAAGGAAGCCAAAGAGAAATTAGCTAAAGAAAATATACCAAGTAAAGAGGAAGGAGACTTCTCCCCAGAGGAAGAAAGAGCTATTTCTGAGATAGTCGAAAGAGAAACAGGGAATGAATTCCTATTCATGATAGATTACCCACATAAAGACAGAGCTTTCTATCATATGAAAAACGCAGAAAATCCAACACTAGCATTGGGATTTGACCTATTCTGGAAAGGTATAGAAATAACCACAGGAGCACAAAGAGAACATAGAATGGACAATCTAATAGAAAATGCAAAAGAAAGAGGTATAGATGTTGAATCTCTAAAAGACTACTTTGAATATTTTAAGTACGGCTGTCCCCCACATGGAGGATTTGCAATTGGCACAGAAAGATTACTTATGAAGCTACTTGGTTACAACAGTATCTTAGAAACAACATACCTTCCTAATACTCCTAATAGATTAGGAAAGTTATTAAACAAAAATTAAGAGGAAAACTTCCACTCCTTTACATTAAACTGTATATCCTCCCTACCATTCCATGCATTTATATCAGGATATCCCACTACATCTATACTATCTCCTTCTTTAAGTGTATCTACATCCTCATTACAACTAAATAGTAGCAGGGTAAGATAATCTACTCCACTACCCTTAACAAACAGTTTAAGGTGATTACTCTCTTTGCCTATTACATTCTTTTTCTTTATTTCCAGCCCCTTTAAACAAACATACGGTTTAGGATTACCAAATCCTAAAGGTTCTAATTTCTTTAAATCATTTACCAAACTCACAGTAATATCCTCTGAATTTAGCAGTATCTCTACCTTTAACTTGGGAAGAAGATCATCGTCCGATATCTTCTCATTAGCATAATCTAAGATACTTTCACTAAACTTCTTAAAATTTTCTTCCTTCAGAGTGAAGCCAGCTGCCAATTCATGTCCACCATATCTCTCTAAATACTTTTTAAATTTCTCTAATGCCTTTGTAATATTAAAACCTTTAATACTCCTAGCAGAGCCCTTCACTAAGCCCTCATTTAAAGTGGCTACTATTACTGGTTTGTAGTATTCCTCCTGAAGTTTTCCCGCAACTAAACCAATAATACCCTCATGCCAGTTATCCCCTTTTGCAAAAAGTAATTTCTTTTTACTATCCTTAACCATTTCCCTCGCTTCTTCTAACACTCCATTTGTCATCCTCTGTCTTTCAAAGTTTGTTACCTCCAATACATTTGCTATTTCCTTACACTGCCTTTCATCTGTACTGACCAAAAGCCTTACTGCATCCATTGGGGAAGCTATCCTCCCTACAGCATTAATCCTAGGACCTAATATATATCCTAGATGATATGTATCTATATCTTCTATATTAATACCCGCTCTTAGTGCTAACATACGAAGTCCCAATCTATTTCCTTTCCTTATCTTATTTAATCCGAATTTAACAAATACCCTATTAACATCGATAAGTGGCATAACATCGGTGACTGTCGAGAGTGATACTAAATCCAGACCATACATTGGATCCTCCTCCATACCAAGCTTGTCCATTACTGCTTGTATTAACAAATATACTACTGCAGTACCTGAAATCTCCGTGTATGGATACTCCTTTTCTGGATACATTTGATGAACTAATGGATATTTCAAATCTTTAAGGATATCTTTAGGTGGCTGATGATGATCTGTTACAATAAAATCCAAATTCTTTTCTTTTTTAAATTCATTTATCAATTCCTTATCCCTTACTCCACAATCTACAGTTATTACCAAGTTAGCTCCTAAATCCAAAACATCGTTTAAGGAATCCCTTGTTAAGCCATACCCCTGTTCTATTCTGTTTGGTAGATAAGGTACCACATCAATTTTCTTCTTTAGAAATTTTGATACATCTCTATATAGAAACTCCCATAACAAAGAGGTTGCACATATACCATCAGCATCATAGTCACCATGTATTACAATTTTACTGCCTTTCTCTATATGTTTAAGTATTTCCTTAGTAGCTTTAGAGGTATTGTACAGTTTTTTGTATGAAGGAATATTATTTAAGGAAGGATTTAGATAGTTTTCTTTCTCAACTATCTTCCTACTCTTTAAGATATACTCCACTACATCCGTTGTTTTCTTTTTTGGAATAATCCACTCCCTCCTACTTTGAAGACTCATCATTAATGAACTGTTCAATTAAATCCCAACTAAAACCCTTCCGCATTAAATAATCTATTTTCTTCCTATCATCATACGTAATTTTTTGTTTCTTAAACTTCTTCTCATATATTCTCTTTAAAACATCATACTCATCCTCTACTAACTCATCAACTTTCTGTTGGGCTAAATCCCTATTCATACCTTTAGACATTAATTCAGCAACTAGAATCATTTTTCCTCTGGGTTTGTTCTTAACTCTAGAGAGTACAAATTCTTCTGCAAATCTCTCATCATCTAGATATTTATACTCCTTAAGTCTATCTATTATTTCATTAAACATTTTTTCTAAATCCTCTTTAGATATATCACTATACCAATCCCCTTTTTTCTTAAATGACAAGTCTTTTAGATACCTTCTTAATTGAAATTCTGTTTTAACAGATTTAGATATGTATGACATAGCTCTTGCCATAAATCTGTTTGTTAATTCTGTTATTAATATACTATCTAGTTCTTTAGCTTTAATACTCTTCCCCACATACATATTAAACTTAGCTACAGTATCTAGTGATACACCACAGAAAAATTTTCCATCAATATGCATATTGACCCTAGAAGGATCCTTCTTTTGAGATGAGAGTTTTGTTATCTTCATTATTTAATTTTTGTTTTAACCTCTTTTTCGATCTTCTCTCTGAGCTTCTTGTCTTCTCTTAGAAGATCTGATGTCGATTCTCTCCCCTGTGCTAGTTGAATATCTCCATATTTAAACCAAGCGCCTGCTTTCTGCACAACACCTAACTCCAATGCTGCATCCAATATACTACTCTCTTTATCTATGCCCATAGGATATATCATATTAAAGGTGGCCTCTTTAAAAGGTGGCGCCATTTTATTTTTCACAACCTTCACCTTTCTAGAGTGTCCTATCAATTTCCCATCCTTAAGTATTTTGTCTTTTTGTCTAATATCCATCCTAATGGATGAGTAGAATTTGAGAGCATTACCTCCTGTGGTTGTTTCAGGATTACCAAACATAATTCCAATCTTCATTCTTAATTGGTTTAGAAATATTATAGTAGTGCCCGTTTTACTAGATATAGCAGTTATTTTTCTCAGTGCCTGAGACATAAGTCTGGCTTGAAGACCCATATGACTGTCACCCATATCTCCCTCTATTTCTGCTCTCGGAGTTAATGCAGCTACTGAGTCTACAACTATAACACCAAATGCTGCCGACCTAACCAATGTTTCCAATATCTCCAATGCTTGCTCCCCAAAGTCTGGTTGAGAGATATATAATTCATCCATATTAAGACCAATATTTTTTGCATAAGTAGGATCAAATGCATGTTCTGCATCTATGAACGCAACTGCTTCTCCCTTCCTTTGAGCTTCCGTTAGTATGTGAATAGCTAATGTAGTTTTCCCTGATGCCTCTGGCCCATATATTTCTACTATTCTACCTTTTGGTATACCCCCTATACCTAGTGCTATATCCAGAGAAAGTGCACCTGTGGGGATTACCTCCACATCCACCTTACTCTGTTGCCCTAGCTTCATAATGGATCCTTTCCCAAATTGTTTTTCTATTTGAGATACCGCCATTTCTATGGCTTTCATCTTAGGGGAATCAACCTTAGGGGTTGATTCTGTTTTCTTTTTTGTAGCTGTTGTCATTTTAATTTTGCATAAAGTTAGTATATATTCAGAATATCAGAGTATACCAATTAGGTCAAAGAGGGAGAGAAAAGATTTAATTAACCGATAATAATATTATATTAGTTCTTTAGATATTACTTCTGATAGGTTTTTTACAAACTCATTTCTTAATTTTGTACTCTCTCTAATATATCGGGCTACCTCTATTTGCACAGATGGTACCCTTAAGGTTGACGCCCCAAATTCTCCCAAAGTTTCTCCTAATCTATTAGGGAATCTAAATATAGCTATATTAAGTCCTCTAAGTTCTCCTCTCTCCAAATTTCTTTGTAATAGTTTTGAAAGTATAATTGATTTCCTAAACTGAGTGGGATAGTACACAGCTATATCATACATATGTCCATCTTTAAGTCCGTGTATATCTATAAAGTATTTGATTTTATTCTCCTTAATAATTTTCCTTATCTCCTGCTTGTATGGATTACGTTGCTCCTTGTGATAGTTTGGATCAAAATCAGACTCAGTAGTGAGTACTATCCCAAACGAATTACTATTCTTGCATACTTCCTCCAATATTGTATCCGTTAATGGCTCTCCAGTTTTGTATGCCATGCTAAGCCTAGGTCTTCTGTGGGCATATACGTGTGGTGCAGAGAGCAGTACTTCTTTTTTCCCTTCTATTGTCTTAAATGGCAGTGAGTTCATTATATATAAATTAGCATATATTGAGGTTTATTTCCAAATATGGAAGAATATTAGTATAGATAACTTTTTAAAAACACTCTATGAAGAGAATAATTAATTTAGGTATATGTTTAATGTTAGGAGTTTTTGCCCTTTCATTCACTACTCTGCCATCATATGCACAAATGGATGAGGACTTTACGACAACAACATATGATGATTTAGAGTGGGAATATGATTGGGATACTAATTTTGACTCTACAACTGAATTTGAAGGGTTAGAGGAGTTAGTAGGTGCTGGTCTGATATTTGGTAGTGTGATGTTAATATTTGCATTAGCACTCTCACTAGGATTATATGTGTACTCCTCATTAGCTATGATGACCATAGCAAAAAGGTTAGATCAACCAAATGGTTGGTTTGCATGGATACCTATTCTTAATGTAATACTTCTTTTTAAGATGGGTGATATGAATCCATGGTTATTACTCATTGCATTAATACCTGGATTAGGAGCATTCGTAGTGGGAATTATTTCAATAATTGCCCTTATGAATATTTGTGAAAAGAGGGGGTATGAGAAGTTACTTGGATTACTTGCATTAGTACCTTTGGCAAATTTGATACTACTTGGTATTCTTGCATGGGGGAATGGGAATAAGAAGGAGTAGGATTGATTAAATAGAGATTAAGGGGAGTACTTTGTACTCCCTTTTTCTATTCTCTCTCAGGTATTACATCTACCAGTAACTTCTGTTCACTATCACCTGCTTCTAATCCCTCCTGCTTAACTCTGTCTATCCTCCTTACCAATTGATTAAATCTAGTAGTACTCACAGTATCATACTGTTTCTGCAATGACCCTATCCTATCCCCTATCTTATAAAACTCTCCAGAAAAATTCTCAAACTCTTTCTCAAAAGACTTAACATGAGTAATGATGTTATA
The DNA here is from genome assembly GCA_964514595.1 of uncultured Candidatus Saccharibacteria bacterium. GTDB lineage: Bacteria > Patescibacteriota > Dojkabacteria > SC72 > SC72 > UBA2177. Next base: position 56,880 of record CAZEQZ010000002.1, read on the forward strand.
AATATTCTTCTGTACCCTAAAATTCTCATACGATTGCTTAATCATCCTTAGCATAGCCGTAAAACTAAATGGACCTGCTAACACCACCTTGCTCGCCATAGCCTCCTGAGAAAGCTCAGGCATCTTGTCGTATATATATGAAAATATCATCTCATTAGGAATAAACAGTATTACAAAATCTACAGTCCTATCCTCTGGATTAATATAATCACGAGATGTAACTTGCTTTATCTTCTCTTTAACATCCTTTTCAAATAATTTCATATACTTCTCCTTTGTTTCCTTGTCCTCAGTTTCAGACATCCTCTGAAGATTTGCATACGGGAATTTAGAATCTACATTTATCCTTGTCCTATCAGGAAGAAATATTGCGAAATCAGGTCTAGTCTCAGAACCACTCTGTTCTTTATTAAATTCATAATCCTCCCCCCTTACAAATCCAGCCATCTTCAGAAGATCGTCCGCAACCTGCTCTCCGAATTGACCTCTTAATTGATTATTAGAAAGTACTTTCTTTAAACTCTCAGTACTAACAGAAAGCTGTTCTGTAATCTTTCTACTTTCCTCTACAGATGTTTTTAAACTAGAGAAGGAATCTATCCTCTCTTTCTCAGCCGTCTTAACATACTCCTCTAAACCCTTCACCATTCTAGATATCTCCTCTCTTTTATTATCAAAATCTATCCTGTTCTGCTTACTCTCCGAAGCCAAAGATTCCCTAGCAGTCCTAACCAAATACTCATTTGCCTCCATTAAAGCCTTCGGAACTAATTCCTCTAATTTTTCCTCAATACTTTCGCTAATATCCTCTGTATTAGCCCCTCCTCCCTTTTTTAATATATAGAAAAGTCCTATTCCTAACAGTATACCCCCTATTAAAGCTACAATTACCTCAATCATAATGGTAGAATACATAAAGTTATCGTATGCTATTATAGACTAAATATGATTAAGAAACTATCAAGTAAAGAGCTACTTTTTGTAAAAAATCTTTTCCTAACTACTATACTTGGAGGAATCATAGGGATTATTAACTACTTCTTTAATATATTCATTGCAAGGTATACAGATTCCCAAGTATTTAGTATATTTAGCTCTGCTTTAGGGGTGATATATCTTCTTCAGATTCCTGCAATAGCTATTCAAGCCGTAATTACCAAAGGAATTGCCCAGAATAAAAACAAAGATCTTAATCATTACAAGTGGAACTCTTTTCTGATTTTTTCTGGTATGGGTATTATTTTCTCAATACTTTTCTTTCTATTTAAAAATACCGTTGCCGATATTGCCTCAATACCTACAGAAACAATCCTATTTTTAGCTATAACCTTTCTCTTTGCATTTATGAGTCCAGTAGCAAAGGGATTGCTTTTAGGATTAGAGAAGATCGTTACTGTTAATATCGTCTTGCTTTTAGAGACTATACTTAAATTTGCAATCGGTATAGTAGCGATAAGAATGGGAGGTGCTCTTCCTCTGTTAATTTTGGCCAATTCTGTTCCTGCTATTCTCACTACCGTTGTAATACTTCCTTTGATTAAATTTGAGAAGAGAGATTTTGAAAGAGTTAAAATCAATTATATCGAGCTTGTACTCATAACTCTATCCATTCTTCTTCTAACTGCACCCTTTACAGTTGATTTGATACTTGTAAATCCAGCGTTTAGACCAGAGTATGCAGCTATATCTCTTCTTGGGAAGCTTGTATATTTTGCATCTATAACTACAGGAGCAGTTATGTTTGCAAGACTTACAAATGAAAGCGAAGCAAAAAATCAAAGAAGGAGTTTAATGATTTCATTAATACTTTCTCTCTCTATTGGGTTGTTCATCTCTACCCTATTTTTCATATTTAATGGCTATGTTGTTGATCTAACTGTTGGAAGCCAGTACGGTATGATTAGTAAATATATCGGGGTGTTTGGTCTTTGTATGACGGGCTTTGCATTTGTATATATGGCTGCTAATTTTTTCATATCAAAAGGTTTTTTTAAATATCTATATATTCTCTTTATTACAACAGTACTTCAAATACTTCTTTTTATTATTAGGAATGATTCTTTAGATATGGTTATACAAAATCAGATATTTGTATATATATTTCTTTCATTTGCAACGTTAATATATTTAATAATTAAATTAAGAGATATTAAGAATGGTAGATAATAAGGTGATTAAGAAAAAAACTAAAAAGCTCACTAATGATTTTAAACAGTTTGCTTTTAAAGAGGCCACACTAGGTGCTGCAGTGGGTATTATGTTAGGTGCTGCATTTAGGGATGTAATAAATTCTTTGGTTAATGATGTCCTTACACCTCCTATTGCATATATTACATCTGGTATAGATTTCACTTCTCTATATTTCACATTTGGTTCTACTAAGTATGAGAGTATTGAATTAGCAAGGGAAGCAGGTGCAGTGATTATTCATTACGGAAATTTTATTAGTGAGTTCATTACATTTCTAATTACCGCTTTTATTCTATTTCTTTTAGCATATCAAGGTGGAAAGATAGTTAATAGATTAAACAAAAAAGAAGCGGAAAGGAAGAAAAGTAAAGAGAAGAAGTGTCCGTTTTGTAAATCGAAGATACATGAGGAGGCTACTAGATGTCCGTTTTGTACGAGTAGGTTAGAAAATGGACGATGATGGATTTGAACCAACGACCCCTACAATGTGAATGTAGTGCTCTAACCAGCTGAGCTAATCGTCCATAGAAACAATTATATCACGATTATTCGGGCCTCCTTGGATAGTTCGTAGATACTGGCGGATACTCTGTACTCTCTTGTACAGGTTGTTCTGCTACATTCTGGTCTGCAATACCTTCCTGAGCTATATCTTCCCCCTTATCCTCTTCCTCTGGGATTCTTTCTTTTATATTCCTCCACATTAAAAGAAATACTACCAAAAGGAAAGGGAATGCTACAGCTACAAGTATGTTTCTTGTAACAATGCCTGTTATAACAGCAAGTATTAAACAACCTATTAATGTGAATATGATCCTCCCCATTGTCATAATCTAATATATACCAAATTTAAGATTTTTTCACCTTTATCCTCTCTGCAAGAATGTAGTTATCTTTTCTCACATCAATGAAAGTCCCCCTCTTGATATCAACTAACTCCCAACCTTTCTCCGCAATATCAAGCTCATATTTACCTTTGTCTAATATAAATCTATATTTACCTTTACTGTTTGTTACTCTTTTAGCTATTACCTTATTGAATTCCTTTTCTCGTATAGTTATAGATATGTTAGATAGTGGCTTACCCTTCTCATCTACAACTTTTCCATATTTACCTTTCTTATTAAAGAAAGAGTTTATTAAAATATATAACGGGATTATATACAGAAGAAGAAATATTAGATTATTACTATTCCTGTGTGTGTAGTATGTGTACGAGGATATGGTCACTCCCACAATAAATATGAAGACATTGAGTATTGATAGTGCTTTAACTAATATATTCTTGATTCTGTGAAATACCATTTGACCACCTAGAATCTCTTTAGGATCTATAGGAACAGCAATTTGTATATCCGTATCTTCTGACGATATATCTAGGCTACCAGTATATACATTCTGTAATGGATAATCATGTGGACCCTTTACATATATACTTGGGTATTCATATCCAGACTTAGATACTTTTAACAAATACTTTCCCTTTCCTAAGCTAGCAGAGAATCTCCCATTGATATCTGTAACAGCTGTATCCACCAACCTATCCTTAGTATTAAATACTCTAACTAATGCCATATGGACAGGTTCTTTAGTATTAGAATCATATACAAACCCGTAATTAACCCTCTTCTTTCTAAAGCCTAAGGAACTCAAAATTAACATCATAAATTGCGATACCATATATCCCAACTGTGTTAACCCACCAAAGAGAGCTGTAGCTCCTACCGTTACAGTTACTACATTTGCTGTTGTGGAAATAGTCCGAAGCTCCCTCTCTTCAAGATTGGTCACAACATCTGTATTTATCAATATGCCTAAAGTATTATCCTTTATAAAGTTTGTAATTTTCTGAATAGTTGATTGCTTTGGAACAGCCTTCTCTGATTTCGACTCCTCTTTTTTCTCCTCCACGACAGGTTTATCTACTTTAGTATCTTTCGGTTCTTCATAGTAGAATCCTAGTCCTCCTGTACCTCTTAACCCATCAGCAACCCAATAATTTATTCCACCTATTACTACCTTAGACACCGTAACTGATGACTCCCCTACATTCTTTTTACTCGGAAACTCCCCTGTAAATTGTACTGCTCCCGAACACTTCTCCTTTACTTCCTCTAACTGAGAGGCACCTGGGCAAAGCAGAAACGCATTCGTATCATCTGCATTAACATACATTGTGAACGGATTAGAGACACCATGATTCTCTTGAAGCTTTATTACTGTCTTCCTCTCTTCTGGAGCACTTAGTATTATAGCGTCCTGCCAATCCCTATCCTGATTAAATAAAACAGGAATATCCGCTACTAGGAGATCCCCTTTCTTTATCCTAACATTCCTTTCCCCGAATTGAGCATTATTACGTACTGTTAAATCTATATTCTCTTGAGTAGCCAGGGTAGCACGAAGTGTACTGTCAATATTTCTCAATATAGCCCCTGTACCGATGAAGATTGGATCACTCCAACCAGTTTGTACTAGAGATTTATTTCTAGCCTTAACTGAAAACCCATACTGAACTCCTGTCTCCAATCCATTTACTATTACTCCATTAGCAGATCCAAAATTAGAGAAAGTTCCCCATTTTTCCTGAACAGTTAATGTCCCTAATTCAAAATCTAAATACCTACCACTATTGTTTTCTCTAATTAATAACTCTGTATCTGCTGGATTATCTAAAGTATTAATATATACCCTAGCACTATCACTTGACACAGCATTCACCCTAACCATGGATGGGCTCTGAGCGAAGGTATATATTGATTGATTCGTTGACCAGGTTGTAGCAACATTCTTTTTATTTAAACTTCTTACTTTAAATTCGTACTCAGTATTAGGAAGCAATCCATCAATATCGATACTGGAAGAAAATGGAGTAATGGAGGAGGAAGTCATTAATATTTTCAGATCATTATTGTAATATCTATTACTCTTATTCTCCACTATCTGTAGGCTATCCCTACTACTTCCAGATATTGCTAATCTAACAGAGGATGCTCCTGTTGCAGTTACTGAGGATATCCTAGAAGGTTCTGAGTGCGTAGAGAAAAGAAATGTATTTGAATAATCACTTTCAGATATATTACTGTACACTTTCACCTTCCTAGCATATTCTGTATTAGAGGAGAGATTTCCCTCTATACACTGGTTCATACTATTAACAGAGCAGGTGATCAACAGATTGTTATTGGAATCATAGATCTTATATCCTACCTTAGAAGCATTGCTATCCGTTACTCTCCAAGTAAATGAACTGGCTGTTGTTGTGAGAGCTGAGAGTAGTGTCGGAGGATATAGTTTAGTTGCAACTGTAACTGATTGAGAAAATTCACTTTCTATATCCGCTTCATTTCTAGATTTAACTTTGAATCTGTATTCCGTACCTACTTCCAACCCAACAACTTCCTTTCCATTCTCCGACCCGAACTGAGTATATGTTCCCCATACCTCCTCATCTACCAAAGCTCCTGTAGAGATATCTACATACTTGTTCGTACTTTCTTCCATAATTGCATATTGTGTACCTACAGGGTTATTATCCTGACTTAAAGCAACAGTTATACTGTTTATAGTTCGTGCAATTAATACTGGTACATTTGGTATATCTGATTTAGTATATGTCCCTATATACTCACTAAAGGTAGTTTCTATACCATTATAGTTTCTAGATTTCACCCTGAAGAAATAAAGGGTATTAGGTTCTAAATTAGTTACTGCTGTACTTTCTGATTGAGTCCATACGGAAATTCCCTCATTACAATCTAATTCCTCACATTCAAAAAATACGCCTGAATTACCGTCATTTATATTATTTACCCCCTCTGCTGTTAAAGAGACTGAAGAAGATGAAAGAGGAGACAAAGATATGGATGGAACTTCTGCCAAAGTATATATTGTTATACTCTCAGAATATTCGGTTTCAACACCATCTCCATTTCTGCCCTTCACTCTGAAAGTATATGCGGTATTAAAATCCAAATTAGTTACCTCATCACTACTGGTAGATATCCATTCATTAATACCTGTGTCACATCCTGTATTCTCACAATCAAAATATATTTCCGACCCATTTATCTGACCGAGGGCAGACAGATTTATCGTTGAAACAGTTTTCTCTCCTCCTTCTAGTATTGTTGGTGGCGAGAGTAGTGTATACACATATGCAAGTTCAGAAGGGGCACTTTCTCCTGAGGAATTGTATGCAGTAATTTTTCTAGAATATTGAGTATTCTCATCAAGACCAGTCTCATCACAATATGTTAAGTCCTCTCCAAGGCAGTATTTAATTAAATTGTCTTCTTCATCATACAGAGCAAATCCTTCTTCATTGTTAGCATTATCTGAGAAGTGCCATCTGATGACAGAGGTTGACAAAGCTTCAGGTGTCCCCATTGTTGGGACTTCAGGAGCCGTAGAATAAGTTAGAGATACACCTTCTAATACAGGAGTGTCTTGTCCACTATTAGTATCAAAAGATATTTTGTAATAAAACTCAGAAGTTTGTAGATCTAATTCTTCCAGAATGATCTCTACATTTTCACCAAGGATTAGCTCATCATCACCATCTTCTATTCCAGAGGAATCAAACCACATTAAAGAATCCGTACTAAATTGAATAGAAGCTGAAGTCCCCACAGGTTTAGAAGATAGAGTATAAGAGAAGGACTGTATAAAAACATTATTTTCTTCCGAAATCAAATCAGACGATTGCAAAGTCATTGAGTTGGCGTATGCAGGGCTCACTTGTGAACTTGCGACAGGGGTGGAATTACCATTAAAAGAAGTCGTGTATTCTATACGAACCCTACCATCACCTCCGGCAACTCCTCGTGTAGATGGAACACCAGCAGATGCAGTAGTAGAAGACTCACTTAAACTTATTTGCCCTCCTACTATCTTAATAGCACCACCTGCGCCGGTTCCTCCCCCAGAACCCTTGGATTCAGGTTCCGCAGTAATGTTTCCTCCATTACTTTTTATTGAGCCCAACACATTTATATCAGTCCCCAAAATAAATATTATTCCTCCTCCACGACTCCCACTCGTACCATCATAATAAGATCCCGATAACCCTTGACCTGCACCACCTCCACCTCCACCTCCTCCGAAATTAAGCCTAGACAAATCAGCTTCTCCCGCGCTTTTACCACCACCCCCTCCTCCAGCCGAGTATCTCTTATCTCCGTAATGCAAAGCCCCCGCTCCCCCGGCTCCACTGGCCGAAGATGTTCCCCCATCCCCAGAGGTCACCCTACTATATCCCCCCACTCCTGGGGTTCCATAACCACCGCCCCCTCCTCCTCCACCTAAACCATCACAGTCATTTGTTGTACATTTTGTATTTGTAGAACCACCACCCCCTCCTCCAACTGATCCGTAATCATTACTTCCAGCTCCTCCTGCCCTGTTAGATCCTCCGCCACCACCACCACTCCAACTTCCTGCATACCCTACTGCACCAGTAGCTCCTCCCTTCCCATCGTTTCCAGATACTGGGAAATATCCTTCTCCAGGAGTAGTATTACATGCTCCTACAGCACACTTATTTCCTCCTCTATATCCCAAAGCAGAAACATCTATATTTCCGTTTACATTAACTACCCCAGAAGCTTCAAACGAGAAAACTCCTCCTTTTGTACCATCCCATGCATCAGGATACCAATTTACCCCAGCATTAACTGTTACATCACTATACTGGGGAATTCTCTGAACCATTATTTTTTGTGTAGTACCATTGTATCCATTTGTCAGATTCCTATCTAAAGAGAGAATTTCGCCTACTACATTCTCTACGTATGCAGTTTCATACTGTCCGACATTTGAATGATCTGCTTGTGTACCTTGTAAGTTTATTATCAATATTTCATCCCCTATCGACAACCCCGTAGCTACAGAAGATAGGGTTATGCTATCACTCCCAGCCACCACATTTTCTGTTACAGAGAAATTAACTGCATCTCCATCCACTCTCCCAACACAGCTCCCAGTATTAATGTTTGTATTTACAGAAACAGTACAAATTCCATCATTCCCTGTTCCAAAACTAACTTTACTAACTTTAACAGTTCCCTCCCCAATATCATAATTAGATGAATTGACCTGATCTATTAAATCTAATGTGCTGAAATCCTCTACTACGGTATGTGCAACACTTTGTATGGTTCTTGCAAGATATAAATAAACAGCTATAGGTAAAAATGTGATTACTGTAAATACTGAAAGAATAACTATAAACCTCCTCCAATTAAAATTCCCTAAGAGTGTTTTCTTTTTCTTCATTAATATGGCAGTTATATTACTTCTTACATTTTACATAGATGAGTGTGTCATGACAAGCGTTTTGGGAATTTTGATGGATGGTGGGATGTGTTGGAGAGCCTGAAACTTAAAACCTGCATTGTTTTAACAAGCTATCTCTAAAAAAGCCCCCATTTATTCATATCCTCAGACACTCCCATTATTACAGAAATCTTCTCAGGAAGAATATCCTTATTCAATGCTAACACCGTTAATCTTAGATGACCTTCCAACACAACAAATTCGTTTCCATCAGAAACAAGAATCATTTCGTCAAAAGACTTATTTTTCTTAAAATACTCTGATGCTTCTAAGAGATTATCATACGGCACATCATAGACCATCTCATTATTTCTAATTTTGCGCACAGCATCTTTAGACAATCTAGAACCATTTGTTAACTCTACCCAATAATCATAATTAATAAACAAAACTTCGTTTATGAGAAAATCCTTAGAGACCTCTACACGAAACCATTTGATATTTTGTGGGAATCCACCAAAGAGACCTTTTCTAGAAACATATTTTCTTGTTTCTTCAAGAATTTCTAGTCTTATATCATTCTCTTGGGAGTTGTTGAGATCAGGATTTTGAATTATAGAATTAGTTACTCCCAATTTTTCAATTGCCATCTTAATCTTTTCAGAAAATCTTTCAGACTTAAGTTCTCCTTTTAAGAATACGCTTATTACTTCAGCTTCAGAGATTGGTTTAAGATCTAATCCAGATATATTCATAGGAAATTATACAGGAAATTCAAAAAATGGTGGGCGACACAGGATTCGAACCTGTGACCCTCTCGGTGTAAACGAGATGCTCTGACCAGCTGAGCTAGTCGCCCATATATATGCCGAGGACAGGAGTTGAACCTGCACGAGAGTATAAGTCTCACTACCACCTCAAGGTAGCGTGTCTGCCAATTCCACCACCTCGGCACATTATACAGTGATTATTCTAACAAATTAAGCCTTTTTATCCAATACTTAACTATTCAAACTTCATTGAATCCAAGACCCTTTGAGCTATCTGTTGAGATTCTACAACAGAAGAATCAATATAATACAGAATATTAAAAATATATTTATCCATAATCACAATATAACCCTTTGAAGAGCCTCCTATCCCTACAATAGTATACTCTAAGACATTTTTTCCCCATTTGATAGAATCTTTATGGGATTCTGTACCATACTCATTATCTGCAGGATAAAACACCGAGAAAATATCTATATACTTTTTTTTCACTTGCTCGTAATTTTCGTTCCCATCGTTTTCAAATATATAAATGTCAAATACATGTTCTTTGACACAACCCTGCCCACATCCGAAATTGTCTGGTATTCGAGAAGGAAAAAATTCTATTCGGACATGATGTTCTAAATCAGAATGAACCTTTCCATACCAAGATATATCAAAAGCATCCGGCGCATAATCTGCATGCTTCACATCCCAATATGAATATATATTTTGAGCACTATCTATCCCTGGCATGCTCAGCATCTTATATGTTGGAATTTCAACACCAAAACCATACTGAGGCAAAGAGAAAAGTCCCCATCCACCATTATCTAAACGAGCTTCATTCGTACACACAGTGCACTCCTCTGGATCACTATCCTCAACATTATTATCCCCCGTTACGTTCTCTTGCTTATTATCTCTATCACCAATTACATCCTCTAAAAGATTAATCCCATTATCTTTCAAAACAAAATATGTTAATCCTAAGAGAGAAAAAGCCAACAAAATTATCAACGCATATACCCCTACCTTTTGTGGTTTCTTAGTCTCTGGCATCTCCTCGGAAACAGGAACCACGATATCATTTTGTAGTGATTCTTCCATATGTGAAAAAAGATAAAATAGATATACATATATTAATACACTTTCATTATACTTTGTAAATAGACCCTTAGGGTCTGACACTCCTCCGTCCCCCAAATATCTTTGGCCTGTACTATCTTTTTGCAAAATAAGAAGGTTCTTTTGGATGTTGCAACAACAAAAATATGTACAAAAACAAGACGATTTCCTCTTGTACAAAGGTTTTTACGGGGACAGGCCGGGGTCTGACCCTATGTATAACCCAATTGCAAAAATATCCCTTTTGATGCAAAATGTACATATAACATTAGGCAATACAACATGAAGATCAAAAACATACAAGCCAGAGAAATATTAGATTCCAGAGGTATACCAACAATATCTACTGAGATAGAGCTATGGAGCGGGGAAACAGGAGTCGCAGAAGTACCGTCCGGAGCATCTACAGGAAAAACAGAAGTTTTAGAAATGAGAGATGAAGACAACGAAAGACACAATGGAAAAGGTGTACTTAAAGCAGTAGAGATAATTAATACCACTATTAGAGATCTTGTAGTGAACAAAGAATTCTCTAGCCAAAGAGAGTTTGATGAACTATTAATAAATGAAGATGCAACTGAATTAAAAACCAAATTAGGAGGAAACACAATACTCTCCTGCTCTATGGCATTTGCCAGAGCAGTATCTAACGAATTTGGTCTAAATCTGTACGAATATATTGGGATGATATATTGGGACAAGGAGTATTCTACAAGTAACTTCAAAATGCCTACCCCCCTTATACTTGTAATGGAAGGTGCAAAACATGGAAACTGGGCTACTGACATACAAGAGTATATGTTAGCTCCTAAGATAGAAAGATTTGGATCTTTTAGTGAAGCATTCAGAGTTACAACAGAGGTATTTCATAATATTCATGACATTCTTGATACCAAGGGATATTCAGTTGGGCTTGGACTGGAGGGTGCATTCGCACCAAAAGAGATAGGAAGTAACAAGGAAGCTTTTGAAATAATAATGGAGGGGTTGAAGAAATCAGGTTTTAATCCAGGACAGGATTTTGACATTGCCTTAGATCTAGCAAGTTCCGAATTCTATGATGAGCAAAAAGATATATATGTATTAAAAAGCGAGAACAAAGAATTGAGCAAGGATGAATGGATATCACTACAAAGAGAATGGTATAAAGAATTTCCAGTATCTTCCATAGAGGACCCTCTACATCAGGATGATTGGAATGGATGGAGTGAATTTACAAGAGAGTTTGGAGAAAAATATCAGATTGTTGGAGATGACCTACTAACTACGAATGTTAAAAGGATACAGAGAGCTATTGAAGAGAAGGCCGTCAATAGTGTACTCATAAAATTAAACCAAATAGGAACAGTATCAGAGACGCTGGACGCTATACGATTGACGGTAGACAATGGGATGAGTGCTGTTATTTCACACAGGAGTGGAGAAACAAATGACGACTTTATTGCTGATTTAGTTGTAGCTACACCTGCAAATCAGTGTAAATTTGGAGGTCCTAGTAGAGGTGAGAGGCTGGCAAAATATAACAGATTATTAGATATTGAACAAAATATATAACAAAGGGAATAGGCGAGCGTGGAATAGATAAAAATCTTTTAGACTTCTGAAGTCTAATTATTCCACACTCACCGTTAGCGCTCCTGAAAGGATTCGAACCTCTATACAGTCATTCAAAGGCTGACTGGCTTTTCCATTTAAGCTACAGGAGCATAAAATACCAGAATTATATACTATAAGCTTCTAAAATTACAGTTCCTAAAGAGACAATCTTGGCTCCCTATCTATTTCTTTAATTTCATTTTTGTCTGTAATATATTCTTTCCTCTGTATTTTGTAATATGCAACTATCCCAACCATTCCTGCATTATCTCCTCTGTATTCTTTTTTAGGATATATATATTCCAAACCGTATGATCTAGCAATATTGCCTATAAATCTGACCATTTCCTCACTGTTAAATACCCCACCTCCCACAAATATAGCTTTTATTTCAGGATACTGTTCTATAGCCATATCTAATTTTATTTTAATAGACTCATTCACAGCGTCCAAAAATCCTCTACAGAAATCATATATCCATTCTTTCTCTGGCTTCCCTTCCTCTCTTAGTTCCTTAACCTTATACAGTGCTGCTGTTTTCAAACCCGAATAGCTAAAGTTAAGATCTTTGGAATTCTTCATTGGTATAGGGAAGACAATTTCCCCTGATTTTCCTTTCTTTGCAAATTCGGTAATTACAGGACCACCTGGATATCCCAAATTCAACATCCTCGCAACCTTATCAAATGCCTCGCCCACTGCATCATCCAATGTCTCCCCAAGTTTCTTGTACTCCCCAGTCTGTTGAACATGTACCAGCTCAGTGTGCTTACCAGATACCAAAAGACCAATGGCCGGAAATAGGGACAGACCCTGGTACGACCCCTGTGGTTTCAAAATATTATCGCTATGCAATTTCTTCTGGTCCAGGGACAGACCAGGGTCAGACCCCAGAAAACCTGAGAGTAAGTGCCCTTCCATATGGTTTATAGGTACAAATGGAAGACCATTTTCAATTGCCAAATCCTTAGCAAAGTTCAAACCTATCTCCAGATCAATCGCTAACCCTGGACCATACGTACATGCTATATAATCAACATCCTCGATTTTAACCTTTGCTCTCTTAAGTGCCTTCTCATATACGATTGGTATGTTTTTTTCATGCTCTCTCCTGGCTATATCTGGCACTACTCCACCCCACTGAGCATGTATTTCCACCTGAGAGGATACCTCAGAAGAAAGGATCTTATTCCCTCTTAAGACTGCTACAGATGTATCATCACAACTTGTATCTATTGCTAATATTAGTAGGTTATTCATATATCTCTATGCTCCTCTCATTAAGTGATACATACTTAATATTTACCTTGTATATGGGAATATTCATATTGTCACACAGTGCAGATATCTCTTGGTAGAATTTATCTGCCCACTCTATCAATACAATGTTTCCACTCTCTAAATGTTGGATTAATCCTGAGGTCTCTAATTCATGATCCTCTAATTTCCATGTATCCATATGTGCGAGGATCTGTCCCTTGTTATATGTATATTCATTAATTATGGTATATGTCGGTGAATTTACGATTTCTTTAACTCCAAGTTGTTCAGCTACTCCTTTTGCAAATTGTGTTTTTCCTGCTCCTAGTTCTCCACTTAGTGCTACTACAACCGGGATATCTTCTGACAGATATTTTTTAGCAAATTCTTTTGCTAAATCAATAGTTTCTTGGGTTGTTTTTGTATTCCTTTCTTCCACCTTTTTATTTTTAATTAAGGCATTTTCAAATTGAAGCTTACCCTGCCTTAGGATACTTAATTGGTTCATTGTGGTGTCTAATACTGTAGAGGGTTGATTTTTAGGTAGTTGGCCCGCATCTAGGAAAAGATCTATCAGTTTAAAACTTTTCTTAGGAAGATCTTTCATTAACTGATCTATGTTGTATGGAGGTGATTTGTATGACACATTAGCTGATGTTGCTGTTATCGGTTTCCCGAATTGTTTAATTAATTCTAATGTAAATTCATAATCTGGATATCTTACTCCCACAGCTCCCTGTATGGATACTACTGGAGGAACTAGATTACCCTTACTCATTGATATTACAGTTATTGGTCCAGGGAGATAGTTTTTGTATATGTTGTCTGCCATTTCATTAATCTCTACATACTCCTCTGCCATCTTCCTGTCTGCTACAGCTATGGATATGGGTTTGGATCCTCTGAGTGTTTTATATTCCATTATCTTTTCCAATGCTTTTGGATTAGTTGCATCTCCTCCTAGTCCATAGCAAGTTTCTGTCGGGTATACAATTAATCCACCGTTTTTTAATGTTTCAACGGCTTTTTTTATAGCAAGATCTTTATCTTTTTTAATATCAATTCTGTTCATGGTATAATGTATATTATACTAGGAATATATGTAAATGCCCATATTCCAATACTTTTAAATTGTTAACATATATATTATGCCATTACTACATTTAACTGACGAGAATTTTCAAGAAGAAATTAAGAATTATGAAGGAGTTGCTTTAGTAGATTTTTGGGCACCATGGTGTGGTCCTTGTCAGATGGTTGGACCATCTATTGAGGAATTAGCTACAGAGATGGAGGGGAAGGCTAAGGTTGGGAAAATTAATGTTGACGAAGAAGCTACTACGGCACAAGAGTACTACATAATGAGCATACCTGCGGTGTATGTATTCAAGAATGGAGAAGTTGTTGAGAAGCTGATTGGAGCTATGGACAAGAATAGCTACAAAGAAGCTATTGAGAAGAATTTATAGTTTCTCTCTGTATAATGGTTGGATTAATTCCTTCCTTTTGTTGATTCTTTGAAGCTTCTTTTGCCTCATACATTAATTGATCAGCTTCATTGAATTTTCTTCTTAATATGTCTCGAACTAATTTTGTTCTTTCCTTAATATCTATACCTGTTCGACTCCCCAATTCTTGAAGTATGGAGTTCACGCTAAAACCTAATATGCCTGCACTATAGTTAAGATTAGATGTTTGTGTTTCATTTAAACGATCTACTATGGTATCCGTTATGTCTTCGTTTGATACTGTGAATACAGAGAATTCATCTCCGCCCCACCTAGCTATTTCATCATACGATCTGAATACATTTTTAAGATATTGGGCCATTTGGAGTATGTATTCATCACCAATACTATGACCTTGTTCATCATTTATCTTCTTAAGATTATTTAAATCAAATACCCCAAAAGTTATGTATCTATCATTCATTTCTTCCCTTTGTATCATATCTGCTAATTTCTCAATAGCTATATTCCATCCCAATCTATTATCTACCTCTGTCAATGGATCTACTGTCATACTATTTTGAAGATCAATCACCCTATCTATCTCCCTACTAAAGTATAGGTTCAGAGGGGTGCCCTGTTTGTTGAAGGATACTCTTGCTCCCTTGAAGTCTTCTTGCTCTAATGGAATATATGTAATTAATTCTTCTGGATTTTCTGTTTCCTTGATCTGATTAGATTTTCTTTGAATATTTTCTAGCTGTTCTTCAGGTATGTATCTTGGATCATACTCAACATAGTAGATTTTTTCTCCAGAGGGATCTGTAGCGGAGTACATCATATTAGTTGGTATTTTTTCTGTAGTGGTGTCGTTGGATAGTTCTATGTTCATTTGTAGTATGGATAAGAATAATATGTATTATACATCATATTATTGTTATTCTGTATTACGTTTGATATACTTTTCACGTTATATGGAGTGGTAGCTCAATTGGTTAGAGCATCTGCCTGTCACGCAGAAGGCTGCGGGTTCGAGTCCCGTCCATTCCGCCATCTATTTCTATAATTTCCGCGAACCAATATTTTATTGCATTAACAAGGCATATTATCAATCTGTTCCGCCCACTCTACTTAATCACCCTCCGAAATAATCCTATTTCTGTTGTATAATTACTCATAATCCAATATCTTCATACAAATTATGAGAGAGTTCAGAAAAAATATTTTTATTAGTGGCAATGACGTACTGAAATCTTTCAGTTTGAGAGCAAGTACACTTGTACAAGTAGAAGATAGATATCTCATGGTTTTAAATGAGGGAGCTAATAAATATAAACACCCTGGAGGACATATAAACCTCAGCGAATCACTTCTGGAAGGTCTTAAGAGAGAACTAAAGGAAGAGATTGGTTTAGAGATACAAGATGCTGATCCAGAGAATATCTTCTTTGATGTGGTATTCAAAGATGGTAATGCTATGATTAATTCCCTTTTTCAAATAGAGATAGATTTAAAGACTGCTAAAGAAGTAATGCTTACTTCTCCTTTATCAACGAAATTATTCAAGCTAGAAGAATTAAATGAAGATAATACATGGGAATCAGAGATTAATGCTATTAGGCATTACGAGAAAACATTCTGACTTTTTCAAAAGTACAATCATCAACTCTTAACCAATCACTATTTCGGGAATCATTCCATATCCTCCGCCATTCTTTCAAGGTTGCGACAAGACCTATCCACTATCTCTGAAACTTCTCTGATATAATTTTATGTATGATAAAAAAGAAGGAACTAATACTTCAGGATTTCGAAAAATATCCCAAACAATATACCTGGGAACTTAGTACAAATACAAAAGAAGAATTACTTCTCCGTCCATTACTTCATTCTGATATTGGGAAACTAACATCTTTTTTAGAGAATCTTTCAATTGAAACAAGAAGACTAAGCACTTTCGATAGTTATGACAAAGTAACTGCAAAAGAATTATGCAATGCTATAAGTAAGTATGATAAATTACGCTTTGTTTTAGAGAATCAAAACAAAGAAATAGTTGGTTTGATAGAATTTACACTGGATATACCTCAGAATATAATAGATAAATACACAACCTATGGCATTACCCTAGATACCAAATACACATGTAGATTTGGCCCTACTTTGGCAGATGAATATCAAAGCAAAGGATTAGGAAATCTAATATTCCCTTATGTATTAAAAATAGCAGAATTGTTGGGAAGGAAACACATCATACTCTATGGAGGAGTTCTTGCAGACAATACTAGGGCAATAAATTACTATCAAAAACATGGATTTAAGATTGCGGGGAAGTTTTATAATGATAATGGAGTTGAAAATCTTGATATGATATTCTCTATTTAATTCAGAAATAATTTAGACCCAATCAGAAATGAAAGATCACATTGTTTATTTAGATACAAAAGCTAAGGAATTTGAAAAGCTTAAAAATAAAGAGAAGAGTATTATAATTAGAGGTGCTGCAGGAAGAAAATTGCCATATGGAATAGTATATGAAGGTGATACTCTCTACTTTATTAATAACAACGGAGAAGGATTAATAAAAGGAAAAGCTACTGTAAAGTCTGTATTCAATTCAGAAAAAATGACACCCGAGCAATCTACTAAGTTAGTAGATGATAACAAAGAGAAGCTAAATCTCTCTGATAAACAGTATAGTAAATGGGCAGGGAAGAGATATTTAGTTCTAATTGAAGTAGGGAACTTTGAAGAAATTACTCCTTTTGAGATTGATAAAAGTAAATATAGTAATATGGATGACTGGTTGCCTGTTGAAGATATTGATTCTGTTAAAATATGATAGGTATAGAAATTTTTTCTGTCACAAACCATTTGTGCTACAATTAAATTATGAAAATAATAACATGGAATGTAGCAGGATTCAGAAGAGCAAATAGCTTAGATACCTGGGATTACTCTGAGGTAGATATTAAATACTTTGTAGACATAATCTCAGATTTAAATCCTGATATTGTTCATTTTCAAGAGGTAGAGTTTGTAGAGGGGGTAGATAGAGTAAAAGAGATATCAGAAATACTTAGATTTGAAAACTATCAAGGTATTCCAATGCATCCAAATCATATCGGGGAAGGAGAATTGGGGTATGCCATCCTATCAAAAGATACCATTTCCAATCTAAATATAATTGATCAACCCTATCCGACTTTCGAATTAACATTTTCAGATGGAAAGGAAGCAGTTAGGTATGACAAGAAATTTGTCTCATATACATCTTTCGGATTAAATCTCACTACTCTTCAATTACAACCTCTTCATTATTGGGGTTATAGCTATTATGAAGAACCTGGTTATTCATATGGTAAAGAAATTTCGAATAATCTACTCTCCTTAAAGAGTGATATTATTACTGGAGATTTTCAAATTTCCCATTTAATTGTTCCTCTCGAAAATCTCTTTACTTCATACAATGATATTCTTCCTAATAAATTCACAAGGATGAGGAAGAATGGAAAACATACAAAGTCAGATCATATATTAGCAAAAGAAATTATAAAAGTGGAATCTTCAGAGGTTATCAAAACAAAAACAGATCATTATCTATGTTATGCGGACTTAACAACCCTATGAGCATATACATTGTATTTATCATCTCATTCTTAATCCTTACCATCTTCGGAACCCTACTACACTTCACTCATGGATGGTTTAAGAAGGGTATCCTATTACATATATTCTCAGCTTTAAATGAAAGTACATGGGAACATATGAAGCTATTAATAGCTCCAACTATATTAGTAATAATATTTCAGTATATATTCCTTAGAAATGAATATTTAAATATATTTAATTCTCTTTTGATATTGTTAATTGTAGAACTAATCTCTATACCCCTTCTCTACAAACCTCTTAGGATATTAATTAAAGAGGTACCTTTTCCAATTACAATATCCATTTTTATTCTTTCCATAATATTTGGATTAATAGCAGAATATACTATGTTAAAGAATGAGGTATTCATATTTCCTGAACATATATCCTTAATAGTTATTTTGGGGATAGTAATAATATTTGGAATATTTACATACTATCCTCCTAAGTTCTTCATATTTAGAGACCCTGTTACAAAGAGGTATGGAGATATAAGATAACAATCGTATGGTAATACAAGACTAATACAATATTCTATTTATTCCACCTTATAGTATAATCTTAAGTACTCATAACTTACAAATACTTTGAACATGGCCATAGAAGATAGAAGGGAACCAACAAATCAAGAATCCTTTCAAGAAACAGTAAAATTGGCCAATGTTTAAGGAACTGCAACATACGAAGGATATATATCAATAACAAGAGGAAACAGATCGGTAGAACAAGGTCTTGGAAAGTATGTTGAGGAATCTAATTTTGGAGATAGTATTAAGTGGGATTGTTTAAATGAGGCAAAGACTTTACTCAGATCAGGTTCTCACTATTACAATGATAGACTCTTTCATAGAGGTATCTGTATAGAAGATACAGTTATTACTTTCTGTTCTCCAGATACATATCTATCTCTTAACAAAGCACTCTCTACAGTTTTGTATTGGAGCTTAGAGAATAAAGTTAAGCTTGAGCACATAGCAATAAGATCAAACTGGAAGAAAGAAGGTCTAATTGAGAGTTTGAATAGTTGTAGAGGTATTACACCTGGTTTTTCTGATTATGATAATGGAACAAGGGAACTTGCTTTCTATCCAGCAGATACGGATTTACCTGAAGAGGATAACTATTGGGAAGTAGACTACAAAGGTAATCTAATTCCATCTCTAAACTTATTCACATCACCAGAGATTTGGCATTTTGTAACAGAGAGACCTGTTGAAATGATTGAGTTAATTGCAAAACAAATAGGAAGACAATCATGTATAATCGAGGAGGAGACATTTTTCAATATAGAATCTGCAATAGTAATTCCGGATGTAACAAATGAGAATCATTTGTTTACTATAACAGCATCTTCTAAGGAAACGGATTTTAGAAATATCATTAAACAAAATAACTGAGATATTTAAAAGGGTTTGTTATTTTTCATATATATCAAGAATATATCTCACTCCATTAACAGACCTTTCTAAACCATCCATATCCCCACACTTATACCTACTATTATGCAAAAAATAATTTACTACACTACGATATTTTGTAATATTATTAATATCTTCGATTAATCTACTATTCTTAGCTTCCATACTCTCTTCTCTTTCTTCTAAGAGTGTCCCATATATCTGTTCCCAACTATCAGGTAGTACTGCAACAGATATTGGTTGGAACCCATATTTAGGTAATTCTTTGTGTAATGTAATAGTTCCATTTATATCTGGTCTTATAACTGGAATACCTTTACCTTCTACTAACAATGATTTTCTAGGTAAACCGTAAACATACTTATAGTGGCCATCACACTCAACTAGGTCATGCTCCTTCTTAATACTTTCTTCATACTCCTCTTTACTCTCTCCTTCCCTTCTTTCTCTTACCTTAATCCAATGATACTTGTCTTCTGGTTCCCCTTCCTCTACTCTTCTTGGTCTAGAAGTAGCTGTAACTACATGATATACCAATCCTAAGGATTCTAACTCGTCCATTACAGTATCTTTACCTGCACATGTAAAACCAGTAAGTATGATAGCTAACTTCTTTGTAGGATCTTTTTCAACATACCTATTACAATATACTCCTAGTTCAGGTTGGGAACCTATACTGTCTTTCAAATGAAGATACATATCTTCCATAGGTGGGAATTCAGAAAAATCTTTTATTTCACTACTTACTTCAACAGGATCTTTTAACAAGTATCATTTATACTAAAGTTATAGGATATTATAGAGCAATTTGATCGAATATGTATAGTTCATCTTGATATACTCAACTTATCTATTTATAATAAAGGGATAATATTTTGAAAGAAAAAATGCTTGAATATCTCCGTGTATTAGAAATTAATCCTGCCTCTGATGGTCGTCAATATGAGAAAATTGATCTTGAAGACTTGGGTGACATAGGCTTCGCAGATGGATATGCAGATTTAATGAACGATCAAGAAAATATCCAAGAAGAACTCCATAAAAGAAATCTTAAAGACGAACAACTGGAATATTATCTCTTCTTATACAAAGAAGGGTATGATAAGGGGGAATTTATGAGCCAAAATGCAGATATACTTTATGATGAACATGGAAATCTGAAAGACGAATACACTCTTTAAAAAATCTTCCCTATTTAATAAATACAGAAAAAGGCTCTACTAATTCAGAAATATACTGTATACTAACCTCTTTTCTATCTACATCTTCATTAGGTATATACACTCCACAAGCCTTATCCACCCTATACCTAAAATAATTATCAAACCTTTGATTTTCATTAGGAAATACACCCTTAAGGGTACAATATTCCGAAAGATTAAGTACAAAATTTGTCTTCTTTAACTTCGTACCTGTAATGGCAAAATGTGGCTTATTATTATTCCCAACCAGTAACACATCATCAGGAAGTTTCCTCCATACACTCCTATCTTCAGAAAAATACTTAAACTTTTCAAAAGACTTAGGTACAAAATCAGACTTAGTCTCTACAAACAAAATTTTAATCTTGTTACCTTGTGCATTAGAAACTAAGTTTCTAATAACTAAGGGTCTGCAAAATACTCCACTGTATCCCCAAAAATATTTTCCTACTTTCTTTTGTTCTTTCTGTTTGATATCTATTATTTCATCTAACGAATATCCACAGTATGGACCTACTTTCATTAGAATTATATGGGAATATTTCTTTAATTGCATATGGGTTAATTATATCACCATCCTTTATTTATTCTCCTCTTATATCTCTACTACCCAAGTTATTAGAATTCTTAAAAATTACTACTCCATCTCTCCTCGAAACCATTCCCAATATGAATCTGCTACTGATATAACTGGTATAGCAAATATACAAGGTACCTCATATGTATGTAGTTTAGTTACTTCTTTTTCAATATCATCATATTTAGACTTAATACTCTTTACTATTAATACAACTTCCTTACTCTTATCTATCTTTCCTGTCTTAGGTGGCCAAAAGAACATAGGTTGCATATTCTCAAATATATTTACACATGCACATAGTTTCTTTTTCATAAGTTCTTCCCCTATACCTTCTGCTTGTTTAAGACTATCACAAGTAATATATACTAATATCATATAATCATCGTTTTGAGTAAATTTCATATTTAGTATAACTATTTTAATGATGTATTATATTACAATATAGGATATATTAGCTATATGAAAGACTATAAAATATTAGAGATAGGTAATATTAGAGTATCATTTGCTTGGTATGATATATGGATAGGGATATATATAGATAAAGAAAAAAGGAAATTATATATATGTCCTATACCTATGATATTGGTTAGGATTGGATATTAGTCAAAGGGGAGAAATCATTTTCACCTCTCCTACCTTCTCCATACCTTTCTTAGTAACATACAATCCCTCATCCTCTCTTAAACATATAATATCTGTTTTTAATATATCCCTATACTCTTGTACCAACTCTTCCATACTATCTTCATAATGTACCCATATATTACTACCATTAATCATATTTAAACCATTTAACTCTTTTAAATTAACAACATTCTCATCATAAAATTCTGCTGTCTTAATACTCTTAGCAAATATTAAAGCACCTGCACTACTACCCATTACAGGAATATCTGTATTAGTTAATAAATCGATTAATTTACTATCAAACTTACTATCTCTTAACTCTTTTAAAAGGTAGTAGGTATTACCACCACCTATGAATATACCACCATATTTAATTAGATCTTCATAGGTAATGGTCCTTAGATCTTCTTCTGTACAAAGTGTAATATTGAAATTCCCATACTTTCCTAATTCATCTCTCTTTATCCATTCCATACAGGAATCATATGGGTGTTTAACCTTATCTATGGCTATTGGTATATATAATATATCGTTGTTTTTAAGTAATGATGTAAACAAGGTATTAACTCTTACTGTTTGTTTACCACTACCTCCTCCTGCTAGTATTAGGTTCATATGAGATTATATACAATTTATAAATCCACATACCCCCTTAAAAACCCCTCATGCATCTCTATCCTTCCCCTATTAAATTCATTCAATTCTTCAGAATAATAAGCTAAATACTCTATTATTCTAGATACCCAATACAATTCATCTAACTCCTTCTCTTCCTTTGTATAACTCATAAGAGAGTAATACTCATCTACTACCTTATCCCCCAAATCAAAATGCCATATTAACATCCTAATTCTTGAAAAATCATATATAGGATCACCGAACATAGACTCTCCCCAATCTATAATACCTGCAATATTATTTGTTTTTGGATTTACAAATAAATTTCTTTGATTATAGTCGGTATGTAATAGACAATAATTATCTTCCCTTATACCTACCTTTAAAAACTTAGAAATATACATATCTACACTCTTAAGTATCAGATCTTTATCTAAACCCTTCCTTTTACTAATCTCATCCCATTTAAGATATTCATCAGTACTATCAAACTTAGAAAGATGAAATTCTTTCCAATTTCTTCTTTCATCATTATTTGTAATATACCCCACCCTATCCGAACCTATACTATGAATAACCCTTAATGATTCTATCATCGATGGTATGTATAGAGGAATCTCTTCTTTGGCTACAGACTCTAATAACGGGAATTGTATCTTCTCCATTACGAGCACAGGGATATCATCTATTGATGCTTTTAAATATACTTTAGGAATTGGAATATTAAGATTATTTTTCTTAATTAGATCATATGCTCTTATATCCATTTCTACTCCTTCCCCTATCTTTACGACATATTCCTTATTATTTTCATCAAGAAAGGATACTATTTCACTATCCATACCCTTGGGAGATTCTGTAATCTTGGTAATTGAAATATTTAATTCTTTGGTAATTTTGTTAAGAATATTGTCAAAATTATTCCTAGTTTTGTCCATATTCAATAACTATATCACATTGTATAATACTACTATACAGGAGGGTTGAGAGTTGGTAGAACCTCTCCATGCAAGCCAATACTACCCTGTTGATCAGGATGTGGCGTTTAGTGTGATTTCGGTGCAAGTCCGACCTCCTGTATATTAAAGATTATGAACTACAATCAAATTAACAAACAAAACCTACCTAAATGGGAAAATACTCTTAAATATATTACTGAGGTATTAAATAAGAATGATATTAAATACTATCTATCCTCCTCTGGATTACACTACATACTAGGTCAAGAAGTATACCCATATGATATAGATCTATTTATGTCTAAGGAGGATGTAAGAAGGGTATACAAATTACTAACTAAGTACAAAGTATCTAACCTACACTATTGGGAAGAAGATTGTACTAAGTTATTAGAATTTCAAGGTACATACAATGACATACCCTTTGAAATATGTGAGTGGGAGAAAGAACCAGAGGAATTAAAGGAGGTGGAGTATAAGGATATCGAAGTTTATGCCTCCCCTATTAAATCTTCTATAGCATAAATGATTTCGTTTACATCACTTCCATAGATTCTGTAAACCCCTTTATCATAAAGATTATAAATTAGATTCCTACGATTATTTCTTGTTATAGAATCATCCAAAGATGGTGTATGCGAAAGAAGATACCCAGAATCAGACATCACATGTGTAGCGACTCCTGAAATATGACGTGCTAACTTCTCTCCCAAGAATAAATTTGTCTTAATATCTTTTGGAGTAATTCTCTCTAAATGAATTTTCTCTCTACCTGTTGGATCTATATGTATTATGAAGGTGGAGTTAAGCTCAGAAATACCTTCTGATTTTCTTATACCCAGCTCCAAAGGATCTATCTTTATTTTATTCTCCCAACTACTACTTCCATTGTCAGGGAAATTCTCTCTCGATAAGGGGAGATGCCCAGAGAGAACAGCCGATTCTCTAACCATTAAATATTTCGTACCTCCAAATAAGAACACCTTATCTTCTTCAAGTAAAGGCCTCTCTAAAATAACCTGGTCATTCCCTATTAAAGAGTATCCCCTTAACCCAAGATTGACTGCTATAGTTGTCTTCCCAGCTCCTTGATTCCCCAAGAACAAAATTCCTTTCCCGCTTGGAGTCTCAACGGCAGATCCATGTGTTAAGGCTCCCCCCGCAAGTTGCCTCTCTCGTTCTGTTAGACATAGTGCTAAATGCAAAAGTGCTCTTCCTTGACTTATCTCCTCCTTTGGACAAGCTAGAATAAAACATGTCTTCTCTGGATTAACCTCCAAAGCTACTTCCTCTTGCTCTAAATGAATAACTGAATATTTAGACTCATTGTCCTCCTCTTCATAAAAACTACAACTGGGGATACCACAATCATCATTAAATTCCTTGTCGAAATCTGCATATATATTAACTTTTCTCCCAGCAACTTCTAGACCTTTCCAAAAAGGAACTCCTATCAATTCTTTTTCATTTATTTCTGAAGCCTCTATCATTACTCTTCTGCCTTGATATTATATACGGAAGGAAGAAGAACCTCTTCCTTTAGAATCTTCTGCGTCCAATCTCTTTTGGCCAGTATTCCTTTAATTAAACTTTCTAATTCCTTAGAGTTTATCTCTTTAGAAGAAAATACTGTTATCTCATGGGGAGAGAAAAATGGGTCTCCATTTCTGGTCATTACAAGAACTTCAACTTTACAATCAAAGTGCTCCGCTATTTCTCTTGCCATTTCATCAACTATTACTCCATAAACCTTACCAACATGATATACAGGATTCTTTCCCCAGGCAGCTTCCATTGAATATTTCCTCATCATAGGAATTATTCCTCTCCTATTGTTTCCCCTACCTACACATCCTTCTTCTCCAAAATCTGTGGCTGACCCTCCAGCTACAAGATAAGCTTTCTTGGCTGTGGTAATACCTTTCGCAAGTTGATCCTGGGTATTAATATGCAGTTCATATTCTAATTTCATATCTTTAAACCTTTTTTGGATATGGTCCTTTATTACCTGAACGATGTATTTTTTCTTCTCTTTATACTCTAAAGAATCCTTAATATCCTGCGCGAAGAAAGGAATACACATCGTTATACTATACTTATTATCTCTCCTAATAGTCATAACCTTTATGTCCTGCCCAATAAAAGAATATTTAGGATTCTTTTCTTCATCATAAAACAATCCTTCCAACTCTAGTGTCAGGCTCTCTGCAAAGGTTAAAGGCCAACAACCAACTACAGCAGATGTGTCATTAGCAAATATGTTTTTGTACTCTGGAAGATCCTCTACTGACTTAGGATTAAACCATCTGGGATTGCGAGAATATTGCTTTGTTTCATTCATTATTATTAACCAATTTTCAGTATCAAATCTAGGCATAACTTTGTTAAGATAGGTTTTAACTGCGTCCTCAATGATTGACTGTATGGGAATTTTTTTCCCATCAAAGGATCCACTCATCCTCCCGTTAACAAGAACCCTTACGGGCTCTGTGAATTTACCTTTTCCCCAATCAAATTCAGATAACCCTCCCATAATACAAACTTTATCTACGTTATGATGTAGTACATACCCGAAATTATCCAAACAGTATTTTGAATAATCTATAGATATTCTTTCCGCTAAACCGTCCGCTAACGTATCTGGATGTCCCCAACCCTTCCTCTCAACAATTTCTATATCATTGTCATCTGGGAATATATGCTTTGTTGTTTGATGTATATTCATTGTCTATACAAATAAAATTATTTTAGATTCAAGAGATCTATTAACTCTGACAAACTCTCGATCATAGGATATTTTTTAGATGTTTCCTTATTCCTGTACAAAACCAAATTATCTATCCCTGCAGTCGCTGCACCTTTTAGATATTCAATTTTGTCATCAACGAACATGATTTTATCTCCACCAACACCTATCTCGCTCAAAACATATTCATATGCCTTAGGATCAGGCTTCTCTAATCCTATCTCTTTAGATATAAATATATGATCGAAATATTTATATAGATTACCTATCTTTAATTCGTGGACTCTTCTAGAAGGTAGCGCATTTGAAAATATTCCTAAACGATATTTCTTGCCAAGAATCTTCAAAGCACTTATTGTATCTTCCTTCAACGCAAAATCACCCTTCATTCTGCAGTTAGTCATTTTATTGATGAATTCTGTATCAAAATCTATTCCTAGGTAATCACAGATCTTTTTATGAAATTTGTCTAAGTAGGCTTTCTCTTTCTTAACTGTATTCATATTTTTAAAGGCCAGTTTCTCCGACTTAGTTTGCTCGTCTATAATTTTATCGAGCATCTTACGATATTCCTCTCTGGTGAGGTTCAGGAGCTTGGCTACATTTTCATCTTCATGGGAGACTTTATATACAAGCACATTCCCGACATCAAATAGTATATATTCTGGATTTTTTACTTTCTTCATATTTTATAATTTATTAATTTATTTCTTTTTTTAACAAAAAAGCTTGCTCATTTAAAAGATCCTCGACCTCGGCAGATTTTTTCCCATCTATCTCTTCAAAATATGATAAAACTCTAACAAGGTAGTGAACCAAGAGTTCTTTTGATAGATATTGAATAGAATCCTGGGATAACTCCGTTGAACAAATAATATCTACCAATTCTCTCAATGTACAGATCCAATCATTTTTCGTATAAAGAATTTTTGAGGAGAGAAATTTCTCTATTTTATCTAAAGAACCTCGAAGGTAATTAAACTCTGTCTCATGATATAACTTTTCAACTTCATCCTTCCTGTTTTGTATTGAAAGGTCACTTGGACGATTATATTGCTCTTGAATCGCCTCACAGTTAGTATCCTTATCAATCATTACACTCTTTCTATTTGAATTTAAACATAAATCTCTATTTAAGACTGAAATTAATGATTGAGCTACTTCCTCGAACATAGGAATCATTTTACTAAAACTCGAATTGTGGATTTTCTCACCTAAGTAAACCTCTTTTAATTTCAATCCATTTAGCATTGCTGTTAGAGTCATAGTTATATCAATACCATATTTATAGGAAGAATCATTCTCAAGGTTATTGAGGAGATATTTGGAAAAGTTTAATGTAAAGGCGAAATCTCCGGCTATGGGTTGACGAACGGAATCTCCAAAAAGAGAAAATAATAGCGGATAACACAGATGATTAGTGGTGTTTCCTTCGTAACGGTTTCTTTTATAAACAGGCGTCACATAATCTACTTGCTCGTCCATTAAAGGTTTTAGTAATTTATATATCCATATTGGCTCAATAGACCTAAGATCACTATCTATTGTCCCCATGAAAGGAATTTCTGCTCCAACAGCATAATTCAAGAAATTTTTTATATTCTCCCCTTTCCCGATGTTATTTGTAGCTATATATAATTTTTGTACTCCCCCCGTATCAGCAATAAAAAACTCCTCCTTAGTTCGATCAGTACTGTTATTGTCAGCATTAATAATTACTGCCTTCTTCTCTGGGAAATACTCATTAATACCAAGTGCTACAATCTCCACCACATTCCTGATTGTTTTCTCTTCGTTTTTCGAAGGGATACATATGGCTATATCTATTTTATTATTCATAGTTACTGATACTGTAGATTAAGATTATGTAAAAGCTTCTTTAGATTATTCAAGGACTCTAAAGATCCATCTTTACAATGGGTTTCTATGGTTAAGAAAATTTTCTTTTTGTTATGATTATCCATAAATGTTTTTAAAATCTCACTATAAGGAATATCGCCTTGTCCTAAAATACAAAATTCTTCCTTTTTAATAGAAAAATCTTTTAGATGAATATTCCCGCTAATATTGGGTAGTGAAGAAATTAAATCTTCCTTGCTGAACTCTCCTTCACAAGAGTATAAGTTTCCTATATCTAGTAATATATTTATATAATCTTCCTTCACATACTCTCTGAAATTAATCAAATCCCTCATTGAGTGAATATTGCAGACTGGTTCGTTCTCTATTAATAATTCTATTTCACTTTCTCGACACAAGTTTACAAGTCGATTGTAAAGGGTTATTTCTTTTTGAAAAAACAATGGATCACATTCCTCTTGCATCCTTAAACCAGAAAAAATTCTAAGATATTGAGCTTTTAATTCTATTGCACATTGTAATGATTTATCTATCATTCGTATCTTTTCTTCATCTGAGACGGTACCTGAAACTCCAAATTCTGTGAAATTATTGTTACTCTCTGCGTGTTGAAACCACTTAAATAACGGACTTGAGATACCACTAACCAATATCCCAGCCTGCTGAAGATTAAGTTTAAGTTCCGAAATCTCTCTTTCCGAAAGATTAACAATGTTTTTACCATTTATAGTTCGAATATCAATAAATTTCAATTTGTTTTCGATACAAAAATTTATCGCTTTCTTTATGTCATTACTAACCTCATCGTTAATTATCGAAAGATTTATTTTATCCATTTATAGCTCTTTCCAATTTAATTTCCATTTTATGAATATTAAAATCAGGGACCTTCTTTCCTGTCCATAACTCAAAAGCCTTAATCCCCTGATATATCATCATTTGTAATCCCCCTACAGCTTTAGCTCCTGATATCTTCCTAGATTGTTTTAGAAATTCTGTATCTACTGGATTAAAGACAACATCAAAAAACTTCTTTCCTTTGGAATTATTAGCCAACATGATTTTTGATAATATATGAGAGGGAATTATGCTCCCACCATCGTCAGGATGCATCCCAACTGAAGTAGTATTAATAATCAAATCTGCATCAAGCAACCTATCCAGATGCTGCTCCAACTCTGAGAGAGAAAAACAATCTAAAATTAGTTCACTTGAGGAGAAATCTTTCTGTAAAATTTCTAATCTCCTTTTACTCCTATTAAAAACCGTTATATTTTTTGTAGATTTTTGCAAACCTGACAGTACAGCACGAGAAGCTCCACCTGCCCCGAAAATAACTACATTGTCAGAAGTACGAATCTTCCCAAAATTTTGTTCTATCGTACTGATAGCCCCATATTCATCTGTGTTGTAACCTATCAATCTTCCATCCTTATTTACGACGGTATTAACTGCCCCTACAGATCTCGCACTTTGGTCAATTTCATCTAAATATTTCATAATTTCGATCTTATACGGAAGTGTTACGTTGAAACCTACAAAATTTAAACCCCTCATAGCTGATATTGCTCTATTAAGGGCCCTTCCATTTTCCTTAGGAATTCTTATCTTAACGTGAGAATATTCTATATGACAAAGTTCAGACAATTCTTTAAAAAGTATTGGAGAAACACTATGTTCTACAGGATCTCCGATTAAACCAGATATCTTCATCTTACTACGTTTGCCAATTTAAATAGGTTTTCCATTTGCCAATTTGAAAAATCCCCACGATTTGGAACAAAATCAGAATTAATTTCTTTAGAGGTAAAGGTCTTTATTATGTTTTTCAGGCTATTATCATAAACTCGCCTCCCTCTATCACTATTGAATATCTCTATTCTGGAGAAACATCTCTTATCATTTGGTATGGGTTCAAACTGAGCAAATATTTTTTCTTTCTTTTTTGTTTCAATAGAAAGGACTCTGTAATTCTGGATATCTCCGGTACCAGGCAGAAGGAATCTTTTGTTTTTAATCTTATAATCACCAACTAGAGATTGATACATCCTAATATCGACATCCTCACAAGTAAGTTTAAAACAAAGATCATCTTCTAAAAAACTATCTCCACACTTCTTTTTCACATCTACAACCTCAATGTTGTACAAACCCAATGAATACAAGATTGATAGCATATGGGGGATCTCTATCCCTAGACCTCCCAGTTTTTCATCTACAAAACGTCCCCTAAGGGTATCCTCCCTCCTATCCTTTGAAAATTCTATTTCGATTGAAGTAATTTTCTGATCTTTTTCCAAGAGATACTCTTTTATTTCTCTGATTGTATCTGAATATAGATAGTTCTCCGACACATTTACTTTACATTGCGGATTTTGATTTATAAGTTTTTTATATTTTCTATAATCTTCAGGATTATTACATAAGGGCTTCTCTACAAGGATATTAGCATCTGGTTTCAAAGAAATTATCTTTTCCAAATCCTTGACATGCCTGCTTGTCGGAGTACAGATATCAAACATGAAATTTTCTAAATCCAGATCAGCATTCAATTTTTTCAATGTTTTGTATGGGATTTCTTTTTTATAAGGGTCAAAAACATAAACGTCAAAACCAAGGGATTTATAAATTCTACTCTTAAGGGAACCAATTTTTCCGTATCCTATTATTAAAATGCTTTCCATAATATACACACCCAGTGTATATATTATACACGAAAGAAATTAAAGTCAAGTCCCCTTCTAGAGTTGCAATTAAACCCTATAGGATGTTATGATTCTTCATATAGGATAAATAAAATTGACCATATCTCTATATGAAGATCGTATTACTTGGATCAAAAAATGGAAGAGAAAAAATACCTAAAGTTTTTGATTCTATAATAAAAACCTTAGAGGATCTCTCAATAGAAATTCTTGGACCATACACACAATCTTATGAAGAAGTTTTGAGTCATGAAGAAATGAAGATTTCAAATCCTAATGTAAGGCATGCTCTCTTTATGAGAAAGGTAATAAGACAAGCGGATGCATTAATAGTTGAGACAACTTTCGATGGTTTCGCCCTAGGACATGAATCAACAGTAGCTCTAGAAGAATACAAACCAGTACTTGCAATCTCTCAAAGTTCTAAAGATTTTTCTTTTATACACGATACAAAATTTCGTTATAACTCATATAAAAAACATACCGATATTCCACCCATTATCAAAGATTTTATCGAATATTACAATCAGAATTTTAAAGTATTTAGACTCAACATCCTTTTACATCAAAGACAAGTTAATTATCTAAGGTGGATATATCAGAAAAGAAACATTAACCGTTCGTTATTTATCCGAAGTTTAATAGATAAAGCTATTGATAAAGATTCTGATTATCCTAATTAAGAATATTTATTCATGAAGATAGAAGACTATAATGTGATATTTATAACGCTAGATTCTTTACCATATCAAACGGCCGTATTGTCACCTAACCTCTTTCTGAATAAGATTTCGACACTAAAAAAAGCTGAAACACATGGTACCTACACCTACCCAGCACACCACTCTTTTTTCATTGGATTAATTCCTAGATTAATAGGTAACAGTAGCAACAAATATTTGGGAAAGTATTCCCAGATCTGGAGAAATAATTCTGCAAATCAATCAGAGAAGAAGGTCGCAATTTTTTTCAAAGAAAAAAGCATTATTGACTTTTACAAAAATAAAAATCATCAAACTATTGGTTTTGGGGGAGTAGAATTTTTTAATACTTATAAAAAAAGTAATACATTGCCAAATCTTTTCGAAGAATTTGTTTTCTTCGGTCCTAAAGAGAAATTAGACAAATTAGAAAGAATCCCTAGAAGCCCGAATTGGTTTCCTTTAAATAACCTTGATTACATTACTCATAAGATAAAAGACAACCCTTTCTTCCTTTTCATCAATTCTATAGCGACTCATATTCCTTATGATAATCCTAATACCCATTTATCGGACAATGATAAAAAAATAATTGCAAAGATCTACAGAGAGCATGATCTAAAAATCCCAAGAACGAAGAGGAATATTCCTATATCCTCCGAGGAAATACTTCGGATTCGAAAAATTCAACAAGATTCATTTTCTTGGGCAGATACGCAAATTAAAAAGCTAATAGACCTTATTCCAAGGAAAAGACCAACTATTCTAATAGTTTGTAGCGATCATGGGGAAGAATTTGGGGAGTTTGGGAGGTTCGGTCATGCCCACTTTGCACGCACAATTATGTATGTTCCATATTGGGATTGTATTTTAGATAAAAATAGCTAACTATTAACTCATGAATATTGCTTATACTATAAATTTGGATGAATTTGGACAAGATCTTGATATTTCGATACGCAAGTGCCAAGAATTAGGAATTCAGAATGTTGAACTCAGATCTATCAATAATAAAAACCTTCTAGACTTCACAAACAAAGAAATCTTTAACTTATCGAAAAAATTAAGTACTGCAAATCTTAAACCTGTTGCCCTTGCATCTCCTGTTTTTAAATGGTTTTATTTCGAGGAAACCTCGTCGTTCATATCGTTTGATAGCTATTATTTCGAGAAGTTTTTATCAATTCAAAAAAAGAAAAAATATATATTCCGCACTTTTGAAATAGCCTCTATGCTGAAAATACCAATTATACGAGTCTTCTCATACATAAAGGATGACTCCATCCCTATCTCTACTGTTCCTGAATTATTTAAAGATTCTCTTTTTAAACTAGCTATTTCTCTAGCAAAGAAGAACTCTCTTTCCTTATACATAGAAAATGAACCTATCTGTTTAGTAAGAGATGCCGATACGGTGAACAATCTAATCCCCTATATAAAGGATTCCCCTATAAAGGTTTGGTTTGATATATCAAACTTTTTCATGGTTGGAGACGATTTGAGTAAGACTTTTCTAAATAAGATTTTACCTTTTACTGATTATATCCAATTTAAAGATTTTTCACGAAAGGAAAATTTTGTATACGTTCCTTTAATGACAGGAGATGTTCCTTATGAAAATATACTAAACAATATTAACAGCTTTTATAAAGAAAATGATACTGTCTTTTTTAATGTAGAAACTCATATAGAAGAAGACAAAGATGACGCTATAAAAGAATCTTTTAAGAATTTACGAAATACTGTGAGAAAAATCTCGTCCAATACTAGTACCTTCTAAATATTATAACTTCATATTACTGAGTTGATTACATAATGTATAAAAATATTTAATATTGATATAATCTTTCTATGGGAATATTATTCGCTTTATTATCATCACTCTTTTTCGCATTAAGCTATACAAGCTTAAAAAGAAGCTACCAGGAATTCCCTCCCTCCGTAGCATTCTTCTTCGATATGATCTTTGGATTACTAATATGGATACCCTTCTCCTTACTCTTAGGCTTCAACTTCTCAGATATTCTAACAGTACTACCGTATGCACTACTCAGCGCAATTCTTTCAGAAGCACTTGTTTTCTATATATTCTCCAAAGGAGAAATCAGCATCACAGGCACAATAATCGCTTCTTACCCTGTATACACAATCCTTTTTGCAACGATACTTCTAGGGGAGACACTACAACCTCTTCATTGGTTCTTTGTATTTTTAACAATCATAGGAACTATCTTAACTTCGCTTCCAGACAGAATATCTAAGGAAGAATTTAAAAAGAAGGAATACATTCTTTGGGCAATAGCAGGAGCTACTGGTATTGGTTTATCCGATACTATATCCAAGGGAGTGATAGATAGAACATCAGCATCAGCCTTTCTTTTCTCTCTAGCCTTCATGCAAATACCTGTGAGTCTTCTCTATTTAAAACTAGAAAAGGAGGATCCAAAACATATTTTTAAATTTATAAAAGATATTAAAAGATACAAATATTCGATTATAGGATCACTTTTGAATGTGTTAGGATTAATAGGATTATGGTTGGCCTTTGAGTATACATATGTCTCAATAGCTTCTCCATTAACAGCAGCATACCCTGGATTAATGATTGTACTTGCTGTTTTATGGTTGAAGGAAAAGCCTAGGATTATAGAATTAGTAGGACTTGCTATAATAATGATAGGAATAATTGGTATAAGCTATTTCTATATTTAATACATTACTTCACACTCATCCCCCCTACTCCGATATAGTCAATTTAAATGACTTAACTATATCTCCATCTATCTCTGCTCTCTCATGATTAATAGATGATGATGTAAATCCATCTCCCTCATCTGTAACCTCTATAAAAGGTAATCCATCCACTATATCAAAATATACCTCTTTAAAAATTTTCTCATACCTATCCTTACTAAAATCGGTATCTATTAAATATGTCCAATAAAAATTACTAGATCCTCCATCATAATACGTTCCTGACTCCATATAATAATCTGATATTGATATAGAATCAGAAAAAGCATCAGGAAGAGACATACCATTCCTTCTAACTACACTTAACACTCCACCACCTGAATATTTTCTTTCTGCATTTGATGACCCTCTTAACAAAACTATATAGTTATATGGATAGCCTCCAGCTATTCTTTCTTCAGGATTTTCTGGTAGATCAGCTGTAAATGTAATTATATACCTACCAATTAATCTGCACTCCTCTGGATCTATACTAATACCAATACTCCCTATTAAATTCTCTCCAGATATATTAAGAACCTTTCCATCATATTGCTCTGCATACGGTTTACATTCCTCAGGCGTTAATTTAGGAACATTATTTGTACTATTTTTTGAGTTGGTATTAACAAAGAAGAATGAAATGGAGAGTATAAGTAGAATAGAAAAAAGTATTAACCATATAAAAGAGGAAAGTATGGTATATAGTTTTGTGAAATTAACTACAGTAAATGTAATCCAAAGAAAAATTAAAATGCCTATCCATGGGCTAAAACCTTTAAGAAGTAGTAGAAGGGTTATAAATAATATTGATATTATTAATACTATCTTTGTAAAGAGTTTTCTATTTGAAAAAATCTCATTAAATCTTTTAACTATATCCATATTGTATAAAAATTATATTAAATGAAAAGAACTACTAGGAAACAAAAAACTACTTTAAGCATACTGGCTCTCTGATTTATTAATACCTTTATATAGAAAGGATAAAACTATAACTGAGCTCAGAACTATTACTACCCACCAAGGAAACTTTTTACTATTCTCTACAATTATTTCATGTACCTCATCTTCCTTCCCTAAAACTAAACTCTGTTCATACTCCTTTCCATCATATATAACCCTTATTATATACTCACCCTTTTCAAAATCCTGAATTACAACTTCTCCATTCTCATCAGTTAAATACTCTCTACCCTCAATAATTACCTTCGCACCAGCTAATACATTTCCCTTATTATCAACTATCCTTATCCTATACTCTACACTTTTCTCATCATCCTTTTCTTCTACTACAATCTCCTCTACCTCATCCTCTTCCACTTCCTCTTCTAATGGAGGAATATATGTATATGTAACATTCCTCCTCGTTATTACTGTTGTTAAAGATGGTGTTGTATCTATAACAGGAGATGTAGGAGTTTCTGTTTGAGGTTGAGAAATTACATATGTAAATTCAGAGACAGAAGAAGCAATACCATCTATACAACCCACAGCTCTAATTACAGATGTAACGGATATAGGTATGGAAGTTGTATACACTGTACCTGTACTACATGTAGGTACTGATCCATTAACTGTATACCTTATACTACTACTTCCCGTTGAAGAAAGAGATACATTAAAACCAGTAGAATATGTACCTGAAGCTACATTAGAGACCGGTGCAGACGGCATAACTAAATTTTGTATACCTAATACAGGATATCCTTTTCCATCGTATACATTACTCCATATTGTATCAAAATCCCAATCAGGATCTGTATTATATACCTTATGTGAATATGTCTTAAATATATCCATACTACCAGCTCTTTCATAGTGATCTGCAGATTCATCATTATCAAAAGGAGAAGGTCCATTGGGGCTCATCACTAAACCAATTGCTCTAACAATACTACTAGACCACCAGCTATTATTTAATACAGCCAAATCTAAATCACAATCTTCACCTTCACAGAAAGTGATATTTAATCTCCCAATTAAACCACCAACATATACTTTCTCATAACTACTGCTGTAGTTTTCTAACAC
The DNA here is from genome assembly GCA_964514595.1 of uncultured Candidatus Saccharibacteria bacterium. Lineage (GTDB taxonomy): Bacteria > Patescibacteriota > Dojkabacteria > SC72 > SC72 > UBA2177. Next base: position 93,368 of record CAZEQZ010000002.1, read on the forward strand.
TAAATTAGCAAAATTATTTACAATCTTAAGAAAAAAAACAGTTATTCTTTCAACAAAAGGTTTTCCAAGGATATTGACCATATCAGAAAGAAGACCCTCTTCCATAAATTCAGCCCCTATTAAACCACCAATAGCCGTTTCTATACCACTAGAACCGATATCATTTATATCTACACTGGTATTACTATATGAATTCTCAATATCTGAAACTATCGTAACACCTGCTAAGCCACCTAAATAAGGGGCATATTGATCAACCTCAAAGGCCTCACTGGTAGATTCCCATTTGGACATATCAAAAGATCCTGTGTTATACGAGTTCTTAATAATTCCATTAACCCCTATCCCAAGTAAACCACCAACCCCATCTAATAGTATCATATTAGAAAGTACTAACTGTGTGGTAATATCACCTACATTGTATGATTCTTGGATATCAATTAAACCACCACAACCTATTAATCCCCCGACACTTCTTGACCCACCAATAGCTTGAATATTTCCCTCGTTATATACTTTTTCTAAATCCGCTTTCCATCCAGCACCAACCAATCCTCCAACACAAATATATTCGTCAAAATATGTAGGAATAATATCAATTTCATAATCTTCTATAAAGGAATATATATTACCCTCATTATATGATTCTCCTATTATTACTTGATTTTCTACAGAGCCCACTAGTCCTCCCACTCTGTAATATCCATTTATAACTCCAAGATTGTATGAGTTAGTTATGGTGGAATTACCATAAGAGTAACCAACTATTCCACCCACCCTCCTATAACCAGATATTTCTCCAGTATTATGTGAATTTGTAACAGACACACCCTCTTCTGCATACCCTACTAACCCACCTACTTCAGATTTTCCACTAACAGATCCATAATTGATTAAATCAGTAATATCCCCTGATCCGTAAATATACCCGACAATTCCACCAACCTTATAATTTCCAGTAACTATACCTTCAAAAGTACAGCCTTCTAAAATTAATTCCTCACTACTATATCCAATTAAACCACCAACCTCGGAGGAGGAAGCTTCAGCTATAACGGATGAATCCACAACATTAACATAGTAGTATTCACCACCTGCAGAGTTAGAAACTAATGCACCAACTTTGGAATAACCTCTAATATATGCCCTCTCAAGAGTTAGGCTCCCAACTATTCCTCCTTCGATTGTATGAAAAAGCCCAACACTATAATCTTCTGGTCTATCTATATACAGATCATATATAGTGAACCCCATTCCATCTAAAACTCCCCAGAAATCTTGTCCTCCACCTATAGGAAGAAATCCCAAACCACTATTCCAATTAATAGTATCAGAACAATCTACATCCTGCCCTAACACATAATATCCGGTAGCATCATCCTGAATCTCCTGAAGTTGTTCACATGTCATAACGACATATGGATCTATATCAGTACCACTCCCAGTCCCAGAAAAAGCAAATGATTTAGTAGGAAATATTAGTACAAAAAGAAAGCCAATTATCACACCTAGAATCTTGATATACCTCTGGTACTCCATACTGATAATTAATGTAACATATATGGAGTGAACATGTAAATACTTTTATGATATATTTATGTATGGATAGAAATAACAACTACATAGGAAGTATATTCGAGGTATTCTTTGGAATATTCTTCTCTGTTCTTTTCCTATACTTAGTTAATACATACTACACAAACGCTACTTTTCTAAATGACAATTTTAATATCGTACTACCATTTCTTAATCTTAGTTTGATTGTAGGACTCATATCACATATTGTTAATTTCCTAATTAGGACCAGATTTGTTAAAAAACTATCTGTAATAGTTAATAACCTCGCATTCCTACTCCTACTATTTCAGACATATATGTTCTTTCCGTTTGATTTTAGTTGGAGTGGGATTATAAAAATATTGATAGTATTAGTAGGAATAGGCGTAACAATTGGGACATTTGTAGAAACCATTCAATTATTCCTTATCCCTTCGTTTAGGAAATAATACATATTTACATTCCATATATCTCAATATATATTTATATATATTACTTTTTAAATATATATTATGAAAAAGATATTCTTAACGATAGCTATACTTGTAGTACTATTGGTTGGAGTTGGTATCCTAACCTTTATGGGGAAAATACCTGCACTATCTGGATTAATATTTAAACAGGTAGAGTTGGATGTTCAAGAAACACCAGATTCAATATATTCATACTATGATGATATTGGATATATAAATAATCTCAAGGGTGATACTCCTAAGAGTGGAGAATTGGTATTTGAAGGAGGTATAGACATAGAGCATACATTTACACAAAGTGAGATTAATTCATGGATAGCTGCATGGGAGAGTGAATGGAGTGATCTTCCTTTTAGTAATTCACAAATTAGGATTAATTCTGATGGTACAGTGGAGGCATCCTCTTCTATATCAGTAGCTACAGCAGAATCTTTTGCTAAGATGTTGGGATATACAGATGAAGATATTGCTAAAGCAAAAAGTTATCTTAAATATATACCAGATCCCCTTCCTTTGTATGCAAAAGGTACTGCATCTATAGTGGGCAATGTTGTGAGTATAGATATACAAGATTTTAAAGTTGCAGGATTTACACTACCTTCTAGCATATCATCTGCTATGGGAGATGTGTTAGAGGATGTAACACAGAGAACAAGAACATTATCTAATGATACAAGTGTAGAGGAAGCAGTAGTAACACCAGATGGCGTTAGATTTAAGGGAACAGTACCTGCTAGTGTGGATGTAAGATAATTTATGCCTTTCTAGTATTTTTATATAATAACCAATTGTGAATATACAAAGAAAGGAATATGATAAAGAAATAAACTATTAAAACTCTTACGTGGATAAATATAAAAAGATTATTTACGCCTCGATTATCTCTTTTTCTCTATTATTAATATCTTCATTCCTAATCTTTTTCTCTCCACCAGAACAAGAGCAGCTTGTTTTAGGCATAGGAGAAATTGCTGAACAGAAAGATTCAAATCTAAAGCAATTTCTTTTTAAGAATCAACGATTCCTCTATAATGATGCTTACTTTTTTATCGAAGAAGGAGAGGACAATGTAGTACTCTTACCTAAAAATACAAGAAATTTTCAATATGCTAGTTTGGGATCAGTAGAAACAAATGACACATCTTTTGAGATGCTTCCAACAAATCCCCTGTATCCAAACCTTCTCAAAGAAGACACGATAATAGTGGGAAAATACGAAATACAGCTTTATTCATATGATCAAATATCTTTCCTAGGAAATGTAGAAACCAGAAGAGGATTTGTAACAACATATTCTACAACTACCCCAAAAGAACAAACCTATTTCATAGAAGTCAGAGATTTTAACTACAAAAATTTCCCATCTACTCATAATCAATTCCTAGAGATCATAAAAAGTCTGGAACAAGATAAGGAGGTTTTGGGGTCCAACAATACTCAAGTTGATTTAGCAAGAATACTTACACAATCATCAACTGTGAGAATATTTTCGAGAACCTGTTATGATGCGAAGTTTTCTTCTGACTTGCAAGGCTCCCTTCTCTCAGGAAATACATATACCATTTGCGGAGCGATTGTAGGTAGTGGTTTTGTAGTTAGTCCGTATGGAGACATACTAACAAATGCCCACATTGTTAAACCTAATAAATTTGACTGCATGGTGAACGGCATATCCATAGATGGAGCTTACGAAATAATAATGGGACAAGAAGTTGGAAACACATTAAAAGAATTACTCGGCGACTTCTCGATGTTTCTCTCTCAGAACCAAGTTGAGACATTCTATGTATATTTGATAAATGAGATCTACAAGATGGACTACCTCACAATTACAGAGAAAAATAAAGATATTTATGTGCAAACAGACACAAGTTTTGATTTTGACAATGAGGCATTCGATTTGAAAAATAAGGATTTACAATATACAGCGACATTAATAAAAGCCAATGACATAGCTTCATATTATCAGACACTATTCAATTCTATGGATGAAAGTGACTTATTCGAAGAGGGTGCTGACGATACCGTAGAATTTACAAAGTTAGAAGATGGACTGACAGGAGTTTCTGATCTGGCATTAATTAGGCTTGACATACAAAAACCTTTCCCTTCATTAAAACTTAGTGAGCAAAAACCAATGCAAGGACAAAACATATATGTTGTAGGATTCCCTCAGATTAGTAATGATGAATTGACAACTAGCTCTACTAACATATTGACCTCCACAGTAACTACAGGCAGTATTACATCTATAAAGCAAAACACAAAAAATACATTTGACCTTCTCCAAATTGATGCATCAATAGAATCGGGAAATAGCGGGGGACCAATAGCAGATAATTTAGGCAACATATTAGGAATAACAACATACTCCACATCTTCAGGAAGTGGAAATTATAATTTGGGAATATCCTCTACTGAGATAAGTAATTTCCTTGCTGACATTGGAATAGCCAATGAGCATAGTGAGCAAAGTAACATATTAATTAGTGCCGTATCGGACATATCGAAAGAGTATTATTCTAGATCTCAGAAAAAGCTTAATGAACTTACGATTGGGGAGTCTACACTGGGAGTAACTCTAAATCCTTTGATCGAGCTCTGCAATACCAATATTAATCTTGGCAACGACAAATCTCCATGGATAGATTTAAAATTCATTGATATCCCAAATTGGGGATTACTTTTAATTGGAGGAATAATTCTGGTTCTACTTATACTTATATTAATCATATTAATATCCAAAGCAAAGAAGAAGAAAGCAGAATATGCGGAACCTATGTTCAAAGGACCTGAACTTCAGACACCTACTGACCCAATTGTTAATGCAGAATCTCAGACAAACGAACCTGAGAGAGGATACTTAAGACCTCAACAACCACAAACTACAACACAACCACAACCGATTCCAACAAATGTTATAAATCAAAACCCCGTTCAACCTCTTACTCCACCTCAGCAGGCGGTTCCCAATATAGTGAGCCAAAGCGCTTCTCAAGATTTGTCAAACCAAAACGCTTCTATCAACCAGATACAACAACCAGTTTCTGGAACCGGGCCATTTTCTAATCAACCAACAGCATAAAGCGAAACATTCAGATAAGATTTCAAAATATCATATAATCTTTCTATAAATTCCCTATCTATCTCCTTGCCCTTATTCATATATTCCTCTATTAATGATAGGTCTAGTTCATAAGCTATTTTATATATATTGACCTTACTCCCTCTCCAATCTTTATGTCCACCTTTTTTCTTCTGAATATTTTGAAGATATGTGTAATCCTTCTCTATCTCTTCTGGTATATACCCAACCAAACTAACCCAATTGTTAAACAATCTAGACATCGGTCCTTCTAATTTCTCATACTTAACAAAGGAGAGAATATTGGCCCCTATAACTTCTTCAAACATTTCATAATCCAATATATATTCAAAAAGTTTCCTCTCCCCTTTATATTGTATATCCCTATTAAAAATATTCTCTATATAACTAGTCACATACTGTGTTACCAATTCCATAGTTACATTCATATAGCTACCACTATTATCTTTTAGAATTTTTAAGATTCCCTGTACCTTCGTATCCTTTTCTACCTCCTCGATTAATTTAAAGAAACCTTCTTTTTGTAATCTTAGATGAATACTCTCATGTATCATACTACTCAAAACAGACTTCACTGAATGCAAAGTATTCTCCCCCTTACCGTCCCTGTCTAATAGTGGGAAACACATCTCTATATCCCAAAGTGATTTATCTATACCTTTATAATACGGACTACCCGATTCAATGTAGTTGAGGATAGTACCACCTTGCACATCCTCTGAGCTTGCAGATGTAAGTACCAAAACCTTTACAGTATCACCTATGACCTCTCCAAAAAATTTCTCTAATCTATCTATAATGAATGATACCGCTTGTGTATTACTAGCATTTTCCTTTTCTAAAGCTTCTACCCACCACTCCATATCATTGATGGAGTTATCATATAGATCTTTAGTGAAATCTTTTAAACCGGCCATACCCTATATATACACTTTATTTATTTTTTTCACAAACTTATTAACCACATTAGTACATGCTATACTATATCCATGAAAACAGTAATAATATATGACTCATACTTTAGTAATACAGAGAAGATTGCTAAAGCTATATACAATTCTCTAAAGGATGATAAAGGCGAAATACATATTTTAAATGTTAAAGATTTCAAACCTAAGATACTAGATAACACAACCCTATTAATAATTGGATCCCCCACCAGAGCCTTTAGACCAACAGAAGCTGTAGTTAATATGATCAAGGAGATACCTAATGGCTCTCTTAATTGTACTAATGTAGTAGCATTTGATACCAGAATTGATTTAGAAAAGATAGATTCAAAGATACTAGCTTTTTTCGTAAAACTATTTGGATATGCTGCACCCGTTATACAGAAAGAATTAATAAAAAAAGGTGGAATATCTATTACAGAACCAATGGGCTTTTTTGTCGAAGATAAAGAAGGGCCATTAACCAAAGGAGAGGAAGAAAGGGCAAAAAAATGGACTGAGGAAATTACTAAGAACTTCTAAACTCCATCACAAACCTTGCACCTTTTTTGTATTCTTTATCTACATACAAGAAACCATTATGTATTCCAACTATATCCCTGGCTATAGAAAGACCCAATCCTGAACCACCTTCTTTTCTTGACCTTCCCTTATCTAACCTTGAGAATCTTTCAAAAATCTTCCCCACCATATTGCTAGGGATACCAACTCCATTATCCTGTACATATATATTAAAACCCTCCTTCTTCTTATCAACAATTATCTCTATTTGAGTACCCTTAGAATACCTGATACCATTCTCAACTACATTACTTATTGCCCTACCTAACAAAGTGGCGTTCCCTTCCATCCCTATCTTCTCATTCTTCTTATATTTAATCTTAATACCCTTCTTCCTAGCCAAACCTTCTAAATCCCCTATAACCTCCTCTATTAAAGAACCGATATTAATATCCACCATCTCAATCTTAACATCAGATGAAATCATAGAAAGCAAAAGTAGATCTTCCGTTAAACTATCCATAACCTTAACCTGCTTTTGTGCATTAAACAACAGTTTATTTAGCTCTCTATCTGAGACCCTCCCATCATCCAATGCCGTCTCTAAATTAGCTTGGATTATACTTAAAGGTGTCTTTAATTCATGCGATGCATTCTCTACAAACTGCTTCTGAGATTCAAAACTTTTTCCCAGTCTATTACTCATTCTATTAAAACTCTTAATTAACTGAGAGATCTCATCACCATTATCATTAAACTGTATCTCCTCATTTAGATTCTTGGCCTCCTTCCTTTTTATCTCTTCATTTAATTTGTCCAAAGGCCTAAGCATAAAGCCTGCTATCACATACCCCCCAGCGAAACTTAGTAATATCAATGGGAGAATCATATATATAGATACTCTCCTAATATTTTCTAAATCCTCCAACCTAGCCTCCATAACCAATCCCCTTTCTTCTTCTGACAAAGCTCTCCTCCTTGGCCTATCTACCCTCTCCACAAGAAAATTCCTCCCCATACCCTCCTCATGCCAGGTATTCATATAGTTGGTTAACCACACATTGATACTAAATACAAAGGCAATGCAAAACAGAGAAAGTATCAGAGAGTACCACATAGTTAACTTAAACTTTAATGATTTTGTAAATCTCATTCTATTTTTCATATATATACCCTTTCCCCCTAACAGTTTTTATTAATCTCTTCTTAGGATCAATCTTCTTTCTTAATGTCTTAATATGTGTCTTAACAGTATCCGTGAACATATCCACCTCACTGTCCCAAACATGTTCTAATAGCTCCTCAGAAGAAATTATCCTTTCTCTATTTCTCACCAAATACTCCAACATCCCCATCTCCTTGTTACTCAAATATATCTCCTCTTTTTCCTTTTTAATTAAATTTCTCTCAGGAAATAATTCATACTCACCAAAGAGTAATTTAACACTTACTTTTCCATCACCTCTCTTTAACATAACCTTAATTCTAGCTAATAGCTCCTTCATATCAAACGGCTTGGTAATATAGTCATCTGCTCCCACATCAAATCCTGTTAATTTGTCATATATTTGAGATCTAGCGGTTAACATAATTACTGGTGTTGCAATTCCATTGTTTCTCATTCTTTTAACCACTTCAACACCATCCACCTTTGGGAGATTAAGATCCATGACAACACAATCATACTCATTCGCAAAGACTTTCTCCAACCCTATACTTCCATCTTCTGCCTCATCCACAACATAATTATTCTTTTCCAAGAAATTTTTCACTAATTCTCTAAGTTCTCTCTGATCTTCTACTAATAATATTTTCATATCTGATTATACTACTAATACCAGGGTGCGGGTCACACCCTGGTACCTACACATCTATTCTAAAGTCTAGTTATTTTGACACTCACCATCTCCCATCCCCCCACCTCTTCGATGCTGGTTACCCATTATTCCTAACTCTTCCTTAACTTCCCTTAGCTCCTCTAACTCTTCATGAGTCACGTCCAATCCCTTCTCATTTAGAGCTTCCAACATACTACCTTCCCTCTCTGCTCTTACTTGCTCCCTTAGAGCCTCTCTTTCCTCTTCTGAAAGATCTCTACCTGCACCAAACATCCCTCTACCACCAACTGGTCTCAGTTCTGCCATTGCATTCAGAATTTCTTCCTGTCTCTCTGTGAGTTTTCCATCCTCCACAGCCTGAGCTACAATCTCTGCTCTCTCAGCTTCTCTCTCTGCTCTATGCTCCTGTCGCACTTCATCTGAAACTTTTGTTTCTTGAGCATAGACATTAGAGACTGCATACACACCTGAAAGCACCAATACTGTTGCTAGAGTGGAATATATGACTACTCTCTTCATAGGTATAAATATTAAAATTTAAATATACTCCAATATACACACACCTAGGTGAACTCATAGTGAAGAGTAACATGATGTATAATTAAATATGAAATCCGACTTTAAATCCTTAAAGGAACTCCACCAATACTACGCAGTACACAATAATTGCAAATTAAAAGAAACTGCAACCCAACCAGTATATGAGATAATTCCCCCATCATCGGGGATACTGTTCATAGGAGAAGCTCCTGGAAGAAACGAAGATTTGCAAGGGAGACCCTTTGTGGGAGCTGCTGGGAAATTCCTTGATGAACTTTTAGCCACTATTGAATTAACAAGAGATGAGGTATATGTGAGTAACGTTGTTAAATATAGACCTCCTAATAATAGAGAACCTAATCAGGAGGAGAAGGATGCCTGCAGAGTATGGCTTAATTCAGAGCTCCTTTTCATAAAACCCAAGGTGATTGTAACACTAGGAAGACACGCATTAGGCAAATTTATACCCGATGCACATATCTCAGTAGATCATGGGACATCATTCGCACACCCCACAGGTATACCTGTATTTGCGATGTACCATCCTGCCGCAGCCCTATACAACCCAAATCTTAAAGATACAATGAAGAAAGATTTTACAAAGCTTAAAAATTTTCTTAATGAACTTTCCAAGAAGAAAAATGTATCTCATAAGAAGGATAGGGAAATAGAAAGTATACTAAACCTATGATACAATAACTCCATTATGACAATACCAATAGGGACATTTGTGAACATATTAACTGTAATATTAGGAGGATCTATTGGACTCCTAATAAAAAACTCCCTTCCCGAAAAATACAAGACCATTATATTTCAAGGGATAGGATTATTCACAATTGCATTAGGCCTATCTATGGCAATACCCTTTCCAAATCCTTTAATCATAATATTTGCAATACTAATTGGTGGCCTATTAGGAGTACTACTTAATCTAGAAAAAAAACTAGATAATCTCTCTACAAATATTAAAAACAAATTAAATCTGAAAGATTCTAAATTCAATGAAGGCTTAATAACGGCATTTCTTATATACTGTATTGGTTCCATGACCATACTAGGAGCTATAAATGAAGGAGTAAGTGGTGATAACAGCCTATTAATCACGAAATCCGTCTTAGACGGCTTCACATCCATAGCCCTTGCATCGACATTTGGTATAGGAGTTATCTTTTCAACAGTACCTATGCTAATATTCCAAGGAGGTCTAACAATACTAGCATCACTCTTTGGAAACTTCTTCACAGAATCATTAATTCAGTACCTAACCAGTACTGGAGGTATACTAATACTAGGTATAGGTATAAACCTATTGGATATTAAAAAAATATCTGTATTAAACCTTCTTCCCTCACTAATAGTAGTGGTTATACTCTTCCTACTCTTCGTCTGAGTGATCCCATCCGAAATCAAAAAATATCTTCTCTGCAACCGTCTCATAATCACTACACAACTCACTCTCCTTAAACCAAATCTTTATCTCCCTTTCTGCATTTTCTACCGAATCCGAAGCATGGAACATTGTTCTAGTTGCCCTAGAGACATAATCCGCTAAAGCAAAAGTATCATATGAATAATCATCCCTAATTGTACCAACATCACCCTCCGCAGGACTTGTACTTCCAAGTAATTTTCTAACACCTGATATAACCCCATGAGCTTCCAATACCATAGCAATTATCGGTCCACAGGTTAGATATACGATATTATTTTTTCTAATAATCTTACCTCTTTCCAAAGAATTCCAATTCGACACATCCTCACCTCTTGCAATAGCACCCTTCTTCGCCTTCTCCCCCGTTTCTATTAAATACCCTTCCTCATCAGTATAGTGTTCTCCCACCTGCTCTTTGGTAGCATTAAGCATCTTCATTCCCACTATCTTAAATCCCTTTCTTTCAAACCTACTCAATATCTCCCCCACAATCTGTCTTTGTATAACATCTGGTTTAACTAATAGAAGTGTTCTTTCTATTGGTGCTTTTGACTTTGTCATATGGTAACTGTTTTTGAAATATTAGATAATACAAAGAATATCAAATAATTAATGACATGGAAAATACAAAAAAGATACTTGAGGAGATAGAGAAAACTGAGAAATGGGACTCTGGATCACTTCAAAAAATATTAAGAAGATATCCTAAGGAGGGAAACAGGATGTATGCTAAGGATGAGTTAGTTCCTGCATACAATCTCCTTGGAAGGGAGAGTAAAAGGATAGAGGAAAGAATTAGGATGAAACCCACAAGAACAATATCTGGTGTAGCTACAGTTACTGTTCTAACCAAACCATATCCATGCCCAGGAAAATGTATATATTGTCCAAACGACCCTTGCATGCCCAAAAGCTATATATCCTCAGAACCAGGCGCCCAGAGAGCTTTAATGAACAAATTTGATCCATATGCTCAGGTATACAATCGATTAGTTGCTTTAAAGAACATAGGACATAATATACAGAAAGTAGAGTTGATCATTCTCGGGGGGACATGGAACTTCTACGTCGATGATTATCAATTATCCTTTATCTACGAATGCTATAGAGCATTAAATGACGCGAGGAAAGACACTATGGGTCAAGTACAGCCTAGAAATCGTTCTCTTAACAAAATTACTTGGGAAGAGTTAGAGAAGGAGCAGAAGAAGAATGAGTTGGCATACTGCAGGAATGTTGGTTTAGTCGTTGAAACTAGACCAGACTACATAACCGAAGAGGAAGCTATTAGGATGCGAAGACTGGGATGCACAAAGGTACAGATAGGAATACAATCTCTCTCTGATACGATCTTGAAAAAAAACAGTATTGGCAGAATGACAAAAGATACAAAAAAAGCCTTTGAAATATTAAGACGTATGGGATTTAAGATTCATGGACATTGGATGCCTAGTCTATATGGCTCTTCTGTGAGGAGGGATATCTCTGATTACAGAAAGCTTTGGGGCAGAAACTTCTGTCCTGACGAATTGAAGATCTATCCTGTGTCTGTAATGGAGGGGACACCACTACACCAATTGTACTTGGAAGGCAAGTATATTCCCTATAACAACGATGAATTGACATATGTTTTAAAAAAAGTTTTACCTTTAACACCAAGGTATTGCAGATTAACTAGGATTATTAGAGATATACCTTCCAATGAGATAGTGGCTGGGAGTAAGAGAACGAATTTAAGGCAGATTGTGGAAGAAGAGTTAAAAGAGGAAGGTATAGTAGTTGAGGATATTAGGTCTAGGGAGATAAGGGAGGAGGATATTGAATTAGAAAAGTTAGAATTAGAGGAGATATGTTATATGACTTCAACCAGCAAAGAAGTATTTCTTTCATATAGGACAAAGGATACAGATAGGATATGTGCTTTTTTAAGACTCTCTATACCTAAAGGTAGATACAGGAGAAAACATTTTCTTAAAGAGTTGGAGGGATTGGCAATAATTAGGGAGGTGCATGTGTATGGGAAAGTTGTTGGTATAAAGGAAAGGGGTAGTGGTGAATCTCAGCATTTGGGGTTAGGAAGTAGGTTAATAGAAAGGGCAGAAAGTATAGCAAGAGATAATGGTTTTAATGGGATATCAGTTATATCAGCAATAGGGACAAGGGAGTATTACAGGGACAGAGGATTTAAGGAAAGAGAACTTTATATGAAAAAACTGTTTTGAAGCTTAATTACCTTTTATCTCTTACAGATTTAACAATATTTCCTACAATCTCACCTGCTGCTTTCACCGCAACAACCCCAAGCTCCCCAGCTGCTGTAGCAGATTCTATATAGTCATTTATAACCTCCTCTAGCTTCGCAGGCGAAACTGGAGGAACACCCCTTTTACCGAGTTTTCCCCAAGTTATTATTTTAATTGCAAGATCCCCACTCGACATAAAAGACCTCTTCCATTTTTCAGTATAATCCTGTGCTTTTTCTCTCATTTCTGAGACAGCACTTTTGTCATCTTGGATATCGGAGACTATATTATTAGTCGCAGGAGTCATTTCCCCGCTCTCAAATTCATTAATTGTACTTTGCGAATACTCAGCCTCGGGAATAATTCCATCAGAGAGAATGGGGGAAGCCTCTCCATTTCCAGTACTTTCTAATCCTTGATCTTTAAAATTGTTTTCTCTTGGGTCTTGCAACATAATAGAAAATACAAAATCAAATCTTAAATAAGCTAGCTAGTTCTGAGAGTCCTCCTCTAATGCTTTTAGTATTTTTGTCATCTGTTCGAGTTGTGCCTTTTGCATCTCCATAGCTTCAGTCATTACCCGGATTATTTCCTTTAGTGTCTCCTTCTGTTCAGAATCCATGATTACTTATAAAAAATTAACTCCCTAATCAATACTACAGATCAGAAATTTCTTTGTCAATTTCTTTCGTTTTGTCTTGTAGGATAAATTGAGAGTACAGGGGCTCGAACCCTGAACCTAGCGGTTAAGAGCCGCTTGCTCTACCAATTGAGCTATACTCCCATCACAGGTGACATTGTGATAATATCAGCCTGAAGGCTTTTTTTCAATATATTACAACTCTTTCAATGGTTCTGCTATTTCCTCCGTACCACTACTATCCTCTAACTTCCTTGCTACAATATTAGGACACAGTATACTACCCCCTTCTTTCTTTACTTCCAAATCTGTTAGTTTATCCCCATTAACTACTTTAATATTTGAATTCATTATTGAGATATTATACATACCCTTATTAACTATGAACCTATACCTTCCCAAGCTATCTGTTACTCTCTTTGACACCAATTTATCAAATTCCTTCTCAGTTAAGCCTACTATTACTCCCTCTATCTCTTTCTTTTTCTCATCTCGAACAATACCGTATTTCTCTTTTTTACTAAATAGTGAGATTATCAGAGCTATTAAAGCAGGTATGTATATTAATACTATTAAATAATTCCACCATATCTGAGAAATGTGCAGGGCATATATACTAAAGAGTAGTCCAATAAGGAAGAGAAGAATATGTATTGATTTCCATATGGACTTTGTTCTAGAAATAAAACGAGCTACTATTTTTTCAAATATACTTAGTTCCTCTTGGTCCATGGGAATGGAAAAGTTTGGAACTTTACCTCCTCTAGTGAAGAATGGGTCTCCGTGGTAGACATTTTCCAAAGGAAAGTCTGTTCTTCCAAAGACTACCTTAGAAGGAAATATATGATTTCTTGCAGTTACTTTAATATAGTATTCCCCATCTTCAAAATCTGTAGATCGGAAATATCCATTACTATCAGTAACATCAGTCCATACTAGTTCATGGTTTTCATTAAACATTCTAACTATGGCCTGTGGGATAGGTTCCTTACTTACCGAATTATATACATATCCTGTTATATTACCTTTCTTTCTAAATCCTAATAGGCTTAATAGTGCTAATATCATTTGAAGAAGGAAATATGGTAGATATCCTATTGTTGTAATTAATAATCCCACACCAACCGTTAAGTTCGCAGCAGTTGTTGTGTATGTAAAATTTTGTAGGTCAACAGGATCTAATCTTCCTACAGTATTCTCTATTACTTTCTCTACAACCTTTATCACCCTATCTATTACAACGGGAGTTTTCGGAGGTTGTGGGATAACTGGTGTAGAAGGAACCTCCTCCTCTTCTTCCTTTGTGATCTCCAACTTTGCCTCACAATTTCTAGTGACATTGCCTACCAGATCGCTTGCTTCCACACAAAATTTGTACTCTTGTAGAAGGTTCCCTTTGTTATCTGTTAATAGTGCTTTTAATTTGAGAGATATTATCCATAGGTCGCCATTTTCTACTACAGTATATTGGCACTCATATCTAGATCCATCTGTTCCAACACACCAAAAATCTTTGCTTTGTAACCCAATGTTGTCTTTTATTCTGTAGCGTATATTAATTGAGAATTCTTTGTCCCATTGAGTTGTACTGTTCTCTCCTGCATCAGATATACTTAACAACTCAACTTCCGGCCCTGATGAGTCTTGTACGGAGAAGACTGTATTTGACCAAGAGCTTTCCCCCCCAAAAAGATTTCTTGCTTTTACTCGATAGAAGTACATTAGACCGTTTTGAAGGTTACTAAACTCATGTGCTAAATTAGAGATCCACCCGCTATTAGAATATACTGGGGAGAATAGTACGTTTCTGCTAGATTCGGTGTAGTATTGATAGCTACCTGCGCCTGTTTTGTTCCACAAAACTAAATTAGTAGTTCCAACGGTATACGCTGGTTCTGCAACCATTACTGGAGGAGGAACTGGAACCACATATAGGGTCTCACAATCTAATATTAGTATGTCATAGCCCTCTGTTATATCCTTGGCACAAATTGTATAGGTACCGGGAATGGAGGAGAAGACAGAGCCTGATGTACGTCCGAGAGTATTAGTAGGGGATGGCTGATTGATTGTTATACCATCGGAGACTCCAGACACATATAACACAATATTTCTATTAGGCCTTGGAGTATTGTTCCAATCTAGTGCAATTATATTAACCGTGCTTGGTTGCATAATTTCTACCGTGATTGGAGTGAGACTCAACTGTGTGTATAGATCTGTCCTAATACTGGCATTTAGATTGACATCATATTGATTAACAGGAACATAGGTTTGAGCATAGAGGACAATGGAAGAAATAGCAAGAAGAAATAAAGCAGAAATTGTTTTCAAGGCAGTTTTAATTTTCATTATATTTCCTCTACTACTTTCTTAATATATTTATCTAATGTATTTGTTAGTATATCGGAGCGGTATGGCTCTTTTCCAAGTGGTTTACTATTCCCTTTACTGTAGCAATTTTTGCAAACTAGTGCAAAGTTTTTCTCGTCCAAATACTCTAAGTCTTTTGTCCCTGCACAGTGCATACAAGAGGAAAAGTCAGATAGGAAACCCATCTCCATCAGAAATTTGATTCTTAGTTTATTGGTTGTTTCAATGTCTAAATTACTTTCAATAGCTTTCTGCAGGGCATCAAAAAGTTTAGGATATGGATCATACTCTTGCAGAAATTTATTTAACATAAAGAGGATCCTTTTTACATTCTGCATATCTAAACTGTCTATGTCTAGTGTAGATACTAGCTCAGATTCAGTAAGTAGAGGCATGCCTTTTCCTTCATAGAAAGATACTCTACTTGTACTTAATGTTTGCATATTCCCTCTATTTTTACTATTAATTTTTCTGATACTTCTAGCAAAGAGTGTGAATCTACCTAGCTCTCTTCCAAACACAGTTAATATTTTATCTGCTTCAGAATAGTTTATTGATTTTATTACAGTTACTACATCCTTACTCATATGCACCTTTCCTTGTTAATACAATGTATGGCGTTAAGAGAAGTATTTTAATGTCTGTTAACAAATTAGCGTTCAGGGAATATTTTGAATCCATTCTTAATCTTTCTGAGAAAGATATTTGGTTTCTTCCTGATACTTGCCATATACCAGTTATACCAGGTCTTACTGAGAAAATGTCTGAAAGATATCGTGTATCTTTAGGATGTTTTGACAGATGTCTTTCTATCTCATCCTTATACATTGGTCTTGGCCCCACAATAGACATCTCTCCTCTAAGTACATTGATTAATTGAGGTATTTCATCTAGATCAGTTTTTCTTAATAATTTTCCAATCCATGTTATCCTAATGTCTTCATCTATTTTTAATTTGTTCCCATTACTTTCCCACTTCCTTTTTAATTCAGAGTATTTTGGATTATTCAAAATCTCTTTGTGTGCATTAGGTATCATACTTCTAAGCTTTAACATCCTAAATTCATCCTTGTTCATACCTATTCTAAGAGGATCTTTTACAAAAATATCCCCTCTATCATTTATCCATATTAAAAAAGCTATACTAAAAAGTATGGGGTGAAGTATGGTTAAAAGAATTAATGAGAAGATAACATCGAGAAATCTTTTAATTATCTTGTATGGCATCTTGGACATAGTTTTGCAGTTTATATACAAATATTTCTGATGCAAAATTATCTGCCTGCTTTCTACAATTATCTGGATCATACTGTTCAGGTTTGAATTTCCTTAATACATTCTCCAATTCTTTGACAGAATATTTTTCAAAAAATACCCCTGTTCTAGGATTATCTTCGGATATAGTCTCCAATACACCTCCCTCTTTGTATGCAATCACTGGAGTACCTGATGCATTTGCCTCTACAGGAACTATACCGAAATCTTCATCTTTGACAGGGAATATCAATGCTTTAGTTCTGGCTAGAAGATTAAATTTCTGTTCATCTGTAACATAGCCCAGGAATTTTACCAATCCCTTTGCATTCAGAAACTTTACCAACTCTTTCATATTCTCAAAATCTTGACCCATACCAGCTACCTTAAGAGGTACCCCAGCTTTAACACATGCTTTAATAGCAAGATCTACACCCTTATATGTTTCAACTCTACCTAAATACAGAAACCAATTCTCCTTCCTGTTTATCTTTCTTAAAGCTTTAATCCTTCTTACTTCAACAGGTGGATATATTACATCTGCCTCCATATCATAGTATTTTTTGACTCTCTTTTTTACTGCACCTGATATGGCTACGATATGATCACATCTTCTTGCAGCATTTCTATCCCATCTTTGCCATATTCGCTCGAGTATAGTACCTGTGAAAAAGTGATAGAATTTGAACAGGAACTTATTTGTTCCACTTAGTTGTTCTGCTCCTTTTAATGTTCTACTTTTTTTCTGCCAGAAGAACTTAGGAGGAGACATACATATATTAATGTGCTTAATTCCCTTGGGTCTAACGAATTTGGCAAATGCTATTGAAAGAGATACTACAGCATCAAATCCTTTTAGTTTGAAAGATCTATATGCCAATGGTTGTAGGAGAAGAAAGAACTGTCTGAACTTATCTCTACCAGGAAGATATTGCATAAAGGAATGATGTATCTTCACACCTGGGAAGAAACTTTTTACAAATTCTTCATCGTAGTATGCTGTGAAAAGTTCACAATTAGGAAATGCATCTAATATATATTTCAAATGAATTTCTGCTCCTCCATGTTTATATAGTGGATCACTTACAACTGCTACTTTCATATCACTCCCTTTTTGAGGTTTCGTTTTCATATACCTTATTTAAGTACTCTTCCAAATTATTTAAGAATTTCCTCTCGGAAAATTGCTGAGCATGTTTTATTACTAGTTCCTTATTATATCGTGTTTTATCAAAATTCATAAGTAATTTGGTTAATTCTTCCTCTGTTTGGAAGAATTCTCCTGTGACACCTTCTTTTACAGTTTCTAATAGTCCTCCCTGTCCATATCCAAGTACAGGTGTACCTGATGCCATAGCTTCTACAGGAACAAGTCCAAAATCTTCTAAACCACAAAAAAGCAAAACATCTGATAACTCATACATCGTCTTAACCACAGTATCATCCTTTACAAATCCTAAAAACTGAACTCTTTCATCTTTTTTAGCTACTCTCTCTAGATATCCCCTATCTGGTCCCTCCCCCACAATTACCAAATTTTTATCTGCCTTTATACACGCCCGTATAGCCCAATCAACTCTTTTATGATCGTATAACCGCGACACCACTAATACAAAATGGTCTGGGAGGTTGTATCTCACCTTCACCTTTGATTTTTTAATTAAGGAAGATGTTTTAAAATACCTCTCCTCCACACCTGGGTATATTACATCAGCTTTCTGTTTGTATGTTTTATATATTTTCCTTGCTATGAACTTTGAATTAGCCACCCAGTACTCTACTCTTTTCGATGTTGTCCAATCCCACATACGCATGTATGTGTTAAGTAACACTGCGATGGGCTCATATATTGGTTTAAGTATAGAACCTCTTGCATTTAATTCTTTATCCCAAAGACTTCTAGGGGGAGTCATTACTAGTGCTACATGAGGCTGATCAAGTCCAGTTATAACACCTTTCCCAGGTCCAGCAGATATACTAAGTACTAAATCGTATCCTTGAAGATCAAAACTTTCATATGCTAAAGGGGTGAATATTTTAAGATGTCTGTAGAAGGTTTTAGGAAGAATATTAGATATTTTCTGTACAAAGCTTGTATATACCTTGTTTTTTAATCCAGGATACTTATCTTTATTCCAAGATATTGTGAATATTTCTGCATGCGGAAGAAGTTTTAACACAGAGTACATCTCTCTATCTGCTCCACCAAATGCTCCCATTTGATCGGCGACAATAGCAACCTTAGGAAACTTCTTTTGTAAATTGGTCATTTATGATTATAGCTCAGGAATCTCCCCATCATCAAATCCAAAATCCCCTGCGGTTAAATCCTCATCATCTTCAGAATCCAACTGTTCTAATGCCTTAGTTAAATCATCATCCACCTCCGCGACTGCTTCTTTTCTAGGAGTTTCATCATCATCAGGATATATTACATCCAAAGAATCATCATCATCCTTATTAGGATCTATTCCACCATCATCCATCTCTTCATCAGCACCCATTAGTATGATATTTGGTTCCTCTTTGTCCATATCAACATATTCTTCCTCATCGTTTTCATTCTTTCCATTCTCTTTTCTTTTCTCAACCCTTTTTAGGAATCTCTCAGCATCTTCCCCAAACTTCTCTACTACATCTATAACTCTCATAGCTTCTCCACACTCCCCACACATTTCTATATGGTCTTTTTCAGTACCACAATGAGGACAGGAAAGGAATATTACATGAACACTTTTCCTAGCTGTAACTAATTCTTCTTTTTTCTCCTTTTTCTTGTTTGCCATTGTTAATGAATAACCTTTGTTTATTTAGCATAGTATAGGGACTATAGTGTGTCAATAAACCCATAGAAAAAGGAATTTAGTCATACTTTGGATAGCAACACTTCTTGTATTTTTTCCCACTACCGCAAGGACAAGGGTCATTGCGTCCAACTTTCTTGTTCTTTTTAATAGTTTTTTGCTTTGCGGTCTCCCCTGGTCTACTGTCTTTATTACTATCTGTTCTAACAAGTCTCTGTTCCTCCTGCCTTACCAATCGAACTTTAAAGAATCTAGTTACTACAAACTCATCAATCTTCCTTAACATCTCATCAAACATTGCAAATCCTTCATTTTTATACTCTACTAAAGGATCTCTCTGAGCTAGATTTCTAAGTGATATACCCTCTCTTAGGTCTGTCATTGTATCCAGATGCTCCATCCAGAATCTGTCAAAGGATTGAAGTATTAGAAACTTTGAAAGTGCCTGCATTGGCTCCAAACCTATGGAATACACATGCATAATAAATGCTGTCAGAAGTATTTTTCTAATTAACTGACCTCTTTGTATATCGGGAAGTTTATACAGCTCTCTAAACATCTCTATTGTATCTTTAAATCCTAGCTCCTTGCTAACTTCGCTTAGTAATTCAGGAGTGAGCAGATTAACTATCTGGATATACAGCTTTCTTTCCTCTATATTATCTATCTTCATATCATCTTGAAGCTGGGAAGCAGTTAAAAAATCAACATACTCTAGTACCTTTTTGAGTATCCATTTTTCTAAGGGAGAGAATGGATATGAAAGTGAATCAAACTCATCAACTTTCCATGTATCTTCCCTAGCTAATGAGAAACCATCAAGAGCATCTTGTACACTCTCCACATCTATCTTTTGTAGTACTTTTAATTCTTTCTTAAGGTCAAGTTGAGATGCAGGAACCAATTTGTTTCTTTCTGCTTCCAGTATCTTTCTTCTTAAGGTGTATACTATCTCTCTTTGTTGATTTAATACATCATCATACTCTACCAATCTTTTTCGTATATCGTAGTTGTGTGCCTCTACCTTTTTCTGTGCATTCTCTATGGTTCTTCCTAATATACCTGCCGTTATGGGGACATCATCATCTAGACCAACTTGAGACATTATCAGTTGCATCCTTTCTCCGCCGAATAGTCTCATTAATTCATCCTCAAAAGAGACAAAAAATCTTGACTCTCCAGGATCTCCCTGTCTTCCAGATCTTCCCCTTAACTGATTATCTATTCTTCTAGATTCATGTCTTTCAGATCCAATTACATACAGACCTCCCAACTCCTTTACTCCTTTTTCTAAAGCTATATCAGTACCTCTACCTGCCATATTTGTAGCTATGGTTACTCCACCAATACGTCCTGCCTCAGCTACTATTTTTGCCTCTCTTTCATGATATTTAGCATTCAATACATTATGTTTAATTCCATCCTTAGCAAGCATCCTAGAAAGTACTTCTGATTTCTCTACAGATGTTGTGCCTACTAAAATAGGTTGGCCCTTCTCATGGTGCTCCTTAATATCCTCCACTATGGCTCTAAATTTCCCTTCCTCAGATCTGTATACGACATCATTGTAGTCTTTTCTGACTACTGGTTTGTTTGTGGGAACAACAATGGTATCTAGATTGTATATAGATGCAAACTCCTCTGCCTCTGTTAATGCTGTACCTGTCATACCAGAGAGATATTGATATAGTCTGAAGAAATTTTGAAGTGTGATAGTAGCCATTGTCTTGGATTCTTTCTTAACCTCAACTCCTTCCTTAGCTTCAATAGCTTGATGAAGACCCTCACTATATCTTCTTCCCTCCATTGCTCTTCCTGTAAATTCGTCTACGATTAGAACCTCTCCATTTCGTATTAGGTATTCATCATCTAGGTGATATAGCTCTTTTGCTTTAAGTGCATTATCCAAATGATATGCAAGCTGTGCATCCTCATAAACATTCTCAACACCTAAGGCTTTTTCTACAGTATTAATACCAACTTCTGTTAAAGAAACTGCTTTTGCTTTCTCATCTACAATATAGTGGTGCTCGGGTTGTAGTGTATTGACTAGGGAGGCAAACCTTTGATACAGATCATTTGCTGTATCTGCACTTGTGGAGATAATTAAGGGGGTTCTGGCTTCATCTATGAGAATGGAGTCTGCTTCATCTACGATAACAAAATACTTAGGGCCTTGAACTCTTTCTTCCATACTCCTAGCCATATTATCTCTGAGATAGTCAAACCCAAATTCATTGTTAGTACCATACACCACATCACAAGCATATGTCTCTTTCTTCGAACACTCCACCAAATTAACTCCACTCATATGATCGTACTTAAGCCTACCCTCTTCTTTCGCTTTTTCGTTCCTTTCTTTTATTAAAGCTTTTGCTTCATCTCCTTTTAATTTAATAGCTTCCTCATCATCTACAAATCTATACTGTTTTCCTGAGTTAATAGCTCCGACACTCATACCAAGAGAATTAAGAATATGACCTGTCCACTCTGCATCTCTTCGTGCAAGATAGTCATTTACAGTTACAAGGTGAGCTCCTCGTCCTGTTAGGGCATATAGATATAGAGGGAGGTTAGCTGCCAGTGTCTTTCCTTCTCCAGTGAATACCTCCGCTATTTTATTATCAAACAGAACATAACCTGCAAGAAGCTGCACATCATAGTGTTCATGATTAACTGCTCTTTTTGATGCCTCCCTAACAACTGCAAATACTTCAGGAAGTATTTCGTATAATCTTCCCTTCTCCTCATCCAGCTTTTTCTTTAATTCAATATCACTCAAGGTGGAGAATTCCTCCCTACTCTTCTCTAAATCCACATTTAGTTTTCTTCTAAATTCTTCTGTCTTCTGTTTAAGCTTTTCATCAGAAAGTTTGGATATCTGCTCTTCCAGTGAGTTAATCTCATCTATAGTTGGTTGGATCTTTTTAAGCTGTTTCTCATTTGAATCAAAGAGATTTTTCAGAATACCTATCATATTTCATTGGTACAAAGTAATCCTTTGATTATATACCATAATTTAATATTTAAGAATTATTTAATATTTAGGCTGTAGAGTGGTATGTATGGGAAGATATATTTTCAAAATAGTATTAACTTTTTTCCTTTTGTGGCTTCCTGTGGCTAGAGTATATGCGAAGATAGTGGCAATATATCCTCCGAATGGCTCAGTTATACAAGATCCCACAGTACATTTTATATGGGGAAACACCGACACATCCCAGGAGTATATATACAGACACGATGCATCACTCCAGAGAAATTTTGGAGAGGTAATATACCGTAGTGGATTAACTATTGAAGAATTTACAAGGGGTTTGCAAAACTATCGTATATGGTATTGGAGGATACGATATCATCCTAAGGATACTTTCAGTGGCACATATGACTACATATCCGGTCCTTTTGTTTTTGGTATTAATAAAGAAATACCTGAAGATATATTAAAAGATTTTGTTAAGGAGGAGGAAATAGATGAAGAGGAAGAGATCATTGAGGAAATTGGGCAGAAGGAAGAACAAGTATATCAGGATCGTGGAGAGAGTGTGGAGGAGGAAAAGGTTGATGAACTACCTTTCTTAGAAAATGAGTCTTTGGAAAGAGAGATTAATCTCATTAAGAAACATATCCCTATCCTAAACACGAACACTCAGACGAATGAATTTGCTTGGAATGTTGTGGGGAGTAAAGAAGAGGTTTTAGGAACACAGGATAGTTCTGTTGTGTGTAGGTTTAAGTATGTTAGAAAAACTAAGAGTTTTGAAAAAATATTTTGCAACACTCCAAACCTTATTCTAACAGAACAGAGAATATATCCTTTTAGTAATGAGTATACCGTTGTAGTAAGTGGAGATGTTGTAACAAAGTTTAATATCCAAATTGATATATATGATTGTACTTTCCATCTACTAAAACCTAGTACCTGGTTTAGATGTGAGGAAAGGTTTGTTGAGAGCAAAACTGAGAATGTTACTCCTAATATGTTTTTCAATATTTATAAAGGGGATAGTAGAATACCTGTACTATCATATGTGCAAAACGGGAACTCCTTCTCTGTTGTCGCTGGGCATGTGAGGGATAGTAATAATATAAAACTAGTACATAGATATAGGATAGTTAGTAGAGAGGTTGATTTGTACCATGAAGAGACAATTTCATACCCATTAACCTTCACAGAATACGATGACTACCCAAAGGAGTTAAGAGCATTTGTTTTTCCATTCAACAGTATTATTGGTGTAACACAGTGGTACGGGTATACTGAGTATCAAAGTCCTCATACTGGTATTGATTTTGGGGCATACAGAGAAGATATATTAGCCGTTGATGATGGAGAGATAGTAGGGAAAGGGTGGGATAGCTACTACGGAGAGTGTCTTTCGGGAGGTAATTTTCTAAAGGCTAAGCAGAGTAATGGGATACACACGGTATATTTTCACTTAGAGGATATATATGTTAATACGGGAGAGTATGTTAAGAAAGGACAGATTATTGGAAAGAGTGGTAACAGTGGAGCGTGGAATTGTCAAAGATTAGCATATCATCTTCATTTTGAAACAAGGAAAGATCACCTATTTCAATCACATGATAATCCAGTTAAGTATATTAATGTTGATTGGAACTTGGTCCCCACACTGGGGTACCAAACGTATCCAGGACGACTTACAGGAGAGAATCCTCATCCTGGGAGATAGTTATATTATTTAAACTATTAACAAAGCAATGGAGAAGATAACTGTATTTATAATCTTAATAACCCGGTATTTAATCTCTTTCCTGCCTACTCAAGAGGTTGTAACTGTACATATGATTGGAAATATTTCTAATCCGCAACAGGTGGTGTGGAGAAATAGCAGAGAAATTATGGTCGTACAGAATGAAGACATATTTTTCTATGACGTATACAACAGGAAGTTAGAGAATGTTGGGAGGAGGTTGAATAATCAGTTCGTCGGATTAGATACTAGTGGGGAGATACTGCTGTGTGATATAGAGCATTTTATAATTAATTCGTATGATGAATTTTCTACCAAGTTTACTGTATTAGATAAAGATATGTACTTTTTTGAAACAATCAGACCTATATACTTGAATGGCGAGAAGATTGTTGCTGTAACTGCTATGGATTTCTTAGAAGAGAAATATTTTGAGATTGATATATCCTCTGGAGATATGAAGAGTATTTCAAAACCAAAAAGAACAGAGTATGAACTTAGGGTTCCGAAGAGCATTAATTTTAAAAAGGCATATATATTGGATGAGAGAAGATATGTTATTGAGGATGTATACGGAAATCTATATGTGTATACTATGAAAAATTTGCCGCGTACTATTTTCTTTATAACAGAGTACTTCCATTTTAAACTCCGAATATAGTATAATGGAATTACAAAGATCTACTGTCCGAACTGTCACCCATCGGTGGCTTTCTTAGGAGTTTTCTTAAGATAGGCAGTAGGTCGATTATTTTATAAGTATTTCCCTCTTCATTTTATTTCTTATAATCTTCATATATACATCACAATCTTCCTTCTCCCTTGCATAGTATCTGTGGACACTACCAGCAATTACATCCGCCAATTGTATTAGATTATTTGATCTAGAGTCTACAAATTTACAATTCTTAATCCACTTCTTCCCATCAGACTTTGTAACAGAATTTCTCAAGATTACATTGATTTCCTTATTAGTCCTTTTGCTTCCGATTTTATCAATTCTTATCCTTGCATCTCGTAAAATGCTTCGATTTTCTTTAAACAATCTCTGCAAAAGAAATGGATAATCTATGTATTTTTGATTCCCTCCTATTTCTCCTTTAAAAAGAATTAAGGATCTAATTTCAAATTCAAATTTAGAAGTTTTTAACAAAAACTTAATTCTCTCTTGCTTGGTCATTTTATTAAATTTGAATTCATGATTCACAGATTTCCCCATCTCTTCCTTTAGTTTTCCTATTCTTTCAGAGATTTCTTCTGCTTCTAAATCTTCTTTGATTCCAACCATTATAATTATAAATACTGTACTAGAGCCTTTCTCTACCTTATAACCTGGATCTCCTGATTCATCAATAAATATAATCATATGTAAGTGTAGCAAATAAATATTAAATAATTATTAAATTAATGATTATTCTCCCTTTCTACTTACATAAAATGATATAATTATGTATGCATAAATACTCTCCTGAAATAGAAAAATACATTACGGAAATAGATACTCTTCAAAGACAAATAAATAGAAAAAGACCTCTTAAACAAAGGAGAATACAATTACTTAAAGACTACTATCTCATAGGTTTAACATATACATCTAACTCTTTGGAGGGCAATACCCTTACAGAATCTGAGACTAAGGTCGTAATAGAAGACGGTCTAACCATAGGGGGCAAACCCCTAAGAGATCATCTGGAAGCGCAAGGGCATGCTAATGCATATGAATACATGTTTTCCCTTGTCAATAAGAAGGAGATATCTGTAGGTGATATATTAGAATTACACAGACTGTTCTATGAAAAAATAGATGAAAAGAATGCTGGTCAATATAGAAGCGTGGAGATTCTTATTACAGGGTCGAAATATTCTTTTCCCAAACCAAATGAAATAGAGCGCTTAATGAAGGAGTATGAAGGAAGAGTAAAAGAATTAATTAAGAAAGAGCATCCTGTTGTCGCTGCTATTAAGGCACATAAAGAGTTTGTAAATATACATCCATTTGTAGATGGTAATGGAAGAGTAGCAAGATTAATAATGAATTTGATACTTCTGCAAAACAGGTACAATATCACTATAATACCAACTGTGCTACGCTCTGAATATATAGATTCTCTTGAGAAAGCACATAGTGATGATACAGAATTTATTATGCTTATACTAAGGTGTCTTCGCGAGAGTCAAAAGGAGTGGTTAAGACTTCTTTAGGGAATTTCTACAATACCTTAGATATTACAAATACAATTATCCCGATATTAATACCTATCTTTAAGAATATACTAACTAATACCCCTATGGCAGAGCCTACCCCTGCCTTAAGGCTTTGATTGATATCTTTACCTGAGAATGTTAGTTCAAACAGCGTAGCTCCAATCAGAGGGCCCAGGAACATACCTACAATACTTCCCACTATTAATCCAACAATCCCCCCTACTATTGCCCCTATCATACCCCATGTAGAGCCTCCGAACTTTTTAGCACCCATAGCTACAACAATATTATCTACAAATGTAGAGAGGAGAGAAAGAATAAATAGGATTATTAATATGGTTGGTGTTAAGGTTTCAAATCCATTTATAAATGCAACTATAACTGTTGCTATATATACTAACCAAATACCTGGAAGTGTTAAGATTGTTAATATTACTCCTGCAAGAGCAATAATTGCAGAGAGTGTGTACAGAAATATTTCTAAGATCATAGTTTTGATATTTTAGAGTAATAGATTATGTAAAGGAAGAGGGTGGAGAGTAATTGTATTGCAAATGTAACCCATATTACTCCAACATACCCATACTCCCTAACTATCAATATATTTAAAATCACATTCACTGTTCCTGATACTACATTTTGTATCGCCATTAATTTCGCATGTCCTGTAGAGGTAATAATGCCAGTATTTATAACTACTACTGGTATAGCTACAGAGAATGTTAAAGTGACTGGGAGTAGTAGAGCCATCAGTATACCATCAGAGTATATTGGAAAGAGAGTAGATATCCCAAATCTAGCTACTATCATAGACACTGGTATGAATACAATATTTAGAAGTAGCATATAAGAGAGTATTCTTTTAAATATACCTTTCACATCTCTATACTTTTTAAGAGAAAACATTTCTACTATGTTTGGTGCTAGTACCTGACCTAGTACAGAGAAAGGTATCAGAAATATTGTATATACCTTATTAAGTAGTTCATACACAGCTATTTCTTCAAGTAGATTGTATCCTCCTAGTATTAGTACATTTACCTTAGAAAAGAAGTAATGTCCTAGTGATGCAATACCAAAATACATTGAGTATTTCCCTATATCCTTAATTATCTTCTTCTCTATCTTAAATTCATATCCCTTTTGTAATATGAAGAGAATGATTGCATATATTCCAAAGTATACTGCTTGTGCAAGTATTGCTCCTTTAAGTTGGAAATTTGTGACTAGTATGTATGATATGGTTATACCTAATACTGAGTTGCATAGTGATACTGTAGCTAATTTTTTAAACTTTTTTAATCCTCTGTATATACCATCTAGTACGGATGTGAGGGGAGTTATGAGGACCAAGGGTAGTGCATAGTATATGTATTCTAGATGTCTAGGGAAGATACTCTCTTTGAGTATTAATACAGTAGATACAACCACCACAGATACAGTGAGTATTATGAGTAGGGAGTTAAAGAATACTTTATTCACCTTCTCTTTCTGAGTAGTGTTGTATAGGGTAATGTATCTTGATGTGGATATTGATATACCGAAGTCTGAAAATATTACTAACATTAGTAATATAGATGATACATATCCATATATACCCATTTCTTCCTTTGTAAGGAAGTATGTGGCTATGAAGAACATTAAACCACTTGTACCTTGTTTAGAGAGTATTTGTATTAATCTCCATATGAATGATTTGGATAGTTCTTTGTTATTTTGGTATTTCTGAATTAGGAGTTTTTTAAGATTCATACTGAAATCTTCTTAAAAACATCATGCGTTACCTTTGCTACATTCTCCCATGTATATTTTTGAGAGAGTATATATCCCTGCTCTATCCTCTGTGTGTATTTCTTAGGATTGGTATATACATCATATATTTTTCTTCCCACCTCTTCTGCATCTAATCCATTTACCATCAATGCTACATCTTTAAATAGTTCCATATATACAGGACTTTTGTGTAGTATTGTTGGGGTTTTGCATCTTAGTGCCTCTATGGGAGAAAATCCAAACCCTTCATACAAAGACAGGTGTATGAATGCAAATGCGTTACTTAGTAGTGAGTATTTCTGTATATCTTCATAGAAGCCCGTGAATATTACACACTCTTGTATATGTTCTTTCTCTATTAGATCATATAGCTCCTTTACCTCTCTTTTAGATTTGTCTTGAAACTTACCTCCTGATATTACTAAGTATGGTACATCTTTTGGATTTTTCTTAAGTATCCTTAGGAATGATATATATCCCTCTATGACACCTATTGAGTTTTTACTTTTATTAATCCCTCCTCCTAGATATATGATGTATCCTCTTTGTTTATAGTCAGAGGGAAGTATTTTTTCTAATGAGACTTCTTTCTTTTCTAGATCTACTCCTAGGTATGATGTATATATTTTTTCTTTGGGATATTTAGGAAAGTATTTGAGGTAGTCTTGTTTAGATGTATCTGAATTGCATATTAGGTATTTACATTTTAATGATTTATACATTGTCATCCAGTACTGTACTCCCCTTACGATGTTGTGTATTGGTGATATTTGGGAATACATGTTAAACATGGGAAGGTTCATATCATGGATAAAGAGTACTGTGGGCATGGAGTATGATGGATAGTTTCTCCAAAAGTATGGAGAGAAAAATATACTGTCTTTCTGTTTAATCTTTTTAATAGTGGGGAGTATTTTAAAGAAATACCATATGTCATTTTTATAGTCATTTATTTTGTATTTGCCTATATCTACTATTTGTACATTTTTTAGGTTTTCTATTTGTCCATCTAATGTAGATTCATGGTTGTTAAAGAGTAATAGGGAGAATTTTGTATTAGGGTATCCTTTTGCAAGAGAGAGTATTATATTTTTTGTATATTGACCAGGACCAGCATATGCCATTTGGTCTTGGGTTGTTGTAGCGTCTATTATGATGTGCATTGTATATATATTACCTAATTACTTTAAATATATACAATGTTTTGTTTTTAAGGGGGATGGTATCTGTTAGTTCTAACCAATCTTCATTAAAATACTCTTCTAGTTTGCCTTGGTGTGGGAAAGAAATATCTTCTATATTAGATACTGTCAAAGCAATCTTCTCTATGCCATATATAGTAGTCATCTCCCTATCTACCTCTATATCATCATAGTACATAGTGTATGTATCTCCGTACTCAAATTTCCTTAGATGTTTTTTCCTCGGTACCCAATCTCTTAATTTCCACTTCCACTCTGCACCGTATTCTCTGTTTCCTCTGTATGCTCCTGCTAGAAGATCCCAACCGATATCATTTATTAGAATATTTTCTCCTTGATCAAAGTATGATATTACTTTCTCCACCTCATAGTCTCTACCAAAGTTAATGTATTGTCTTAGAGGACCTAGTTTGTAGAAGTAGAAGGATATTACTGAGAATGTTAGAGCTCCCATTAGTAGGCTGAGTAACAGGTATGATATTTTGATTTTTTTGTGAAGGAGATAGTAAAGGATATACCCTATTATTGCAATTATATTCAAACCTAATTTGATATATGCATAGTCGGCTTCGAATAACAGACCCACAAGGGAGATAATTGATGATATTACAACTATCCATATGTATTTCTTACTATCCTTAACTATATCCTTGAGAAATATTAAGTACAGAAAGAAAATAATTGGAGTTATTGGAAATAGGTACCTATCAAATGATTGTCTAACTACAAATACCCCTATAAATGACCAGATTATTAATATCAATGCTATTAATATATCCTCTTTCTTTTTTATTGCATTTTTAAATATTAATATGCTTGTAAAGAGGGCTGGGAAGAAAATTATTTTAGGTATGGAAAGGAATGAGAAGCTTCTAGGATATAGGAATTTACCTATATACCCTACTACTATGTTTGCTATCTTTTTAATAGGACTTTCTCCTTCTTTCTTTTCTTCATCAACTGCAATAGGGACATAGTTATATACCGTAGGGGCATCTGGGCTTTTTAATCTTACTATACTTTGTGTGGCTGCTTTCATTTCGAAGTGTTTTAGTTGGTACTCTACTCCTCCTTTTGTTACACCTGGTATTACGGTAAATATTACTGTGTTAAGTGGTATTATGGATGTAAATATCATTAGTAATATGTATATGACAGGAGGAAGTAGTACTGGAAGGCTTCGTTTGAATATCTCTTTAATACTGTTAAATGAAAAGCCTTTCCAAGAGGATATGAGAAGATACAGTAGATATCCTGGGAGGATCATAAAGAAGACTGATTCTTTTGCATCTAGGATTAATAGTAGTGCCAATCCTACTAACCAGTATGATTTTTTATAGATAATTAAGTATATGAAGAGTAATAGAGAGAGCATTACAGGAAATTCTCTCATGTATGTGGGAAGGTGTAGTATGAATTGAAAGTTGGTTAGAAGGAGTATGGATCCTGCTAATGGGTATAGTGTATTAGGGAAGTATTTATCTAGGATTTTGTAAAATACATATAGTAGTGCACAACCTATTAATATATTCCATATGGTGGCAACAGTAAGTGAAGGACCTGTTAGGAAGAATATTAGAGCTACTGGTAATTTGAAGAGAAAACCGTGTACTCCTACACCGTAATGGCCTATCCATTCTCCCCTACTTAATGCTTCTTTCATTATTACTGATTCCCATAGGTATAGGTCATCGTCTAGGGTAGCGTTTCTAAATATGAGGGATATTAAACCAAGAGTAAGGCATAGGAGTACGGGAATGTATATTGAATGTTTTTTAAGAAAAGTTCTTACTTTCTCCATATCGAGTCTATACAGTTTACTGTCGCTTATTTATTTCTTTGTAAACTTAGTAACTATACTCTTTACTAAGTCTCTATTTTTGAAGACAAAAAGTCTAATTAATCTTCGGGGATCAACATAGTAAAAAATCTTGAACAATGGATACAATCTTAGAAACGAATAAAACTCTATCGTATCTTCGTAGGCATTTCTTATCTTATTTTTTTTCTCACTTTCCTGAGAAGCATTTATTGTTATAGATTTCTCATGAGCCCGGAAAATAGCCAAGGAATCATTAATAAAACCTATTTTTTTATATCGCAGGAAACCAAGAAGCATAACAAACATATCTGGACCAACACCATGATAATAGTTACCACCTTTTTTAAGTAATTTCCCCTGATAAATTCCGTCTACTAGCTCTTCCTTCCTGAAAAGGCAACATGACGGAGAAATTACACCTCCTGAAAGAAGAATTTGATTCTTAATAAAGAAATTATTAAATATGCCAGTCTTATTGAAGAACTTGATCTCTTCAACTCTCTTTTTATTTTCTTGCTCATGGCTTATTTTCGCATTAGTTATCACACAACTAACGTCATCCTTCATCAACCGTAATGTCTCTTCTACAAATGTAGATTCTAGCCAATCATCATCAAACAATATTTTTACATACTTTGTTTGAGCGTGTAAAACCCCATCCAACCAAGCGAAATGAGGTCCGAAATCTTCATCTCTTCTAATATACTTAACTTTTCCTTCGTATCTCTTTACTACTTCAGGAGTGGAATCCTGGCTTCCATGGTCACAGACTATTACGTCACAAGGATAAGTCTGAGCCAATGCGGAATCTATTGCATCCACTAAGTAATTTGCCCGATTAAAAGTTTGAATCATTATGGTAACTTCAGAGATTTTTTTGTCTTTATTCATTTAGAACATTTTTCAATTTATCTATATTTGCTACAAGACTATCAAAATCTCCTAAACTCTTTATCTTTAGTTTCTTAGATGTCATTTGCCTAACAAAATCTTTCACTTTTGTACTCTTTCCAGATCCGATATTGTATGTCCCCAGAGCCCTAACTTTCATCAGTTTAAGCAATATATCAGCTATTTCTTCAGCGTTTAAGAAGTCTCTCTCACTCTCACCACCATATAGCTCAAACTCTTTTGTTAAATCTTCTTTGGCCAATCTTTCTTTAATGCTTGGATAGAGAAACGGAACTTTTTGAGAACCATGGTACATGCTAAAAATTCTTCCTATACAAAGATTCTTGTAGTATTTTCTTGCTAATACCTCACCTGAATATTTAGTTAGACCATATTCGGATGTCGGATCTATTTCATTCGTTTCTTTAATAGGTTTGTCCGAAGGTTTATACACATGAGAGGAGCTAGAATAGAACATCCATGTATCAGGAGAGTTCATATTTAAGCTATCAACTAAATTCTTCGTTCCTATAGCATTCACATCAAAAGCACTTAACAAATCATCCTTTACTACCGATGTGGGAACAATTGCGGCAAGATGAAAAATGGATTCTATTTTTTCTAATTTCAACCAATTATCAATGTCCTCTCTCTGTCTAATATCTCCTTCAAAGAGAGAGTATTCTATTCCTTTTTCCTTTATCTTATCAACAAGAATCGATCCTAAAACACCTTTTCCTCCAGTTATTCCGATATACATATCAATCTTTTTTAAGTAAATTAACTAGTCTAGCAATCTCTTCTTCATTGAGTTCTGGATTATTACCAAAATAAAATCCGTTTTGTGAAATAAAGTTAGAATTATCAATATTAGTCACAAGAAACTTCTTACCATTCAAAAACGGCTGATTAGCTATACTCCCTGCTATAACAGGCCTAATTTCTACATTGTTATCAATAAATCGTTGTTTATACTTCTCAAATAATTTCTGATCTTTCAATATAACCGGCATCCCAAAATTGGATACTACATCCATACCAGAAAAATCAAGATCAATAATTTCATCGTTTTTCAATGTTTGCTCATAAAATCTTTTGAAAAATTTTTCTCTCTTAGAAACAATTTCATCTAAATATTTGATTTGCGTGTTACCCAGAAATCCATTAATCTCGGTAGGTCTGAAATTGTATGCTAAATTATAGAAAGTGTATATGTCATAAAAATCAGTTACTCCGTATGTCTTTTTCATTTTGTTCTGAAAACTCTTCGAATTATTTCTTGTCCATCCATGAGATCGAGCCATTCTAAGATTCTCGTACAAATCTTTGTTATCTGTACAAATCATACCCCCCTCTATAGTAGACATGTGATGTCCGACAAAAAAGGAGAACGTCGAGGCAAGACCATAATTCCCAAGATATACTCCTTTGTATTTTGAGCCCAAGGATTCACAATTATCCTCTATAAGCAATATTTTCTTTCTTTTGCAGAAATCTCTTATATTATCTATATCAGCACAAAAACCTAGTGCATTTGTTATAAAGAATGCTTTAACATCTGGATGCTCAGTATAAGCTTTTTTTAATATAGCACTCGATGTATTTAGATTTTCAATTTCTACATCAAGAAATACAGGAATCAGCCCTAACTGTATTAGAGGCATTACATTTGTAGGCCAGGTTAAATTTGAAACAAATACTTTGTCATTCGGATTCAATTTCCCCATATTAGACAAAGATTGTATTAGTAGCATATTTGCACAACTTCCATTATGTACAAAAGCTGAATACTTCCTTTCTTGTTTTCTTGAAAAAACCTTTTCGAACTTCTCACTTTCTGTCCTCATACTTAAGATGTTTGCCTTCATGATAAAATCACACAATTTTTTCTTAGTATCTTCCTCTTTGTAGAACGTAGACTTTATTAAACTTATTCTTTCCATCTGTAATTAATAAATATATTAGGTTTTCTAGTTAATATATCACTTTCTTATTATTTAAAATATCTAGATCCGATTCTATCATTATTTTGACTAAATCCTTAAACTTAGTTTTAGCTTTCCATCCTAGAATTTTCTTGGCTTTAGTTGGATCCCCTAAAAGCAAATCTACTTCCGTGGGTCTAAAATATTGAGGATCTATCTCAATTATGGTTTTTCCTGTCTTCTTATCAACACCTTTTTCCTTAAGTCCAGAGCCTTTCCATTTAATTTCCATATCTAAAACCTTACATGATTCCTCTACAAATTCCCTAACTGTGTGAGTCTCCCCAGTTGCAACAACATAGTCATCTGGTTTATCTTGTTGAAGCATTAGCCACATAGACTCTACATATTCCTTAGCATATCCCCAATCTCTTTTTGCATCCATATTACCTAAATATAATTTCTCTTGATTTCCTAACTTTATATTACAAAGAGCCATAGTTATTTTTCTTGTTACAAATGTTTGCCCTCGCCTAGGTGATTCGTGATTAAACAATATTCCGTTACAAGCAAAGATATTATATGCTTCCCTGTAATTCTTCACTATCCAGTATGCATAAAGCTTGGCTGCAGCATAGGGACTTCTAGGATAGAACGGTGTAGTTTCTTTCTGAGGTGTTTCCTGAACCAAACCGTATAGCTCCGAGGTAGAAGCTTGGTACATCTTAACTTTACTTTCCATATTAAGTAATTTAATAGCTTCTAATATTCTTAGAACCCCTAATCCGTCTGCGTTTGCAGTATATTCTGGAGTTTCAAAACTTACTTTAACATGACTTTGAGCAGCTAGATTATATATTTCATCAGGTTCAATTTCTTTAAGCAGTTTAACTATACTAGTCCCATCAGTTAGATCTCCATAATGCAAAAAGAAATTCTTTGCTTCGTGCACATCCTTATATATATGATCAATCCTCCATGTATTAAAACTACTCGATCTTCTTAATATCCCATGTACTTCATATCCCTTCTCTAGGAGAAATTCCGCCAAGTATGAACCATCTTGTCCCGTCACTCCTGTTATTAAAGCTTTCTTCATTAATATTTTTATTTAAAACTAAAATAATAACTTGTATTAATTTCTGAACTTATAGTATCACTCTCTTCTATTAATCTCAACTATCTCTTCTTTGTTTGATATTGCCATGAGCATTTGTATAATAGTATTGAATGTTCTTAACAAATTACACAAGAATGGGTATTTCACTTTATTATTTACTAAAACTTTGTATGATTCCCAGAAATTATTCCAATATCCTTTTATTCCTCCTGTACTTAACCCCCCCACCCTCATATATACAAAATAACCTTTGATATAGGAAAGTTTATATCCTTTCTTTAAAAGTCTTAACATAAAATCAAAATCTGCAGCTATTCTATACTTTTGGTTGTAATAACCTAAATCTTTATAGATTTTCCTCCTTAAATACAATGTAGGGAATGGTGGATGCCATGCTAAATTTCTTGAAAAAGGTCTAGCTAAAAATTTTCTCTTTGGTTTTCTCATAGTTTCTTTATCTAAAAACAACAAATCACTATATACACCATCCACAGACTTCTCTTTAAATTTCTCACTTATAATTGAGAAAACATTTGAGTCGGAAAGCTTATCATCCGCATTTAAGAACCCAATAACGTCCCCAGTTGCCACTTTTATTCCTTTATTCATAGCATCATATAAACCCTCATCTTTCTCTGAGTGATACCGCATCTTACCTCCAAAAAGACTTTTATATTTTTCTAGTATCTTCAAAGTTCCATCAGAAGACTTCCCGTCAACTATAATGTATTCATAATCTCCATAAGTTTGATTTAATACAGATTTCAATGTCTCCTCTATGGTCCCTTCAGAATTGTAACAAACCGTAATTAGAGATATTTTCATAAATACCTTAATAATATTATTTTTGTACACAATGTACTATCAGGCTTTACTCTTAGCTATCTCCCTTACCAACTTAGTAATTTGTTTTTCTAACTTCTCTATCCTGCTATTTAACTTAAGATTGGTATAAAAGAGTACTATTATTGATAAATATATTAAAACATCCACACCCCTACCTACCCCAACTATTTCTCCTAAGGTATCTAAAACATCAGGAGGCATCCATATTAAAAATAGAGATACTCCCCAAAAAAATAACCAAAAAACAACTTTAAATAAATCTGTTTTATCTTTAAATACTCTTATTAATAGTTGTGCTATAACTATTAATATTATCCCCGTAGCTATATATTGTATTAACATTAATCCTTTAATTTAGAAATTATTAACTTCCAAGCAATATTTAAACTATTAAATACACTCTGTCCTTTAGACATTGAATATTCTGTATAGTGTATTGTAACTGGAATCTCTGTATATTTTAAATTAAGTTTCTTTATCTTATCTAAAATCTCAGATGCATGCTCCATCCTATCATGCTGTATATCCAACCTTTTAGCAGTATTAGCAGTCATAACTCTAAGACCATTATGAACATCTGTTAACCATATACCAGAGAGTAAGTATGTAAATATTATACCTCCCTTAAGTACAATTCTTTTCTTTAAAGGAATGTCATTCTCCCTTAGAAATCTCGAACCTAACACA
This sequence comes from uncultured Candidatus Saccharibacteria bacterium, assembly GCA_964514595.1. GTDB lineage: Bacteria > Patescibacteriota > Dojkabacteria > SC72 > SC72 > UBA2177. The sequence continues at coordinate 130,268 of CAZEQZ010000002.1, forward strand.
ATATCATATTTGCCTTTTATTAATTCTTCTAACATAGGATCTAAATCATTTACATCATGTTGTCCGTCTGAATCAAAATGTACAATATATTTTGCACCCTTTTCTATGGCTATTTCCATGCCCGTTTGAATTGCAGCACCCTGTCCCCTGTTGATTATATGTTTTGTAACTATGATATTTGTATTTTTCTTAACTACATCATAACCTAAATCCTTGCTCCCATCATCTACCACTACAATATTTTTGTATCCTTTATTCTGCAAAGATTTGATGACTTTTAAAATCATCTTCTCATCATTGTACATTGGAATAGTTATATATACTTCAGATTTGTTTATCATAGTAGTAATTCTCTAATTCTAAAGATTATATCACACCTTCTTAGGGTGGATTCTTAGTACTAACAAAACCATTATTGCTAAAACTACCTCTGGAAAAACTATATATGCATACCTATCTATCACTGCCCCTGTAATTGCATGAAATACCGTATGAGAAAGACCAAATCCTAACAGAATGATTACCAAGTTAAAGTACTCTTTTGTTTTAGAATCTATACGCTTGAAGATGACTATGTACCTTATAGCCGCATAAATAAATAGGAATGGAAGCAGTATAAATAGAGCCTTAAAGAAATTTAAATGTAAAATAGAATATACTTCAAAAATATTTGACGAGAAAATTTCTTTATTGTTACTACTATATAGATTTTTTATATCACCGTATTGATAATCCTGAATCCAAAGAAAATTGTCATCATTATACATATAACTCAAACCTATCGTTCTGTTTTCATGATGAAAATTTGTTATCTCTTTAATAGGATAATATGCACCTCTACTGTCCCTCCAACTTATATATACATTTATAGTAGCCAAATAATTGGAAAAATATGACTCCAAAACATAGATAGGATGTTTCTTAAATACTTTTAACCAAAAAGCCAGAGCATCATAGGTAGAAAAATTGTTCCCCTTATAGTACAAAACCATCTTATCAACCAAATTTCCCCTAGGAGACATAATTCTAACCACCCCGAAACTATCCGTACTGCCTCCTGACAATATATTTTGTATCTTGATCTTATCTTTATCAGAAACATATTGATCCTCTGAATAATCTTGGGCAGTAATATCTTCTAATTGACTTTCTAATCTCAAATTGCTAATTCCATTAATAATAGAATTACTTAATAGATGTTCATTTGTATAGCCCCTCTTTTCTGTTCTTCCGTGATAGTCCAAAAAAGAGTCCCACCCTCTTATACTCATAATCAAGGCGAATATGCACAGGAAGAAGGTTAGTAACCTTACGATTGCATCTTTCAAATTAAACCTGGTACATATGGAAAGCAGTATAGCAATAGGCAGTGAGAAGAGAACAGCTGTTACATACGGCTGTTTGAGAAACCAAAGAAATACCAATAGAAGTGCAAGAAGGACTGAAAAAAGTATATATTTCACTTTCTCTTTTCGGAAATCAATTTTTAACCATTTCCAACATAGAATGCAAGAAACAAAAACCAAAAATATACCTACAAACTCTGTCAAGAAAGCGTGGAAATATCCAAACAGAATCGGATTGAACATGATTAAAAGTACAAAAAGGGAGAATACCAAAACCTTTCGTACTTTTTTAACTTTAAATACTGCTAAGAGATTTCTTAGTACAAGATAGTAAGAGGTGATAAATCCGGTGAAGAATATATACGTAATTGTTAAGATACTTAACATACTATTCCCCAAAACTAACGTACCTAAATAAATAATGACTGGGAAAGAAGGACCTCTAGTTATATTCCACGAAGAAATTGGCTTTATCCCATCAAAAATCTTTAAATATATATAATAAAGTACAGAATCCGGCATTACAAAGAGAGGAACAGAAAAATAAGCTATCGTGAGTAATAACAAGAGAAGAAAAAAGACAAAAGAGAAGTCTGACACAATTATCCTCTTTATATTTTTGAAACTTTCCTTTAAAGATTTCTCCTTCATTTTCTCAAACATTTTACAAAATATCTATCAAAATCCTTACATTTCTCAACCCAAGACCATCCCTTAATACTATTTAAATTCTCTTCTGACAATTCTTTGAACAAACCTTTGTTCTCAAATAAATATACTAACTTTTCCTTAAGACACTCTTTACTCCTTTCTTCCAATATCATTTTCTTCTGTTTCTTACCAAACACATCAGGCACTATACCTACATCCGTAGATATTACAGGCACTCCACATGCCATAGATTCTAGTACAGGATTAGGAGTACCCTCTATCTTAGAGGGACATATATATACATCTATCTTAGAATAATAATCATTCATCTTGTCATGAGGGATCATTCTAATTACCCTGTCAGCAAAGTACTCCTCTATACCGTATCCTTCCCTCTTTAATTCCTCTAGCGCAGGTTTTAAGATAGTATGAACTCCTTTAAAATCTTCTATATCGCTAGTCCATTTACTATTTCCCGCCCACCCTATGACTATTTTCCTTGTAGATATAGTATCGAACCTTTTCAAATTCTTTGGGAAAAACTTTTTCAAATCTACACCATCTGTCACCACCGCCTTTGGCCTTTTTATACCCTCAAGATTAGAATATATTTTATTTAATCTTTTTGAACATACATAATAGTTTTTAACATACTTCAAAACCTCCTTTGTCTGTGAAGCTTTATTATCCAAAAACAGGTGATCATAGACAGCTGTAGAAATATTTAAATTGGGCATCAATTCTTTAATATATTCATCCGTCTCGCAAAAACCTAGCTTTTGTAGGTAGTCGTGAGTTGGATAATCATTTAACCAAAGTAGCTGACCTCTCCAAAAGAAGTGAACCACATCACAATCCTCAACCAAAAATAAAACCTTAATAATGTTATCTATCCCGTCCATAACTATATATTGAAAATCGTACTTGTGTCCTAAATTCTTAATAACTTGCCTAGCAATATTTGCAAAAGCCCAATTATCTACATCTACTACTAGGGCAATTCGGGGTTTCTTTGATTTCATTTATTTTCTTCCTAAAATTTTACGAGAAAGTTTACTAAAGCCATGTGCTATTTTATATGACTTTGAATTCAAAATAACATTTAAATCTTTGAATAGTTTTTTAACATTCTTTCTTAATAATTTGTTCTCCTTTTCCAAAATTACTAAGGTAGCTTTTAAATCCTCTATCTCTTTGTCTGTCATTTTTTTAGTCTTGATTGTACTCTTATTCCCCATTTTAACTATCTTTATTCAAAAATTTATTTAAACTCTCCTTAGCCTCTATATCATATTCATTCTTCCACTTTCTATACAACTCCATAATCTTACCCTTATTCTCTAAGCAATACATAATCTTTTCATATATAGATATTACATTATCTGCCTCATCCACTACTAAATAATCTCTTAATTCATGACCTTCCCAATAGTGATGATTATTACCGGTTATACAAGGCACACCCAATTCAAAACTCTCTAAAGGTAACATAGGAGCACACTCTACGAATGTAACATACACATTAATATCATTACTCTTCATTTTAGAAAAAAGTTCATCTCTACCTACTGGTTTAGTTGTTCCCGTTAAATTAAGATTAATCATATTAGCAAAATCATATACTCTATCACTTATAGGTATACACTCTACTACTGCATCCTTTACTAAACTAGTAGCAGATAGTTGATTGTAGAAATTCTTCACCCATCTATCGCCCGAAGCATACAAACCTATACGCACTGTATTAGTCTTTCCCCTCTCTTCTGGCTTAATCTCTTTCTTTCTATCTAATGTAAAATTATTCATTAAAAATTCTGTTTTGTATCCCTTTCTTTCATAAAACTCTGCCATACTCTTCTTAACAAAACCCAAGCTAGATACTATGCCATCCTTGTACAAAGTGACTATCTCTTTAAACCTATACCAATCGTACTCCTCTATATGCATGCTATTACTACCATGCCATAACGTCTTTATTACAATTTCTTCATCAATCTCCTTTATCCTTCTTGCTAACTTTTCCCAACCAACTGCAAAGGCACTAAACACAATCATCTTAGGTCTTTTATCACATATAATTTTTGCAATACTACTTACATACTTTGCTGAATGCAGCTCTTCAATCTCTATCACATTATCAAACATTTCTTTAGTAGCGTATGTTGTACCTAACCATTTCGGATTACACGCCACTATAACCTGTCCTTCCTTGATCTCCTCCATTGTCCTTTCTATCTTCTCCTGTACTTTCTTTAAGTGTTTCAGATGTCTTATCTTATTTACTACCTTGGTAACAGGAAAAAACAAAACCTTGTATATACTTCTCAATATACCCTTAAAGACCTTCAAAGTACTAATTATTGAATCCATTCTTTCTCTACCCAACATACGAAAGAGCTTGTTGTATATTTTGTCCTTCCCTGATGTCCAGCTAGCATCATAGTAGTGGATCATACAGGTATTATCTGTGAACATATTGTCGTTATAGTCGTAATTAAGAGGATAGAAATACTCTCTAGTATATATCGTACCCCCATTTGCCAATTTTTGATTCTTAGAAGAATCGTTTTTCAAACCGTATTTCTTCTTTAACAGATCCGTGAGTAGGACTGGTATCGAGAATGAACCCATATTCTCAATATCAAATGATATCTCTTCATATTTCTTCACTAAATCATTAATAATTGGGTTATTAGGATTTTTAGCTCCCAATGCCCCCACTGCAACATAATCCTTAGATTCCCAACCTGCAAAAAATTCTTCATCCTTAAGAAAATCTACATCCTTTACAACCATCATATCTGTATCAAAATATATCCCTCCATACTCTTTTAATGCATATACTCTTGCTACATCAGAAACAAAAGCCCACTTCTTCTCTTCATATGCTTTTTTAGAAAATTCAGTAATATTCACATCAAAATTACTCTCATCCCATCTCCTTATCTCATAATCTGGGAAATACTTCTCCCAACTCTTTATACATTTCTTTGCTAATTTTGGTAAAGGCTTACCCCCAAACCAACAGTAATGAATAATTTTAGCCATATATATACTTGTACTATTTGATATATTTTGATTATGTTATCACATTTAAAACCAAATCTCTATATTGATATATTGGTATTTCTTGACCTTGTGTGTAGCAAAAGATAGAATTTCTGTTATGAAGATACTGGTATGTAACACACTGGAGAAGAAAGGGGGAGCAGCAAGAAGTGCACGAAGAATTACAGAGTGTCTTAAACAGAATGGTATAGATGCTCAGTATCAGTACCTATACAAAGAAGAGCAGGAAAGAAAATCTCTAATACCAAAGATTGATGCCATACCCAAACTCCTTTCTTCTAAACAAAGAAAAACTCCCTTTAGCTCATCTCTCTTCTCTTTTGGGGGAAAGAAAATGGTAGAGAAATTAAACCCTGATATTTTGCACCTCAATTATATTAATATGGGGATGTTTTCTATAAAGGAGATTGGAAACTTTAATATACCAATCGTATGGACTCTACACGATTCATGGACCTTTACGGGAGGTTGCCATCTACCTAATGATTGTATGAAATATACATCTAAGTGTAATAATTGTCCTGCATTAGGTTCAACAAGAAATTTTGATTTAAGTACATATATACTTTCCCAAAAAGAGAAACATTGGAGTGGAAAAAGCATTACTCTTGTATGCCCTAGTGAATGGTTAGCAAAGAAAGCCAAGGAGAGTAGATTGTTTAGGAATAGTGAAGTTTTAGTTATCCCCAATCCCATAGATACAAGCGTTTTTAAACCGTATGATAAGGAGGAGAGTAGGAAAAAATACAATCTTGAGAGTGACAAAAGATATATACTGTTTGGATCTGTTAATCCATTAAAAGACAGAAACAAGGGATTTCATTTTCTCAGAGATGCTCTTAAGAATTTTGATTTAGAAAATACTGAACTATTAGTTTTTGGAACTGACCAAGAGGGTATAGATGTAGATATCCCGGTAAGGAGTGTGGGCTATATTGAAGAAGAAAAAGATTTAGCAATGCTATACTCAGCATCAGATGTCACCATTATCTCGTCAATGTCAGAAAATCTCCCAAATGTTTTGATAGAGTCATTAGCATGTGGTACACCTTGTGTGGGTTTTGATGTAGGTGGAGTTCCTGAAATTATTAACAAGAAAGAATTGGGAGAAGTTGTAGAACCATTTGATACAAGGAAACTATCTGAAGCGATTAAGGTATGTCTTACGAGCAAAGAGAGATTTAGTAGAGAAGATCTTCATTTAGATATTGAACAGAGATACGGATACAAAGTAATTGCAGAAAAATATACAAAGCTATACGAAAGCCTATCCCTCTAGATATGCTTTTACAGCACCATCTATAGAATCATATTCATGAACCCTACCATCTTTAAGAAATACTGCTCTATCACAGAATCTCTCAACAGCACCAGGAGAGTGTGTTACTAATACTACAGTCTTACCTTTCTTTTTGTAACCCTTAAAGATATCAAAACACTTCTCCTGAAATGCTACATCTCCTACTGCTAAAACCTCATCTAATATGTATATGTCTGCATCTGCCATGATGGCGATGGAGAATGCTAACCTCACTTGCATACCTGAAGAGAAATTCTTTAAGGTCATATCCATAAATTTTTCTAGTTCTGCAAACTCCACTATCTCCTTGTATTTCTCTTTCAACATGGATTTTTTCATACCAAGTATTATTCCGTTAAGATACACATTCTCTCTTGCTGTAAGCTCTGGATTAAATCCTACTCCTAATTCTAAAAAAGGAACCATACTTCCATTTATCTTTACTTTTCCGCTTGTAGGTTCATATATACCTGCCATTATCTTTAGTAATGTAGATTTCCCACTACCATTCCTACCCATTATCCCAATAAATTCACCTGGATATATATCCAGATCAATATCCTTTAATACCTCATACTGTTCACCCTCTCTTTTGAATAGCTTCCACGGCTTAGTAGCATACTCGATGAAGGTATCATGTCTCTCATGAGGAAGGAAAAATGATTTCTTTACGTTCCTAATTTGTATTACTGGTTTATTATCCATTAGAAATACTCCGCTATTTTAGAAACTCTACTCTTAAAGAAAATATTACCTAGTATAAATACCACTAGACATATTAAGAATACTATCCCAACTTGAAGAAAATCCTCTCCTCTCACTGTATCTCCAGTTATCAATCCCTTTCTTGCATATGTGAGGATTAAGGTTAAAGGATTAAGTTTAATATATCCTTGTAATCTCTCCGGTAACATTTCTAATGTGTAATATACGGGTGTCATCCAAAATACCAATTGCAAAATTACAATAGTAAGATTATGTATGTCTCTTAATTTTATATATATGATACTTAGGAATTGACCAATACCTAAGGTTAATACAAATATACTAAGAATACAGAAGAGAAAAAGAAGAAATCCTATGAAAGTTGTATGAATGGGAGTGAAGATACTAAATATTACGAATACTATCATATTAAAGAAGAAATCCAAGAATGAGACTGTTATCGAACTAAAGACTACTACTTCTCTAGGGAATTTAATCTTAAGTATTATTCCTGCCTTATTCATCATGGAAGTAAGACCCATTAATACTGCTTCACTAAACATATTCATAATGATGATACCTAATAGTAATCCCATCTTATATGACTCATCCATCCGGAATATGTTTGACCATATGAGATATATAACCCCAAACATAGCTAAAGGTTTGAGTATTATCCATACTATACCTAAATATGAATTCTTGTATCTCAGTTTGAAATCTGTCCCTATAAATTGTGATAGTAGCTCTATATAGTTAAACATGTCTATAGATTATATTTACTAATATTCCATTTGGCAAATGCCTACTATTTCCTTGTCCAATAGTAGATGGATGAGTATAATGATTTGTCATATGTTAAAAACAACCAAGTTTCTTAATAAAAATAACAGATACATTACTACTTCATTACTAATACTAATATCCCTTTCCTCTCTCCTACTTTTTCTTAATATACTAAAAATCATAGACATAAATACCGTAGTTAGATTTAGACATCTACTCTTAACCACATCTTCCCTTTTCTTCTTGTATATCTTTTTACTAACAGAAAAAAGTCTCAAAAGAAAAAGGTATGAACTCATATCTCAAATTCTTTTTCTGTTATCTCTAGTTTCTAAAATACTCCTCACCTATTATCCAGATATTGTAATTAACATAACTGAGATATATTCCTTTGTCCTTTCTTCCCTTAGTATATATATTAACTACTTTCTAGTAGCATCATCTTTGTTACTAATATGCACTCATAGAGGGTATATACAGAAGGAGCAGGAGATAAATTTGAGTAATAGATTAACATACTCATTACTCTTTGGAGTATTAATACTATTTACATGTATAAAGGCACCCTACTTTAATAACAACTTCACCGGATACCATACTATGAAATACAATACGTATGTAGAGCCTGCAAAGTATATGGTAGAGAGAGGTGATTTTACTTGGTATCAACAGAAATATTTAGCCAATCCAATTACAAATCCAGAGGGTGGACCAAGAGTGCTTCCACAATTTCCTCTTCTAGAATGGACTTTGGCTTGTACGTTTAGTGTATTTAAGAATAATACTATTGAGTTTAACACTAGACTAGTGACACATACAATTGGTTTGATTACTCTTCTGTTTCTGTTTTTGTTAGTAAAGAAATGGAGTAATAATTTGTATGCATTAATTATTACAACCTTAATGGCTATTAACCCAATAGTAGCATTTGCCACATATGTGACTGTATATGATGGTATCAACTTTATGTTCCTAATGATATCTCTGTATCTACTTTCTAAATACTTAGAACACAGGGAGAAGCTACATCTACTATCACTGTCGGGTATTATTATTGCTATAGCTACAGCAATAAAGGTATCTTTCCTAATATGGGTACTACCTCCAACATTGCTTTTTATTTTGTTAAAGAGTAAGGGAATTACAAAAAAGGTTTTTGATTTTGTAGTACTGTATCTATTTGCAACTTTACTCTTTTTAACTACTAAGTTTGGTATTCCTAATTTAAGATTAGAACGAACAAGGAGTATTTTAATACTGGTTGTAGGTTTAGTAATTTTGATTACTACCTATCTACTGTTAAAGAAATTTAGAAATTATATTTCTAATTTCCTTAACTATTTAGAAAAGAAAAGAATATTAATTCCTTTATTAGTTATATCGGTATTGATAGCAGTTCCTATTGGTTTCAATTATCTTGCTAATGATAACCTTCTACTTAACTTCATAACAGACAGGAGATTGATATTTAACTGGGAGTTCTACAGATATATGTTGGTTAATCAATTTATACCTTCCGTATCTGATCCTCTTTTCTATATATCTGTGTTTGGGTTTTTGACATTACTATTTGTAAAGGATAAAGGGATTAAACAAATTAATTTAGTTATACTATTTACAGCCCTATTCTTCTGGGTTGTAGCATCTAAGAGTATATTTCCTCATAGTTACTATATAGAGATAATTATGTTTGGTTTGTTATTAGGTTCTACAACATTTATATACTCTGTTTTAAAGACCTCTTCTACCTATTTAAGGATTTTATTCTTAATATTACTCATAGTATTAGCTTTTCCTGTATGTATTAAACATACACAGTCTGTATTAGAAGTGCAGATCCCTACATTAGATGAGGCTGCTAAGTATTTAGAAGAGAATAGTAAAGAGGATGAAATATATATAGATGAGAGTGTATTTCTTGCTCTTACTTTAAAAACAGGAAGAGCAAGAGTGGGAGATGTTAATGCTTTTTCTGATGAAGAATTTAAAAAGGATGTTAAGGAGTTAAGGTTTGGTAGTGCTATGAATAAGTATAATGTTAAGTACTTAATAACTATACATGAGCATCCTATATATGAGAATTATGTACATATATTTACAGATGAGTATTTAGATACTACTGAGTTTGATCGAGGATCTGTGGTATTACATATGATGGATCCTAGTAATAATGATAGGTATGAGGATTTAGAGTACAGGTTGGAGTTAGTAGAGAAGTATAACTTAAGGGATAGGTTTGTATTAGAGAAGGATGTAGGAGGGTATAGGTTTTTTAGGTTTGTGGATTAATTAATCTTACTTCAGAGATAAGGATTTTCTGGTAATATTGTAATTTTGTATCCACTTTTTCTTAACTGAGTCACCAGGTTTTTCTCTGGCATCTCCTTTAATATAATACCCGTCAAAATACCACCATTTATTAGACCTACTTTTTGCAGAAACTCTGCTAAAAGTATTCTTTTTTTGATTTTTTTAAATAATTTTGATTCTTTCTTCACTTTTTGGAACTCTACTCCTTTTTGATAATAATCCTGTTGAACCTTAGAAGCCACAAACCTGTAACCTAAACCTAAAGCATATTTCTCAATTTCTCGGCTTGACAATTTATACACGTAGTTCCCAGATTCCTCAAAATTATGATCTTCCTTCTTTAATCCCACAATTTTCATTAATTTATTCGAGACAATTTGCAAGATGGAATCATAAAGTAGGGTATCTTTTGGCTCCTGTAGTACAATTCCTATCTTCGAAACTCGTAACATTTCATATACCGCAATAGCAGGCCTCGGAAAATGATGATACGATTCTTTACAATAAACAAAATCGAACTGATTATCTTGAAAAGACAAATTTTCTGCATTTTGCCTTGAATATTCTTTTATAAAACCTCTGTCATTCGATATTTTTAATAATCTATCTTGAATATCAGTAGCACAAACATTTAATCCTTTTTCTAACAAATAATTCGCATCTGTGCCATATCTACCATCACCTATTGTCAACCAAGAAGACATTGGAAAATGTTCTATTAAAGGCAATATAGAATTTCTAATTCTTATATGTCTCCAATAATCAATAGTATCCTTTAGGAACCAAGTCTCACTCTTCTCCTTGGATTTTTCGTCGTCCAAAATACTCTCTTGGTATCCTTTTTGCATTTTGTATAGTTTATTCAACTCATTTTCCCCCATATCTATATTTTCTATACAATCTATATATTGAACATTCTTTTATTAAATTTCTCAGAAATTCTTCTACTTTTTCCACCTTATATATTCTTTTGAATTTCTTCATAATCTTTTTATCCTCCTTTACTTCCTTTGGATACATCGAAATTAATCCATTTATACGTTGATTTTGATCATATCTATTCGTTTCCCCACAGTTCACCCCACTCCCATCCATTCCTATGTTATCAACATATGACTTAACAGGATATATACAATATGCATTCTTTTTAAAATGTGTATAACACCATCTAATAGCCCATGAGTCTAATTCTCCATTCATTTGTTTTATTAACATATCTGTCATATCATCTCCACCTTTATTAAATTCTTTTTGTAATTGTCTATTCTTTAGAAATTCTTTGTAATCTTTTACTTCCCAATCTGCCTTCTCCCATCTATCTTTCCATGTAGCCCATCCCCATGATCCTGCTCTAGGAGAGAAGTATATGTCATATTTATAGTCTTTAGGTATTCTCATTAGTTTAGGAGGAAAGTTATATCCTGTTATTGAGTATATCTTCTTCTCATCTTTATACTTATCTAGCATATTATTCATGTATGTTAGAAACATTGGTGATGTTACTAAATCATCTTCAATTAATATTACCTTATCATGTTTATTTATCACTTCTGTTACTCCTTGTATTATGGATTTAGCTAATCCATAGTTTTGTTTTCTTTCTGTAATATGTATTTCTTTAAAACCTTTAATGGTATGTATATATTCTCTTACCTTCCTAACATCTTCCCTATGTTCCTCTTTTTTAGGATAGTCTGAGTATATGTATAGGATACTTTTAGAAGCCAGTTTATTTCTTAACAAAGCTTGTACTGTTTTTTTAGTATGTATTGGTCTGTTATATACTGTTAGGATAATGGGGGATGGCATCATGTTTTTGATTTTTTAAAAATATAAGTCCTCAACGTTTTTGCTATTAATTTATAATCTTGATTTTTTAAGTACATATATGTGGGATCATTTTTAACGTCTTCCAAAATTAGGTTTAAAGATTCAACTAAAAGGTATTCTACCGGATATTTCTCCCAATCATTTGACTTCAATACATCCAAATCTAAACCCTCGACATCTACATTCATAAAATCTATTTTACAATCCTTCTTTATATGTTTATCCAAGACTTCGACCAGTGGAAATGTTTTTATTTTTCTTTGCTCTATAACCCTGTGATTTGTTTCCCTCTCTCTACATTCAGCAACTTCTTTTGAAAAGGTATTTAAAGCTGGTTCACGAAACATATAATAAATTTCCGTTTCCCTTTGTCTCGAAATTGCAATTTCTAAATTTATATCCCTAGGTCTTTTTTTATCAAAAATTCTCATTGAGCCAGGAAGAGGATCTATGTTAATACCATTCCATCCTCTCTTATAAAACATATACGTATTTGAAAATCTTGAAGGATGATGGGCTCCAATATCAATATAGAAGCCTGTTTCTTTTTCTCCGATAGCCTCTGCTAGGATAATATCTTCTCCTCCCTGGGAATATATTCTGTTTGAATTACTTCCTACTTCATTTCGTATGAAATTCTTTATTTTCTTTATATCAAAAGGCTGTACCATAGATATAACTTAATTTAATTAAGACCTGCTTTAGACAGAAGGATATCATTTTTCCTCTCCAAATTTAATTCACTACCACTGAACAGTATACTTGTGGTCCAGGAATAGCTATTTATGGGGCCAAAGCCATGAAAATCTACCTGAGAATAGTTATTATTAACTCTCATTTCCTTTAATAAATCTGGATATCTATCCGAATTATCAAATATTATTAAACCTCCATTGCATAAAAATCTTGGGGAGAGTTTTGCACATTCCTTTCTGTATTTTCCATCTATCACTATAATATCGAAGAGCTTTTTCTGTTTACCAAGGGCATTGATATATTCCTCCTTTGTTTGCAAGAAAAATATTTTGTTATTAGGTAATCGCTTTTGGAGCATCTTTTCAAACCATTCGCTATCATCTTCTATAGAAATTACCTCTTTTGCCCTTTTACCCCAGAACAAGGATGAGCTACCACACCCCCATTCGAAAATCATCTTTTCGGAGTAATCAAATTGATCAAGATACTCAATAGCTGGGTAGGTATACCAAGGTAAAGAATCTTTTTCATCACTTATTGCTGATCTTTTAGTAATAGAAAGCCAATGCCCATATTTTAAGCTAATATTTTTGTAAGTAGACATCTCCTTTAAAAAAGCTCTCAAGAAGATAGGTTTCTTTTTTTTCTTTGTCATAAAAACACTCTCCTGAATACTCTTAAAATATTAAAACTTCTAAGAAGTTGGAATCCTGCTTCTTTACTATCCTTGAATATTAAAACAGAATATGTAGCTATTATATAGGTTATAAGTGTTGAATACGCAGCACCTATAATTCCAAATCTAGGGATCAAAAAAACATTCAAGATTATATTACAAATTGCCCCTATGCTTGTCATAAAAAGAGATATCTTTGTTAAATTCTCTGCTATGAGATATTTTCCTACTGCTACACCCCCAAAAACTCCTACTCCTGCCCAAATATGTACTGCCAACACACTAGAAGCTTTAATATATTCATCTCCATATAGGGTTTTTATTATTAATGGGGATGACAAACTAACTACAATTGCCACAAGTATTGTAAACCAAGTAAAAGAATCATATAACATTTGAAGTCTTTCTCTATATAATTTTTCTGATTTTCTTTTTGTATTAAGGATAGAGGGGAAGACGGAGACAGATACTATATTGGGTATAAAATACCAGGCTTCCGACAATTTCACAGCAGATGAATATATCCCTAAATCCTTTTCTCCTAATATCCCCCCTATCATAACCTGATCTATCTTCATATAAATCATGACTGCAATACCACTTAGTATTAAAGGCCAACTATCTCCCAATAACTCCTTCGCCGTTTTTAGACTCGCTCTCCATCGCATGATACTAACTCCTTCTCTTTTAATGTAGAAATATAACATGAATATCGCAATCAAAAGGAAGTCTAATGAGAACATCAGAACAAAACTTACTAGTGAAGATTGGGTTATTATAAGTATGACTTTTAGAATAGACACTAATCCGAAAGATATAGATCGAGCATATACAGAATATTTTGCTTCTATTTTGGATTGAAACCAAAAATCAATAACATCAAATGCTTTAAATATATATCCGAATGCAAGTATTAAAACAAATAATCTTATCAGGAAATTTTGCGATTGGACAAAATATATGACTATGCTTGATAATATTAACAATATAAATGATCCTAAGAGTTTTAATACAAAAGCAGTTCCAAGATATTCGTCTTTATTCTCCGTCTTTAATAATATATTTCTAATTATAATATTATCTAATCCCAATGTTGAGAAAGTTGAAAATAATGCTACGAAAGCTACCGCATAATTCATAGTCCCAAATTGTTTTGGGCCTAAGTACCTTGCAACCCAAGCAACTATGAATAACCCAAGAATATCTTTAAATATAACTCCAGCAGTCAACCAATTAATATTTCCCATTATTTTCCTTAACTCATGATTGTCCTCGGCCTTCGCTCTTAGCTTGTAAGGAAGTATTTTTATCAGACTAGAGGTTATCATTTAAGTTTTTTGCTATATTTTATTTTGTATAGATATTTGGTAAACCCGAATTTGTTTATCAGAAACTTAAGAGCTAATTCTACTCTACTTCTAAAATAAAACCAAATTGAATATTTCAAACCAAAATATTTCCTCAAGGCTTTGTACCCCTCAGAGATTCTTGAACTAACACCACCTTTACGAAAATAAACAATCGATCTATCAATCTCCTTCATTTCTACACCATTGGTATACATTCTACAAAGATATTCATAATCACCAGATCCTTTATAAGATGTGTCGAAATTTCCTAATTTCTTAAAAACATCCTTCTTATAAAAGAATGCTTGCTGGGGGAGAATATTATGTTTTATCAAATTTTTCTTATTAATAGAACTCTTAAGTTTAAATTTTATGTTCAACTCCTCTATTGTTTTGGTTACATAACCATAAACTAATTCTACTTTGGGATTTTTTTCAAAAACTTTTATAACATCTCGTATAACATTATTATCAAAAAAATAATCATCTGCATTTAAGAAATGAACAATTTCTCCATTTGCCTTAAGTAATCCCTTGTTCATTGCATCATAGATCCCTTTATCAGGTTCTGATATCCAATATGTTATTTTATCTTGATACTTATTGATTAAATCAACAGTTCCATCTGTAGACCCCCCATCTATTACAATATATTCTATATTTGGATAGGTTTGATTAAATATAGATTTAAAACATCTTTCTAAATATTTTCCGGAATTGTAACAGACCGTTATAATTGTTAATGTCATTAAGATACTATTAAATCAATTTATATTAGAAAGAAAGGTCTTAGCATTTTTTACTATATCATGATTGTCTTTCACGTATTCATACGCATTTTGGCTCATCTTATTATATAAAGCCATATCATCTGAAAGCCTTATAAATGAAGCATTCAACAATTCTTCATTATTATTACAAAAAATCCCTCCACAATACTCATCTATCAAAGACCCATAATTTAAACTTAAACTCAAAACTGGTAAACTAGTTGCCGTAGCTTCCAAAACTGTCATAGGCCAGTCTCCCTCTTTTTCAGATGTTAAAACAAATATTCTACTTTCCGAAAGATATTTGTATATTTCTTTTTGAATGACCATGGATAAAAAAGTTAAGTTAGAAATCTTTTTTGATCTTTTTCTGATATATGAAAACACTCCACTGTCAGTTGTCGCCTTCATACAAATTAATAAGAAGTTTTTATCAATGTGTTCTTCAGCTAAATTCAAAAATGCCTCAACGTTCTTCCATCTTTCAGATCTACCTACCCATATCGCATCATATTTTTTATTTCCCTTTCGCTTTGGTGGTACTCTACTAAGATCTAACCCTTTTTTTAAAAGGACAATTTTTTCTACTGGCATTCGTCTGGATAACCATTCTTTCTCGTAATTATTTTGTACAAAGATTACATCCGCGAATTTAAAGGTTAATCTTGCTAATAGGGATTTAATCTTACTAGCATAAAGATTATGCATTCCGTCAGCCTCACTATCGTGGGCAACCATATATATAAATTTCTTTCTTCTCAACTTTGTATATAAAGCTATAAGTCCTGACTCTATCGTCAAAGTCCTTTGGACATAAATGTCAGCATTAACTTTATTAAATATTTTAAAGAAACATAATATTTGTGATAGTTTATTAGATTCAAAGTTTAGAGATTTCCACACCTTAACTCCAAGATATTCCTCTATTTTTTTCTGGCCATAATCTGCAGTTATAAAATTAACATCTAAATCTTTCTTCTTTGCCAATTCGATTCCTAACATATAAAGCTGAACCTCCGCCCCACCAAAAGTAACTTTTATCTTAGGATTAAATAATGGGTAAGCTTTAGGAGATATAAAACAGATTCTCATAACATTAATTTTTCATATTTTGATAAAACTTTCTCCCAATCATAATGCTCGAGGACCCTTCTCCTTGCCTTTTTCCCCAATTCTTCAATGATTCTTTCATTTTCAATCAAATGCTCAATCTTTTCGTTCAAAACTTTGTGATCACCTACTGGAACAATTTCTCCTGAGTCTCCGACAGTTTCTGGACAACCTGAAACATTTGTTGTTATGACGGCACAACCAGCAGACATAGCTTCCAAGAGTGCTATCGATGCATTTTCCCTTTCTGATGCTAGTACATAAATAGATGCAGTTTCTAGTAAATTCTTATATTCCGCAGAATTATTATCTAACCAGCCATGAAAAATGATAGATGTCTTTGATCTTTTTGCTAAACTTCTTAAATCCTCCATCATCGGTCCATCTCCTGCGATATGAACTTCATATTCATATTTTTTATGACTAACAGCTTTTATCAAATACTGAAAACCTTTCCTAGGTAATAATCTTCCACTTGAGAAAATTATCTTTCTTTTATTTTTGTTAGGTTTAAATTTTTCAATATAAATACCATTTGGAATCACTACTATTTTCCTAAAACCTATTTCTCTTTTTATAAGATTTGCCAAATAATTTGAAGGAGAAATAATAGTTTTGCAGTTTTGACAAATCATTTTAAGTATAGGCTTTGTAAATTTGTGGAGAAACTTAAATCTGTCGGGATTATATCCTGGCACATCACTTCCATGGCTTGTAATTACATACTCTAACCCATACTTCTTCTTTAACCATAAAGATATAATTCCTGTCGGGATTATGAAATGAGTATGGTTAATATCATACTCATAGTTTTTCATGTGCTCCCTCAAAAAGAGAATTGAAGAAATTATGTATGTTAATTGCTCGAGTGGATAACATATTTCTTTTTTTGATCTTAAGCAATTTACTCTATACACATGAATACCATTACTTACTTCATATTCAGGAAGATCTTTATATCTCATGGTGACCACATCTACCCTATGTCCCCTTTTAACTAACCCTTTAGCTATTTCATAACTAACAGGGCTTGCCCCTCCCCCTAATGGAGGAAATTCATAATTTAACATTAATATTTTCTTTGACATTTCCCCATTATACCCCATACCTAATCCTATGTAATTCTAAGTATGGGCAAATAGATAAAGATAAAATATAATACAAGATAGTATGAATAAACCAAATAAAAACACACCCCTCGTTAGCATAATAATCCCTTGCTATAACTACGGTCAATATGTAAAAGAAGCCATAGACTCAGTACTTAATCAAACAATTAAAAATATCGAAATTATTGTAGTAGACGATGGCTCCACAGACCCTAATACAATTAAAATACTTAAAAACCTAAAAAAACCTAAAACAAAAATAATTCACCAAGAAAACCAAACACAAGCTATTGCAAGAAATAATGGTATTAAAATATCCAAAGGAAAATACATATGCTGCTTAGATGCTGATGACAAACTAGAACCAACATACCTTGAGGAATGTATTATACGAATGGAAATGGAAAACCTAGATGTATGTAGTACATGGTTAAGAGAATTTGAAGACTCAGATGGAATATGGATAACAGAAGATCTAGATGTAGAAAAAATAATACATCAAAACACACTACTATGTGGTTCTGTATTCACAAAAGAGATATGGGAGAAGACAGGGGGATATAAAAGAAAAAGTATAAACGGTTTTGAAGACTGGGAATTTTGGATTACTGTAGCCGAACATGGAGGCAGAGGAAAGGTAATACCGAAACCTTTATTCCTATACAGAAGACATGGAGTAACCATGATAGATAAGTCTCTAAAGAAAAGGAAAGAATTAGTAAAATCAATAAAAGAATTACACCCAGAGCTATATAAAAACAAAACATATTTACAGAAAATTAAGAAAGAACAAGAAAAAGAATATATAAATAAAAAACCATTTGAAAGTATTAAAAATATTGGTATGGATCCTGAAAAAGTTTTTTTTAATATATACTCTGAATACGCATCCCTCTCAACCAGAACCACTACATTAGAGAAAAAGATAAAGGATATGGAGATAGATTGTATTGAGAAAGAACATGAAGCACACAAAATCAATCACCAAATAGAAAATCTTACTATTGAGATTGAAAAAATAAATAAAGAGCTTGAAAAAATTACCAATGAAAAAAAGGAATTAAGTAAGAAGATAAAATCCATAGAACAATCTAGATCATACAGATTTATAAACAAAGTACGAAAAGATTACTTAGATAAAATAGTATCTCCCGATACTAGGCTTAAAATATATTCTAGGAAGAAAAGATAATATTAACCTCCCTCATACCACCTATTAGCATCCTCTAATATTGTATCTATCTTTCTCTTAGGTTCCCAATTTAATATTTTCTTTGCTTTCTCAAAACTCCCTGTTACTACTACAGCCTCATTAGGATCACTCTCCACTATTTCATAATCAACCTCCCTACCCGTTACCCTCTCTACACCCTTCACTATTTCCATAACTGTTGTACCATCACCAGAGCATAGATTAAATACATCACTCTTTCCATCATTCTTAAATAACCAATCTAATGCTTTTACATGACCTTCTGCTAAATCACACACATGCACATAATCTCTAACACCTGTACCATCCCTAGTCTCATACTTATCCCCTCTAATCA
The DNA here is from genome assembly GCA_964514595.1 of uncultured Candidatus Saccharibacteria bacterium. Taxonomy (GTDB): domain Bacteria; phylum Patescibacteriota; class Dojkabacteria; order SC72; family SC72; genus UBA2177. The sequence goes on from CAZEQZ010000002.1 coordinate 149,525, forward strand.
TCAAATGATATTCTCCTTTGCTTGCTTTAAATACTCTTGGTATTAAATTACCCATAGCTTCAGAATTTTCTCCTAACTTCCCACTACTATGTGCACCTGCAGCATTAAAATATCTAAGAGCTACATGTGAGATACCAGTCCCTTCAACATCTTTTAGAAGCAATTCCATACAATATTTATTTCTTCCATATGGTGTTAATGGATCAATCTTAGCCTCCTCCTTAACAGGTACACTCTCTGGATTCCCATATACTGCTGCAGATGAAGAAAATACAATCTTTTTAACCTTGTACTTACTCATACTCATAAGCAAGTTATATGTCCCTATCACATTATTCTCAAAATACTCCAAAGGTTCTTTCATTGAATCAACCACACTCTTGTATGCAGCAAAATGTATAACTCCATCTATACCATCCATTACACCATTAATATCATCCATATTTCTTAAATCCCCCTTCACAAACTCAACACTCTTTCCAGATATCTCCTTAATCCTTCCCACTACTTCCTCTGTACTATTTTCTAAATTATCTATTATCCTAACTTCATATCCTTCCTTAAGTAGTTCCACTACAGTATGACTACCAATATATCCACACCCTCCTGTTACTAGTATTTTCATAATTAATTTTCTTAACTAAGTTAGTAATCATATTACCATGATTGAGAAAAATCATAAAATATGGTAGAAATGGGCATTAGATCAACAAAAGTTAAATGCCAAGAACAAAAAAGAAAAAACTATCTATCGTAATACCTGTACTCAATGAAGAAAAAAATATTGAGATATTAAATGAGAGAATTAAAAAGACTCTTAAAGGGAATATAGATTACGAAGTAATATGGGTAGATGATGGATCTTCAGACAGTACATCTAAGATATTAAGTAGGATATGTAAGGAGAGGAATGTGAAGGGTATATCCTTAATGACCAGGACAGGACAGAGTGGTGCATTAATGGCTGGTATTGAAATAGCTAAGGGAGATTACATAGCTACTATGGATGGAGATAATCAAGATGATCCCAAGGATTTCATAAAGATGATTAAGAAATTAGAGAAGGAAAGACTGGATGCTGTAATTGGTTGGAGAAGGAATAGGTGGAAGGGAAATTTCTTTAGAAAGTTTCCATCACTTGTTGCTAATAAGATGATGAAGATTGCATTTGGTGATCTAGGTATACATGATACTGGATGTATGATGAAGGTAGTGAAGGCAGATATTATGAAAGATATTAAACTGTATGGTGAGCTACACAGATTTATGTCATATCTCTTAGGAGTATACGGTGCAAGAATAGGAGAGGTATCTGTAAGTCATAAACCTAGAACACATGGAAAGAGTAAGTATGGATTAAGAAGAGCAATTACCGTTATATTTGATATCTTCAATGTTAAATTCTTAACTATGAAAACATTAACACCTATTCAATTTATGGGACCCCTAGCACTCATTACATTTTTAATAGGTTTTGGATTAGGAATATATGTGGCTGTAGAAAAAATAGTTAATGATATTAATGTAACAGGTACTCCATTATTTACAGCATCTTTGATATCCATGATGATGGGTACTCAATTTCTACTATTCGGATTACTTGGAGAGTTAGTACTAAGATCATACTATGAGAATGGTAAGGATAAGAGTGTATATGCTATTAGAAAGAGATACTAAATATATTCCATTAAATCCCTTATTCTGTTAACATATATTAATAATTTAAACTGCTTTAAGTATGAAAATATTTAAAAAAATATATAACATACTACCAATAACCATACTATCATTCCTTCTTCTCCTATTAGTACCATCCACCATTAATGCAGCACAATTCCATTTCAAATCGTATACTCTTCCTGCTGAAGAAACCGTATATGAGGATATATATGTTGTGGCAGATACAATTAAGATAGACGGTGTTATTGATGGTGATGTAATACTGCTTGCTGATACAGTACAACTAAACGGTACCATAACTGGAGATGCATATCTAATGGGTGGGAAGATTGATGTAGATGCAACAGTATATGGAAACACATTTGTATTTGCTAATAATAGTACTGTAGGGGGGCTACTAACAGGAAATACATACCTTGCTTCTTCTTTTCTAAACTACAATGCTGATAGTGAAGGGGATCTCTTTGCATTCTTTTTAGAAAGCAATATTAAGGGATCTGTAGGGGATGATTTAAGAGCTTTTGGTATTAGATCTAAGGTAGATTCAATTGTAAGGGGTGATTTACTACTCATAGGAGAACAGCACACAGCTAGTGAAGAGAAAGTATCTGGTAATATTTTCTACAACTCCACCATAGAGGGGATTGCAAAAGATCAGGGGGTAGAGATAGACAGAATGTTTAAGTTTGAAACACCAACCTTAAGAAGAGATTGGAATTTGAAGGCTGCTTCTGTAGGTATTAATTTCCTTAGTCTACTCTTGGTTGGATATTTCATAATATCTCTCACACCTGTTAAGAGTATTGAGATTAGAAAGAGAATTACAGATTCCACAGATGATTTTCTTAAGAGTTTAGGTATTGGTTTTGTATTAGCAATAGTCATACCTATACCTCTATTCATACTATTTATATCCATAATTGGGACACCACTTGCCGTATTCATAACAGGATTACTTAGTTTTGTAATGATATTTGGAAAGATATGGGTAGAGACTGCATTTGGTAAGGAGATATTGGAACTCTTTGGTGTAAAAGAGTACAGACCATTTAAATCATTCTTAGTTGGTAGAGTATTAACTACAGTAGTTAGCTTTATTCCAATAGTAAGAGGTTTTTATAATACTATAGTGGTACTAGTAGCTCTTGGTGCTATAGTAAGAATGAAGAATAGTTATTATAAAATAGCTAAAGAACAGGTTACTAAACCAAAAACTACAAAGAAAAAATAGAGAGGAATATTATTTCAATAATTCCTCTATAGCATTCTTAAATGTATCATATGGATATGCTCCTGCTATTAGCTTCCCCTCCACTACTCCATCCTCCCCTATCAATCCAACTATAAATCCTGGAGTACCACTAATACCCACACTCCTTCCTTCATTTAAATCTGCATTCACTTCATCCCTATACGTATTCTCATCTAAACATGCCCTAAATTCACCCTCATCTACTCCCAATGTACCTACTAATGTAACTAACGCATCCTTACTCTCTGTAAAGAATGCCTTCTTATGATACTCTACATATGTTTGTGCATCTGACAAATTGAATACGCATGCTCCCCCCTCTGCTATTGTAAAGCCGATTTGTCCAGGACTACTAAGTGGAAACTCCTTAAACACATACAATATCTTCCCTGTATCAATATAATTCTCCTTTATACTTGGGAATGTTTCTTCAGAATGTCTCTGACAGTATCCACACTGATAGTCACTAAAATCAATAATAGCTACTGTTGCTGTTTCTGGATCTCCTAAGAATGGATCATCCCCTAATGATACAGTACCCTCTGGCGATGAATCGGTGGAATCATCCTGCACTTGAGCGGAATCTCCTGTTCCAGCACTACCATTATCTACAGTATTATTCCTTGATGCAAAGAATATTAATGTAGCTATAATAACACCAGATACTATGATTGCTATTGGAACACCTAATGTATCTAGATTAAATGTAACCTCTTTCTCATTTCCTTTCTTCTTACTCATGAAATTTAATAATCATTTTAAATATGGGCAAACACATAATATATATTATACATCGAATAGACACATCCCGTAAAACAGAATATAATAAATTATGGGCAATATGAATGGTGAGAATGGTAAAGTCGGTATTAAAGACTTCTTTGCTTTCATTTTATTTCTTGCCCTAATTGCAGTTCCCATATACTTTGCATATACCATACTACTCCCTAGAGTAGTTATATTTGATACAGAAGAAGATCAACAAGAAAACTCTCAGGATGATGAACAAGAGGACGAAGATATTGATGTATATGATAATCCACACTACGAGGAAATTCTAGAGAACATAGAGGGAGAGATGGCATATATCGTAGCCCCTAGAAGATTAAAAGGAAAAGAACCCTCCACTATTGTTGTATATAGTCACGGTTCCATTACAAATGTAACAGAAAATATGGATGATGTATTTATGCAAGAGCTTAGGGGCTATGGAATTATGTTCACAAAAAATAATTTCATATTTGCTGCATCTAATCAACATGGAGCAAATTGGGGAAATGAACTATCTATACAAGATACACTTAATATGATTAATTGGATACAGGATAACTATGATACTAAAGAGAAGGTATATATGATTGGATTTAGTATGGGTGGACTCCCCACACTTAATTTCGCTACTAGGTATCCAGAACTTGTATCAAAAGTCGCACTGCTTGCTCCAACAACTAGAGCGAATGAGTGGGATAGTGAGAGGGTGAGTAAGATTGAGAATATGAATATACAGATATGGCATGGGACTGCAGATGTAAATGTCCCATACTCTCTTTCCACTACATTTGTAAACAGATTAGGTACACTGGGTAGAGATATATCCTTAATTACATTGGAAGGAAAAACACATTGGGATATGGAGAGTAACTATATGGATGATATATTAGAGTATTTTCTCAACAACTGATCGAGGAATTTATTCCAAATAATCAATTATTTCCCTAGACCACCAAGTTAAATTTTCTACATTCTCTCTTAAGTAGTTAATATCTACAAACCCTATATTCTCCAAACCCTCCTCCCTTATACTCACATCATCACCATCTAATTCAAACATATATACAAACCCTACATGTACATAGTTAACAGGATTACCATCCTCTATATATACCAATCCTAGAAACTTTCTATCTATTACATTTGCATTAACCTCTGCTTCCTCATGCATCTCCCTTAACATAGCTGTTTCTATAATATCTGTACTATTATCATTCCCCATATCAAACATCTCAATATGACCACCCAATGGAAGAGGACAAAGAGAATTTAACCTTGCTTCACTTCTGTTTACCTGTTTATGAAGAAAATATCTATCCTTATGCTTTAATACTACCTGAGCTATAAGTTGCTTATACTTTGTATCCTCTTCTAGATCATCCCTAACCCTAAATTCCAAACTCTTAGCAACTAGATCTTTGTAGTATTGCAAATCATCTACCTGCATACCGTTCCACTTCCCCCTCTCAAAAAGAGTTTCCTCTTTTATACAAGCTATTTTCTCTGTATGATTCTTCTCCATCTACTCTTCTACAATTATTGCCATAGAGGGACATGCTGAGGCAGCTTCCCTTACCTTTTCCTCTAATTCTGCAGGTACATCCACTCCCTTATATTCATCCTTAACATCCACACTACCATCCTCTTTCATCTCAAATACCTCGGGACATATTGCTACACAAGATGCACACATTGTACACTTCTCTTTATCTATAGATACTTTCATATGTATTTATATTTAATTTAGACTATACATTCTTACAAATATATATATTAAGGTCAAACCTTTTTCCTTTTCAATTGACTAAAGTATATTCCCAACCTTTGTATAAAATGGCTGATTCCTAATATACCCATTACCATCGATAGTTCAACATGCCAATACAGAAAATCAAAATCTACATCCCACAACTGAGGCTTCTTAGTTCGTATAACCATAAATATACCGAAACCTAACGCAGGGATTAAAAGTGTTAGGAAAAGAATTGTATTCCAAAATGCATTAAATTTTACAATACTTATTCCAATAAACTTATTCTTCTTAAAAAGGAAATATAGGCCCCAGTAGGTTATGATTGATATTAAAAATGGGACAATTAAATTATACTCTCTAGGTTTCTTAATCGGCTCTACACTATCCTCTACGGTTGCCTCCTCAACATATATCTCCTCCTCTTCAATAACCTCCTCCTCTATTTCCCCTATCTTATACCTCTCTAACAACACATACGACGATTCCCTATGATCCCTCCCAATCCCCGCCTTATCCTTAAAATCCTCAGTCATATCCCTTCCGCACCACTCTCGAATATCCATATACCTATCATGATCTGGCACGTATTCAGAGAGATCATACACACTCCCTTCAAACACCATCCAACAATCCCCCTCTGTACTGTGCTGTTCAACCTCACCTATCGTATATGCATATATTCGACTTGCGAAAAGAGAGAGAGTCAAAAATGAAAATATAATGGCAGTTAGTTTTCTCATCTTTAATATGTTGAATTTAGTTATATAAGGAGTAATATATATAGTATACATAATTTATAATTAAATTATTATGAAAAAACTGTTAGGCATAATTGTTGCTGTAGTAGCAGTATTAGGTGTAGGGGGATACTTCCTAGTACAAGAATCGTACGCAGCTACCCCAGCAGATCCACTATTTGGAGTACAAACAGCATTAGATAATCTGCAAAGAGCTTTAACATTCGACGAAGTTGCAAAAACAGAATTAGAACAGAAAATTCTAGAGAGAAGACAAGAACAAGTTGAAAGGATGCTACTGAGGACAAATGTTACTGAAGAACAGTTGGAGGATGCTCTCAGATTAATGAATCAACAAAGAGAGAGAGTTATGGAAAGACTACAGGAGGTTGAACAGAATATGGAACAGAAGGGAAATGATCAGGCTGTTGAATCACTACAGAAAGTACAAGAGCAGTACAAGGAGAATCTAGATAGGCAACTAGAGACAGCAGAGAAAGCTCAGGAAAAATATTCTGGCGTGGGAGAGACAGTAAGGCAGAATATTGAGATGGAGAAGAACTCTTTGAATAATCAGGGTGAAGATTCACAAAATCAACAACAGAATCAAGAGATGAATATTGATAATGGTAACAGAGGGGGAAATTAAAACACCTCTTTGTGAACTTTTCTGTCATCATACTCCTCCTCGCTATGAGGGGGAGTTTCCTTCTGGGGATATCCTATGGCCATAATACATAGTACTCTGTATTCCTTTGGTATATCCAATATATTTCTAACATACTCTTCCCTATCCTGACCTTCTTCTGTTTTTCCATCCTTTATATTTGCCCAACAACATCCTAGCCCTTGATTTGTAGCTTCCAAATATATATGTGCTCCTGCAATACTACAATCCTCTAACCACATATCTGTATCACTCTCTTTTGCAATTACAACAATACCAACATTACACCTTCCTACAAAGGATTGCCATTGCCCACACTTACCTAACTTGGATAATATCTTTTTATCTTTTACTACAACAAATTCCCACGGATTAGCATGATTACCAGAGGGACTAACCATAGCAGAACATAGAATATTACGTATTTGTTCTTCAGTAACCTCTTGATCAGTGTATTCTCTAACACTTCTTCTTTTCTTAAATATTTCATGCATTGTATATTCTATTAATTTAGGGCGTTGGAGATTATAGACATAATTAAGAAATGATTGCAATCCCTATAGTGTATTTTACTAAACCATGGTAATATAATTTTATACAAATTCTAGACCTGAAAATATGGACCCCAGCAATACTGAAGGAAGTGATTTTGATAACGAAAAAATCATAGAAGGAAAAATCGAAGAAATCGCACGATTTGTTCTGGATGGAGACATAACAAATGACTGTTCTTCTCCACATAATTTTCTAACAAGTCTTGAACAAATCACCCTATTTGAATTAGAAGAGTATGTAATAGAGGGGACTTTCCCTCTTGGTATTCTAACCAATATGATAGAGCTGAAAGCCTGGGAATTAGGATTGGAGGAGTTAGAACAGGAAGATTGTGGAGAGAATCAGGAACCGTACAACCCACTGAAGATGGATGATTACAAGACTCTCCTTAAGACTCCCGAGAATCAAAAAATATTAAAACGAATCGCCCTCAATATATTCAGAGGAAATATTACAGATGATAATCCTTCCTATGCAAATGAGTATACCGGGTTGGAACAATTAATAATATACAAATTTCTTAATGAGCACCCAAAATCGGAAGAGCAGATCATAATTAGGTATATAAAAAGTGTTGTGAAATCTCTACGAGGAGAATTACAAGGAGGAACAAAGCTCACCGGATCCTTGGAGGATATATTTCAGCTAGGAGAGGAATAGATTGTTGTTAGTTCATTTTCCATTTAATATATTTAATAACCTTCTGTTCATTAATATGCTTCTTTTCAAATGTAGTTTGTACATCCGTAATATTTTCTATATCCCCTCTTGAATATACATCCTCTATATTCTCAATTATATTGAAATCCATACTCTTAATTATTTCTAATGTATATTCATACAACTCTTCTGAATCTGTTTTTAAGTGAACAATACCGCTCTTTTTTAAAATAACCTTATACATTTCTAAAAACTTAGGACTTGTTAACCTCTTCTTACTATCCCTATCCTTCGGAAATGGATCAGGAAACGTAATCCATATCTCATCTATACTACCCTTAGGAATATACTCTAACAAATTCTCAATTTGTATTCTTAAAAAATATACATTATCTAATCTATTATCCAATGCATCCTTAGCTCCTCTCCATAATCGCTCTCCCTGAATATCAATACCTATGATTAAGGTATCTCCATATTTATTTCCTAGATGCACAGAGTACTCACCCTTCCCACATGCCAATTCTAATATTACTTTGTTATATTGATTTATTATTTCCTTTACTTTTTCTCTTGTATCTTGACCATCCCACTCTAGTACATTGGAGAAAGATTTCATTTCTTCAAACTTTTTTCTATTACTTCTAGACATACTGGAATACTATCATATATGTTGGTTTGAGTTAATGATAGTTTTAGGGTATAAAAAAGAAGTAGTTAAATTTTTAATGAGGAGTGATGGCAAAACCAACAAAATATGCTCCCCATATCTGTACTGCTGTAACTATCTTGGCATTGATAGGTATAGTAGTTGGATTAACCACAGGGAACACCTTGTGGATAGTATTTTTACTTCTCCCTACGGCTATTTATGAAGCATACAGAACTGAGGGTAAATCTACAAAAGCTTCATCATTACTTTTAGTAGCTGTGTTAATATTAGAAGCAATATTAATCATATTTAACGTTGACTTTAATCTTGCTGAGTATTTGGGTACCTCCGAAAGATATATTGGAAGTTATTTAGTACCTTTAGGAGAGCTCACTATAGTTGGCCCAACAGTAATGGCTATTCTTTCTGTAATTTTGTTCGTACGAACAAGGGGTATATATACTAGGTGGTTAGCAGCTGTAATATTTATTACATCTTTTGCAATAGTGTACTCTATTGATCCTAATGTATTTACTGACTTATTTAAGTATGCTGTAGATGAGGGATTAAGAAGGATATAATTACCTTTCCCACTCTATCGTACCACACATATTAAAGACATTTTCTTCCTCCTCGTATGGAATTTCTGGCCTCATCCTTTCAGGAGTATAAGGAGAATTTTGATTAACTGGTATTTGCCACATTGGCATTTCCTTATCAACCTGTCCCAAAGTATCTAAATCTATCCACTCTATTTCATTATTATCCCAAAACTCATGCCACATATCATTCCATCTAGCTTTGTATCCACCTATGTATGTATGTGATACACCAAAGAACTTATCTTGCTTAGTAGCTCTAACCAGATCCTTTATCATATCATCAGGAGATCCTGCCCTTTCAAAATAGCTATAATCACAAAGACTTCCATATTTAAATTCTATCGTATCTATATTTGATACAGATATTATTTTTACATCATACTCTTCAGGTTTGTATACAAATGCTGCCAAATCTGTTGTCCCTCTAGCTGTTATATACTCTATACCTAACTCTTCTGCCACCTGCACTGTAGTTTCATCAGAGGCCATATATCTAGAACTGATAATTCTGATTTTTGTATCTACGACTGCCTCTATCCTTTCAATAGTATCATTAAGTATTTCATACTGTTGTTCATATGGCATACCCCAAAGTGGCTCTTCTACATACGTTGCTACTATTTCCACATTACCTGTATCTAATAATTCCTGAATTTGGATAGTATTTTCTTCTACAAAATCTGGAGTTAGCATCATCAATCCTTTTATATCCCTTTGTACCATATCGTTTACCATATTAACTAAACCATCTATCTCTTTAAATTCTATTAGTATCATCATAGCTTTAGGTATTTGCTCCTCCTCTATCGTAATTTGGGAACTCTCAGTTACAGGACAGAAGTATTTTTTAAGAAGAAATATGTCTAGGAGAAGGAATGTTAATACTAATATCAATGGTATTAGTATTAGAATGAGGAGTTTTTTATTCATTAGAATAATATATTAAATTAAATATATTTCAATGTATATTGAAATATATAGTATGGATAGGAAAGGATGTCAAGAAGAATTGGTCGGGGTGACTCGACTTGAACGAGCGACCTCTTGCACCCCATGCAAGCGTTCTAGCCATCTGAACTACACCCCGTGGTATGTATTATAACCCAATTCCAATATACTAAGAAAGTTTTCTTTCAATAAATTCATCGTTCTCACCTAATCTATCAACAATATCCAAAGTAATATTTTTTAAATTCTCTCCATTCTCTGTAAAAGAGACCTTGCCCTCTATTTTATGATCCTTTAAAGTCATCCCCAACCAAAACTCATCTGTAACCCACATCTCTGCATATGGGATATCTTCAACCTTAAACCATTTTGGTGTTATCATTTCCTCTCCCCCCTCAGGTTCTCCTAACCATTCCTTAGTAAAAAAGACACTTACTACTTGAACCCACCGTGGATTGTTATCAAACTTAAAATCAATCTCTGCGACCTTTTCTAAGTCCTGTGGGAGAACTCTTGATTTCATCTCTTCAAAAACTTCTCTACACGCAGCCTCTTTTATTGTTTCCTTTTTCTTGTCACCAACCTTCCCTCCAAAACCATTCCATTTTCCACTCCCAAATCCTCTCCTTTTCATAGCAAGACAAACATCCGAAATTTTATTATCACTATTTCTTCTAATGAAAAACACTAACACTCTTTGATCTTTCATATTTGATTATAACCCAACTTCATCACTAATTTCACTAACAGCATCCAGTGATATCTGTACAAACTCCTCTATAGACAATCCTGTCTTCTCTATGTCATATATGAGATCCCTTCTTACTGCCTTAGCAAAATCCTTCTTCTTAAATTTTTTAATTACGCTATCTACTCCTACACTAGCTATCTTCTTATCTGGTTGTACTAATGCACACGCTACTAAGAAACCAGATATGTTTTCTGCTGCTGTTAATGCATAATCTAGTTTAGATTCTCTCTTTTGTGAGATTGTAGGATGCTCTTCATAGTGGGCTTTGATGGCATTGTACATATCCTCGGGAATATCCTCCCCTATTTTTAGATTCTCCATCTCCAAAATCTTATCAAACTCTACAACATGCCTATCTGGATCCTTCTTAACATAGTCATAGTCAATATCGTGTAGAAGGCCTGATAATCCCCAAAGCTCTTCTTCCTCATTAAAGTGCTTAGCCAATGCTCTCATTATTACCTCTGTCTCTCTCATATGCAATCTTAACCACTCTGTAGTAATGTATTTATCTAGAAGTTGTGTTGCTCTTTCTCTAGTTATCATTCCTTAATATTTCATATAATTTATCTTTCAGGTCTTTTGGGCCTAAATACTGTATCGCAATTATACCAAACTGCTGGGCTATCTGGATGTTAATTAAGGCATCATCTACAAAAACAATATTAGATGGAACATCTCCCACATTTTCAATTAGTTTCTGAAATGCCTTGGCATCAGGTTTGGGATACTCTCTGTTGTATATAACTTTTTTGAAATATTTAAGAAAGTTTACTTTCTTATTCATCCTAATGACGAACTCTTCACTTGTATTTGTGAAAAGATACAGAGGAATACCTTGCCTTTTAAGAGATGCCAATATTTTAATAACTTCGTTATCTATCTCATTTTTCTCGGGCATGTACAGTAGTTTGTAGTAATCGAAGGCTATACTTTTTGACATCTTGTAGTATATTAAATTTAGAAAAATAATAGACCGTAGTCATTGTAGTGGTAGTAGTTAATGTACAAACCGGACGTAGAGTGTGTATTATCTAATCTCTAGCACAACTTGATTTGGGCTCAAAGAAGCACTTAATCTATACTCCCTCCTGCCACCTAGATTGCCAAATGTGTATGTACTTTTCTCCCCCTCCCTTTCTGACTTACCAGATATTCCCGAGGGAAGATTCATTGTTTTTGCGAAGCTAGCAACCCTATCTATCGAGAGGCTCTCAAAAACTACCACCAATTCATTATCCAAATTGTATGATGCAGAAACTGAAGGTATTGGACTTTCTCCATCACCTCCGACACTCCATACTAATTTAAGTAATCCCGATGGTCTTCCGTAGGTATAGGAGATGATAGAAGCATTTTCACTTGCACCTATTCCAGCTATCTCCTGGTCCATTGTTGTATATTCTTCTAAACCTAAATCTATATCAACTGTACTCTCCCCTGGATACTTAACTTTCAGGGTAATTTCCCATTCATCATTCTCATTTTGTTGAGAAGATAGTAAAAAGGGAGTACTTCTTAATACTCCAATATCGTATAGCTCTTGGTCTGCTTGTGCTGACACATTATGATATATTCTTGTTATCCCGCTCTTGCCTATACTTCTTTCCTGTTGATACCCTATACCCGTACTATCCCTAGATATACCTTGAAGATCTAGTCTCACTACTCCCATATTTGGTATATATGATGCTATTACATACGGTTCTATTTCTTCATCGTCCTCTGATCTTAGAGTAAATACAAATTCATGGTATCCATCCTTTGACTCATCTTGTAGACTCACTATACTAAATTGCGCTTCCGATAGTTCGCCTAACGTTTGGGTGTCTGTAGAGAAGTCTGAGAAATCTGTATCCCCTGTGTACTCATATTCCTGTTCTTCATCCTCTTCTTCTTCCCCTTCCTGCACTACCTCTTCTTCCTCCTCAACAACAGCTTCCTCTTTTGGTCCTTTTGTTAAGAGATATACACCTCCCCCCACGAGAACCAGAAGAAGTATGATCCAAATTATTTTTTTACTCATACCTTTTTTCATTAAATATTATTTATATATGTTACCACTTTTTTAATACTGTTTAAAATAGTAAAAAGTTGTGATACTATTGATATATGCCCAAGACTTTCAAGATGACAGATACAAAGGATGATGTGGTAGAAAAGAGTGAAGAGATTGTCATACAGGAGGAAAAAGAGATACCTGTTATCAAAGAGGAGCAAGAGAAGGTGGCTATCGACCCTGAAGTTAGCCCAGTTGTCGAGAAAAGAGAGAAAAAAAGCCTAAAGGATATATTTAAGAATTTTGATTGGAAGAAGTTAATTTTCCCAACTGTAGCAATTCTCACTTTAGCTGGTATTGGCCTCTTCTACTATTTCGGTATATACAAATTTAAACCTGTCCCTCTTCATCAAGTCCTCACTTTTGATGACATGTTTGTTTCTTCGAGCCCAAGTTCAAAGATGTTTGCTAAGGATTTAGCCCTTCTTTCAAAACCGGAAGAACCTCGTACCGAGGTGAGTCCATTAAATGGACTTCTGTTTTCTAAGAGTGAGATGGACAAGATGATGAAGAGAAGACCAGTGGCCGTCATGGTGAATAATCATGCAGAGGCAAGACCTCAATCTGGTCTTAATACTGCAGATATTGTTATTGAGGCAAATGCAGAGAGTGGCATTACGAGATATTTAGGCATTTGGTGGAGTAAAGCCCCTGAGAAGGTGGGCCCTATTAGGAGTTTAAGACAATCATATTTGGAGTGGCTTAGTGAATATGATCCGATTTTAATACATGATGGATGTGCACAAACAGATGATCCTAGAACTAATGCGTGTGGGAATATGTATAGCTACGGTATCAAAAGTATTTCCACACTAGGTGCATGGAGAATGAATGATGGAAGAAGGGTAGCACCTCATAATGAGTATAGTTCCGTAGAGAATGCGTGGGTACATGGGGAGAAGATGAATTGGGATAGTTTTCCTTCAACAATTCAGAGCTTAGAATTTAAGCGTGATGCAGATGTTAAGGATAGAGGGCAAAAGACTGTTGTCAAAACAATATTTCACACCAGACTCTCCAATGGAGGATTATATGATGCTATGTGGACATATGACAGCTCTACGAATAGCTACTTCAGAAAGATTGGAGGTCAAGCAGATATGGACCAAGAGACCAACACCCAAGTTACAGCCAAAGTTGTGGTTATACAGGAAGTTAGGACCGTTGGTTCAGGAGATGAGTCTGGGAGATTAATTGTTACTACTATTGGAGAGGGAGATGCGGTAATACTGCAGGATGGGAAAATTACAAATGGGAAATGGAAGAAAGAGTCTAGGACCGATAGAACAAAATATTATGATACTTCTGGAAACCCCATCAAATTTAACAGGGGAAGAATGTGGATTGCGATGATTCCACATTCTGACGGGAAATTTGATATAATTGAGCAATAATATTAAGCAGGTTGGGGAACTATGCTAAAACAGTTATTCATATCTAAGGTTAGGATTAGTATCCTACACCAATATATGGCGGATCTAAACGCTTCTTTTCATGTTAGAGGCTTGGTTAGAGTATTAGATGAGGAGATTAATGCCGTAAGGAGAGAGTTGCTTAATTTAGAGAGCGCTGGAATACTTAAATCCAAGAAGGATGGTAATAAGCTTGTATATAGAGTTAACAGAGAGTGTCCCATATTATGGGAATTAAGGTCACTATTTTTCAAAGAGTCCCCTATAGGCCAGAAGATTCAGGAGGTTGTAAAGGGTATAGATGGTGTACAGGTTGTCGTATTGACCGAGAGCTTTATCACAGGCAAATATGAGCATACAACAGATGTCGACCTTCTGTTTATTGGAGATATGAAAGTGAGGGATCTTTCATTGGCAATGAGTCAGGTTGAAAAAGAGTTGGAGAAGCAGATTAGATTTAGTGCTATTAGGAAGGAAGATTTTGACTTTGCTAGAAAGAAGAAAGAACCCTTCTTGATGAATATTCTAGAAAAAGATAAGATAATAATGTTTGGTCAATTATCTGATTTACTCTAGAATGAAATTAAAGATCAAGTTCAATGTAAAACCATTTCTTAACTATCTATCCGTTATACTTTTAACTTCTCTATTCATATCTGTTGTACTCATTGCTCTACCCCTAACAGAGAAGGTTACAGATAGAACCTCCTTTGATTTACTAATCAAAGATAATGACTACTGGTCGACTGAATTCATCCTCAAACTTAATACAAATAATCCCCAATTAATTGAAAAGAGTAGGGATATACTTTTTACTAGGTTAAAGAAATTCGAAGTTGAAAGAGCAAGAATTTACAATATTGGAGAGGATGAAGATGCAAGTACACTCCTTAAAGTAGTAATTACATCTACCCAAGATAGAGAGCTTGTTAAAGAACTTATAAGTAATCGCTTTGATGTTCAAATCATGACTAGGAAGGAGGATGTCGATTTCTTTAGTGATGAGGATCAGTATGCATATCTTTTTGCAACTAACTATGACCCTACAGAATGGACTAGAGAAGATTTTAGGAACATATATATTACAGAATTAAAAACATCTACAAATGAGTACTCCAATTTTGCAATATTTAAGCTTTGGCCAAATAGACAGGGCGAATTCACTAAATTTCTAGAAGATCATAAGGGAGAGTATATAGGGGTGAGTGTAGATGGGTTTGTCACACCATATCTTGTACCTTTTGATGATTTAAGTATATTTGCAGTCCCAATTACCTCCCAAGAAGAATTACAGATTAAAGCCATTGACATACTGTATAACTCTGGGGTTGTTCCTGTTAACTATACCTTGGAGGGAGAGGAGGATATTACGGCAGAGATAATAAAGCTTGATCATGTGAGGGTAAGTATAGGCCTGGCTATATCAATACTCCTAACCTACATCTATCTCCTTTTAATCAAACAGAGTACATTTGAAACATTAAGAAAGTCTTTCTTAGCTACAGTATTAACCATTGCTATATACATAACTGCACTGAAGCTTTTACAAATTCCTGTAGATACATTTATACTACCTATTGTTGGAATTATGGCTTTCCTTTTAATAAAGGTACTTGTGGAAAATGATGACTCGGTTTGGTATATAGAAAGTATATTGTTAGTAGTTCTATTGATCATAAGGTTACTTGGCACTGGATATATGCCTGTATTAGCGACGCATTTAATAACAGTTGTTATTCTTTCTAAGCTCTGTCTGATTATGTCAGAGTGGTATATACATAAAGTAAAGGAGATATAGTTATGGAAATATTTTTAAATCTATGGAACAACTGGAGTAATACTGAAAAGATATATATTCTTGCCCTATTCCTTATCCTTTTTGTACTAATCCCTTTGATAGTAAGAGTAATTACAAAGAGCAATGAACTTTTCACCTTTACAATGGCCTCCCTTATCTCCTCAGCATTAATTGTATTAACATCAATATGGTTCTTAAATGTGATTTTTTCTGTAACTATAGAGTACATATTTCTACTTACCCCTATTATTATTCTTTTTGTTAACATATTAAATATAGGAACATGTGTGGGATATTACAGATTACATAGTAAGAGTAAGGGTTTTAATTACAGTATGGTTAAGAAAGAATATATTAGAGATTCCATACAGCTATCAATATTCATACTTCTATCCTTCTCAGCCCTTTCGGTTTTCCTAACCTCTACTTTCCTAATATTCATACTCCTCACAGGGGCTATATCCTTAGCTGTTGTTTGGATTAATTACGCTCTTCTTTACTGGTTAGTTAAGTAAGATGGTTGAATATTCCGAGCCTATAATTGTAATAGCTGGCCCTACTGCCTCAGGCAAATCCTCGATAGCATTGAAATTAGCAAAGGAAATAAATGGAGTAATTATCAATGCTGACTCCCGACAGGTCTATAAAGAGCTACTCATAGGTACCGCTAGACCAACGGGAAATGAAATGGATAATATACCACATCATCTTTATGGACATATTTCAGTTAAGAAAAAATATAATATATATAGATATCAGAAGGATGTTGCAGAGGTATTAAAATCTCTCCCCCCTAACCAGACACCTATCCTTGTAGGAGGTACAGGATTGTACATAGATAGCGTTGTTTTCAACTACATACTTAAAGAGAATAATTTTGACTCTGAAAAAAGACAACATTTAGAAAGTAAGAGTATAGAGGAGCTTCACAAGATTATTCCGAAGGATATCCTAGATACTCTTAATCAAAGTGATAGGAATAATAAGAGAAGGTTAGTAAGAGTAATAGAAAAAAATAATACTATTCAAGAGAGAGGACAACAACTCAATCATATATATTTTGTTGTAGATATTCCTCCGACAAGACTTAAAGAACGAATAGTCCAAAGAGTAGATAAGATGTTTGCCAAAGGGTTGGTGGAAGAGAATACTAAACTGCGCGAAGCAGGTTTAGAAGGGTATCCTGCCCTTCAAACAATTGGATATCAGGAATTTGATTCCTATTTTAAAAAAGGAAAGAACTTGAAAGAGATTAAAGAGGAAATTATTAATCATACAAATCAGTATGCCAAAAGACAGAGAACGTGGTTTAGAAGACATAATCACGCTATATGGATAAACACTTACGAAGAGGTACTAGAAAAATCACTAAAACTGATTAGAACCTGATACTCACCCTCTTCACTTTTTACTAACTCCAATCCATTTACTCTAAATCTTATATCCTTAATATTTAGATTTTTGCTAACCACTGTTAAATCTCTGCATATATTTGCATACTCCTGATCTGTTAATTCTTTGCTAACTCTACCTAACGTTAGATGTGGGAGAAAATTGCCTTCATTCTTAACATTTAAAACACTCCTTAATTCTAGAAGTAGTTTTCGCATATCATCACCTCCTTCTAGTAGATCTAAATAGATTAATTCTTTGTATCTTCTAGATATCCCTAGCTTAACCGTATTAAATCTAATTATGAATCCTTTCAGACTTATATTCTTTAGTTTGTATTTGAGAGTCAATCTTTTGTAAAAGGGATAGCTCTCCCCAAAGTGTATTAATGTGAGATGGTATGTATTGGGCAAAGACCATCTAACAGGAATCTCAAAACCATCAAATACAGAAGTTACTCCCTCCTTTACTTTGTTGATATTTTCAATTGCATCTCTTGGAGGGAAAATACCCAGAAAGAAACTCATTTTTCTACTTGGCAATTTTATCTACACCACCCATGTAATCTCTAAGTACATCTGGAACAATTATAGAACCATCTTCTTGTTGGTATGTTTCCAAAAGTGCAACCATTAATCTACTTGTTGCTAAGCCTGATCCATTTAAGGAGTGCATATATTTAGGTTTGCCACCACTAGCTGGCTTATACCTCATCTCTCCTCTTCTGGTTTGATACTCTCTTACATTGGAAACCGAGCTTACCTCATAGTACTGATCTATTGTGGGGATATATACCTCCACATCATATGTTTTAGCTGCACATGCTCCACAATCTCCTGCTGCCAATTTCACTGTTCTAAAGTGAAGACCAAGTTTTTCAACTAGACTCTCTGCTTTCTTAACTAGTTCTTCCAATGCTTCCTCCGATTTATCTTCTGCCGTAAACATATACATTTCCACCTTGTTAAACTGGTGCATCCTAATCAATCCCTTCTCATTTGCTCTATAGCTTCCTGCTTCTTTTCTATAACAAGGAGTATATGCAAATATCTTTTTTGGCAAATCTTTCTCATCTACTGTTTCATTTCTGTATATGTTGGTCAAAACTGTTTCTGCAGTTGGGACTAGACAAAGACCATCTGTCGTCCAATACACATCATTTTCGAATTTGGGTAGCTGACCTGCTGCATATGCAGACTCTCTAGTAACTAAATTTGGAGGTATGATCATTTCATAACCATCGTTAATATGCTCGTTAATGAAGAAATTAATCAAAGCCCACTCTAATCTAGCTCCCATACCTGTATACATACTAAAGTTGTTCCCAGATATCTTAGTGGCCCTCTCTAAGTCTAGCAGACCCAGATCTTTTGCTAACTCAGTATGATCTTTTGGATCAAATTTAAAGCTTGGCTTTTTACCAACCTCTTTAACTACCTCATTACTCTCTTTCCCTCCTCCCACCACATCCTCATCTGGGATGTTAGGAAGTACCTCTATTTTTGATGTTAATAGTTTCTCTGTTTCTCTAAGTTCGCCCTCCACCTTCTTAACCTCTGAAGCTTTCTCTTTCAATTCCCCCAATAATTTCTTAAATTCATCGCTTCCTTTATCTGTCTTGGCCATTTGATCGTTAAACTGGTTCTGTTGTGCTCTTTTAGTATCAAATTCTAATTGAAGCTCTTTCTTTCTTTCATATATCTTAACTATTTCATCCAAGTCAAACTCCTCTTTAGACAATCTTTTAAGCAAACCCTTCTCTACTTTATCCTTGTCTTCAACTATTCTTTTAATATCAATCATTTCATTAAGTATTAATTTAGCAAATTATTGTATTATATTCTGCATTCTTGGTATTATCAAGATGATGAAAAAGCAAGAGAAGTTATTAAAAAAAGATATTTTAAGGGCCAAACATATCTTAATACTCACACACAGAGGACCCGACTTAGATGCGTTTTGTAGTATGTTGCTGTTGTATAAGATATTAATAAATCTTTTCCCTAAAAAGCATATTACTATGGAGGCTAGACAGCATCCGCAGGTTAAGCTACCTCAAATGGAGAATATTGAGTTGGTGGAGGAGATAGACAGAGGAGATGAGGATTTAATACTTTGTACTGATAGCTCTGAGTGGGATCTTTTCGTAGATGAGCATAGGGATGGAGTATATGGAAGTAGGGTTAAGAAATTCTTCATAGATCACCATAGGAGTGAAAGCAGTGAAGAGAGTGTCATAAATGAGATGCGTAGTTCTGCAACAGAGCAGGTATATGTCACATTAAAGAGAATTTTTGATAAAAAATTTAAGTTAGATGAAGATATCGCTTCATTGGTACAGTATGGAATCGTTGCTGATACAGGGAGATTTCTGTATGACTTAACTACTCCTGATACTTTTAGAATATTTGCTGAGGTTAAGGAATTCTATTCAGTAGATTTAGAGGACTTTACGTACAAGTATGATAAGTTTCCACAGGAGGCAAATGAAGCAGTTATTGAATTATTAAAAACATTAACCATACAGGATGATATGGCATATATGTATATCTCTAGGGAAACTGTTCAGGAGAAAGGTCTAACAAAGCAGGGAGTAAATAATGGACAGGCTTTCCTCAGGGACAAGTATTTGAGATTTATACAGGGAGTACATTGGGGTTTTATTATAAAGCCCATGTTTGAATATACAAACAAGTGGTATGTTTCTTTCAGGAGTACTAAGGGCTATCAGGATGTGGAGATTATTGCAAAAAAGCTTAATGGTGGTGGACATAAATACTCCTCTGCTACCAAAGTAACTGCTGATACCGTTGAGGAGGTTCTGGAAAAGGTTTTAGGAGTTGTTAAGGAAGTTACTTCTTCTTAGTTTTCTCTTTATCACCATGCTCTTTCTCCAATTCTTTTACTTTCCACATAAATATTCTGCTTTTATCCTTTGCATCTGGATAATCTATTGTGAAGCTCAAGGCTCTCTCTAGTATAGCCCTAGGCTTCTCTTTAGCCCATTTGATATACATAGTAGCCCTACTCTTATCATCCAGTTTACCAGCCAACCTAAGGCCGTATGATTGATACTCCTTGGAGATATATTTATGTTTGTTCCCAAACATTTTATTGGGATTTGTTTTTAATTCAGATGTATCAAATAGTTTTGATTGATTCTCATCACTCTCTTTCTCAGGAGTATTATCCTTTTTAAACTGAAAAACTATATCCTTTATTGAGTCCATATCTTGAAGACACGTTATTTAAATAACTACTTTTTGTCTTCCTTTTTAGTAAACTTAACTCTATCTCCATATATTTTCCTAGTAGAATTGTCTATTTCATTTCTCATCTGTGGGAAGAATGTACCCTCCCTTGCTGTTACATCCTCCAGGAACCAGAATACCCTCTCACTCATCCCTAAACCACTTGTAGGAGGCATACCGTATTCCAACATCTCTACGAAATCAATATCCAACATATGTGCCTCATCATCTCCTTCATCCCTTAGTTCTTGCTGTTCTAGGAATCTATCTAATTGATCTTGAGGATCATTTATCTCAGTATATGCATTAGCCAATTCACTACCTGCCAATATAATCTGGAATCTTTGAGTAATATCCTCATTATCATCATACGATTTTGCTAAGGGAGATATGAATTTGGGCTGATTAATCAAAAATGCTGGTCCAGATATTTCTGCCCTAGCTATTTTAATCAGATTATCTATTAACCTATTCCTATTTATATCCCCATCAAGTTCCACATTATTCTCCTCTACAACTTTCAAAATCTTCTCATCACTATCTTTGAAAATATCTACACCAAACCTATCTTTAATTAAAGTTGTATAGTCTAATTCCTTCCATTCATCCGCCAAATCAAATGTATGACCTCGTGTTGTGAATTTAGTTTTTCCATATACTTCTTTTGCTATATGTAAAAATATATCCCTAGATAATTCCATATTATCTCTAAAATCTGCATACGCCCAATACCATTCTAGTTGATAGTACTCTTGAAGATGCTCATCATCTATACCTTCGTTTCTAAAATTTGGACCAAGAGTGTATATCTTTTCATACCCTGCTCCTATGAGTCTCTTTTGATATAGTTCGGTTGATATTCTAAGGAAGAAATCTTGATCTAGTGCGTTGTGATGAGTAGTGAAAGGTGCTGCATCAGCCCCTCCAGTTACAGGTTCTAATATAGGTACCTCTACTTCCATAAATCCTTTCTGTTTTAAAAACTCTCTTTGTACTTCCCAGAATTTAGCTTTTCTTTCAAAAAACTTAACTCTTTCTGGATTTATAACTAAATCCAGATATCTCCTTCTGAACATCTGTTCTTTGTTCTTTAGTTTTCTAGGAATAGGTCTAAGCGCTTTAGAAAGGAGTCTTAGATTTTTCACCATAATTGATATCTGACCTGTTTTTGTTTTTCCAATAACCCCACATACTTCTATGAAATCTGCTAAATCTAATAGAGAGAGATTCTCTGCACTTAAATACCCCTTCTTTTTATCCTCCCCCAACTCATTACTTCTAATCATAACCTGTATATCTCCTGTCTGATCCCTTATATCTCCAAATATCAACTTCCCATGCTCTCTCCATGCAGTTATTCTTCCTGCTAAGCATACCTCTTTTCCTTCATATTTATCAAAATTATCCAATATCTCAGCATTTTGATACTCTTTGTGTGATTCTGCAGGATATGGATTTATGCCTAACTTCTTAAGCTGTTCCAACTTCTCTAATCTTATTTCTCTCTGGCCTATTAGATCACTTCTTTGGTGGTCTTCCATCTATCCTGTTTTTTAATATTAAATTAAGTCCATTATATCATACTAAATCACACTATTCGTGGATCAGGATTAGATCTCCCCTTTCAAAAATATTGTATAAATACTTTGCATCTTCCAATAGCATACGAATACAGCCAGCGCTCTTTCGCAAACCTATGTTTGACACAGGTTCATATACCTTATTCCCCTCCTCATCATACCACCATATTAAAGCATGCAATCCATACCAAGAACTTTGACTAGGAGAGTGATAGAAACCCAGCCAGTATGGCATATATTTCCCGCCTGGAGCTATAGGTGCTATACCTTTATCATTTATTGGAAAGACACCGTATACCTCATATCCTGATTTGGGACCGGATAGTAGTATTTCTCTATCTACTTTTCCATCTACCCAGGAATACAATTTCTGTTTAGAGTTATCTACCTCTATGTATCTAGGGGCATATTTACCATCTGTACCAGGCAAATCTTTTATCACAACTTGTACAACCGTATCCGTCTGAGAATCAAAGGCATTATATACATCATTAAAAATATTTGTCAGATCAGGTATATTGTCTTCTTTCCAATATAGGAAACCTCCCGCTCGATTTTTGGCATACGCCTTCCCTCCATACTCTTTCTCAAAGAAGGGCAAAACTTTATCCAACACCTCTACATACACAGCACTTCTGTTAACAATCCCGTCTTCTACGCAATTTTCACTAGATAACTCCACACAGTTACTTTCATTGCACACAAAAACAAAAAAAGATTTCTCCTCAACATCTTTCTTCTCTTCTTCTTCAACAAAGGAATTTAGTTCTTCTCCTAAAACTTGTTGAGAGAGTTTAAGATCTCGCTTGCGTTCCTTGAGAGAGAAAATGATTAAGAAAGAGAGAAAAAGTATATACAGTATATCTACAACTATTATCACATTAATAAGTGTGGAATTCTTCACAAAGAATATATTAACAAAAATTACACTAAGAAAATAGATGATGTATAATTGAGAGAATTAAGATAAACAGGAAACCATATGGCAGAGGATATACTACAAAAAATCACATCTTTAGCTAAAAGAAGAGGAATCATATACCCTAACTCTGAGATATATGGAGGTATCGGAGGTTTCTATGACTATGGACCCGTTGGTGTTGAAATGAAGAATAATCTAAAAAGCTATTGGTGGAAAGATATGGTAGATAGGAGAGAGAATGTTGTTGGTATAGATGGGACAATAATAACACATCCTAAGGTGTGGGAAGCTTCTGGGCATGTGGAGAATTTTGGAGATGAGGTTGTGGAGTGCAAAAAGTGTCACCAAAGATTCAGACCTGAGGATATTGAGGAGAAGTGCCCTAATTGTGGTAATACAACATTCACAGAACCAAGGTCATATAATATGCTTTTCGAGACAGAGGTAGGAGTCCTGGAGGATTCAAAAATGAAAGCATACTTAAGAGGGGAGGCATGTCAGACCATATATTTAGACTTTAAGAATGTTGTAGATAGTACAAGGATGCAAATTCCTTTCGGTATAGCACAGATTGGAAAAGCTTTTAGAAATGAAATAACTCCTGGGAAGTTAACATATCGATCAAGAGAGTTCGAACAGTGGGATATGCAATTCTTTGTACATCCAGATGAAATGGAGAAATGGTTTAAGTACTGGATGGATGAAAGGATGAGATTCTACAAGGAGTTATACAGAAAAGAGGAGAATCTTAGATTTAGACAACACCCAAAGGATAAGTTGGTATTCTATGCAAAGGATGCCTACGATGTGGAGTATAAAGCTCCATGGGGTTGGGCTGAAAATGAGGGTATACACTGGAGAAGTGATTATGACCTAACTCAACATGGAAAATTCTCCGGAAAGGATCTCTCATATACAGATCCTCGTAGTGGAGAAAGATATATCCCATGGATAGTGGAAACATCTGGTGG
Organism: uncultured Candidatus Saccharibacteria bacterium; assembly: GCA_964514595.1. Classification (GTDB taxonomy): domain Bacteria; phylum Patescibacteriota; class Dojkabacteria; order SC72; family SC72; genus UBA2177. The sequence goes on from CAZEQZ010000002.1 coordinate 173,938, forward strand.
TGTAGATAGGACACTCTTAATGCTACTTTTTGATGCATATGAAGAAGAGGATTTAGGAGAGGGAAATAGTAGGACCGTATTGAAAATACATAAGGATATAGCCGCATATAAGGCAGCAATATTTCCATTAGTTTCAAACAAGGAAGAGATTGTTAAAAAAGCTAGGGATATATTTGAACTTTTATCCGAGAACAAGAAGGTTGTATGGGATGATAGAGGAAATATTGGGAAAAGGTATAGATATCAAGATGAGATAGGAACTCCTTTCTGCATTACAATTGATTACGAATCCTTAGAAAACGATACTGTAACTGTGAGAGAAAGAGATAATATGAAACAGGAGAGAGTTAAGATAGAAGATCTAATGGAATATATCTCCTAAGATATACTTAGAACTTTATATTCAACCTTTCTGAGCCCAACTCTTACTTTTACACAATCACCAACCTTGGCATTTAGTAATTCCTTCCCCAAGGGAGATTTATCTGATATCTTATTCTCACTTGGATCTGCCTCTACCTCTGAAACTATCTGAAACTTAACTGTCTTCTTATTTACACTTACCTCTACTACAGATCCTATACATACCTGCCCTACTTCACAAGATTTTTTATTTAAAGTCGTGGAATTACCTAATATATCCTTGATTTCATTAATTCTTTGATCAACCTTCTCAAGCTCAGTCATAACAGCAATTATATCGTCTGTATCTTCACTAACGTCACTTAGTCTGGCTTGTTCAAGAGATTGCGAAAGTTCTTTCTTCTTCCCTTTCTCTAACTTCTCAAGCTCTGCTTTGAGTGCCTCTATCTTCTGTTTTGTTAATACAATTTTTTCTCCCATTTGTTTTTTTAAGAATTAAAGTCGGGAATACGTAGTAAAAAGATATTCTTAGGATGAGCTAAATTATACCATTTTTTGCTTTTTTTGTCTGTATTTCTCAATCTCTTTATGATTTCCAGAAAGAAGGACTTTTGGCACCCTCCAACCCATAAAATCCTCAGGTTTTGTATATTGAGGATACTCTAACTTGCCATCCTCAAAAGATTCTTCATTAAGAGATTCCTCATTACCTAATACACCGGGAATTAATCTTGTAATTCCATCTATCAAAACCAAGGCAGGAAGTTCTCCCCCAGAGAGTACATAATTCCCTATAGAGAATTCATAGTCTACTAGATTATCATGTATTCTTTGATCAAATCCTTCATATCTGCCACACAGTATTATCATATGGAGGTCTTCCTTTTGAGAAAACTCAACCAATTTACTCTGTTCTAAAGTTTCTCCTTTAGGAGTGGTTATTGCTACAACAGTATTTTCTTTCTTAAGTTCCTGTATAGCCTTATATATTGGTTCTATCTTCATAACCATTCCAGGGCCTCCACCGTATGGTGTGTCATCTACAGTTTTATGCTTATCATCTGCCCAATCTCTCAAATCATGGACATTAACCTGAACTATCTTCTTCTCCAAAGCATTACTTAGAATACCTGTATTTATGTATTCTTTAACGATATTTGGGAATATTGTTACTATGTCAAAGGTTGTCATTTTTCTTATTTTGGTACCGCTACGGGGAATCGAACCCCGATTGCAGGATTGAGAATCCTGTGTCCTAACCGTTAGACGATAGCGGCTTACAAATAGTGATTTTATCATATAATTACACAATTTTAAAAGGTTACTACAGGTTCCTTTTTATTTGACATCACATATACGTAACATATATTATTTTTCGACTTAAATTATTAGGTTTGATGATATGAATATAGGACAAAGGTATCAAACCACTAAAAAAGGTTTTGATAAATTGGTAGAGGAGTTAAAGTACAGGGAGAAGCAACTAAGGAACAAGATTGCAAATACATTGAATGAAATGAGAAACCAAGGGGACTTAAGGGAGAATGATGGGTACTCTATGGCTATTGAGGAGCAACAGATAAATGAGGATAGGATTGTGGAATTGAAAGAGAAGATCAAAAGTGCCAATATTATTAAGGATAGAGATAAGAATAGAGTAGGAATTGGAGACGTGGTTACTTTAAAGAATAGTAAAAAGATTAGATATGAGATAACTAGTGAAGAAGAGGCAAATCCTTTAGAAGGGAAGATATCACATAAATCTCCTATAGGAGAGGCAATTATGGGAAAGAAAGTAGGGGATAAAGTGACCATAACTACACCAAAGGGTAGTACAGAGTATACAATTGAGAAAATCTCCTAGGGATGGATTAAGGTTCCTTCTTGAAGTATGTCTCTTATATTCTGCTTCTCATATATAGATTTACCTCCAGATATAAAGAAAGATATTCCCTTTTGAGAGGAGAACCTAGCACACTCTATATCTATTGGGATACTATTGTTTGCCTTATGTACTGAATCTTCTAGTATATTAAACATATCAAAATACTGATCCCACGACATATTTGTAATAGGTAGTGCATTAGGATTATGGGCAGGATCCTGTTCATAAACATGGCTAACATTGGATAGTTTTAAAACTTTCTTAATTCCCAACACATCAGCAAAAACAGCCGAATCCATATCTGTACTCCACCCCACTTTCAATCCCCCGCTTATTATTACCCTCTTACTATCTTCCCAAAGAAACTCATATGCATCTCCTAATTTCTTTGGCACGTATATGTTAGGATCTTCTATATATCCTTGTAGTATTGCCGCATTTGTATGTGTAACACTCATGCCTATGTTGTGAAGATACTCCTCTCCTCCAACCGAAGTTGCAATCTTTTGTTGTAATTCTCTCGATAAAGAGCCACCGCCCACAACCATCACTACTTTTTCATACTCCGCACTCACTTCGTAATACCAGTTCTTAACCTTTCGGAGTAGTTCAGCATTGATATTTAGATTATTATCATACAATATGGAACCTCCTATTTTTAATACTATACTTTTCTCCATATTTATAGATTCAGAACCAAAATTATTGCTACCACTACATACAGGAATGGAAGAATATAGTCTATAAACTTAATTCTTCCAGAAAATCTAATATTCCATATTGATATAACTAAATAAAAGGCAAGGGAACCAATAGCTGGGATCACAAAGATATTACGATTCCAAAATAGCAGTGTAAAGAGAGAGATAAACAAGGCACTTAATACAGAAACCAGCATTTCAAACAAACCAACCCTATCGTGAATCTTTAAAACAAATATCAAAAGAACTAAGGAGAATATTACTGATAACAGTGCAAATGTTTCCATTCCAACCCCTACCCTTACAAATATATTCAGTAGAAGATAGAAGATTGTAATACAAAGGAAATCGAATATCGCCCTAGTAGCAACAGCCAAGGAATATATCTTATTTAGAGAACTCTTTACATTTAAAAATAGTATTAGAAGAAGTATTGTACATATCCCCAATACTGTATGTCCTAGCAATTCATTTCTATTAAAATAAAGAAAGAATAGTAAAGATATATAGAATATTCCTGGTAGAATGAAATATCCAAAGAATCTGTCTTTTAAAGATATCTTTACTATAACATCACTGTATCTAGATATCTTACGACCAGAATATATACTGAAAACACGCACAAACCACGTTTCCAAAAGTAGGAGACCCAAAAATCCCAATAATATTAAAAACTGCAAAGGAGCTCTTAAAACAGAATAATTGAAAAACTGTGTTATCAAAAGTAATATAAAAAGATATAACAAATCATTTTTTACTTTCAATCTATATTTCATTATTGGGCAGTAACCATTATTAATTTATTATTCCCGAGAATCCATTAAATAAAGCTATTGTTAAGATTAGCCACCATGCTCCTACAACAAAGATGTCATTTATAACATCTTTAATATTCCCCTTTTTCCAGTATACTACTACCTCTATCAGTAATAGTATAAAGATAAAAGAAACTATACCTATACTTATTTTATCCCCTGTATTTAACCTTATTGTTGGAAATATTATCCTCTGTTTCGATTCGTCCTCTAAGAAATATTCCGATATATCCAATTCGGAGGTGTTACCATACTCATCAGACAAAACAATAATTACAGAACCTTTTACTTGCTCTTCCGTAAGTTCTATTAAGATACCTTCCTCCGATTCAACATACTCTATGTTAATAATCTCACTACCTAAGACTAAACTAAGCGTATCCCACTCCCCTTCAATACTAAACATCACAGAATATTTACCATTTATACGGTTAACTGCAATTGATTCCATATTTACAGAAGGTGCTTTTGAATCTACAATAAAATTCACTCTCCCTGACTGGATATTATCTCCTTTCAGATTTGCCATAACAGTATGTTCACCCTCACTCCAATCACCATTCTTGCTAAATTCCCAACTTGTATTACTTGAGCTACTCTCTCCTAACAAATCCTGGCCATCATAAACCTCTACTATATAATTTCCGCTCACATTGGAAGTATCGCCTTGCACCTTTTGAGCTGGATCTGTCACTACAGAGCCCTCCTGTGGAGATGTTATCCTAATACTTTTTATCTCCCCAGATTCCTGCCTAGTTATAACCTTCTTCTCCTCGACTGGAGGAGCCTCTTGTTGAGGAAGGACTGTTTCTTCCGCCGGCTGTTGAGGAGTGGCACCATAGACTTCCGTTGTTAAGTTTCCAAACATTTGTACGACCAATATTGTCTGCTTTCCTAACAATACACCCTCTACAACTGCAACCCCTATGTCTTTGTAATTCCCACTTATAATATTTGCCTTATGTGTTGGGCTAGCCATCCATGCTTCATGTACTCCCTCTGCCGTTCTAAAGCCTTTTGCTAGATTTTCTCCAGCATATACATAATTGTATCCTGCTGCTCGAATAAATTGCCACGGAGATTCTCCATTAGGACCAAAATGATCCCAATACTGCTTCTCAAACATATCATTAGCTTTTGCCAAAGCAGCTGCAGATAGTTGAGAGTTAGTTTGCAGGGCATTCAATCCCCAAGCAACTCTTTCCTGATTTGTGAGATTAATTATATTCCCGGGTGTTATTGTACTTGCCTGAGCTTGACTAATACCTAGAAACCCACCAAAACTATTTACAAAAATCAATATAAAGGAGTAGAAAACAATGGCAGTCTTTCTAATTAAATAGGCCTTGTAATTATTTTTTTTGTTAGGAATAAAAAAGTTCTCTATCATTCTGCATATAGTTTAGGACATTTGGCCAAAGTTGTGAAGCATAAAAGAAAAGGACCCCTAAGGGTCCATTTTCATTTGCATTTCTTTTTTACAAAGAAATACCGGCCGTTATTATCTTACAACAGCTTTCAAGGCTTTACCTGGTTTGAAAGCAGGGACCTTTGTTGCTGGAAGTTGAATCTTCTCAAGAGTCTTAGGATTAATTCCTGTTCTTGCTGCTCTTGTTCTAACTTCAAATTTACCAAAACCTGTTAAAAGCACAGGATCACCACTTTTCAATGAATCTGAGATTGCTTCTAGCATTGCTTCCAAAGCATCTCCAGCCTGTCTCTTAGTAAGACCTGTAGCTGCAATTCTGTCTATTAAATCTTTCTTCAACATTTCATGATGCCTCCTTTCTTAGAGATACTATACACAAACGCTGTAAATAAAAGGATTTGTGTATATCCACCTCTAAAATATGCGAAATAAAGAATTTCGTCAAGCTCTCTATATATTATGGGATATAAGCCATACTGCTCAAAAAGTCTGGTTTAACAACATTTTTTAATGAATTATATTTGTATACATATTTTGACTTTTTTTTCGTAATACTATCCATAAAAAGACCGGGAAAATCCTTATATAACAACACTATTCTCCTCTAACACTCAGATTTTACCTTAACAACAATAATTTTCATCATTTTTACACAAAAAATACAGGGGAAATGTTGTTAATACAAGCATTTCCCCTATAGCGTTGATTACTAGAAGATAGAACAAAATAGTTCTATTTTGCTACTTCTGTAGCCCTAATTTCCCTTATTACTGTAACCTCGACATTACCTGGATAGCTCTGTTTTTTCTCTATTTCCTCAGCTATATCCCTTGCCATAACTTTGGCCTCATCATCTGTCACCAATGTCGGCTTTACAATAATCCTAACTTCTCTTCCTGCCTTTATTGCAAATACCTCACTTATCTTGTCTCCACCTATCTCTTTGGCCGCATTCTCTATTCCCTCTATCCTTTGAATATACTGCTCATAACTATCCTTTCTAGCTCCTGGCCTTGCTCCCGATATAGCATCTGCAAGGTATATAACAACAGCCTCAGATCCCTGGGGATCAATATCTAGATGATGTGCCTCTATTGCATTTACTAGCTTCTCATCTAAACCGTATTTCCTAGCCACTTGACCTGAAATGTGATGATGAGGGCTATCTACCTTATGAGTGAGTACTTTCCCTACATCATGTAACAAAGCAGCTCTTTTAGCTAATTGGACGTCGGCCCCTATCTCAATTGCAAGAACTTCGGCCAATCTAATTACCTCAATAGTATGTGACATCAAAGATTGTCCATAGCTACTTCTATACTTCATTTTTCCTACCAATTTCATTAAACCGATATCTATATCAGGCCAACCTGCTTCATCAGCAAGTATCTGTCCATTCTTCTTAATCTCCTGAGAAATTTCATTCTTAGCTCTCCTAACAGCATCCTCTATAGATCCTGGGTGGATCCTCCCATCTGCAATAAGCTTTGTCATCGCAACATAGGCTATTTCCCTCCTTAGTGGATCAAAAGATGAAAGTGCTATTGCATCTGGAGACTCATCAACTATAACATCCACACCCGTTAACTGCTCAAACGATCTAATATTTCTTCCCTCTCTTCCAATAACCCTTCCCTTCACTTTATCATCCTCAACCTTTATAACCTTAGTTGTTGTCTCTCCAACATAATCTGTTGCAACTCTCTGCATTGACTCAACCAATATCTTCTGCGCATGCTCTTCTGCAACCGCCTCGATATTCTTCTCTGCTTGCCTAATTTTTTTAGCCTCGTACTCTCTCAAATCCTGATCTATCTCCTTCATCAACTTTTCCCTAGCTTCCTCTCTTGAAAGTCCAGATATTTTTTCTAATTCTTTTTTCAAACCTGCCCTGCTTCCCTCTAGCTTTTTCAAACCCTCTTTAAGATAAAGCTCTTTTGATTCCAATTCTTCGCTTTTATCATCTAAGATTTTAGATCTCTTGTTTAATTTCTTCTCCCTTTCTATGAGTATCTCTTCATGCTCGGTACTCTCTTTCCTCATCTCCTTCAATCTTCTATCTTCTCTCTCCCTCATTTCAGTTATCTCTCTTTCAGCTTTCTCAAACTTTTCCTTCATTATTTTCATCGCTGCTTCCTCAATTTCTTTTTCCGGGATACTCTTTAAACTAACCCAATGGAAAACGGATCTAAGAAGTATCACTACAACAATCGCAGTAGCAACAATAGCAACAAGAACTATAAGTAATGTTTCCATATTACTTTCTTTAACAATTTAAATTGTCCTCTATTTAACAGCTTTTGGAATAGTAAGTAGCTGAGAAGCTACCAGCGTAAAACAAATTTTCGCTTTACTGCATTTAAATTTCATAAATAAATATATTTTCACAAAATCTTCAATTACCAAAAGAGTCTTTCTTAAGGACTTTTACAATGATATCATTTTTGCCTATCTGTTTCCATAGCATTAGGGTCTGACCCCGGTCTGTCCCCAGTTAACTGAAAGTTCATAATTGGTTGGTATAGTAGAATATGGCTAGAGCTCCAAGGAATTACAAACCGAATAGTTATTACCATGTATATAACAGGGGTAATAACAAAGAGGAAATTCTCAAATATCCTGAGGATAAACAGTTATTCGTCAACCAACTTTATAAAAATAAGGATGTTTGTGATATCCGGTTGGTCAGTTATTGCATTATGGACAACCATTTCCATCTTTTAGTTAAGACAGGAAAAAGTCCAACGGATTTATCAAAATTTATGCAGAAAGTGACTACAAGCTATGCCGTTAATATAAATAAAAAACATGGACGAATCGGTCATATTTTTCAAGGAAGGTATCGTGCAAATTATCTGCCATACAAAAAAGACCTTATAGGAGTGACTAATTATATCAAACAGAATCCGGTCCGTGACGGCATCGTCAAAAGACCGTCGGATTATCGTTGGACAAAGTTCTAGGCCAAATCAGTGGGGACAGACCGGGGTCAGACCCTTAACTAAATCTTGGTAATACGTGAGGTTATGGATGGTAGCCAAGGTTTGCGCCACAGCTTCCCCATTTTTCATCATATGATGAAGGTACGCTCTGCTGTAGTTCTCACAACATTCACACCTGCAATTAGGATCCACTGGCCTTTTATCTAACGCCATCTCGCTATTTTTTATTTTCACAATCCCATCAGATGTATACAAAGTTCCATGTCTTGCATTTCTAGTTACTAACACAGTATCAAAAAGATTGTACCCTAATCGAGCTACTGAAATTATATCCTCAGGCTTCCCAACACCCATCGCATACCGGATAGTATCTTGGGGGACACTCTCTATAACAGCTCTCATCTCTTCCAATACCAGATTACTATCCGCATCTACTACGAATCCACCAAAATTATATCCATCAAAACCAATATCAACTAACTCTTTAGCGCACCTTGCCCTCAACTTTGGATATTTTGCACCTTGCACGACACATGTTAGAAGTTTTCCTGTTTCTTTACTTCCGCCATACTCTTTCTCGAAATGCTCTTTACATCTCTTTGCCCACTTAACAGTTCGGTCAACAGATTCCTCAGCCTCCTTTTCAGTTAAATCGCTCTTTCTGCAATCATCCAGGGTAACTAGTACATCCGAACCTATTTTCATTTGTATATCTATGGAGCTCTCTGGAGTTAATCTGTATGTATTCCCCTCTTTTGGAGATTTAAAAGTTGCTCCATTCTCATCTATACTTCCTTTCCATTTTTTTGAATGGATTAATGAAAAGACTTGAAAACCTCCGGAATCAGTCAAGACGATACCATCCCACCCCATCATTTCTTTTATTCCACCAAGCTTCTCAATAACTTCAGGGCCTGGATGTATGAGTAAATGAAGTGTGTTTGTAACTATAGCTTCTGTCCCTGTTTCCTTGAGTTGTCTGGTTGTTAAATATCTTACTGCCCCTCTAGTAGCGTCGGGCATAAAGAAATATTCGTTTTTTAATCTATCTAAATTGTTCATTATCAAATTATTAACATACTATCACCATAGCTTAAAAATTTGTACTTCTTATCTATAGCGTGTTTATATGCTTTTTTAATATTATCCTTTCCTGCAAATGAGCTTACTAATAATATCAAGGATGAATCTGGCATATGAAAATTTGTCATCAAACAATCAATAATCTTCCATTCATATCCTGGATATATGTAAAGGTTTGTCTCTCCTTGAAATCCTTTAATCAAATATCTTCCACTTGAATCATCTTTGTATGCCACACTTTCTAATGTTCTAGCGACAGTTGTTCCAAACGCCCATACCCTACCACCTTTCAATATCCCTTCATTAATTCGTTCTGCACTCTCTTTAGATACATGTATATACTCTTCATGAATTTCATGATCCTCTATATTTTCTTCTCTAATTGGAGCGAACGTCCCCCATCCCACTTTTAGTTCAACTTTAACTAGCTTCGCACCCTTATTTTCAATTTTCTTAAGAATCTTTTTTGTTAGATTAAGACTCGCAGTTGGTGCCGCTACTGCCCCAGGTAATTTTGAGAATATTGTATTGTATCTTTCGTGATCACTTTGTTCATCCTCCCTTTTCATGTATGGAGGGAGAGGGGTATGACCATACTTTTCAAAAAGTTCGTAACTATTACCTTTCACAAATTTAACAAGAAATCCGTTTCCCTCCCTTTTTAAAACTGAGATCTGTATCTCATCGGATTCTTCATTAACAAGAATATCTTCCTTTTCAACATATTTAGCCCTACCTATCAATACATACCAATTATCTCCTCCTCTTTCTTCTAAAAATAGTACTTCCACTTTTTTATTTTGTGAAGTTGAAAAATATGTTCTACTATCTATCACCTTTGTTTCATTAAGAACTACAACATCTCCTTCTTTTATGTATTCAGGAATATTGAAATATTTTTTATCCTTTAACGTACCATCTTCTTTTTCCAAAATCAAAAGATTTGTTGTACCCCTTTCTTTTGGAGGATACTGTGCAATTAGGTGTCCTGGTAGGTTGTATTTAAATTCGGATATATTCATATATTCTCGGTATTATACCAATTCTTAATGAATTAAGATAAAATACGAATATGAAAACAGTATTTTTAGGCACAGCTTGGGAATCATTAGAAACTCTAAAAGTTCTGCATGATGATCCTGATTTTGAAATTGTTTGTGTGATCACAGCTCCTGACAAACCGGTAGGAAGAAAGTTGAGAATGACACCTTCGGAGGTGAAGGTATATGCATTGAAAAATAAGATCCCCGTCGTGCATACGGATAACAGAAAAGATCTTTATATCAAGGTGTTAGAAAAATACAAGCCAGAGATAGCTGTATGCAAGGCTTTTGGGGAAATTATTCCTAAAGAGTTTCTGGAATATCCGAAATACGGATGTATAAATATTCACTTCTCTATATTACCTAAATACCGAGGTGCTGTACCAATACAGAAAGCTATTCTGGACGGTGAGAAAGAAACTGGGATATCAATAATGTCAATGAATGAAGGGATGGATGAAGGAGACATATTGGGAATATTTGAGGAGAAGATTAGAGAAGATGATACTAATTTATCATTAAGAACAAGGTTAGTTGAAAAGAGCAAAGAGGTTTTAATCCCTACCTTAAATAGGTGGGTAAATGGTGAAATATCGGCAAAACAGCAGGATCATGAAAATGCTACATACTGTTGGCAAAGGGACATCTCAAAAGAGAAAGCCGAGGTTCTCTGGAATGAGTATTCTCCTGAATATATTGAGAGAATGGTTAGGGCCTTCATTCCATGGCCTGTTGCATGGACTGCATTAGATAGTAGTTTACCAACAAGTTTGGCCAAGAAGAAGATGAAGATATATAAGAGTTCTCTTATTGATTTTCCTTCAGAGAAAGATCCTGGGAATTTATTTTCTACAGAAGGTATGGTTCTATTTTCTACTAAAGATCCTCTTGTGTCATTAAGGGTAGAAGAATTTCAAATAGAGGGCAGAAATAGAACTAACGAGAAAGATTTTTTGAATGGAATAGGGAAGAAACTATCTTTTTAGGCCTAATCTTTCAAACATATTCTTACTTTGAACTCTCTCCGTACCATTATCTTGATCTTTATACCTAGGTAGTGTGAATGTAAATTTTGTACCTTTATTAAGCTGACTATCTACTTTAATTTCTCCCCCCATCCTCTTTACTAAACCGAACGTCACATAAAGTCCCAAACCTGTTCCTCCTGGTCTAACCAAGTTCGGATTTCCCTCCCTTTCACTTATATAATTCTCTATTCGGTAGAACTTCTGTCCTAGATTGGCCAATTCATTTTTGGGAATTCCCTTTCCTGTGTCCTCAACCGATATACTGACACTGTCTTCATCAAAGAAGGATTCTAACGTAATAGTTCCTCTCTCCGTATACTTTACCGCATTATCAATTAGATTATTCAGGACCTCTATAACCCTGGCGTGATCGGCATATATATCTGGGGTTTTATTATTCAGATTATTGATTAATTTAAGACCCCTTTCCTTTGCTTCCAATTCATGTCCATGAATTGCCATCTCCACATCCTCGACTATGTTTACTCTTTCTGGATTCAATTCTATTTTGTCTCCCTCTAGTTTGGCACTACTTAATAAGGTATTTATCAATTTAATCTCGTTATCTACAGCTGTCTTTATCCTCTTTAGATACAATTCAAATTTATCCCTATTATTAAGAAGATCCTCTGTGAAATTCTCTAGAAGCTCTGCATTTAACTTAACAACAGTAGCAGGTGTTCTTAATTCATGACCCATTATGTCTATCATGTCAGACTCTTTTCTGCGAGCTTCTTCTAATTGCTCAATCTTTTCTTGGAGCTCCTTGGTTTGCTCAGATACTTTCTGTTGAAGAGAAAGATTCAGATCCTGAACTTGACTATATAATATAGATCTACTGAATGCGACAGAAAAACTTACTATGAGCTCCTCTAGATAGTCTATATCTTCGACTGTAAACGGATTCTTATTATTCTTCCTACCAAGTACTATCACTCCATTTAAATGGACCTTCCGATTAAGCGGAAGAATTATTTCTATATCATCTTTCTCCATAAATGAAAGGATCCTTTGAAGATACGGATTATCTATTTTTGAGGACAGTAGTTCCTCTTTAGCTATAACCGTACTATGACCTATTTCATCCCAATAGTAGATAACTTGCAGAAGATTTCTGTTATCCAAAGGTCTATCTTGGAATTCTCTCAACTTTTTATATAATATCGTTGCGTTATCACTGTCAAATATTATTACTCCAGATTTATCCAAATCAAATATAACATCTATAGCCTTTAATACCACTATCCCTAGTTTCTCGATATTTAATTCTGTACTAATACTTCTTAAAAATTTCTCCCTTATCTCCTCAGCTCGTTCACTTTTAAATCCAACCACTGGATTCAATTTTCTGTTTAAAAAGTCCCCTAGAATAGAGTATAAGAGGACAAATAATATAGATGTTCCTATACCGATAACATATGTCAAAAACACATCTTTTGTTAGTTCAAATGTGGGGAGTAGATTGAGAAGTAATACAAAAAACAGGAATGGTATTACGGTAAGGGAAGCGTAGTACGTTAACTTTCCTAAAAGGAATTTAACACTGAACAAGCGATGGCTAGTAACAGTGTATGTTGTGATTACACTAAATATACTAACTGCTACTGGTCCCCAAAATGCTGAAGCAGAGCTTTTTGTTATTATTGGCAGTATTACATTTGTAAAGATTGCAAATATAGATGCCAGGACCATTCCTATTGTTATATATGACATTTGCAAGTATTCTAAGCCTCTCGAGATCTTTCTTAATTTGAATATAGAGTAGATCAGGTAACCTATACCTATGACAACAAAAAATACATATATTAATGCTAATATTCCAAATTCCACAGCTGGATAATTTGAGCCCTCTACCGCAATCATTTCCCTCACCAAAAAAGGAGTGAAGGCAAAAAGAGCCATTAAAAACCCAAGTATATTTATAACTTTTTGTAATATTGACTTTTCTTCATCGGCATATGATGAAAAGAATGAGGTATAACTAGCTACTGCTATTGCTGTCGTGGAGAAGGTCAATCTTGCAAACCAAATTGCTATTTCTAAATTAGTTGTTCTAGTTATTGAGAATATAGAGAGAACCCAAAGTACGATACTAACATTGAATAGAAAGAGACTCTTTAAACCTTTCTCTCTTTTCCTTAAAAGTACCCAAACCAAGTACACATGTAGAAGAATTTGCAAGCCAAATAGTGTATATTCAAACACATTAGAAAAGTTACTATTTTAACTTTCTTAATATACTATATTTACCTTCTAACTTCCATCTTCTCTTGGGGAACTTGAACATAGTACAGGGACACATTCATTGGAAATTTCCCTGTATCATTTATATTTTCATAAATATAATTCATCTTTAGATCTTTCTCATTTGGCCAAAGCTCACTTACTGCAATATCCAAAGAAACATCCTTGTTCTCAATCATATACTCCCTTATCCTATTTAGGATTTCATCCCTCTTAACATTATCAAATCCGTCTTCTGTGAAAAAATATTTTGCTCCTGTAAGTATAGTTCTTATGTTGTCAGGGTCCTCCCTATTTAATTCCACTCCTTCGACCTTCTCAAATTCCTTAACTCCTAAATTTTTCAATATCCTATTAAAAAGCATTACTCTATCGGGGGTAGCAGTAAAGAAAAGGATCCCCAAATTCTGGTCATACACTTCTTTATAAATTCTTTCTATAACTCTCTTGATAGATTCCAAACCTATTCTATTGTATTCCTCACCGTATGCACTTATAGTCCCCAATCTCCTTATTTCTCCTGTCTTTCTGTTTTGAGGAATAAGTTTGTCAAAATCTTTTGGTAAAACAAACAAATCTCCAAACTCCCAAGAATCTAAATTGTAATCTTCCTCTATATCGAAAGTAGCTATAGCACCTGGGACATTCATCCCTATGATCGATGCTAAAACTGTAAGGCTTTTCTTGTGTTTTTTATCCTGTTCATCCACTCCTGTTACTATTGGATTTATCTTCTCAGAATAATTTCTCTCTCTAAACCTTTCCAATAACTCTCTTGCTGAAGATGCGAGGATGTCCAAAGCAAAGGTTCCATTAACTTTGGGTTCTACTTCATTTATTTTTCTTAGTTGTAAAGTAAGGTTGTGTCCTAGATAATCACCTCTTTTTAAATATTCTACTTCAAACAAACCTGTTTGCTTTATAAAATCTAACATCTCTTGCTCTCCAAAAAGCTGACTGGTAGGAAGTATTTCTTCCTTATTTCTTCTTATGGCATTTTTAGTTTCAGGATTCTTTATATTTTTTATAGATTCAGAGATCTCTCCTCTCTTTGATGCAGAAGAAACTTCTTTCATTAGTCCCTTCATAGTGTTCATTAAACCAACATTTTGCGTAGAAGATAGGGGATCCGTAATTATCAAAGTTCCATTCTCCTTTAATAATCTCCAAGCATTCAGTAATACTGTCCATCGTCTATATAATGCTTCCTCTTTATCAAGGTGACCTATCCCTGTTGTGACTGCATACCAGGAATTTTCTAATATTACTGTGTCTAACAACTCTCCACCCCCTCCTAGATACCTTTCTACCAGAAACGGATCCGATATATTCGTATTAAAGAAAGAGAAATTCTTATCCTCCGGTAGATTACGAGACATTTCAAAACTATTGTCAAAACCTACTAATCTATACATATCCTTGCCCCAAGCCTTATTAAACTTGATCAAGACCTCGGATATAGGTGCAGGACCACATCCAAACTCTGCGATTAATGAAGGAGTACTTGGATTATTATATGCATGTTCTTGGGTTATTAATTCGACAATACTTAAATCCAATTCTTTTTTGGCACTTGCGGTTGTAACTTCATTGTATTCTGTTTTTCCATACTGTCCCCAGATTTCTTTTGCTTCAGTTTCCATTCAGATTATAACCAATTTAACCTATAGTATTATATCCCAAATGATGTATTTTTGTCCACTAAATACAATAAGACTTAGATACTTATTATGAAAGCCTCTATCTTTCCATCCTTGCCTATAGATTCTATCTTCAAATCACTAAATTTTACTAAATTAACAGAATAATCCTTTTCGTGGATAATCCAAAAACCAGTAGATATATGGTTTTCATTATAGAAATATTTAATCAATTTTCTAAACTCATGCAGTGAATCACCATCTATCCAATCATCACCTATCTTCCCCAGACCTAAATCCATTATATAGCCCACTCTTCCATACTTATTGCCTAAAGAATTTCTTAAAATATTACTTAATATCTCGACGTGCTGCCTCTTACTATTCAAATCAATCGAATCAAATCCGTAGAGATTTATATCTAAGGCTTTTCTATAATCGTTCTCAAATTGATTAATCATCTCCTCGGTTTCTCCACTACGTGCTAAAAGAAAACCAGCAGGATTTAATTCTTCGTCATCGTAAATAATACCACTGAAAACTGAAGTATCTCTTAAAATCTCTTCTAATTCTTCTTTAATAGCACCCCCATTCTCTTCCTTACCAAATGGAGGATTAGAGTATCTATCTACATAGTATTTAACAAATACTGAACTTGGGTCTACTTCTGAATTGTCACCTGTTGTAATTTCTTCTATTTCTCTATCCATACTTCCCTCCCATAGCATAATAATATCAGTACTAAAGAAAGATCTCAATATACCAAGAAAATACGCAAGTACACAATAAGCCGGATTCTGTATAACGATGATTATCTGTCTATGCGGTTTAACCTTGCTCCGGGTGGGGGTTACCACGCAATACTGTATTACTACAGTACCCGGTAGTCTCTTACACTACCATTTCACCCTTACCTAATAAATTAGGCGGTATATCTTTCTGTTGCCCTTTTCTCCGAAAGATCACTCCCTCCCAACTCTCGTTGGCACCCTTTCGTGGAGTCCGGACTTTCCTCACTTACTTTAAAAAAGCAAGCGTAATCATCTAGTAGTACTTGCGTGTTGATATTATACTATTTTTTACGCTTTTTTTGAATCAATATGACCGGAACTACTATCAAGGCTATTACTGGAATGAATACAATCAACCATATAATTCCACTCCCAACAAACTTTGCGAAACCAACTAAAGCCCTTATAGCATCCCTCAAGACACCCTCTGGTCTCCATTCATCCTCTACTAGATCTGCACCTACACTACTTTGAGATATATGCATATATATATACGAATATTTTGTTTGATTTCCTATGTTCTTTAATTCTGCTTCTACCCTCTCAATATTGTACCTAACCTCATTTAATTCTTTATAAATAGCTAATGTCTCTTCTACAGTTGTAGAATTTCCTAAAAGGGTTACAAACTGAGTTTCTACACTTTTATAATTACTTAATCTAGCTTCTAAATCTACTACCGTATCTGTCACATCACTCTCACTAATTGAAGAACTTAGAAATTCACCATCCAAATCTTTAAGTCTATTATATAACTCTTCAAATTTACTCTCTTCCACCTTTATTGTTAAACCAACACCCCTATCTTTCCCTTTTCCATAGTCATTTAGATTGATCACAGAGGCGTTAAATTCAGCCCTGACAGCTGTTATCTCATCTAATGATTCATCTATATCATCTACAGCTATATTTATACTACCTGTTCTAATTATGCTTCTTGTTTCATCGGAATATTCATAAGAATAGCTTTCTTCCTTCATCATGACATCAGGCTCTATATATGCGCTATCCTCATACATCCCTGGGCCCCCATACCCCATTCCATAGCCTCCATAGTAGTCGTTTGTCGTATTCATATATCCATCTTTTACTTTGTATATCCAAAATCCAGCTAGAAAAACGAGAGGGATAAAGAAAATAATTGCCAAAGATATTAAAACAATCTTTAGAGTTTTGTTATTTTTCATATGTGGAGATGATTAAATTATCCTAAATGATAGGGGATACTTATAAACATTACAATAGAAACTACCTCTTTGAGAATTGAGGCTTCTTCCTAGCTTTAACATGATGATACTTCTTCCTTTCAACTGCCCTAGGATCTCTAGATACTAGCTTTTCTTTTCTCAATGTTGTTTTAAGCTCAGGATCCATTCCATACAATGCTCTAGCCAAGCCCAATCTTACAGCTTCCAACTGACCATTTATACCACCTCCAGATACCTTTGCCGTAAAGTAGTACTTCCCTTCAAGACCTAACACTATTAAGGGTCTGTTTACAATTTTCTCCGCATCATTTTTAGCTGAAAAATATTCGCTAACTGCATTACCATTAACAGAAGACGCTTTATCTCCCTTGTATAGCCTCACTCTAGCTGTAGATGTTTTTCTTCTTCCTATTCCTTCTGTATACTTCTCCACTATTTAAAATTTTATAATTTAATTTCAACTGGTTTTTGAGCAGAATTCTTATGTTCCAAATTCTTATAGACGATTAATCTGGTCATCCTCCTGTCTCTATGTTTATTCTGCGGTAACATGTTCTTTACTGAATCCTCTATAACCTTTCTCGAATCTTTAACCATCTGTTCATCAAATCTGGTCTCTTTATAACCACCAGGATACCCTGAGTGTCTATAATACATTTTCTTTTTCTCTTTGCCCCTTGTTAACTTAACAAAGTCACTATTTACTACTATTACATAATCTCCACAATCTACATTAGGAACTATCTCAGGTTTCTCTTTACCTATTAATAAGGATGCTATTTGGGTGGAGGCCCTGCCTAATATCTGATCCTTAACATCAATCAAGTACCACTTCCTTTCAACATCTTCTTTATTTGTCCAACTAGTTTTATATTTCATAATTTGTTAACCTCAATTAAATACCTGCTCTACTTCTAGCTCTTTCTGTTTTTTTAATAACTGCAGTTTTATCAACTCTCTTATCTACATCTAATTCAATTTTTCTATGTTCATCATGCTCATGATGCTTAGCTTCTTTCTCTTCTTTTTCTTCCTTCTTAACTACTTTCTTTCCTTTTTTCTCCAAACCTAGGAGAAACACCCTAGATTTCTCTGCATTATCACCATCTCTAAAACCAACTCTAACAAATCCAACTCCAGCACTATCCTTTTTAATATATTCAAAATACTTTTTAACCAAATCCTCTTTACCTAAAATGTTCTGAAGCTCCCTTCTGAAAGATAGTTCATCTTTTGTACCTTTACCTTTCTGTATTATGGACATAGCTTCTTTTTTCAGAGCCTTCGCTTTAGGAGTAGTTGTTACTACATAGTTATTATCAAAGAGAGATCTTAGAAGATTACTTACTAAAGCATCTCTATGTGACTTCTTTCTTCCTAATTTTGCTCTCTTTACTCTTTTGTACATTCCCCCTATGCTCCTTTAATATTAATTCCATACTCAGTTAAAAGCTCCAAGACTTCATTCAATGACTTGTTACCGAACCCTGGCAAATTCAATAGTTCTGTGGCTGTAGTATTTCTAAGATCACCAACTGTTTTGAATCCACCAGAAAGAAGTCCTGTCTTAGATCTCTTTGATATTGGTAATTCTTCTATCTTCCATCCCCCTATCTCATCATCTTCCTGTCCAACTATCTCTTCAGAAGCTTCAACTTGATTGGCCTCTTCGGCTAATTCTATAACTTCCCTTTCTGACATACCCATAGCAATCATTACTTTACCTGCAAATTCTTGCAAAATTCTAGATGACTGGACTAACGCATCTTTAGGAGAAATGCTTCCATCGGAAGTCACTCCTATCAACACTGCATCCAAATCGGTCTCCTGTCCTTTTCTAGCCTGCTCCACACTTAAGCTAACTCTTTCTATTGGAGTAAAATCACAATCTAGAGGTATAAGACCTATCTCTTTCCTTTCCCCTGTATCAACTCCTCTATACCCTACTCCTGATTCTACGGTAATATTCATTACCAGTTCAGAGGATGTATCTGTTAGTTCTGCCAAGACCAAATCCTTATTCACTACCTCCAAATCTCCGGTAATCTCAATATCACCAGCTGTTACAACTTTCTTTCCTTTGGCTTCCAATTTACAGGAAAACACCTCATCCATCTCCGTTTTGAATTTAACCTGCTTAAGGTTCAAAATTATATCCACAACTGTCTCTTTAACTCCGTCTAAAGTCGAATATTCATGATCAACCCCTTTTATCTGCACAGCTGTAATACCTGTACCCTTCAAACTAGAGTAAAGGATTCTCCTTAGGGCATTCCCAAGAGTATGACCATATCCTCTTGGAAGAGGAGATATTTCAAACAATCCGTAATTATCTTTCTCCTCCTTTATTGTTACCTTTATATCTTTAAAAGCTTCCATTTAAAAAATATTTAAAATTATCTAGAGTAGAACTCAATTATTAAGTTCTCCTTAATTCCTTCATCCATATCATCTCTTATCGGTAATCTTACAATCTTACATTTTGTATCCTTGCTCTCTATCCAATCAGGTGTCTTAAAAAACTTCTCTGTGGGAGCCAACTTTGCCTTTACCAACTCTACAGAATCTCCCTCCTTAAGCTCTAGAGAAGGAATACTTATTTTCTCCCCATTGACCTTCACATGACCATGAGTTACAAACTGCCTAGCAGAAGCTCTAGAAGGAGCCAAACCGGCAAGATATATCACATTGTCTAACCTAAGTTCTAAAAGTCTTAAAAACTCCAATCCTTTATCTGAGTTGAAAAATTTAGACCTTCTGTCCGCTTCCTTAAAACTTAACTTCATCTTTTTTTCTCTAAGACCATACATTCTCTTCACCTTCTGCTTCTCTCTTAACTGAAAACCATAGTTAGACAACCTTGCCCTTCTCTGATTTCCATGCTGACCCGGAGGAAATGGCTTCCTTGCAAGGCCACTTTTCTCAGAAAATGATCTAGCACCCTTGAGATGCAGATTTACTCCCTCTCTCCTACTTAATTTTTCTTTTGGTCCTGTATATCTACCCATTTATAACAAAAAATATATTAATTACTTTCTAGGAGCTTTTCTCGGCCTACATCCATTATGTGGAATAGGGGTCCTATCAACCAACATAGTAATTCTTAAACCTGCTGAATCCAATCCTTTAACTGCTGCATTTCTTCCCGCTCCTGGCCCCTTTATGAAAACCTTTACCTCTTTAAGTCCATATTTCTTTATAACTCTTTCTGCCACCTCCATAGCAGCCTTAGTAGCTGCAAATGCTGTACTCCTTTTTGCTCCTTTAAATCCAACCCTCGCAGGACTTCCCTGTCCTAAAAGCTCACCTTCATTATCTGTCAAACTTATTATTGTATTGTTAAAAGTTGATTGAATAGACGCAATTCCACTCTGTACGCTCTTTTTTGTTTTACTTTTAACTTTAGCCATATTTTATGTTTTTTCTAATTTACGCTTTAATCCACCAACAGGTTTACTTCTACCTTTCCTTGTTCTTGCATTATGCCTAGTTCTCTGTCCCCTAACCGGCAAACCTAATTTATGCCTTATACCTCTATAACTTCTGGTATCCTTCAGTCTCTTTACATCCCTAAATATTCCCTGTCTTAATTCTCCCTCTACTTTGTAATTTTCTTCTATGTATTTTCTTATTACATCCAACTCTGCTTCACTCATATCTTTAACAAACTTATTTGCATCCAACCTTGTTTTCTCACATAACTCCTTGGCCTTACTCTCTCCTATCCCATAGACGCTTAAAAGAGAGACCCAGAGTCTCTTCTCGTTTGGTATTTCTATTCCAGCTACCCTTGCCATTTAATAATCGTATAACTTAATTAAATTATCCCTGCCTTTGCTTATGTTTAGGATTCTTCTTACAATATACATAAACTCTTCTTTTCCTCTTAACAACGTAACAATCCGGACATCTTTTTTTTGCTGACGCTTGAACTTTCATAACTACATTAATTCATATATCTATATGTTATTCGCCCCTTCTCTTTGTCATATGGAGTCATCTCAATCCTAACCTTATCCCCCTCTAAGATACGGATATAATGCATTCTCATCTTTCCGGAGAGATATCCAACTACCTCATGCTTCTTCCCTTCTACATCAATCTCCACAACGAATTGAGTGTTAGGCAAACATTCCTTCACTATACCATCGAATTCAAATACTTTTTTGCTTTCTTTCATAAGTATCCCTTTTTCTCTTTGTAAATAGAGTCCTCAGAATTATATCAAAGGAATACCTTTAATTCAACAAAAATAGTTGAACCATGGTTGTTTTCACTAACAAAGGAACAGAGAAAGCATAACAAAAAAAAAGAATATTTACAAGATCATAGTCCGAGAACTTTAACAACATTATCATGTATCTCCTCTATCCCAGGATTAGCGTCTATTTCTATCAATATCCCTCTATTTCTATACTCCTCCAAGATGGGAGTTATCGTCCTGCCGTATTCCAAAAGCCTTTTCACTATCTTCTCGGGCTTGTCATCCTCCCTTTGAGAAAGAATCGTACCACATTTATCACAGTATCCATCCACTTTTTCCTTCTTATATTTAGTGTGGTATGTCGCATCACAATTAGTACACACCCTTCTTAAAGACATCCTTTCTATTGCAGCATCCTCTCCGAGGTTGAAATGTACAAAATAATCTAATTTTTTACCACTTTGCTTGAGAAGATTATCAAACATAGGGATTTGCCCCTCTTCTCTTACAACGGAAACGAATACCCAATCTTTAGAATCATCATACTCGTTCAACCACCTGGACAACATTCTGTACACAAGTTCATTGGGAACAAACAATCCCTTTGACCAATATTGATGAGCCCTAATACCATCCATATCACCATTCGCATACATCTTCCGAAACATTTCACCTGTCCCAATACTTTGAAAATCATACTTGGATACAAGCAATTCAGCTTGAGTATCCTTACCTGAGCCAGACGGACCATGAAAAAGAATAGTCATAGTTATACTACGTCGAGTTTATTTGAGAATATTGTATCACAAATAACTATCGAGTTAATGTCAACAAGAATTAATATGCTATGGGCATTTAATATAAATTTAATTTTTATATGATAAAACTAAACATGAAGAGAATAAAAAATAAAAAGAATATGATTCTGCACGTTTACAACAGAGGGAACCGGAAGGAAGAAATTTGCCTCGATAGAAAAGACTACATCTTTCTATACAATTTATTTTCTTACCACTTTCAACAAAATAATTTTGATTTATTGAGCTTTTGTATCTTACCAAACCATTACCATTTACTTGCTGTACAAAAAGGTAATGTCGACATTGCCGTCCCTATGCAGGGGATTGCAGCCAGATACACTAAATACTTCAACAAAAAATACGGCTATTGTGGACACTTATTTCAAGGTCCTTATCAATGTAAAACAATTCATAACATTTACCAGCTTCAAATAGCGTCCAATTACTTGAACAGCAATCTGCCCAAAACAAAGAGATCTTATCCATATTTATATTTTAATCAAACCATCACACATTTTTACATCTTGAATTTTCACCTAGCCTCTTTGTGAGCCCTCAAAGACCGATAGAATATTAAATTTCGACACTAAAATCTGTATAGTCCCCTACAAACCAACAAAACTCGCAAAGCTAGAGGTATTTATCGTAACTCCTTACAGTCATCATAGACTCTATCTGTCTTTTGACATCCAATACTACCCCAACAACTATCAAGAGTCCTGTTCCAGAAAAAACCGCTGCGGAGATAAGCCCAGTTCTTACAAATACGTCGGGAAGAATAGATAATGTCGCTAAAAATATGGCACCTACCGCAGTTAGTCTGAAACTCACCCTCCTCAAATAGTTTGCCGTATTTTCTCCCGGTCTTATTCCTTGTATGAAAGCACCCTGTTTTTGAAGATTTTCAGCCAATTCCTCTGTTTTAAATACAACGGTTAGATAGAAGAAGGAGAATGCAACTATCAATAGAAACGACAGAGTATTAAAAAAATACGGATTTTCTAAAAGATTCATTACCGTATTTGTGAAATTTGTAATATTTGGATTAATATCCTTACTTATTATGAATTTTCCTATCAGTTGAGGGAAAGATAGAAATGACATAGCAAATATGACCGGCATCACTCCTGATTGTGTTAGCTTGATGGGTATGTAGCTTTCCAAAGCTCCTCCCGCTCTTACTCTTCGGGAGTATTGTATTTTTATTTGCCTTTCTGCTTGGGTAATAATTATTACTGCTACAACAAGAATTATAGAGAAAACAATGAAGACTGTTTTTTGAAAGGAATCCATAGTTAGGAAATTAGACCTCAAGGTTCCAGGGATACCCGAAAGTATACCAAGCATAATAAGGTATGAAGATCCGCCTCCGAGACCATCTTCGGAGACTATCTCTCCAAACCACATCATCATTATAGATCCAGCTGTTAAAGTGGCTGACATTGTTATCAATTCAAGAGTACCTAGAGTTTCTATTAGTCCAAATCCTCTTAGGGTGGAGTAAATTACAAAAGATTGGAGTATTGCTAATGGAACGGTCACTAATCTTGTGTACATAGATATTTTTCTTCTCCCCTCTGCTCCCTCTTTATTCAATTCTTCTAGCTGAGGAATAACTGTACCTAGTAATTGGAAAATGATGGAAGCATTGATATATGGAGTTAACCCAATTGCCACTATTGATGCGGTTTCTAAGACTCCCCCAGAGACTGTGGATAGTATATCTCCAAATCCGGTGCCTTCAAATAACTGTACAATTGCTTCAGCTGGGATTCCAGATACTGGAACAGCTGAGAGTATTCTATAAACAATAAGAATTAAAAGGGAGAAGATTATTTTTTCCCTTATTTCCTTAGTCCTAAATATGGCTTTAAATCTTTCCGTTATTTTGTTCATTAGCTTTAAGACTATTTAACACTACCTCCGGCCTTTACTATTTTCTCTTCCGCAACAGGAGACATCAAGATTCCCTCTATGGAAACTTTCTTTGAAATTTCTCCTCTTCCTAATATTTTTATTTCAGTACTATTTTTCTTAACCAAACCCTTTTCCTTCAAAATCTCGGGAGTTACTTTATCACCAGATTTAAAGTTTTCTGCCACTGTATCTATATTTATAACTTGGGTTTTTATATTAGATTTGCTTTTAAAGCCATTATATTTAGGCATTCTTCTATAAAAAGGGACATTCCCTCCTTCAAATGCAACTAAGGATTTGTGACCAGACCTTGATTTCTGTCCTTTGGTACCTCTGCCCACTGTATGTCCACCTACACCAGATCCGTATCCTCTTCCCAATCTTTTGGCCTTCTTTATTCTGTTTTTTCTTTTTGGAATGTTTTCTAGGTACATTATTTTCTATTTCTAACTTTAGTATTTCTGTCTTTACTTCTACCTTTGCTCTTCTTTTCTGACATTCTTTTGTTTCTTTCCTGTTTTCTCTTTTTTTCATCTTTGATTTGCTTCTCCTTATCCATTTCTTCTTTCAGCACTATTCTCTCTCTCATTCTTTTCATTTTCTTAAGAACCCTATCTTTCTTTAGTTCTTGTAAAGCTTTGAATGTACAATATGCGTTTGCATTAGGTTCTGGGCTTCCAAGTATTTTGCCATATACATTATCTACTCCTGCCAATTCCAATACTGTTCTAACAGAAGATCCTGCTATTATTCCTGTACCTGGTCTAGCTGGCCTTAGTAGAACTTGAGCTGCTCCATACTTATATAAAATCTCGTGTGGAATCGTATCTCCTATTAACTCTATTTTCTTAATAGCTTTGGTTGCCAATCGCTCTCCTTGCTCTATAGCACTTCTTACATCAGCTCCCCTTCCTAGTGCTACTCCTACTGATCCCTTTCTATCACCTACTACTACTACTGTACTAAATCTCAATCTCTTCCCCCCTTTAGTTACCTTAGCGACTCTCCTCACTGGGAGGGCCCTTTTATCAAATTCCTTATTTTCTTTATTTCTGTTTCTGAAATCTCTTTCCATTTATACTTTTCTAAATATTAACTTTTTGTTTTCTTAATTCTTCGGCGAATGTTTTAACTAAGCCGTGATATCTATACCCACTTCTATCAAATACTAAGCTCTCGCTTTTTATTGCTTCTTTAGCAAACTTTTTAGCCATAGCAATTATATCATCACTGTTCTTTTTACACATGTATGATTTGATTACTACACTTTTTACATCGTCCGCTAATCCTGCATAGAAATATTTATTACTTTTAAAAACAAATATCCTAGGCTTAGAAGATGTCCCTCGCACATTTTTCCTGATGTGTGTTTTTCTTCTTTCTCTTTTTTGTTGTCTAGATTTTCTTACCATATTTATTATTACTTACTTTAGTCCGACCCTAAATTAGATTTTGAGCTCTTTCTTCTGATATATTCGTTTTCATATCTAATACCTTTTCCTTTGTATGGTTCTGGTTTCTTTAATTCCCTTATCTTGGCAGCAAACTCCCCTACTTTCTGTTTGTTAAATCCTTTAATTATTATTTTCGTTTCTTCAGGTACTTCTATTTGTATACCTTCCTCGGGTTCCATCTCTACTGGATGATTTAATCCAAGACTCATGACCAACTTATTTCCCTCCATCCTAGCCCTATATCCCACTCCTACTAATTCCAATGTTTTTGTAAAACCATCCTTCACACCTTCTACTGCATTACTCAACAACATTCTGTAGGTACCGTAGTTTGATCTATCCTGTTTAGTTTCCCCTTTCAAAACAATTGTAGCTGAGTTTTCTTTCACTTCCACATCTATTCCCTCTGGTATGGTTATATTTATCTCTCCCAAAGGACCTCTGACTGAGATTATACTTCCTTCCTTACTTACGGTCACCCCTTCTTTAATTGTTACTTCTTGTTCTCCTATTCTAGACATTTATTACCAAATTTGACATATTAATTCTCCACCTAGTTTCTTACTCTTAGCCATAGCTCCAGACATAATTCCACTTGACGTACTAATTATCGATATTCCTCTACCATTCATAACTGGTTTAATCTCATTATGAGTTACATATATTCTTTGCCCTGGTTTACTAACCTTTTTAAGAGATGCTATGACTGATTCGTTTTCATCATATTTAAGAACCACTTCTACATATCTTTCTCCCTCATTAACTAAAAAGTCACTTATCATCTCTTCCTGTTTTAGTACTTTCAAAATTTCGATATTCATCTTCGTGTTAGGAACATTTACCTCTTCTTTTTTCCTCATTATTGCATTTTGTATTCTTGCTAACATATCTGCTATTGTATCGTTCATTCTTTTTTACCTTAAATTAATTACCAAATAGATTTCTTAACTCCTGGGATTTTACCCTCACTAGCTAATTTCCTAAAACATATCCTACAAAGACCATAATGCCTCATATATCCCCTAGCCCTGCCACATAATTCACATCTGTTGTGAACTCTTGTGCTAAACTTTGAGCTTTTCTTTAATTTTCTTGCTTTGTATTCTTTAGCTTCTGTTGACATCTTTTCTAAAAGGGAATCCAAATTTATCTAAAAGAACTCTTGCGTCTTCATCATTCTTTGATGTCGTAACGATTGTAACCTGCAAACTTCTCACTTTTGTTACATTATTAGGATCTATTTCTATAAATACTGTATGATCTTCAATACCAATTGTGTAGTTACCTGCACCATCAAAAGAGTTAGGACTTAATCCTCTGAAGTCTTTTGTTCTGGGTAATACTATATTTACCAGTTTATCAAAAAACTCCCACATCCTTTTACCTCTTAATGTTACAGATACACCTACCTCCATTCCCTGCCTTACTTTGAATGCAGATATAGCTTTCTTAGCTTTGTTTACAACAGGTTTCTGTCCAGTTATCAACGTTAACATTTCTATTATTTCTTCTAAAGCAGCACCATTTGATACTGCCTCTCCTGCACCCACATTTACTATTATTTTCTCTAGTGTGGGTACTCGCATAGGATTATCCCATCCTTTATCTTTCATTATCTCCTTTTTTATTTTTTTATTGTATTCTTCTATTAACCTTGGCATTACTCTTTCTTACTTTTTGATTTAGATTTACTTTTCTTAGTTGTCGATTTCTTCGCTACAGCTTTCTTCTCAACTTTTTTAATTTCTTTCTTCTCCTCGACTGCTGTTTTCTCCATACTCTTACCACATTTTTTACATATTCTCTCTATTTCTTTTCCATTTTTGTTTATTCCAACTTTTGTGGGCTTATCACAAGATGGACAAACCAACATAACCTTAGACAGAGGAAATGGTTTTTCCACCGTTACTATCTCCGATGTCCTTGTCTTACCATCTCCTTTGAGATGCCTTTTGTAAAGGTTCAAGCCTTCTACTACAACTCTGTCTCTCTTCATATCAACAGCAACCACAGGACCTCTCTTCCCTCTTTCCTTCCCGTATAGTATTTTTACTGTGTCTCCTTTTTTAATCTTCATATTATTAATTCTAATTAAAGTACCTCCGGTGCAAGAGAAACTATTTTATCAAAACCTTTCTCTTTTAATTCCCTTGCGACTGGTCCAAATATTCTTGTTCCTTTCGGTGCTTTATTCTTAGGATCTATTATCACCAAAGCATTATCATCAAATCTAACATATGTGCCATCTTTTCTTTTCATTTCCTTGTGTGTCCTTACTATCACAGCCTTTTGTACTTCGTGCCTTTTTATACCAGTATTAGGCAGGGCTTTTTGTACCGCTACAGCAACAATATCTCCTACTTTCGCATACCTTCTTTTTGAAGCTCCAGGTATACCTATTATCTTGGCTATCTTGGCTCCGCTATTATCTGCTACTTTTAGATTTGATTCTCTCTGTATCATATTTATTCCTCCTTACTTATTACTAACCATCTTACTTTCTTAGAGTATGGCCTACTTTCTCTTATTGTCACAACATCATTCACATTTAGTTCCATATCCGTATGAGCAAAGTATACTTTCTTCCTTTTTACAACTTTTTTGTATACAGGATGAGCTTCTACAGTATCAACCCTAACCTTAACGGTTTTCTGCATTTTGTTGCCTATCACTACTCCCTTTATTTCTCTTTTTTTACCTATCTTTTTTATTTCTTTCTCCATATCTTTTTTATTTAAATAACGGCTTGTATTCTATCAATTATTGTTATTATACTCAAGCTATATCTCAGTCCTTTCAACAAACTTAGTCTTTACTGACAACTTATGTCCAGCTAATTTCAATGCATCTCTGGCTGATTTTTCATCTATTCCTCCTATTTCTACTAAAATCGTTCCAGGATTTACAACTGCAACATAGCCCTCTACAGCTCCTTTTCCTCCCAACATCTTACTGTTTGCAGACTTTTGAGTATATGGCTTGTGAGGAAATACCTTTATCCAAACTCTTCCCTTTCTTTTCGTAAAGCCAGTCATCGCTCTCCTAGCAGCTTCTAACTCTCTTGCATTTATCCAACCGTTTTCCATAGATTTGAGTCCGTACTCTCCGAAATGAACTCTATTATTGGCAGATGCTACACCTCCCATCTTCCCCCTCATTTCTTTTCTGTATTTTCTTTTTTTAGGCTGTAACATAGCTTTATATTAATATATTATTCTTCTCTATCTATATCTTTTTTATCCCCTCTATATATCCATACCTTTACTCCCATCAATCCGGCATCAGCTGTGTTGGCAATTTCATTAGCATAATCCACGTCTGCACGAAGTGTTTGAGCTGGAACAGAGCCGGCAGAAGCTTTTACTGTTCTTGCTTGACTAGCGTTATTTATTCTTCCAGCTACCCATATCCTCAAACCTTTAGCTCCGGATTGCATTATTTTCTCCTTAGCTGCGGCAACCAGTAACTTGGAAGGTTGTCTTCTTTCTATACCATCTGCTATTGATCTAGCAACTATTCTAGCTGACAGATCTGCTTTCTTAACCTCCCTCACTTTAAGTTCTACGTCTGATTGAGTAATTCTTCTTAATTCCTTCTGTAGCATATCAATGCCCTCTCCACCTCTTCCTATGGCAACACCAGGTCTAGCAACATATGCTATTACTTCAATCTTATTTAAAGATTTGTGTACCTTAATACTATCCAATCCTGCGTCCTTCATAGCATCTCTAACCTTTTCCTTAATCAATATATCCTGTGCCAAGGACTTAGGATACTCCTTTTTATTAGAGTACCAAACAGAATCCCATGTTCTGTTAATTCCCATTCTTATAGCTTTTGGATTTACTTTTCTTCCCATAATTATTTAACTTTTAATTCTAAATACAAATTAGATCTTCTTTTATTTATAACTGACACCCTACCTCTAGAAGCAAATCTTGTTCTTTTTAATGTTCTTGCCTCTCCAACCTCTATATTACTTATGTCCAAATTTTCCTTATCTACACCATGTACCTCCCTTGCATTAGCTACACCTGAAAGAATTGCCTTAATTACGGTATCTTTACCCTTTCTCTGTATTAGGCTCAATATATCTAGCGCTTCTTCAACACTCTTCCCCCTTACAGTATCAGCTACTAGCCTTAATTTGAGTGCTGATTGTGCTATATTCTTTACTTTTACTTTTACTATTTTTTCGTCCATATTTTTATTTATTTAATTACTCTTCAAATCTACCTGTACTACCGTATACTTTAGACAGTTTTCCTTTCTTAGCATGTCCTCTAAATTTTCTTGTTTGAGAAAACTCTCCTAATCTATGTCCTATCATTGATTCTATAATTAATACTTCTTCATGTTTTTTACCATTGTGTACCAAGAATTTCATCCCTACCATTTCTGGTGTTATGGTAGATGCTCTGGCCCAAGTTTTAATAGGGGACATATTACCCTCAGCTTTGGCTTTGATAATCTTTTTCATCAATTTTTCGTCTGTATATGGTCCTTTCTTTAATGATCTAGACATAATTAAAAATCAATAATTTATTTTTTAGCAAATGGTCTATTTTTAGTTCTTCTCCTTTTAACAATGAACTTTTCTGTTCTCTTATTCTTTCTTGTCCTTGTACCTATTCTATTTCCCCAAATATCTTTAGCCTGGCCTCCAACCTGTCCTTTACCTTCTCCACCTCCATGTGGATGCTCTACTGCATGCATCGCCATACCCCTAACCTCTGGCCTCCATCCCAAGTTCCTTTTCCTACCTGCCTTCCCTAACTTAACATTCAACTTATCCTCATTACTTACCTGTCCAACAGTTGCCATACATTCTGCATATATCAATCTTATCTCCCCAGATGGCATCTTCACTTGCATATACTTCCCCGACGTGTCTGGACCTTGTACTACAATTGCTTCTCCCGCCGACCTTCCATATTTTGCACCTCTTCCAGGATAGTCTTCTACACAGTGTACTGTGGTACCTGATGGTATATTTTTGATCATCATGGCATTCCCAGGCAATACATCTGCTTTCTCTGCAGACAGAATCTTATCCCCTATTTTAATCCCACGAGGAGCAATTATATACCTTTTTTCTCCATCAGCATACTGCAGAAGGGCCAAATGTGCTGTTCTGTTAGGATCAAAATAGAAACCTAACACTTTTGCAGGAATATTATGTTTATCCCTCTTAAAATCAACAATCCTTACTCTCCTCTTGAAGCCACCACCTCTATGCCTAATGGTTATCTTACCTTGATTATTCCTTCCAGATCTCTGTTTTTTGGATACAGATAGCTTTCTAGGACCAGAGATCTTACTTAACTTTGATCTATCTTCTAGTTTTGTTTTTCTTCTCGTCGAAGTTGTGGGTTTAAATGCTCTAACTGCCATATTATCCTTTCAAAAATTCATCTATTTTATCTCCCTTTTTAAGAGTTACTATTATTTTCAAATTGTCAGCTTTTCTACTAAATTTATTACTTCTCAAATCTCTTTTCAATTTACCTGGTCTAACAATACTATTCATATTAACTACCTTAACCTTGTATTTCTCTTCAACTGCCTTTGCCAACTCTATTTTATTTACTCCCCTAGGGACTAAAAATGTATATTTATTTAAAGCATTTGCCATAGCATAGCTTTTTTCAGATATAACTGGTTGTATTGCTATTTCTTTATTTCTCATTCGTTAATCTACTTTCCAAAATCTTAATATTCTCACTATCTACCAATACTTTCTTACTTGAAGCCAAATGTTTTGCATTTAACTTCGTCGGACTAACAGTATTTACTTTCTTGTTGTTTCTAAGCGTTAAGGCTACATCTTCTTTGTCTGTAATTACCAAGGTGTTCTTTTCATTAGCATCTCTTAATTTTTTAGCTTGTGCCTGTGTTAATTTCACAAAATCCAAATCTTTCTTTCTTAATCTGTCTGAAAGCATTACACATGTAGCTTTCTTGGCCATTTTCTTATTTATTTTTCTACTAAAATTCCTATCTACACTTGCGAATGTGACTCCACCACCAACCCACAATGGAGATCTAATTGATCCATGTCTGGCCCTTCCTGTACCCTTCTGTTTCCAAGGTTTCTTTCCTCCTCCAGATACTTCCCCTCTAGATTTCTGCTTTATGGTACCTTTCCTTTCATTGGAGAAGTAGACATAGAGGACCTGAGCAACTAAGTCCCCATTGTATGGTAACTCCCATACTGAGGGATTTAATACTAATTTTTCTTCTTTTTTAGTTGTTTTTTTTGTTTCTGCCATTTCTATTCTGAATATATTGCTACTACATCTCCTTTAGAACCTGGTATTGGTCCTAAAATCAATATTAGACTATCTTTAATATCAATTATCTCCCTACCTTTTAGGGTAATCCTGTCCTGCCCCATTCTCCCACCCATCTTCTTTCCTTTAAGTACTCTACCTGGATCTGTACCTGCTCCTATGGATCCTGGTGCTCTTTGTCTATCTGATTGACCATGTGTCCTTGGACCACCTTTAAATCCCCACCTTTTTACAACTCCCTGAAACCCTTTTCCTTTAGAAGTTCCACTAATTGTTACCTTATCTCCAGCCACAAATGTCTCAGCTTTTATTTCACTTCCAGGAGTTATTTCCTCCGAAAGTGATCCTTTAAAATATTCCCTGTTCATAGGTACCTTTCCTGTGGCTTTATATTTACCCTCCATTGACTTAATTGAGCTTTTCTTTTGGCCTAACCCCAATTCGAAACCTTCTGGTTCTAAATGAGAAAGGACACATCCCTCTGTGTCTATGACAGTAACGGGGACGACTTTGTCATCCTTAAAAACCCTTGTCATTCCTTTTTTTATTCCAATTAAAGCTTTCATTAAGCTAATATATAATTTATTGTATTCCTATATCCACACCGGCAGGCATCTGAAGATGCTGTAGGGCATCTATTGTCTTAGGGGTAGGATCAATGATATCTATTATTCTTTTATGAGTGTTAATCTCAAAGTGTTCAATTGAGCTTTTGTAAATAAATGGCGAACGATTGACTGCTACTTTTCTTTTTCTTGTTGGTAGTGGTATAGGACCAGCCACCTTAGCACCCGTGCTTATAGCGGTCTCTATAATACTTCTTGCTGATTTATCTACTACAACAGAGTCATAACCCTTAAGTTTTACTCTAATTTTTGCAGTGTTATTAGCCATTCTATTTAAAAGAGCTAAATTAAATTATTATGCTCAGAGGGCAGATACCTGCCCTCTGATACTTAACCTACTTTATAATCTCAGTAACTACTCCGTGACCTACTGTTTGACCACCTTCTCTAATTGCAAATGTAACACCCTTTTCTATTGCAACTTGAGATACTAACTTAACGGTAAATTCAGTATTATCACCAGGAGCTACCATCTCAGTACCTTCCTCCAACACAACCTCACCTGTAACATCAGCTGTTCTTACATAGAACTGAGGCTTATACCCTGTTACGAAAGGAGTGTGTCTTCCACCTTCCTCTTTACTTAACACATATACCTCTGCCTTAAATTCTGTATGAGTTGTAACAGATCCTGGTATTGCCAATATCTGACCTCTTTCAATATCTTCCCTCTTAAGACCTCTTAATAGGATACCGACATTATCTCCTGCTTGACCTTCGTTCAATGTTTTATTAAACATCTCTACTCCAGTTACTGCTGTCTTCTGAGCTTTTCTTCCCATTCCAAGTATTTCTACATCCTGACCTACTTTTATTACTCCTCTCTCAATTCTTCCTGTTGCAACTGTTCCTCTTCCTTCGATAGAGAATACATCTTCTACAGGCATAAGGAATGGTTTGTCTATATCTCTTTCTGGCAAATCAATATATTCGTCAACTGCCTTCATCAATTCTCTTACTGATTCCAATCCCTCTTCCTCACCCTTCTCTGCCTTTAATGCATCACCTACAACTATTGGTGCATTTCCATCATAGCCATACTTCTCTAAAAGATCTTGTATGTCGGCCTTGATGAGCTCCAATATCTCCTCATCTGCTTCACCAAACTTGTTGATGTATACCACAACCTTAGGAACCCCTACCTGCTTAGCTAGCAAAAGGTGCTCTTTTGTTTGAGGCATAGCACCATCATTGGACGATATAACTAAAATTGCACCATCCATCTGTGCTGCACCTGTGATCATATTCTTAATATAGTCTTTATGACCAGGGCAATCTACAAGTGCGTAGTGCCTATTATCAGTCTCTAACTCAACGTGTGCTACTGATATTGTAATGGACTTAGCTCTAGACTCTGGATCTTTATCTAGCTTGTCCTTAATGCTGTCTGCTGAATCTCCAGCGAAAGCGTTTAGAATACCACGAACCAAAGTAGTCTTACCGTGATCAATATGACCTAAGGTTCCGATATTCATGTGTGGCTTTGTTCTTTCAAAATCTGCCATGAATATATTGTTAAAAAATTAAATATATTTTCTTTTAATACACAAATTCTCTCAAATTGAGAACCTGCGATGAATATTATCAAAAAGTAGTGATAGTTGCAAGAGGATTATACTATATTTACCAGTTTTTCGTATCCTTTCTGTGCAACTCTATTCCCTTTGTCACAATACTGACTGTTAACATTAGAAACATAACTGTACTTAAAGCAAAAACCCCCAGATCATACTGTGTAGCTATATATCCATATATGTCATAGTAGTTGATGGGCAAGAAAAACATTACTACAGCGACCATTATTCCGATTATCCTTATCTCAGTAGGTCCAAACCAACCAAATGAATTCTGACATTTATTTTCTACATATACCAACAAATCAACGTTTAACATCATTGCAAGGTATACGCAGACTAGGAGGAGGGAGATCTCTATCTTAACAAAACCTGATAGTCCCAAACCTAATCCAAACATTATTATGACGATCGCATCTACTATTTTATCTATATAATATCCATAGTGAGGTCTTGTTTTCTTCCTATACCTAGCAATGCTTCCGTCAAATGAGTCTCCAAACCAATTAACTATTAATCCGATAATTACGAGAACAAGGTAGTATCTGTTAAAAAATCCTAATACAAATCCCGCTGATACCATAGCAACTCCTAAAATCCCTATTGCTGTCAAATGATCAGGATTCATCCACAATGGGATTCTTGGGCATATTATCTCCTTCAATTTTTCTTCGACCTTTGCTGTGATTGCAGTATTAACTGTATCCTGAGTATCTCTCTTATACCTTACCTTAAGATTCTCTAAGTCAAACACTATTTCACCCATCCTAATATCCTCTATCCAATGCCTTATCTCATCTACAACATTTTGAAATTTACCTTCCCTAAGGTATTCATTTATCTTGTTTATTCTATTTTTAGAGAATTTTTCTGACATATTTATGCATTTTTACCAGAAATTTCTTCTGCTACATTTTTAGGAACCTCTGCATAGTGGGAAGGTTCAATATTTGGCGTACCTCTACCACTAGTTATAGATCTTAACTCATTTGTATACCCAAACAACTCCGAGAGAGGAACCATTGCAGTAATTCTACTGATACTGTTCCCCAAGCTTTCGGTTCCTTGTATTTGGCCTCTCTTGCTACTCAATGATCCCGTGACATCACCCATGTGGGCATCAGGAGTTTCTACCTCTACTTTCATAATTGGCTCCAAAAGAATAGGATCTCCATTTCTACAACCATCCTTAAATGCCATAGATCCAGCAACTTTAAATGCAGCTTCAGAGGAGTCCACCTCGTGGTATGAACCATCATATAGTGTGACCTTTATATCTACTACTGGATAGCCAGCAACTACACCTGTCTTCATTGCTTCCTCTACACCCTTCTGTATAGCTGGGATAAATTCTCTAGGTATTGCTCCACCTTTAATAGCATTAACAAATTCGAAACCTTTTCCAGATTCATTAGGTTCAAGTTTCAACCAACAGTGACCATACTGTCCTTTACCACCAGACTGTTTTACATATCTACCCTCAGATTGCTCAACTACTCTCTTAATAGTTTCTCTGTATGCTACCTGCGGTTTACCAACATTAGCAATTACACCAAATTCTCTCTTCATCCTATCTACAATTATCTCCAAATGAAGCTCTCCCATACCGTGTATTATTGTTTGACCCGTTTCTTGATTGCTTGAAACATGGAATGTCGGATCTTCCTTCACCAACCTTCCCAAAGCTTCTGACATCTTCTCTTCATCTGATTTAGTAGCTGGTTCAATTGCTTGTGATACAACTGGTTCAGCAAATGATATTTTTTCAAGTATTATTGGGTTACTTTCATCACAAAGAGTATCTCCTGTTACAGAATCTTTAAGACCTACAATTGCCCCGATATCTCCTACTCTTAACGAATCAACTTCCTCTCTCTCATCCGCATGCATTAGTATCAATCTACTAACTCTCTCTCTTTGTCCTTTTGTAGAGTTTAAGACATATGAACCCGCATCTATCTTTCCAGAATATATTCTGAAATAGGATAGGTTCCCAATATGAGGATCATTTACTATCTTAAACACCAAAGAGGAGAATGGTTCCGACTCTTCGGCTTTTCTTTCAATCTCTTCTTGTGTCTTTGGATGTATTCCCTTAACTGGAGGGGTCTCTGTCGGAGATGGAAGACATATTGTTATGTAGTCTAGTAGTGTTTTGGCCATTGCTGTTCTTGAATCTCCACCTAATACAGGAAATATTTTCCCCTCTAATGTTCCTTTCCTCAAAGCAGAGTATAGCTCGTCAGTACTTAACTCCTCCCCAGAGAAATATTTCTCCATTAAAGCATCATCCTGCTCTGCCAATATCTCTACCAATTCCTCCCTCAATTTATTAACCGTATCTTTGATGTCATCAGGAATCTCTACCTCTATTAAGTCGGGGGTATCTATCCCTTTATACTCATACGCTTGCATTTTAACTAAGTCAACATATCCATGTAGCTGTTGCTCTTTTCCTATAGGGAATGTTACTGCTATTGCTTTATTACTTAACCTATCCTTTATGGTCTTAAAACTTGTTTCAAAGCTTCCACCTATAAGATTTATTTTATTCATAAAGCAGATACGAGGAACTTTGTATTTATTGGCTTGTCTCCATACAGTCTCTGATTGTGGTTCAACTCCCTTTCTTCCGTCAAATACTACTACGGCACCATCCAATACTCTTAATGATCTTTCAACTTCTGCTGTAAAATCAACATGACCTGGGGTATCTATTATGTTTATTCTATATCGATCGCCCTTATAATCCCAGAAACATGTAACGGCTGCGGACATTATTGTAATACCTCTTTCCTTTTCCTGTTCCATGAAATCTGTAGTAGCAGCTCCTTCATGCACCTCCCCTATTTTGTGTACCTGCCCTGTGAAGTATAGAAGTCTTTCTGTAGTTGTAGTTTTACCAGCATCAATATGTGCTATTATTCCAATATTTCTTACCTTGTCCAAGGGCATTTTGACATTATATGTACTCTTATCCATTATATTTATCTAAAAATTAACAAAAGGAAGGGAAGTTAAGACCTTCGCAGTTGCGATTATAGCAAAACTACCTTAAAGAAGACAACAGCTTTCTCGCTTCCTCCGTAACTTCATATTCTAAATCGTACTCTATGGCCTTTTCCAATGATTGGATGGCTAATTCTACTTCGTTATCCTTGATCTGTGTTTGAGCGAGGAAAAGGTTATAGTATGGATTAAACTTATCTATACTAACCAACTTAACCATATATTCATCCACATCACCATCTGATTCTAGGAGTACCATTATCTTCCATTGGAGATACTCTTTCTCATCACTTCCAGTTAATTCCAATCCCTCCAGTTTACTAAGATAAAAATCCACCTTAACACTTTCATTCAAATTATAATGTGTTTTAACGGAGAGGAGATTTAGATACGGTTCATCGGGAAGCAAGAGTAGCAGGTCCTTAACTAATTCATTTGCCTTCAACCCCTGTTTATTATCCAGCAGAATATCTATATATTCCTTTACCAAATCTGAGTTAACTTCAGCCCCTGCATAACCAATTGCCCCATCATAGCTCTTAACCATATTATCTAAATCATTATCCATAAGGTACGCTCTAGCTTTTGTCCAAAGAATTTCAGTTTCCATTCCACCCAAGGTTAGGGCTCTGTCTAAAGTTTCTATTGCTTTTTCGTAGTCACCAAAGTCAAAATACGCCCTACCCAAGAAATACATACCCTCCAGATATTCTGACATATTCTCCTTTAGTGGCCCAAGCACTAATATTGCCAAATATGGATATCCATTATTAATATATATCCTGGCTAACTTAGATGCGTTAAATTTCTCATCATCATCCAATGAATCCAATACACCCTTAAATTCCTCATAATTCACCTGCATACTTCCAGATGGCTTCACAGAAGAGAGAGTTTTTTTTGCATTAGAGACATCCTCTACAGCATATATATATGCGAGGAGAAGATTGGCTTCCATCTTAACTTCCTCTTCATATCCCTGTTTTTGGAACTGCTTTTTTGCTTGATTAATATCACCCAATTTTAGAAATATTTTTCCTAAAGATAGTTCTAATTGCATATTTTTTACCCCCAGAACTAATCCTGCATCGTACATATCAAATGCTTCCCTATATTTTCCGACATCAGAATATGCATCACCTATCATATTGTATAGTATGGACCTATCGTTATTACTAAGTGGTTTTGCAGATTTCTCTACGACCTGTTTTGCATCATCTATTCTGTTTTTTAATAACAGTACCGAAACAATACCCTCATATGCCTCAACCTTTTTGGGAACTATATCAACCGCTTCGTAATACTTCTCTATGGCCACAGAGTACTGCCTAGCTTCAGCGTGTGTTGCTGCTTCTTCCACTCTTTCGTTATAGAGTTCTAGTTGTTCTTGAGTTACTCTTCTACTTAGAACATACCAAAGGGATAGCGAAAGAATTACTAAAAGCAAAATTATCCAAGGAATATATTTCTTTAACTCTTTTTTCATTACTTTAATATATGTATGATAGAGGTAGTTGTCAATGACTTTAAATTATGTGATAGAATAGCATACTTATGTACAAGAATAGTTTTGTGCACGTACTGGTACTTTTATTCGGCATTTTTCTTCTCAATGGTGTATATTTGCTATATCCTAGGGAAACCAAATCAAAGGAATTACCGGGAAAGATCTATGAGATATATAGGGTGGATCCCGTAGAGGCAAGGCATGGAAGTCACATTAAGTTGATAACTGTAAACTATGACGGCACTATTACAAAGCATCTGTGTAGATCATATTCGCCGGTAACTGCACTTATAGAGTTGGGATATCATATTAGTAATATGAATAAGATTACTGCCACCTCACCAATATCACAGCTTTATACTAACTCTTTTATTCTTGTTGAGACATATAGGACTACCATAGACGAAGTATTACTTGAGATACCCTTTCAAACCGTGATGAAGGGCAATGTACTATGCAAGAGTTTGTCCCAAGAGGTCAAAGAGCAAGAGGGAGTGTTGGGATTGATGACTCAGAAGGTAAAGAGGATATATCGTGGGAATACACTTATTGCAGAAGAGATTATTGAAGAACATATGGAGAGAGAAGCTAGACCTGAAATAATTATAATTCGAGGGCCAGAAGATCTGCCTACCTCTGTTCCTCAGAGAGGATACAACTGTGCATATTGGAGTGCATATATCGATGGTATTGATGCAACAATCCAAGAGAAAGAGTGGCTAAAGTTTGTAATGAGATGGGAATCAGGATGCAATGCGGAAAGTAACAAATCTTTTCACAAAGGTCTATACCAATGGGATCCATGTTTATGGTACAAACAGTATCCTAATGAGAATATTTTTGATGGAGAGGCACAGATTAGGAGGACACTGGAAAAGTTAAGAAACGGGGCCAATCCAAGCAGGATGTGGCCTGCAGTACATAAAAAATATTTAAGCAATTGTATCAACTGGGAAAACGGATGTTTGTAGTATTTTAGATCAGAAATTATTCCAACTGTAATAATCACATATTTCTTGAGGAATTTCTCCCAGAAATCTGGATGGTATTTGAGATGAGTATCCATCCCTTGTTTGCCTCCTCTCTGCGAATGTAAGGAATAGTTTCTGCTTTGCCCTAGTAATACCAACATAACAAAGTCTTCGCTCCTCTTCCATATCATCCTCTTCTAAAAATGACCTTGAGTGTGGTAGTAATCCCTCCTCCATACCAACTATAAATACATATTCAAATTCTAATCCCTTAGAAGAGTGAAGTGTCATGAGGTTAATGTAGTTCCCACTACCATCTTGATTTTTATCCTGCTCCTGCTCTATCAAATTAATTTCATTTAGAAACATCTCTAAGCTCTTTCTTCCGTTCTTATCAGCATATGAGGAAGCAACATTCTTCAACTCAATAATATTTTCTTTTTTCATCTCGGCCTGCTCACTCCTGTCATCAAACCATTGCACATACTTAGTTTTCTCAAGTATAAAATCTATGATTTCTAAAACATCCTTTTCTTTAGAGAAGAAATATATATTTCCAAATGTATTTATTAAAGAGAAATATTTACCCCAAACATCTTTCTGAGAAGATATCTTCTCCAATGTTCCCTTACTCATTCTTATATCCTTTTCATATTCACTATTACCAACAACATACGCCCCAACTATATACTCTCCCAATGTACAACCTGCTTCTTTAGATAGTTGGTGTAACTGAGCAACAGATTTTGGACCCATTTTCCTCGCAGGAACATTGATTATTCTATCTACACTTAATTCATCTTTTAGATTGAAACAGAATCTAAGATAGCTAATGATATCCTTGATTTCCTTTCTTTCGTAGAATCTAAATCCGCCTACTAGTTTGTACGGAAGTCCTGACTTAAGTAGCGCTTCCTCCACTGCCCTCGATTGATAATTGGTCCTATATAATACTGCTATATCTTTCAGAGAAACCCCCATTCTTTGTAGGTATGTTATTTGCTCTACGACATACTCTGCTTCATTTTCCTGATCACTTGCTTGATATACGGTAATGGTTTCCCCATCATTATTATCCGTCCATAGGACTTTCTCCACCCTTGCATTGTTTTGCTCAATAACCTGAACCGCTGCTCTTATGACATTCTTCGTGGATCTGTAGTTCTGTTCTAATTTAATAACAGTTACATTCTTAAAGTCATTTGCAAATGATTGGATGTTTTTAATATTTGCTCCCCTCCATGCGTATATACCCTGATCATCATCTCCGACCACACATATATTTTGATGTTTCTCTGAGAGTAGCTTTGCAAATCTGTATTGTGCTAGGTTAGTATCCTGGTATTCATCTATTAATATATATTTATATTTCTCTTGATATCTCTTCCTAATATCTTCATTCTCATCTAATATTTTTACTGTTAAATAGAGAAGGTCTCCGAAATCGACAGAGTTTTGCGCAAGTAGCTGTTTTTGGTACTCTGGATATATTTCTGCAGCTATATCTTCTATGTATCCTCCGTAGTGGAATTTAAATTTCTGAGGAGATATCATCTCATTTTTAGCAGCACTTATGAAGTGAGATATAGCAGCTGGTTTAATCTGTTTAATATCTATATCTCTTTCTAAGAGCAACTCCTTTATCATGTTGTCAGAATCATCGGAATCGTATATGGAGAAATTATTTGTAAGTCCCAATTCTTTTGCATTCTGCCTTAATATCATCGCTCCTATGGAATGAAATGTGCCTATGGTGGGGATATCTTTAGATTTTACCTCCAAATCCTTAAGCAAGGATGTTATTCTTTCTTGCATCTCTCCTGCAGCTTTTTTAGTGAATGTAACAGCTAATATGTTGTTAGGGTTAACATTCTTTTCTGTGATTAGGTATGCAATCCTATTAGTTATGACTCTGGTCTTTCCCGAACCTGCTCCTGCGAAAACTAAAAGGGGACCCTCTGTACACATAACTGCTTTCTTCTGCTCTGGATTTAATTTGTCCAGAATAGTATTGGAATCCACTATATATGAATAGTAAAAAGTAATTTAAAGGAATACTATATTTTTACCAAGTATCTTGCACTTACCCACCCTACTAAATCAGCTCCATACTGTACCTGATACCAACCTTCCTCCTCCCCTAGTAAAATGAAGACAGTACCATCATCTGCACTGTCCAATATTTTACAACTTGACCACCTACACTCTCTAATATTCACGAAATTATATGTCGGAGAAGATACTTCCACTAATTGCTTCTCTCCCCGAGAGATTTCAAATTTAACATCAAAAGAGGATCCTTCAAATGGCTTTCCTTCAAACTTAAGCAATTCGAACGATTCAGTAGCTTCTCCTAATAAGACTCTTGCTTCCAATTCAAACTCCACCTCCACGGATTCTCCAGGTAGTATGTTCTTATCCGATACACTCACAGGCTTACTAAAACTTTCCCATTCCTGATTTATTGCAAAGCTACTCTCCTTCCCATCTTTTACAGATATATATACTGGATCCCTGTCTGTGAACCAAATAAAGTCATTATTATTCTTAAATTTCACCTTCACCTTTAGCCTTTCTCCTATCTCCAATTGCTCTTCATGCACCACCTCTTCTATTCTCGCTCGATATTCTAGGTTCTCCGCTTCATATCCTTCCCAGCCTGAAAGTACTTCCAATACTGAATTAGCAAACTCTCCAGATATTTCCTCAGCTGTTATGGTAGATAGTTTTCCTTCTTCCTGGTTAATATTTAGCTTTACTACAGAAAGTTGAGATATTCCCCAATTAGAGGATATCTCCTCTACCATTTGATTTAAAGAATCGGTAGCCCTATTTGAAAGTATGGAGTTGTTTGACATATATCCTATTGTGACTGCACCTTCCACTTCTCTAAGCTCTGGATTAGCACCAACACCACCCTCTTTGCCTTGATATATTATCCCATTCTCATCAAGGAGGTATGTATATGGGAGGTCGGAGAAGTGTAGTCTGGTTATACTGTAGTAGTAGAGAGTCTTAACCCATTTTGCAGGATCTCTAAGTAGTATGTCGGAATCTGTTGTTACTTGAGTTATGTATATCTTAACTGGATTACTGTATATGGTATTAGACTTGTCTGATAGTGAAGTGTCAAATTTCTGACTTTGCGTTGAGTAGTATGAAAATGCCAAAGCAGATGTTGGCTTAAATAGTGCCAAAGTAAGAAGGAGTGTCAAAAAAAGAATTGTTTTCTTCATTCTAGATATCTTATCAACTATTGTTGTAAATTTGAAGTGATTATTCGGGTGCGGGATCTAGTAACTCTATCTCTTCTGTTTGCTTCTCTATTAAATATTCTGGATTTATACCACATAGATATACTTGTATTTCAGCAAGGTATGTACTTTTGGTAGAATCCAGCAGTTTTCCAGTTCCTGTTAATTTATACGCAGGGAAGACATATGAGTAATCATAGTTCATAAATACGTATAAATTATCTACGCCTTCAACTTCCAAAGATGAGAGTCTAGCAGAAGAACGTACTAAAATATCTTGTTCCCAAAATCTTTCTTCCACAGAGTTTCTCATAAGGTGCATTGGATATTTTGTAAATTTGAGTATCTCATCAACTGATATGGTAGGCATCTTCTGTATGGGAACCAATCCTCTCTCAACATCATGAAGAAGAATTGCAAGTGAATACATTCTATTATCCCCCTCAATACGAATTTCAAATGCATTTCCCTCTAGATATAAAGATCCATACTTAATACCATCCTTTACAAAGAATCCTTTATATAAGTATGAATTCTCGGACTGCTTCTTTGTCTCTAAAAG
Source organism: uncultured Candidatus Saccharibacteria bacterium (assembly GCA_964514595.1). Classification (GTDB taxonomy): domain Bacteria; phylum Patescibacteriota; class Dojkabacteria; order SC72; family SC72; genus UBA2177. The sequence continues at coordinate 217,281 of CAZEQZ010000002.1, forward strand.
CTCTATCTTCTCAATATTAAAATATGTCTTTAAAAATATATCCAAGTCTTTTGCAGAATTAATTTTCATATCTAAGTTAAGTCCTGTTTGAGATGTAACATAAAATACTCCTGTGTCTTCATCGTATAAGAATGTGTCTGTTTCAAAGGTCTCGTATAATTGATTCTCGTTTGCAATATAACGATCGTCCAAATCGTAGAAGTTCTTTATAAAGTTTCTTGCCACAGAGAGATCTGGCTTGTGTAGCTTATATACCATCTGATACTTATCGAATTCTGAGCTTTCTCCCTGGAGGTTTAATGTAAAATTATCGCTTAATTCCGCAAATGGACTCTCTATGGAGATTATCTCTCCTGCGGGGATATCTTCTTCAACCTTCTTTGATTTTAGAAAGATTATTGCAATAACAGATAAACCCAGAACAATTCCTATTATTATATACACACCGTAATTTTTTATTATTTTTTTTATTCTATCCATCTTATCTAGCAAATCCTTTAACATAACTCTTTATCTCAGAATCTAGTTTAGCTGTGCCCGAACTAGAAATACCTTTAGACCAATCTTCCAAGGTCTGTTGATCATATCCTCTAGATAACATTGCATCCCTAATCTGTGTTCCAGATTTCACACCATCTATCGTATGAAATTTATATCCTCCATAATTTCCAGAGATTATCTCAGCTCCCACTTCCATTCCTAGAGGATTTCCATTTAACCCTCCGCTTCTATACTGTACTAGGTGCGTAACCTCATGGACCATGAGACCTTGGAAGTATGATAATCCCGCAGAACCCGCCTTTGAAGAATTACATATTATTCCATTATACCTAGCTACACACCAAGCCCATTCACTATACGTACTAGAGAATGTTCCATCATCCACAAAGGTCAAAGAAACTCCACTGAGTCCAAATCTTTCTAGGATACTATCGAAGATTTCTTGATAATCGCCTCCCAATAGTTGCCCTATCATATCCTCCTTCCCTACGGGAGTCCCCGTGGGATCTATTTCATCTATCATATCAGGAGCACCACATGATACTACTTCAAATGGAGCTACATGAGAATGTACCCCCAAAAGAGAGCTCCCGAATATGATGACAAATCCCGCAAGAGCAACTATTCCCGCTAGGAAATAAACCAAACCCTCCACACCTATCTTAATAGCGTGAGCACTCATCTTCATTAAAGGTTGGGATAGTTTGTATACTAACTCAGAAGCAAGGAAACTAATTAATCCTGCGATAGGAGTTCCTACAACCCCAAGTGCAGACGAAATTGCTGTAGTGATACCTTTAACTAAGGTTTGTACCCCTCCTTTCAACATCCAATCCTTTACTAAGGCAACTGCTACCGAATTTTTTATACCCAACAATAGTACTTTTCCTACAGCATTTCTAACATGAGAAAGAACATGTTTATTTATTAATCCATCTATTTTATCCCTAATTCTTGATATTGTTCCAAATGTCTTATACAGGTTAGACAACCTCGCATCTTTTTTTAGAAATTTATCTATCATCTCCATTTGTTGAGTAGATACTCTTCCTGCCAAACTTCGTACATATGCATCATCTCCCTTCTCTAATTCTGCAAGAAATCTAGTCCAATCGAAATTCGATATCTCTCCTAAAATTTGTTTCTTAAACTTTTCCTGCGATCTATACGCTAGATATCCAAAGCCCTCTCCATCTATCAATGTCTTAACCCAAGCAGCCGGAGAAAGGTAGTAGACAGAATTCATTTTATCGAAGTATGCCTGCTGGAATCGATTAGTTGCTTCTTTTGCTGCATGGATCTTCAAACTATGCCCCCTTCTTGTAAATGCTTGCTCTTTAGATGGTTGTAACCAATTAATTTGATTATATTTATCTGCAAAGAATTTCCCGTTAAGAATATTCCCCATAAGGTTTCCGTCTATAAACAAATCTTTTGCAGAATAATACATTCCTTCCCATTGACCTAATTGCCCTGCAAAATCTTCGAATCTAGACATTCTGATATCACCCTGTATGCTTCTCATTGAATTTTTTAGTTCCCTTATCTTCACATGCTTGTCTGGGTCGTTACTTCTTTGTAGTTGAGATATTGCATTAGAGATACTATTTAAATCTCCCTCTAATTTGTTTCTAAATGCTCTTGCAGCTGTTTGATCATATACATTGGCTACAACATCACTGGCTCTTTGATATTTCTCTGCCTTATCCATATCCCCCGCCATTCTTGCATCTACTGATTTTTTAGAAAGGTTAGCCTTTTCTAAGACGGTATATAGTTCACGATTAACAAGTAATTCGTCTCTTATTTTTTCAAAGTTATTATTACTCAAGTGGGTGGAGTAGCTTTGTCTCCATTTTCTATATTGGTTCCACTTCATATCCGCCTGTGCATCCCCTAGAGTACCACCGAACATATTTCTAAACTCCTGTCTTGTGAATTCCCTACTATTAGGATCTAGGTATCTTTGTGCTAATTTCTCATTTCTGTATGTCACACCAAAGGTGTCGTATTGAGTTCTCATACCTATTGGTTTTTTTGTAAACTCATCTACTTTACCCCCTCTTCCTGCTGCAACCATTGCTTCTTGAGTATCCTTATCCAATCCATATTTCTTTGCCCACATGTATCCAACTATACCTCTCATTTCCTCCCCTGCCCAAGCTATTCGTTGCTGTTTTCTAATACCCTCTATCTTCTTGTATTGAGCATCTATGTATGTGCTCGGATTTTCCATCAACTTTTTCAGCTCTCCAAGATTGAACTTGATATTATCTGGAACTCTCTTTCCTACACTTACGGTACCCACATCCACATCGAAGGCGTTATTGAAGGCCTCCATTGTCGTCTTATTTACATATAGGAGGGGATTTTCTAGTACAGCAGTTAAAGCATCAACCATTTCAGAGGAACCATCTACACCAGTGACCTTAACTGGCTTAACTTTATTGGGAGGCTTTTGGGACTCTTCAAATATGAAATCAAAAACCGATCCCAGGGCATCTTCGTATTGCTTCTTTTGCTGTGGCATAGATATTTAAAAACTATTTAAACATACTTCCAACAAATGGAACTTTTCCAAATCCTTCCTTAATTGCCGCAGCTGCATCTGCACCACTCTTGGATGCTGTGGGAGGAATTATTGCTTTTGCCAAGGCAGGAGCTTGAACTGCAGCATAGATAGCTATTAATTTTGCTAAAGCGATTAGCATAGGGCCCATATCTCCTATGCTTGCCTGATCACCTGTAAGAGATTTAGGAAAATCTATTGATATGTTTTTTGTTTCTAGATAGAAGGGTATGTTAACTATGGCAAATGCTATTGGAAAGACTAGGGCATTACGAAATATTGATTTAAATATATTAACTATACTAGCATCATTTCCTGGTAAGGAGCCTAACATTATTGATAATGGAGCAACTATCACATTCAACAGTATAGCTAAGTATGATTTAACTAATGTAATCCAAAGCTTTATTGCTCCAACTAAGGCCGCTCCAGCAATAATTATTCCCAATATAATGGGGATTAATCCGGCTACCGCATTCAGTGTTGCTAACCCCAAGACTATTCCAACTAGAGATATTGAGGAACCTGTCTGAGCTCCTCCACTCCAAGTTACTGCCCAAATATCATGTATTGGGACCCCACTTCCTAGAAGACTTTTTATTACTGTCATAAGGACACCGCATATGTCAATAATTACTCCCGCTATGGCAAAACTAAAGGTTACCAAGACTAATGATATTACAACCCTTGGAAGTGTATTACCTAATGTTACCAAGGTCTGACCTCCCAGTTTACTTCTAAACATTATCATAAAGCCTACTGCAATCATCACTACAACAAAGGCAAGGTACGCTATATTTCTTGTAAAGGACCATATTTCATCAACACCGGTACTCCTAATATCATCATAACCTGAAGCATATATAGATTGTGTCTCTTTATATCCTGGAACCCATTCCCTTGAGAGATGTGCTATGACATCAATCCTTGGTTGAGAATCAAACATGGCTGTAACTTGACGTTCAGCGGTACCTAATAAACCGTATTTCATCTGATCAGGATAATTTCCTGTTTGTATCCTAGGATTCGCTTCCGTACACTCTGGACAAAGTATAGCAAGTATGAATTCTCCTATTCCCGTAATGATTTTCCCTACAAACTGGGCTATACTTTCCCCTACAAAGCCAGTCAGATCTCCAACAAAGGAAACTATATGTTCCCATGTGGTCTTTGTGTCTATGGGTTCACCTAGCGTATCTTGGGCCAGTATAGGGGAACTTAAGCTTGTGATGAATACAAATAGTGTGGTCATCAATACAACAATTATCCTAAGAGCTTTCATATTTTTATATAATTAAATTTAAAGATATTATATTAACAAATAATGCTTTGCTGATTCTCTGTTTAATTCCAAAACTTCATTCCAATACTCTATAAACGTTGGAATAAAGTCTTCTTGACCAGGAGCCTTGTCTTTAGCCTGCATTCTATAATTCATTAGGAAAGGTGTCGCATCCCATAGACACCACACATCAAATTCTCCTGTTGCTCCATTATCATAAGTTGCTATACCACTACATTGTGTAGCTACATAGAACATTAAACTATCTTCAATATTATTAGAGACCTCCTTCTTAGAGGCTGTTTGAAAAGGAGCCTGTGTAGCAAGGTATGTGTATGTCATAAAAGCATTAGAACATATACCATTATTACAATCATATGTGTTCCCAAATATTGGTGTCATTTCTACCATGAGACCCCTAGATCTAGGACATTTCTCACGCTTAATAGATTTATTCCCCTCTTCATCTATAATTTCAACACCATCTTCATCACAGTAGTCCCATTGATTGGAGCTAAACGTTTGTCTAAAAAGACCCTTGAAGCGTGTATATATTGATCTTTGGTCACACGCCTTCCATACCCCATCATTAGTACCTAAAAAAGTAACACTAACACTACTCAAACACTCCGCTTCTCGTTGATAATCATAATTATCTCCTCCTGGGATTTGCTGTCTCGTAAAGCCACCCCCGCTATCTCCCCTCAGATTACTAGCCCCAACGTTGAAATCGCTTGTACTAACCTCACGAGGACAGTTACACGCGGGATCATTTTCCGCATTATCTATGTTATATCTTCCATCTCTCTTTTCCTGCTCCTGATTAGCAGAGACAGTTAATTGACCAGTAACTTCAAATGCCTGTCTTTCAGTAGCTGGCAACTCTTTCACGAAGGCATCGGACTGATATGGAGCCATAGTCTTTTCCACTATCGCACCTTCCCACTCTCCACTAGAAGAATACGACGGATCATCCACTCTAATCTGTCTGTTACTATCCTTCATAGTATATGGACCTAACCAGAGAGCGAGAGGATATGTGACCATAGTAAGTTCAAAATCAACTATATTTTCCACCTCAACTTCATCTCCGGAGAATCCCACAGGATCACCTCCATAATTAGGAACTTCATAGTGAATCTGTGCACCACCAGATGAGCAAAGCCTTCTCTCCAAATCTACAATATTAGCAGGTTGTCTACACAAAGATGATATCTCTCCCTTAACCTCTCCTCCCTCTGCATACTCGGTAGCGTTACTATCTTCCAAAAATACATACTCTACATTCTCTGTTACTATATTTTCTTCCCTACTAGGAGAGCATGTTGAGCACTGTTGCGCATCTTTATTCAACCACCTCCCATCGAACGAAACCTTTATACTTTTAGCTAGGTATACTGAGAAAAGAGCAAAGAATAGCATGCCTAAAAGAAACAAGATCCCATTTTTCCTACTATTTTTTATACTCATAATGCTCTAATCATTTTACCCCCTTTCCTTTGTCTTGTCACACTTCCTTTATATGTGACTACCCCTATAGAGATAAGGGCAAAGGAAAGCAATATTAAGTATACTACATTATCCAATATTCCTGTTTTTGGAGTTTCTATCCCCGAATCTACTTCATACTCTGAATCGTCTGGAGTAACTACTAAATCAGGATTTACACCCGTACTATGTCCTAAGATTCCGTAGTTCTGAAGTAGCTCTACCCTTGTATACCCCACTCCTGAGCTAGAATTCCCCTCTACGGATATTTCAACATCCCTATCACTTATGCCTTGCATTTTCTCTGTATGTGTACTTGCTGAGAATGTTGTTACCAAATTTACATTAAGCGAATCTTCAGACGTATACTCAAAGTATGAGGTACCGTCCTGAACTCTACTTTCGGCTATTGATAGTATCCATTTACCATTCTCATCAACTAGGGTAGAGAGTTTTAGACTTTCTCCCTTACTTCCTGCACCATCTTCATCCTTAATATGTACCGTAACTACTACTTCCTTATGCTCTGGCATACCATCTATCACTCCAGTCACAGATTCGAATGGTGGAGGAGATGTAAGTGTAGAGAAAGTTTTCACTACATATTTATTCCCCCCATTATCGTATTTATTATCCCCTGATTCTATCTCAAAGAAATACTCAGTATCTGGTTGTAGTCTACTTAGAACTACAGAGTGGATATAGTAGTTACTTTTTGTTGTAAGGCCATCTCTTTCATCAGTAGCTTGACTAGACAAAGAATCACGGGAAGTTCCATAGTTAATATGACCTTTCTCTTTATTCTCTGATATCCAAAGAACCGTAAAGCCTGTGTCTGTTAGGTTTGTTGTTTGCACACTTGCAGCACCAGACACACCCGAGACTGCTGATCCATCTCCCGTGACCATATCTATCCATTGCAAATTATGTACTATCCTAAATACTCTTCCTGTGTTTCCAGTTGGAGTATCATCTGTCTCCTGGGCTGGAGGGGTTGTCGGAGTTGTTGGCGTTGTCGGTTGTGTGGGCTCTTCTGGTTCTGCTACAAATGCCTCCAACATAGATACAGGAGGAAAGTCGTTGTATAGAGAGGAATTATCGCCAATTGTTAAGGCATACACATCCTTCAATTTACCACTGCTATCAAATAGTTCGGAGTATGTACCTTCCTGTACTGCACCTTTATTAGGACCGGAGATAGCAACAAGAACTATGTTAGTAGAATTGGTAACTACAATAGGGGTCTTATTGGCAATACTTCTAAATGCAGAGAGGTCTATAACCCAATTACCTCCTGTGGGAATGGTGGTTGATACAGGATACGCAGATTTATCTTTAAGAAGGGCATATATTATTACATCGTCTCCCACTACCCCCTTAATTCCTCCATGTATGGGATTGGGAGTTGCAGACGTCTCTGTTATTGGAGCAGTTTTGAATGCAAAGTTTTTGTTTCCTTCACTACGATACTTCTCTCTATCCGATACTATTACAAATTCGTATTGAGTATTTGGATCTAAGTCTTCAATATCGATATGGTGCGTGTATCTTCTTCTATTACCTCTTTTTGTATCAACAATGGGACTTTTTTCTATTCCATTTTGGATAGGTATTACAGAACCAAATGACTGTACATCTGTGACCCAGCTTACGGTAACGGCACTTGTAGTTAATTTACTAATAACAACATTACGAGGTTGTGCCTCTGCTGACGCTCTCGTTATGAGTTGGTATGCTTGGTATGATGCAAAAACTACCAAAGGTATTCCTATTAACAGTATCCCTATTATCGTGAGATCTCTTCTTCTTTTACTAGGTACAGTAGCTATTCTCATTAATGATTATGATACCTGTAATAAGGCTAGAAAACAATCTATGTATTATTATCTTACACTAGGATGCCAGTTACCTACACCCTTTATAACCCTTACGAAGTATGATCTTTGTTTTTCTATAGGAAAATCAAAGCCGTAGGTTTGAGCACTACCCTCTACAGAAGTATCTCTTTGAAAACCTTCATACGACCCCTTACTCTCTTGCCACCTAGTAACATTATCTGCATCAAAATCTATACCTTTGTAGTTAGCTATGTCTTCTAATAATGATTTAGCTGTGTATGATTTAGCCTTAGAACCGTATACCCCTACTAAGTTCCATCCAGGAATTAGTAGTATGGGTGCAGAATCTCCTATTTGTTCATATTTTATTTCTTTACCAAAGAGAGAAACTCTTATATCCTTTTTAACATTTAACAGATATCCCTCACCTGGGAGTATCCTAAAGTCATTCTGATCATAGTTACCTGCATTAGCTCCAACTGAGATCCATTTACCATTTTCTAATTTTGATATAGAGGAAACAGAATTACCAATGACACTGTTTAGATATTTAATAAGACCGGAAGCTTTATTTAATTCAGATCTTTCATTTATAAAAGGAAAGGATATCAAATTGAAACCTTTTTTAAGGTCATACCTGTATTCTCTTTGTATTGTAATAACCTCTAAGGTTTCAAAATCTTTACTTAGATTAGTATCTCCTGAGTCTATTATTCCGTTACCATTAGAGTCCAAGTATACATCAGCACCTTTTGAGTCTGTATCATTTATTATAGCTAAGTAATAATCACCATTTACATTGAATATATGCACCCCTCTTCCTACCCTCTCCAAGATGTCTTCTTTTGTATTTATAATATATGACTCGAACTCCTCTGTCTCTTCAGCAAAAACTTTCCCTAAGATACTAAATCCTTTGCTCTCAAAGCTTAAGCTTTTATCTTCATTTGTATTCTGAATACTACACCTAGTGTATCTCCCTGAGCCCGAGCCACATACTCCAAAGTCTTCTATATACGTTTTTATAGCAAAATTTCTATCTTGTGTTGCTTTCATACTCTCGTATTTTTCCTGAGTAATAGGGACCCACTCTTCCTCTGCTGTAAATTCGTTAATTAATATAGTGGCTACTACAACTCCCCCTACCACAAGAGCTGCTGTTCCCAATCCGACACCCGTTGTTGCCGCTGCTGCTTCTGTAGTTATATATATTGTTGGCGCCTGACTAACCGCAAGAGCTGAAGTAGAAGTAGATGCGGCTGTGGTAGCTAGCGATGAGCCTGTGTATACTGTAAGTGCTTTGGTCCCTACGTAGGGGACAATAGGATACAAACTAGCAGAGGCATATGGCATATCATCAAGTATCTTCTGTATTTCAGGATCTGGTTCTTTTGCATTATTTTCTTTAAACTTTGCCCATAGTCGATCTACTGCACCTATACTATCACAGTGATAATACATACCTGTATCCGCATTATGATATAGAGTACCCGCTTGCCCATCACATTCCTTTCCTGACAAATTGTCAGCCGGAGGGACTTGTAGAAAAGGCATTGCCTGAGCACCAGCTTCTGCATCTATACCAACCCCTTCATCTGGACTCATAGAAATACCGTACTCATGTCCTTCGATCCCCCAACGTTTCGTTTCTCCATTACATTTAAGACTACCATCTATGGTAACATAGCCATCACTAAACCAACATTTATATGTATAACTATAACAATCCCGTGTAGTACCTGTATTAAATCCTCCACATAGACCTCTACTGTCGGCTTCATCCGCCATTCTATCCCTTAATTCATCTGTATATTTATCTTCCGTATCTGGATGTACTTTCACTCTTCCATCTGGGGTACATAAGCACATTTGTGCTGGACCGATGGGTTTTTGTTCATTTGCACACGCACAATCACACTCTTGACTATTACTATATCCACACATCCCCATGTGTCCACAAATATCACCTACACATGTACCTTGTACTCTATTAAAATTAATCTCACAATCAGAAGTAAAAACGTCAAAGGTCCCAAGACCAGAAACATTAATTCTTTTACACATTGGAATATCTACCCCATCTATTTTTTTTGTACATGCGTCGTTAAAACAACTTCCCAGTTCACAACTAACTGAACCTTGCCCCCCACTTGTATCTCTTCCATTAGAACCTGCAAATATCTGTTCATTTATATCCGCATCTATAGGGTCCGTACAAGAACCATCAAGCGGATCTAAACAATACCCACCATCATTACTAGGTTCAAATTTAGGAGTACAATCGGGATCCCCCCACCCCAATCTAGAATCACTACAAACTTCACATTGATTATTATCTCCTCCATCTGTATCCTCCGCACTCACTCCGAAAACAAAAGCTCTTAAATCTATACCATTGAAATCCTTATTTGTATTAACTACCTCCTTATTCTCTTTCCCAAAAGAATTACCCTCATATATGACACTCTCATCTAACTCATCATCCATTCTCATATCTATAGCCTTTGCAGGTGCCTTATTATATACATCTATCTCAGTACTCCATCTCCCTTTCCACGTATTCTCTATCGTTAACTTAAGTTTTATATATGTACCTTCATAATCCTTTACACTATCCCAAAAAGTTGTACCATCCTCCATATATGCATTCATAATATCTAAATACCATCCACCTTCTTCATTTGTAATAGATGAAATCATCTCAGATTCCACTTGATATATCTCTTCATATACCGTCGCATACACTATTGCATCAGAAGGCCTCTCATAGCCAACCACATCATCTACGTAGTACCTAACAACTCCATATGCTGGTTCAGGAGTCCTAATTTCCTCAATCTCTTTTCCTGTCTTAAAAGAGTATTCCCCAGTATTCTCAGAAGAAACCCTCTTAAACACATTCCCATCCCCAATCATGAAATAGTACTCTTTATTAGATTCCAAACCTCGTATGGTAGCATGATGGACATAATATTCACCCATATCTGTAACTACTATATCGGTAAATATCTCCCCTGCATCCACACTACTACTTCCTTCCTCTGATACTTTCTCAGAATTCCTCTGTGCCTCATCTAATTCAGCCTTAGTATAGTCTCTATCATCATATGCTAACAAAGAGTTTCCAATCTTGGGCATAAAGGGAAGAATAAAATTTCTCTCCTGATACATAACCATCCCAGGAGTTGGCTCTTCTGTAATCCAAGATACTGTTGCTGATCCTGCAGTCACATTACTAACCATTACCCTATATGGCACAAAAGAGGATGCCTTATACCATCCCCATATACCTATTCCTATAACGGCTACTAAACAAACAACTAATACAGGAATAATTACTTTAAGGAAATTAAACTTACCCTTTTCTTTAACCTCAACTTGCTGAACCTGCGGTTCTACGACTGAAGGAGGAGTCTCTTGATTACCTTCGTACATAGAAAATTTCTATCAAATTATTACTTAAAATTAACACAACAGACCTAAGAATACAAGCATTCTCTATAGCTCTACTTCTTCAAACCTGAGAAAAAATCTCCTACTATTGATATTGTACTACCTATCTTCTTAATGGGTATTAGTATAGCTTCATTTATCTTCCCAACAGTACCTTTTACTGTGGACACCATATCCTGCACATCATCTACTATGAGAGTAGCCTGTTCCATTATCTTGTTAGCATTCTTTATTATCTCTCTGGAATCTTTAACAGCATCCTTCGATTCCCTTATGAGCATAGCCAAATAGTATAGAACCAAGGAGAACATAATCGTAATGGCCGATACAATAATCATCCAAAATATCGCCGGTATTTCTGACATAGTAATAATCATAAAAGTTTAATTTATACCTATATATAATAGAAAAATGATTAATATGTCAAATATAATGATATAATCACTAATGCAAAAATTCTTTATTAGACACAAATTAAAGGTTGGAGATATAACTAACCTCTCTGATTCAGACAGTGAGATAGTTATTAAGGGAGGAAAACTCAACATAGAGGATATTGTGGAGATAGAGACATATGAAAAAATATTCTATGCACAAATAACTGACATTACGAAATCAAGTGTTGAGGTAGAGATTATAGAAGAGATCGGAGAAAGAAATAGTGAATATGTTCCTAGTATCACAATAATACAGTCACTGAGTCATGACAGTAAGTTTAACTATTTTATAGAAAAGAGTGTGGAAATTGGTATAGAAAAAATAATACCTATACAATCTAAATACTCTCTAAAGACAAAAGCTAAAGCTATTAAAGATGTTGGATTTTGGAACAAGTTAGTAAAAGATGCAGTAGAACAATCCAGGAATATATTCCCCACTATAATTGAAAGACCCATTAGAATAGATGAACTCAAAGAATATACATTTCCAACGGATAGTATAAAGATATGTCTTAGTACAGAAACTGTGGACTCTAAATACCTTAATCAGATAGTTAAAAACATAGATCTGTCTAAACCAATATATATAGCCATAGGTCCTGAGAAAGGATGGAGTTCATCTGACTTAAATGTATTTAAGGAATTAGACTTTAAATTTGTTAAATTAAGGGGAAATATCCTCAGAACAGAGACAACTGGTTTAGTTATTGGTAGTATACTTAAATATTTGAAAGGAGAGATATAGTGAAAAAAAGAAGATCAAATTATAAACAATCTAGAAAGAAGGATTATAGTAAGCCAGACAGATTCTATACTAAAGAAGATATATTCATATCTAGAATGGCCAGTATACTGATGCTTCCCAAATCTAAGATAGTGCCTCTATTCTCTCAGAGGTCCATAACAACCATTAGATTAAATCCATTAAAAGGAGATGTTATTAGAATGAAAAATTCGTTAATCAAGAAGGGATACAATCTGGAAGAGATAAATGGTGTTGCTAATGCATACTTTGTTTTAAATAAGGATAAGAGTGAGATATCACAAACTGATGAATATTTTAGTGGGAAATTCTACATACAAAATCTCTCTAGTATACTTCCTTCCATACTACTAGATCCTAAGGAAGATGAAGTTATTTTGGATATGTGCGCTGCACCTGGTAGTAAAACTACTCACCTAGCTGCATTAATGAATAATAAAGGTGAGATTATTGCAAATGATTCGGAAATGTCTAGGGTATCATCTTTAAAAAATGTACTTGAGCAATTTGGTGTAAAGAATACAAAGGTTGTAATGAGTGATGCTAGAGATTTTGGGAAGCAGTATCCTGCTACCTTTGATAAAGTATTATTGGATGCACCATGTAGTGGGGAGGGATTAATATATTTTAGAGGATCCAAACCATTGAGATTTTGGGGTATAGATAGAATAAAAAGATATACATTCCTACAAAGAGAGTTACTGGAGAGTGCATTTTTAGCATTAAAGCATGGGAAACATATGATCTACTCCACATGTACATTAGAGCCAGAAGAGAATGAAGGAGTAGTTACATACCTATTAAACAAATATCCCAATGCCAGATTAGAGGAAATCAAAATGGACAAGGATATACAGTATGTAGGTGGCATAAGAAAATGGAGTGGTAATATATATGATCCTTCTATAAAGAAGAGTATACGTATACTACCAACAAGCAAGACTATGGCATTTTACATTGCTAAAATATTTAAGGAGTAGAAAAATTTTTATTCTTGAAAGCAATCCTCAATAATCTCAAGAAGATAACTCTTATCAATAGCTTCATCTTCTAAATACTCCTTCAGTTTTGTTATCTCTGATAGAGAAATATCTTTATCATCCAAATCATTACATGTCCTAATATTTGTAATAGAATCTCCATCCCATACTTCCCAAATTAATGGTTCAATATCTCCATTTAACTTACTTTTACTAAAATAAAATATGTTTCTTTCTGTGGATTGGTGATTAAAAGTAGTAAGTACTCTAATTTCACTTTCGTTTTCAAAAATATTAAATAATAAGATGTTGTTATCATCATCTACATCTATATAATGTGTTCTTTTAATAGATTCGGTTGGAAAAGATTCAAATATTTTTGAATGTTCTTTCTCTATTTCTTCAATGGTTTCTGTTGTTCCAAGATAACCAAAATGGATATAATACTCTTCTGGAGAATCAGTATAATAAGCCTTAATAATAAAATACATATCTGAGCCATTTTCCCAAACCTCCGAAACCTCATAGAATACCCCTCCACTATAAGGACTTAATATCTGACGTTTAGAATCTCTTTCAAAATCATTTTCTATTAAGATACTAGAGAGATTGTTGTATAAAGAATTTGACTTGCTATTATTTAATCCTTCTGAACTTCTTAACCATAACATTTCTGAATATCTAACAATGAATCTAAAGCCATAGCTCTCATTGGCCCAATCAATTTTTTTATGACTTATTCCTTCATCTGAGTTTTTCCAGTTTGTTAGTTCGTAGACATCATCCATTAAATCCTCAGACGAATACTCTTTATTTAGTTCAGAGGAAAAGAAACTTTTGTAACAGAATATAGCAAGAAGAGAAAAGCCAACGAAGAACAGAACAAAGAATAACGTTTTCAGATATAATTTATTCTGAAAAACTGGTATCTTACTACCAATTTCTTCAGCCCATCTTCTTATAGTTTCCATTGAGAGCGAGTATTAAACTTAAGTAGCTTAAGTCCATAATACTACTTAAGTTTTTTTGATACAACAAAGAAGAGATTACTCCACTATTACTTCTCCAATCCCTTTATACTAAGCTTTATCTTTCCCTGACTATCTACACCTACTACCTTTACTTTTATGATGTCTCCTTCATTGACATACTTTCTTACGTCCTTGATAAATTCGTCCGCTATCTCGGATACATGAAGTAATCCTGCTACACCTGGTGCTAGATCTACAAATGCACCGTAGTTCATTATAGATGCAACCTTACCCTCATATATCTCTCCGACCTCAGGTTTAAAATCGTATCCTGCTACTAACTTCTTAGCCATCTCTATAGATTCCTCCGATGAACTATATATATTTACAGTACCATCCTCCTCTATCTCTAATTCTGCTCCTGTTCTCTCTGATATCTCACGGATATTTTTACCTCCTGGTCCAATTATTTCTCCTATCTTATCCTTTGGTACTTTAATCTGTACTACCCTGGGAGCATACTTAGACATATTTGTTCTGGGCTCTGCTATAGCCTCTGCCATTTTTTCTAATACCTTCAACCTTGCCTCTTTCGATTGTTTAAATGTTTGTTCAACAATCTCCATACTCAAACCCTTCAATTTGGTATCCATCTGTACTGCTGTAACTCCATCTGTAGTACCTATGATTTTGAAATCCATATCCCCGTAGAAATCCTCCACACCTTGCATATCAGTTAGAACCTTAAAGTTTCCTTTTTCATCCGTTACCAAACCACAAGCTATACCTCCTACTGCCTTCTTTATAGGGACTCCTGCTCCCATCAATGCCATTGTAGATCCACAGGCTGAAGCCATGGAACTTGATCCATTCTCTCCCTGTATTTCACTCATTACTAGCATTGTATATGGAAATTCTTCTTCTGATGGTATCACAGGCCAAAGACCTTTTTCTGCTAACATACCATGCCCTATGGCTCTTCTACTTGGCATTAATTTGACCCTATCTGCATCACCGTATGCAAATGGAAGATCATTATAGAAGTGCATATACCTTTGCTCTCTTTCCCCTTCCATATCATCTACTAATCTAACATCCCTAAGACTACCTAATGTAGCTATTGTCAATGTCTGTGTTACACCTCTGGTAAATAAAGCGGACCCGTGTACCCTAGGCAGAAGATCCATTTCTACTTCCATCTCCCTAATCTCCTCCATTTTTCTTCCATCAGATCTAACATCTTCATTCATAACCAGTTTCCTTAATGCTTTCTTAAGTAATAAATCATACGCCTCATTCATGTTAGTTTTAGAATATTTACCTTCAAACTTTTCATACAACTCCTTCTTAGCAATATCGTGAATAGTAGAGTCTGATGCTTGAAGATTTTCGGTAATTCTTTTTTCAGTCAAAAATTCTTTTACCTTCTCTATCAACTCCTCTGGAGTAGTGATAGATTCGTATGACTTGTCCTTACTCTCTAATTTCTTTAAAAAACTGCCCTGAGCATCCAACCACACCTTCATATATTTCAAAGACTCCTTCATACCCTCTATCATTTTCCCTTCTTCAACTTCATATGCCCCTGCGTCTATCATGGTGAATGTTTGACCATCACCTGCTACTACATAATTCATTTTCTCCTCCTGTGATGTCAAATCCATAGATTTAAGGATATTTGTTGGAGAGTCATTTTCTAAACCAACCCTTACACCTGCTATTGGTCCCTCAAATGGAGACTTAGAATTCATCAAAGCAACAGATACTGCATTAATAGCCAATATCAAAGGATCATTCTCCACGTCATATGACATTACTGTAACTATTACACTTACCTCATTCTTATAATCATGGGGGAATCTTGGCCTAATAGCCCTATCTATCATCCTCGCTTTAAGTACTGCATCATCCGTAGGGAATCTCTCTCTTTTTACAAATCTAGACCCACTAATCTTTCCTGAAGCATAGAATTTTTCTATGTATTCTACTGAAAGAGGAAAATAATCAAACTCACCAGACGATGGTTTACTGTTTACATTAACTGTAATTACTGTATCACCCATTCTTGCTAATATGGATGACTCTGATCTGAGAGCTAATTTTCCTGTTTCAAAGGAACACTTTCTACCCTCTATTTCAAACTCATGTTTTATTTCTTTAAACAACATTTAAATATATATTTATTAATTTAATTTTAAGATCAAAAAACTGATCTATTTATTTTAATTGGAAAGTTTTTACAAAGAAAGAGGGGAAGAGGATATTATATCTTCAACTTTTTTGAAAAGGTCTCGTATCTTTCTGGTTCGCTACTCTTTAAATACTGTATTAACCTTCTTCTTTTACCAACCATATTTAAAAGACCTCTTCTAGAGTGGTTATCTTTCTTGTGAGTTTTAAGATGTTCACTTAGATCATTTATCTGTTGGGAGAGTAGTGCAATTTGTACTTCTGGGGAACCTGTATCACCCTCGTGGAGGGCGAACTTATCTACAATCTCAGACTTTGCTTCCTTGGTTAATGACATATTAGTATAGGTTAGCATTATATAATTACATAATCAAGAGAGAATCCAACAAAATGGAAACGATAGCTATTGTATACTTTTATAGGACATCTGTCAAGCATAATGGCTATTTAATAACCTTATAACAATGTATTTCGTCACCCTCTTTGACATCTATCTGATCTATTAATTGAATTCCACAATCAAATCCAGTTTTCACCTCATTAACAGTATCTTTATTTATCCTCAAAGTCTTTATTTTTGATTCCCCAATTATCTCATCATCTCTTACTATATCAACCTTACAATCCTTCTTAAGGTAGCCCTTGCTTACTCTACAACCCACTATCGTAGTACCATCGGACAGAGTAAATAGTGCCTTCACCTTTGCACTTCCTATCTCCTCTTCCTTGCTTGTTGGCAATGACATCAATGATACGGCTTCCTGAACTTCTTCTATCAACTTATATATGATTTCATATGTTTTAACCAATATTCTTTTCTTTTTAGAATAGTCCATAACACCAGATTCTATTCCCACCTCAAATCCTAAAAGTATTGCTTTAGAAAGTTCTGCTAACTCCGCATCACCCAAACTAATATTACCTACACCTGCGTTAACTATCTTAACCTTATATCCATCTTCCTCTATTTTACTCAGTGAATTAACTATAGCTTCTAAAGAACCTTCAGAAGAGCTTTTCACTACAACATTTAGGAAATCTCCTAAGTCTTCTTCACTCAAGGTGAAAAACTCTTCTAAAGTTACATCCTCTTCCTCGTCTTCTTTTTTTTCTTCTTTGTACATAGATCTTAATTTTGCTTCGTCCTTTTTTTCTAGAATATATATCTGGGTACCAAGCTCTAAGAGATTTGACACTCCAATAATCTTCCCTCCACAACCGCAATCAAGCATGCATAGATTTTCTCCTTCCTCTGTTATTATCCCCTTTACCTTCTCTAGAACAAATTCGCCATCTAATTTGTATCCTAACCAATTTCCTTGACACACCTCTCCCTGGATTAATGCTATTGAGGACATATTGCCTTTAAATTTATCCTTTACCGATTCCAACACGAATGCCTTCCCTAATATCCCAGAAGGAAGTTCATCAGACTCTCTTACTCCCTCTACTTCTGCAACGAGAAGTATTAAATCCAAAAGTTCTGGAATACCTTTTCCTGTTTTACCAGAAACCTCGATCACAGGTACGCTTCCTCCATACCCTTCTAACTGAAGACCGTTATTAACTATATCTCTTTTTACCTTATCTAAAGATATATCTGGAAGATCTGTTTTATTTATCACAGCAATTGGTTTGGCATCAGAATTGTTAATTATCTCTATTGATTCTTTTGTTTGAGGTTTAACACCATCATCAGCAGCTACTACTAAAAGTACAATATCCGCAATACTACCTCCTCTAGATCTCATTAAATCAAATGCTTCATGGCCAGGAGTATCAACAAAAGTTACTCTCTCTCCATTAGGAATCTGTACTGTGAATACTGATACTTTCTGCGTTATACCACCTGCTTCACAACCCTGAACGTTGCTTTCTCTAATTTTATCTAGTATGGTGGTCTTTCCGTGATCTACATGTCCTAAGATAGTTACAATAGGGGGTCTAGCACAACCTTGTGTGCTTTTAGAGTCCTTGTTTGTAACCTTCTTTGCCTTAGGCATTGTAGTATATTAATTATTAAATTATTCCTCTTTCTCATCACTTTCTTCTGATGGTTCTTCTGTTTTAATATTTTCCTCCTCTATACTCTTTTCAGCAACATCTTCTTTCTCCTCAGTTTGCTTTTCAGTTGCTTTTTCCTCCATATCTTCTTTCGTAACGACCTCACCTCCCGATCCAACTATGTCTATCTTAAAACCTGTCAATTTCCAAGCTAATCTAACATTCTGTCCGTCTCTTCCTATTGCCAAAGATAGTTGGTCATCTGCCACAGTTACTGTTGCAGTGTCATCTTCTATTTTAACCTCATCTATTTTAGCTGGGCTTAGTGCATTGGCAACAAATTGCTCTGGCTCCTCGTCCCACTCTATTATATCAATCTTTTCTTCTCCTAGCTCGTTCATTACATTTGCGATACGAATACCTCTCTGTCCGACACACGAACCTATTGGATCAACACCATCTTGCGTGGAGTTCACCGCCATTTTACTTCTAGATCCTGCCTCCCTTGCAATTGCTTTGACTTCTAAAACTCCAGATTCTATTTCAGGAACTTCCAACTTAAAGAGCTCTATTAAGAAATTAGGATCTGCTCTAGATACCATCATCTGAGAATCTACTATATCTTTCAAAAGTACTTTGTACCTATCCCCCAATCTGTAGAATTCGTTTGGTATCTGCTCCTCTACAGGCATATATGCAGTAGCTTTTCCTATTTCAAATATAACCTGTCCTTTCTGCATCCTTTGCATAAGAGCTGTAAAGACCTCCCCAACCTTGTCACTATACTCACTTATTACTGCATCTTTTTCAGATTCTCTTATTTTCTGAAGAATTACCTGCTTTGCCGTTTGTGCTGCTATTCTACCGAAATCCTCTGTGGGCATCTCTATCTGAATTGAATCTCCAACCTCAACGCTTGGGGATATTAGCTCAGCTTCTGATACAGATATTTCCATATCATGATCTTTTACTTTTTTTACAACTTCTTTTGTAGCTATTAGTTTGTAATCTCCTGTTTCTCTATCCATTTCTACTGAAAGGTTGCTACCCTGCTCATCTTCCTCATCTCTATCTATATTTGTATATTTTTCCTTCTTATATGCCACTAATATAGCCGACTCAAGAGCTTGGAATATTTCCTCCTTCTCTATACCTCTTTCTGCAGCTATTTGATTAATAGCGGCAACAAATTCTGATATCATTGCCATTTTAGTTTGTTAATCAATTTAAATTTATACCTAAAAAAAAAGGTGAGAATATTTATCCTCACCCTCCTCTTTGTATAACTTTCAATTAAGAGTATAGCATAACGAAAAAGGAAAGCCAACAAATTTGAAATTATTTCAATTCAAATTAATAATTGTTGTCCTTTGAATCAAACGTGTACTCTCAGGATCAAATTCTCGGTGTATTCCCAAAATTATATTCGAAGAACCACTACTAGCTATTGCTTTAAAATAATAAGTTACAGTAGTTGTATTTCCACCGACCAAACCATTTCCTACACTAGAGACATCTCTACCTATTAATTCCATCAGATTTGGATTGTATTGCGGATCAAAATCTGTGTAACCTGTTGTTACATTATACTCAACCGTGAATTTAACTATTTCTCCTTCCTTCATAGAAATACTCTTATTATCGCTTTCGTCACCATTTATTATCTCAGACTCCGATCTTTGTACATAAAAAATAAAATCGTAATTTTTCCCTACATTTACTACCCCCTCTTTCTCAAAATCTTTAATCACTTGGGCACAAACAGTATCTGCAGAGGGAGAAGTAATCAATAATGTAACATTAATAATTTTACTCTCCAAATCCTTCTTCGTTGATACCGTTGCCCCGTAACAAGGATTGGGTAAGGTTCCAGTTACAACGTATTTCCATCTACTATCTCCTTTGTATGTAGCAATTAATTTGAATCCCTCAACAGACCTATTTAGTCCAATATTCTCGGAAATCTCTTCCTTCGTAGGGATATTCCCCGCCTTGTACTCTCTCCACAACCTTAACCAAAGAGAAAAATCCATCAGTGTTATATTATTATCCGAATCTAAATCTCCTACCAAATTAATTTGGTTTTGTTTATTTTTAAATTTTCTAAAATTATCCAACCATATGCTAAAGTCTTTTAATGAAATAGAGTTATCATCATCTAAATCTGCTTGTTTAAATTTTTCTCCTAACTCAGCAATCTGTCCAGCACTACTTCTAGTGTCGAAAACCCCAGATCCCTCTAGAACATAGAATATTGTTAATGGAGTAATTAAGAAAAATCCTATTAGATAAAACAGTACTCTAACATTATTGTTTAACTTAAACATAATTTTATTTCCCCAATATATATTATATTAGTCTATGAAATCCTTTTAGAAAAAACAATATGTCAATATTCTTTTGAAAGCTTGTCCCATAATTCCTTTTCTCTCCTGTTTAACCTTGTTGGTATATCGACATTTATCCTAACATACTGATCTCCCCTTTCTCCCTCTCTATTAAATACAGGACATCCCTTGTTTTTAAGTTTAAATATTGTCCCAGACTGTGTACCTTTAGGAATTTTTAATTTAACATCCCCTGTTATTGTTTCCACAGATATCGTTCCTCCTAAAACTGCAACGGGTACCGGGATATTTTCTTCTGAATAAATATCATTACCCCTCCTATCAAACTTCTCTGATGCTTCAACTTCTATTTCAATATATAGATCTCCCACTGTACCTTGATTCCTTCCTGTATTCCCCCCACCTCTAAACCTAAGAACCATACCATCGTATGCACCTGCAGGGATTTTAATGGTTAATGTTTCTTCCTTACTTTTTACTCCTGTACCTTTACACTCCTTACACGGATTTTCTATAACCTTGCCTGTACCTTGACAATTGGAACATGTTGACATCACTGCCATCTGCCCAAGAATTGTATTTCTAACCTGTCTCTGTTGACCTGTTCCATTACAGACAGGACATTCCTTTGTCTTACCATCATCACTACCAGTACCTTCACATTTTTCACACCTATCTTCTCTCTTAATCTTTATCTTATACTCTCCCCCCTTCATTGCTTCATCAAAACTAACCCTAACCTTATACCTTATATCTGAGCCAACATCTTCCCTAGGACCTCTACCCTGTGTACCAAAATCAAAACCAAATCCACTGCCAAAATTACCTCCTCCAAAGAAGGTATTGAAGATATCACCCATATCAAACGGAGTACCTTGAAAATCGTATCCATTTCCCGCAGTTCCGGGATTAAATCCTGCTGTACCAGCATGACCGTACTGATCGTATGCCTTTCTCTTTCCTTCATCCGAGAGAGTTTCGTATGCCTCCTGTATTTCTTTAAATTTCTCTTCTGCATCCGATTCCTTATTTACATCAGGATGATATTTTTTAACAAGCTTTCTGTATGCTTTTTTAAGCTGATCACCGCTTGCATCTTTTTTAACACCTAATACTTCATAGTAGTCTCGTTTTTCCATAACAGAATGATTTTAGCAAAGTATGTATATATTTGCTACCCATTTTATCTACAATCTTAAATCTGCTAATATCTATACTATGGAAAATAGTTGGAACGTACAAACACATAGTGAAAACAAAGTACGAAGAATACGCATATGGATATCTGCTGTATTGGCACTGTCTGGTTTAGTTATAGTTTCCAGCCAGGTTATACCTTTGACAAAATCATACGTGGAGGGAGTGGTGGAACAAAGGAGAGTTGACATAAAGGTGGATCCTGTACCAGAGTCGTATAAAAAATATATAGAAGAAGAGTTCGCATATTATGATCCTGGGAAGAGCTACTTTGCAAATCTTTCCCAGCAGTTGGGGAATTTAGACATTACAGGACAATACTCATATAACCCAGATACCAAGACACAAAGAGAAGTTCTAATAGACAGAGAGTACAAGACGGATATGTCCGTCACTATTGAGAGTGTAGGGATTAAAAATATTAAAATATCATCGAACGTGGAGAGTTCTAATGAATCTGTATACAATCAATATCTTAAAAATGGTGTTGCCCACTTTAAAGGTACACCTCTTCCGGGAGATGGAGGAAATTCGTTCATATATGGGCATAGCGCTGTTGAATCATTTTTTAGTAGACATAGGGATTTGCCTGAAACAATATTTTCTAGACTGAATGATATAGATATTGGACAAAAGGTTGTTGTAAATAGAGAGGATAAAGTATTAGAATATATCGTAAGGAACAAGAAGATTGTAGATCCTGATGATTTTACAATCCTACAACCTTTACACAACAAAGAAACAGTAACATTAATGACTTGTTGGCCTTTGGGTATAGGAACTAAGAGATTAATAGTAGTTGCTGAAAGGAGATAACTTTTTAAAACTAGAACATGGACGATAAACAGAGGAAGACATTGATAATTGTGGGAGTTGTTCTATTAATTCTAATGATATCGACTGCAATATTACTTCTGGTAAATAGGAATAAAGGAGGTAATGACCAAGAGCAAATATTTTCGGGCGAAACGATTGAGTTAACATATTGGGGATTATGGGAACCCTCTTCTGTTATGCAACCAATCATAGATGAGTTTGAAGATAAATATCCAAATATTAAAATATTGTACTCTCAACAAACTTTCACTAACTATGAATCCAGATTGTATACAAGATTGGAGCAAGCTACAGGATCAGCAGAACCTGCGCCTGACATATTTAGAATTCATAATACATGGACACCGAAATACTATTCCTATCTTTCTCCGCTACCATCTTCAGTTATGAATCCACAGGAATATGGTGAGCTATTCTATCCCACAGCCATAGAAGATTTTTCGGCTAAAGATGGGAATATATATGCCATACCGTGGGAGATAGACGGGTTAATGGTTTACTACAATAAACAGCTTCTATCAGAGATAGGTACAGACAAACCACCTGAGGATTGGGATTCGTTCTTTGAGTTAGCCCAAAGATTGACCAAAAAGGATGCTAGCGGAAGAATTACTCAATCAGGTTTGGCAATAGGAACATCGAGAAATATTAGACACTCTGCTGAAATCCTTTCCTTCTTGCTTCTACAAGAGGAGGTCAATGTGATTGACCAAACACGAACCAGAGTTACACTGGACACTCCTAAAGTTCAGAAGGTATTTGAAACATATACGAATTTCGCGAGAGGAGATACTGCTATATGGTCCTCCACCTTAAGAACTGATCTGGAGATGTTCTTTAGTGGTGATCTGGCCATGATGATTGGGCCTAGCTGGAGAGCTTTTGACATTATTGAAGCAGCTCCAACTATTGAGTTTGATACTGCCCCACTACCACAGTTGGAAGCTAATCAAGAAAAAATATTCTTTGCCACATACTGGGGAGATGCGGTGAGCAGAACTGCATCTAATCCTGAAGCTGCGTGGATGTTTATAAAATTCTTGGCAGAAAAAGAGCAACAAATGAAACTGTACTCAAACGCTTCAAAAATCAGAGCATTTGGGGAACCATACTCCTTAGTTGGACTAAATGAGCAGATGTTAGGAAAACCATACGTCTCAGCAATCGCAGAAATGGCACCGTATATGAGATCGTGGCAAAAGGGTGATGAAATGAGTGTAAACACAGCTATTGATGAGGCTATAACAGATATCATTGAAAATGGACAAGATATTAGTACTGCTCTCAAGAAAGCTCAAGAAGCAATTAATGCTAAAATAGAGGTGACAAATAAATAATTAATTAATATAGTAAATGCCCAGAAGAAGTGCCCCAAAACAATACGCCCAAAGATCAGTTATATATCTGACATTTTTTCTCTTGCTATCTATTCCTGTAGTACTATATGGATTGGCACAAGAGAATCTGGATACCAGAAGACGAGCTTTTGAAGATCTGGAGCTCAGTGAAGAACACCCATGTTTAATATCACTTCCCAATGTTAACCCATACTCTTTGCAAGTTGGGAGAACAGTTACTATACAGGTAGATGCACTACTCAAGGATGACTACATAGATGAATTAGAAATATCTGACTCATCTGGCGACATAATCTATCAAGAAACATTCGAAGGTGCTCCTCTAGAAATAGCTACTAGTTTTCCATTTACACCAAAAGAGTCGGGAGAGGTAGATATGCTAGGTATTATAAAAAAGGGACAGGGAGGTCGCGTAGAATGTGAAATAAGTAGCCCATACGACATAAAGGGCCTTAGAGCAATAACTAATAACAGCTCTCCTGAGTTCACATCCAATCCATCACAATCAGAACCTTCTCAAAATATTGTAACGGGGGATCAGTATGAATATACTGTAACTGCTACAGATGCAGATGGTGATAGAATAAACTACAGCTACTCTTTCACGCCCAGGGCTGATTGGTTAAAACCTGTGATCATAGAAGATGGTTCTAATGGGAAATTAACTATAAAGTTCAGAGGATCTTCGAATAAAGCTGCTAGCTACCTAGCTAACATTTTCATACATGATGGATATAGCAAACATCTAAGATCTCAATCTTGGGTAATCAGTGTAAGTCCAAAAGAGAATGATATCCCTATTGTCAGAATCATAGACCCCATACAAAGTATTAGAATAGATAGAGGAACTTCGTTTAAAACATCTTGGGAAGCTACAGATCTTAATCATATTATTAGATATGAACTATATATTACCAACAACCCCGCAAACGAGGAGTCCTGGAAAGCAATAGATACAGACATTGATTATAATACAACTTCATATACTGTAGAGACCCAAGATATTACCCCAGGGACGTATAAAATAATAACCAAGGCAATAGATAATCAAAATCCTGCAGGTGTAGGTATGGGTGTTTCCTCTGAAATAGTGATAAGTGGAAGTACAGAACAAGAGGAGAAAGATGACGTTGTTACCTTGGAACAGCCTCAGGTCGTAAATATGTCCCCTATCAGTACAGAAGAAATTACAAATAAAAGGGTCACTGTGAGAGCTACCATTATTGCCAGTAAAGACTCCACCGTTGATGAGAACAGTATTAAATTCACCTTGGATGGAAATGATATAACAGACTCTATCAAGATAAATAGAATCACAAGTAGTGAGCTAACTCTAATATATCAACCGGAGGAAGATCTAGAGGAGGGAGTACATAAAGCAGAGGTTAGATTTTTGGATAGTAAAGGACTGAGTGTGTCAAAATCTTGGAACTTCACTATACAGGGAGACAGTAGTACTAAAGAAGATACGTATACAATATTTGGATATGAAATTGCTCAAAACATTGTACTCATAGTGGGAATAGGTGTAATAACAGTCATCCTAGCCTTAGTGGCACCATTTGTAATATTCACAATTTGGAAGGAGGATAAAGGAGAGAGCGATTTCTATGGACAGCCAAATAGCAAACTTCCTCCATCTACTCCTGTTGATAATACACCGTATATACTATCCGATGAGAACAACCGAATCAAAGAAAAGGTTGATACTAAGCCAACATCAGAGAAGAAAGAGGAAGATGTTTGGGATATGTATTCCGCTGCTAAACCAGTGGTAACAGAAGAACAAAAGAGTAAAGATTTGGAGGACCTACAACAGAAAGATTCCATGGAACCATCACCCACCCCACAAAACCAACCTGCGCTAGAACCAACCGTTAAAGCAGAGCAAGAAATTCCTGTTTCAGAACCTGTAATCCCTGAGCCGGAGATTCCTGACGCTCAGGATTTAGAAAAGATATTTCAACAAATACAACAGGCTAAGCAAGAAGAGAAACAACAACCTCCTGTAGTTAATGAATAGAGAAGTTGGTATAATCAACGCTATGAACAAAACTCATACGTACAAAGAAATAAGAGATAAATATATTGAATTTTTCAAAGAGAAAGGTCATGCTGTAATCCCAAGTGCATCCTTAGTACCTGAAGATGACCCTTCTGTACTTTTTGTAAATGCTGGGATGTTTCCTCTTGTCCCATTTCTAAAGGGAGAAAAACACCCCAAGGGGAATAGATTAACAAATTCACAGAGATGTATAAGAACTGGAGATATAGAAGAGGTAGGAAACAAATATCACTGTACTGCATTTGAGATGTTGGGGAACTGGTCACTAAACGATTATTTTAAAAGAGAAGCTATATCATACTCTGTGGAATTTTTTGTTAAAGAGCTTGGATTAGATATTAATCATATCTACGCATCTGTCTTTGGAGGAGAGGACGGGATACCAGAAGATGAAGTTTCCATATCCGTATGGAAAGAAATATTTAAAGAGTACGGTATAGATGCCAAAGTTGGTCCAAATGAAAGAATTCAGAAATTTGGCAAAAAAGAAAATTGGTGGGGACTAGAATCTGGAGGACCTTGTGGACCTGATTCAGAGATTTTCTTTGATACTGAAAAAGAGAAATGTTCTGATGAGTGTAATGTGTCTTGTAATTGTGGTAAATATGTAGAGATTGGAAATAATGTCTTTATGGAGTATCTCAAACAGGGAGATGAACTTAAACCATTAGGTAGACATAATGTGGATTTTGGTGGTGGTTTGGAAAGAATCACTGCGCTAATTCAAAATGTGAACAGTGTATACGATATTGACATATACAAGCCCATACTAGAGAAAGTAAGAGGTATTTCTAAAACAGATGATATTAGATCCCAGAGGATAATAGTAGATCATATGAAGGCTTCGTGTTTAATAGTAATGGATGGAATTGTTCCTGGAAGAAATCAACAGGGATATATCTTAAGAAGATTGATAAGAAGAGCAGTCAGACACGGCAAAAAACTTGGCATAGAGAAACCCTTTACAAAGGAAATAGCATTAGCTGTTATAGAACAATTTTCTAAAATATATGATGATTTGGAAATTAAGAAAGAGCAAATAATAAAAATCATAGAGGATGAGGAAGTTAAATTTAACAGAACAATAGAAAGTGGTCTTCGAGAACTAGATAGACTACTTGAAAAAGAAAGTGGTGTTGACGGAGCAGTAGCTTTTCAATTATACGAGACATACGGACTACCCCTAGAGGTCACTGAGGAGATACTCCAAGAAAAAAACTTAAATCTTAATAATCGAGACACCTTTTTTGAATCTGAGAGAGAACATCAAGAAAAATCTAGAACATCTTCTAAAGGCATGTTCAAAGGAGGATTATCTGACACCTCAGATATGTCTACCAAATACCACACTGCAACTCACCTACTTCTTGCATCGCTAAGGAAAGTATTAGGGGATCACATCTATCAAATGGGAAGCAATATCACACCAGAGAGATTAAGATTAGATTTCCCAAATGAAACTAAACTAACACCAGAAGAAATAACGAAAGTAGAGAACTTGGTAAATGAGACTGTCGATAAGGGCTTAGATATTACATATGAAGAGAAAAGTAAGGATGAAGCTTTAGAAATTATTCAGAAATACTCCTCCACAGCATCATTTACTGAAAGATATGGAGATATTCTAAAAGTCTACTATGTTGGACCTAAGGAAGATCCATTTTCGGTAGAGATATGTAATGGCCCTCATGTTGAAAATACCAAAGAGCTTGGGAAATTAAAAATCACTAAGCAAGAGAACGTAGGGGCAGGAATTAAGAGAATAAAAGCTGTGTTAGAATAAAATATGGAAGAGTACCCAATCCTAGCTATAGATTATGGAGAGAAGAATTTTGGTCTTGCAATATCAGACTCTAAAGGAATTATGGCCACACCACTAGATACAGTCTCCATAACGAAGAAAAGAGATATTAATTTTGTGATACAAGACATATTAAGACTCTGCGAAGAGTACAATGTGAAAGGAATACTGGTAGGAAAGCCTCAAGTATTTAGTGAAAATCAAGAAAAAACTGAGAAAAAAATTTCTAAATTTATATCACTGCTCAAAAACAGTACCAATATACCACTTAATACATACGATGAAAGCTTTTCTACAACTGAAGCTCAAAATGTGTTAACATCTTCTGGACAGAATTACAAAAGCTACAAGAACAAGATTGACAGTGTAGCTGCTACAGTATTTTTACAAGAATTTCTAAATTCAAAAAACAAAAAAAATGAATGAGAGGAAAGGTTCTTCATCCAAAATTTTAATTTTTTTAGTATTACTAACCTTCGTACTAATTGGAGTACTCAAATTGGACTATGATAGGTCTCTTAAAAAATCTAGTAGTGAAAGCTCGGAAAAAGTTGTAATAGAGGTAACAGAAGGTGAGAGTGTAGATAATATACTCAAATCCCTAATAGATAACGAACTAATACAAAAAAAATACCTCTACTACACCAAGCTTTATCTCAAAATCAATAACTTGGGAAGTAAGCTTCAGGCTGGGACATATGAACTCCCAAAAAATTTAAGTATTATAGAGCTCATTGACACCTTGCAATTTGGGAGAAGTCAAGATGTTTGGGTCTCCATACCCGAGGGATTAAGG
Organism: uncultured Candidatus Saccharibacteria bacterium; assembly: GCA_964514595.1. Taxonomy (GTDB): domain Bacteria; phylum Patescibacteriota; class Dojkabacteria; order SC72; family SC72; genus UBA2177. The sequence goes on from CAZEQZ010000002.1 coordinate 246,162, forward strand.
AAAGATGAGATAGCAGATATAGTTGCTACAGAATTAGGAAGATACAATACATCCTCTTTTTATCAAAGTGATTTCCTCTCTTTGACTACAGACTCTTCATTCATTAGTACACTTGACCTGCCTATACAAATTACTGATTTAGAAGGTTTTCTTTTTCCAGACAAGTATGCACTTCCAAAGGATGCAAATACTGAGTTTGTTCTAAGAATGTTGGTAGACAATTTTAAGAGGAAGGTAGGGGAAAACTATACCTATCAAGATATTATCTTGGCAAGTATTGTTGAGAGAGAGGGCTTTAATGGAAATGACAGACCAATAATAGCTGGAATCATTATTAAGAGATTTAATGAAGGTTGGCTACTTCAAACGGATGCAACGCTTCTCTATCCTGTTAAAGATTGGAAGCATGCCATTACCGTTGTAGACAAAGAAGATGATAATCCATACAACACATACAAACGAATTGGATTGCCTCCGACACCAATATGTAACCCAGGATTGCAATCTATAGAGGCGGTATGGAATCCTACGGAAACAAACTACTATTACTACATACACGACAAAGACAGAAATCCCCACTACGGTGCAACATTAAGTGAACACAATGCTAACGTAAATAAATATCTTAGATAGATATTAAAAGAAAATGACTATAGATATTGATCTAAAAGATAGTAAATTGGATGATAAAATAAAGATTCCAAAGAGCTCAAGGAAGAAAAATATCACTCCCCTTTCTACCGAAGAAAAAATCAAAAGAAGAAAAAAAAGAGTTACTCTATTTCTTTTTTCACTCTCTTTTTTCATCATTCTAGGAATAGGCTTTCTTGTATATAAGGGATATATATTTTCAAAGGGGATAGGTTTTAAATTTGACCCAACCTCTTTGATTTCTGCACAAAACAAGGAACTGAAGAAAGATTCATCCGGCCAATATACTAATATGCTACTTGTTGGTATAGATACTAGAGAAAGTGGAGGATTACTCAATACTGATACTATAATACTTGCTTCATATGACCATACTAATCACGACATCACTATGCTATCAATACCACGAGACTTCCATGTCGAAGTTTCAAAAGATACTGCTTGGTATGTGAGAATCAATAGTATATATGCCAGCGCAGAAGGGAAAGAGAAAGACTCTGGAATGGATGCCTTGGTTGGTAGTGTAGAGAGATTAACTGGACAAGATATTCAGTACTACGCTATGGTAGATTTTAGAGCATTTGTAGAGATAATAGATGCCGTAGGAGGGATAGACGTAAATGTGGAAAACAGCTTTACGGACTATATGTACCCCAAAGGACTAGGATATATGACTGTGACATTCAAGGCTGGTCCACAAACTATGGATGGTGAGACAGCACTCATATACTCAAGATCTAGACATGCACAACAAAACAATGAAGGAACCGATTTCGCAAGAGCACGAAGACAACAGAAGGTCATCATAGCACTTAAGGAAAAGATTTCCACAAATGCTTCTTTTTCAGACCCTAAAACATTGATGAGTATAGTATCCTCTATTGCTGGGAATATCAAAGTATCCGAATTTACAATAAAGGACATAGAGGCAGCATTTGAGTTATCAAAAAAATATGACGAAGCCGAAGGTAGTGTGTTTTCTTTTGTACTAGATCCAAGTAGTGGAGGTGGCCTAATAGTAGATAGAAAGAACATGGAAAGTGGAGCCTATGCAATTGGACCTAAGCTTGGATTTGGGAAGTACGATGATATACAAGAATTCATTTCCCTAATTAGAAAAAATCCAAAACTGTATTCAGAGGATCCCAAAATTGTTGTGTATGACACAGGATTAGGTTTCCAAAAAGCCAAGGAACAAGTAGAGGAACTTAAGGATGAATTCCCATATCTAAACATTACATTCGCAGGAACACTATTCAGAGATAAAGAGGGAATAGTAATATACCCAAAGGAGGAGGAAGAGAAATTAGAAAGTATCAAAATGTTAAGTGAATTCTTCAATACAAAACTTAATGAAAAACCTGAATACATCACTTCAAATCTGAATGGTCAAGATGTTACAATCTTATTAGGTAAAAGTATTCAATTAAACGAAGAATAAAGTGAAATATAAACTGTATCATGGTACATCTCCATATCTGTCCCTCAGGGCAGTACACACATATATAGATGGCATAGCAAAAAAATCTCCCTCTGCTGTCCTCACCCTACTCGAAGCAGATACACTCAAACCAAAAGATATTGTCGATTCAATATCTTCCCCTTCGCTCTTCTCATCAAAAAGAATTATCTTTCTAAAAAGAGTCTACAAAAATAAAGAAAAAAGTATTCTCATTGAGAAGATATTAGAGCTTTTAGGAAATGGAAATTCTGAAGATGTTTTGATTATTTGGGAGGATCAAAAAATTAAATCTAATACAAAGTACTATAAATTTTTTAAAGAAAGGAGAGCACTGGAGGAAATAGAAGATCTGAATAAAAGAACTTTCCTTACATGGTTAAGACAGGAATTAGAATTAAATGAATTGAAGATAGACCCTGTTGCTGTTAAAGAATTTGCTGAAAGAACAAATTACGACCCTGAGAGATGTGCAAGCGAAATAAAAAAGTTCAAACTAAATCATGAATCAAAAATCATACGAAAGGAAGACATAGAGGAATTAATTGCGGACACACTAGAAAGAGACATTTGGGATCTAACAGATGCAATAAACGAAGGAAATAAGGTTGAGAGCATGCAAATATTAGAGAAATTAAACCAACAATTTGTGGATGTTAATTACATAATATCTATGCTAGCAAGAAATCTTAGATTAATAACATTGACCAAATCTCTTAACGAAGATGGAACAGATTATAGAAAAATATCTTCTATTCTCAAAATTCCCCCATTTACTACTCCATCATTAGTGAAATCTTCTAAGAAATACACTGAGGAAAGAATCAGTAGATTGTACTCCAAATTATCCAATTTAGATTATCAAATTAAAACCGGTAAAATAGATGGAAATCTTGGGCTCACACTTATTTGCCCCTACCTCTAAACTGGTAAAGAGCAAATTCGTAAAAACTTCGTATTGACACTAGATTACTATTAAACTAAACTTTATTAATGCAATAAGTTTTGACTGCCCTTAATGGAAGAGGTTAGAAGAGTTACTACTACACGAAAACCAAAGAGAAGAACCGTAATATTATTAACCTTAGTTGGGATATTGGGGCTTGGATTAATAGGGGCTGCAATATATTTCTATGCAATTGGTGATACTTCTGACAGTACAACCACCTCCGAAACCACCTGTGCCTGTTACTACATAGACCCCTCTGTCATATCCGAATGTGGAGATCCAAGAAGAGGCTTTATGTTTGAAACAGCTACAGTCACTGGAGATCAGGTTTGTAGAGCTTCTTGTGCTACTAACAAACTCTCTGTAAATCTACTTAACAGTAATACTAAACAAGATCTATACCAAATATGTCAAATACAGAGTGTACAAGATAAAAGATGTTCGAACATGACAATAAAGGATAAAGAGGGAAAGATAGTTACGGGAAGAATCAATTCAGATGACGAAATAACAGTGGAGGCAGAGTTTGATCAAGAATATTCAGGACACAAGTTTGTGATCAATAACCAAGATACGGATCCTGATGTGATATCACCTGACAAATTAAATATAAAGAAGGATATTAAAGATCTTAGTGGTTCCACAATAAGCATAGTAGCAACTGCCCTAGACTCCAATAATAATCAGATTAATTCCCCTCTCTGTAGAAGATTAATCGAAGTTGAACAAGCAGGTACTTCCGCTGTTAGCGACATACAGATACAAGTCAGAAAGGATGAAAATACATACAAAGTATCTAGAGTACGAATTGGAGTAGGAAACATAAAAGATGATACTAATGTAACAATAAGGTTTTCTTTTGAGAAGAATTTGACAGATTTATTAATGAATGAAGGCTTCACAATAGATTCTTCGAAGGGAGAGATAACTATACTAGAGCAAGACCTATATAATCCTGAGAACTTTGGAACAGATAAGAGTTTCTCACAATTGGATGGTTTAGAAGGTAATATAAAAATTAATGCTGAGATTAGGGACGAAACAGGAGTAATAGGCTCTGTAGCAGGCTCCTTTGATTTTCCAAGAGCAGACTCATCTTCAGAGGAAGATCCAATAGATCCAGAAGAGTCTAATTTTGAAGTATCAAAATCTTCAAACTTGGATTGTGTTGAGAGAGTAGCCCCTGATAATATAGCACAATTCACTATCACCGCTACAAATAAAAGCTCCATCACACAAAAGGTAAATTCTATAAAAGACAAATTACCTTTAGGATTTACCTACGTAAACAGCTCATCTAAAATAAATGGTATATCGGTGGCAGATGCCGACTACGTAACCGTCACCAATGTAGGAGACACTCAAGAAATAGTATGGGAAAAAAGTGGTGGCTGGGATATAAATGCCGGACAATCCTTCGTAATAATATTCCAATCTCAGGTAGGTGCCAACGCTCTAACTGGATCAAACCAAAACGAGGTAATCATGACCCCTCAAGAAGTTCCTGCTGATCCAACATCTTTGAGAGCAGAATTTGTGATTCAGGTTGCTCAGGACTGCCAGGACCCTGATGCCACAACCCCAGAAACTCCAACTACCCCCACTACACCTCAAACACCAACGACACCAAGTACTGGAATATTTGATTCTGTTATAGGAAGGTTAATAGCAGGTCTAATCACTATATTAATAGGCTGGTATATTTACTCTAGACCACTTGGACAAATAGCTATCCAAAAATTGGTAGAATCAGGACTATACAAAGAAGCTGAGATAGCTACATGGAGAGTATTTAGACCAAGAAAATACTTCGAAGCGAAGATATTAAAAAAGTTAAAGAATAGAAAAAAGATTTAAAGATTATCCAAAATAAACTCAAGTGGGACTCCATTACTACCGTAGGCTTGCTCCTGAGAATTAATTAAAAAGTAGTAAATCTCCTTACTAAGAAGTTGCTCCAAAACAACCTGATGCTCTCTTGATTTACTCCTATTCACCAAATCCACAGCAACCATATCTAAGTTAGACCTATCCCTACCATACAATACAAATCCAACACACTCTGCTTTTGTTGACCACGTAATTTGCGTAGAATAATTCTTTTCCCCTTTCTGTACAAAGACATTATATGGGACGCAATCCCTATTAGACACTCCACCTATATCAAACCCTACAACATTTCTTGTGACAAGAAGTATAGTGGTAAAGGAAACTACCAATATGGCAAATACTCCAGCTATATAAAATACATTCTTATTCATCTTCACTTATTACTAATATATAACTCTCCTGAGTAGAACTATTCATACCATCCGATACTCTCAGAACAATCTTATAAGAACCACTACTACCCAAAGGAACCTCTCCACTCAGAACCATGTTCTCAATAGAAAGCCAATTAGGACCCTCCACATACTCTATCGTCAGATCCTTAATATCAGTATCCTCATCCACAACCCTGATAAAATACAAATACTCCTCGCCCTCATATCCCACGATAGGGGGTAAACTAACAATATACGGAACAAAACTCCCCTCTTGCTCACCCATAACCTCTTCTTCATAATCTTGAGGAGCTTCCTTAGGATTCAATACTGTATACGTGGAGGCCAAAATAGTAACTAACATTACAAAAATCATACTAATGAATACCTTTAATCTCCTACTCTCCTCCATTCTATAAGTTTAACATAAAAGAAAATGTTTACAAATAAATGTATAATATATATAATACCTTGACTCAAAATCATTTATTTAACAACTAGAAATGCCAAATTTAAAGACATCTATAAAAGATCTAAGACAAAATAAAAGAAGGAAAACATATAATGACAGACTCAGAAATAGAATAAAAAAGTCTGTTAAGAAACAGAATTCCCTTCTAAAAGAAGAGAAAACAGCAGAAGCTGAAAAGAATGTAAAAAATATATACAAAGTTCTTGACAAAGCCGCTAGAAAAAATGTTATAAAAAAAGGTAAGGCCAATAGAATAAAATCTCGCCTTACTAAAAATTTAAACAAACTGTCCCAAAATAATGTCAAAACTGCTAAAAAGAGCACTTAAAATATCCCTAACACCGGCAATATTAATGATTGCTGGGAAGTTTTTGGGGATAATGATTCCAAGTATTGTGTACGATCTACACTTTCTTGTTGAAAATGATATACAGGGTATGTTCTCCATACAGATACTCTTCACAGATCCACAAACTACACTTTTTGTTAACTCCGTATCCAATCTAGTAATGCTACTTCTACTAGCACTTCCAACTATATACTTCATAATCAAAACATCCATATACCAGACATCTCTCCAAAATCCGAAAACAGTAGTTAAAATAACAAGATTGAACATACTGAAATGGATCACAAAACAGGACACCACATTTCTTCAAATATTCATATGGTGTGCCTTTTTAGTAATATCATCGGCCATAGTAGTGATACAGTCCCTGCAAGCCACCTCATACTCATGGACAGGTATAATCGCTGGAGCCATATCCCTCACATGTATATGGGGAACAGTAAAGACATTTGAACTAGAAACTGATAAGATATATCCTAAAGAAAACAACTATTACTAACATGCCCATACAGAAAGAAAAAGTTAAAACAGTATTTACACAAATTCTAGAACCAATGGCTCTAGGCGTATTAGCACTTCTTTTCATTATCCCGATAATAACCGTAATGAACCTCACTCCATTAACAAAGCAACTTCAAAAATTAGACATCCTAGGAGTAACAACACAAAATGAGGTGAAGGTGAGATTGGTAGAGGGTAAACATGACATATTCACCAGCGAGAATCTAGTAAAAATGGATGATCTAAATTTTCTATATTCAGTAGTTCTTAATAAAAGATCCTCTGACAACTATTCAAAACCAATACTCGAAATAGAAAATAGAGGAGAAGAGCAAAGAGAACTTTCCTTCTTTGGACAAACAGTTAGCAACACTCGGTCCAACATATTGTTAATCGTTAATGACAAAACATATAGAATTCAAAGTAGTAAGGGAGAAACATATACCCAAAGTATATCTATTTCTCCCAGAGATAAGGTTGTTATATTTCTGGCAATAGAAAATCTTTCTGGTATACAATTCTCAGAAAACTTCGATATGGAGATATCGATCTCCGAATCTACGTCGACTACATCGACTACGTCGGAGTAATCATAAAACATCACTCTAACAATGACTATATGGATTTTGTCTCCGATTTTTAATACACTATAGGTATCCCTAATCCAACTCCCTAGCCTGTGATATAATTCCACGTATGAACAATCAAGAGAAGATACGAAATTTTTCAATAATCGCACACATCGACCATGGAAAATCAACATTGGCAGATAGGATGTTAGAAGCTGTACATATTGACCTCTCCAGGGAGAAAAGAAAGGAAAGAATCCTAGATAGACTAGATCTGGAACAGGAAAAAGGAATAACTATTAAACTTCAAGCATGTAAAATGGAATGGAAAGGATACCAGCTAAACCTAATTGATACTCCAGGACATGTAGACTTCTCCTATGAAGTATCCAGGTCATTGGCCGCTTGTGAATCTGCAATACTTTTAGTAGATGCAAGTCAAGGGATACAAGCACAAACCATATCAAATACAAAAAAGGCTTTAGATCTAGGATTAACAATAATCCCAGTTTTAAACAAAATAGACATACCATACGTAAACATTGAGGAAAGAGAAAAAGAAATAGAAGGATTACTAGGATTCTCTAAAGACAACATCATCAAAGTATCAGGAAAAACTGGGGAGAACGTGGATGCTCTCCTTGACGCAATAATTGAAAGATCCCCTACTCCAAAGGGAGATCCCTCAAAACCCCTAAAAGCATTAGTCTTCGATTCCTTCTATGACGAACACAGAGGAGTAGTAATAGCAGTAAGAATATTTGATGGACAAGTACAGCACATACCTGGAAAACCTTTAGAACTTAACATGATACAAAGGGGTGAGAAATTTAAACCAACAGAAATAGGAATCTTCTCTCCAAATTTAAAAGAGACAAACATATTAAATACAGGAGAGGTGGGATACATTGCAACTGGCCTAAAAGACATTAGCTATTTCACAGTTGGTGATACTGTCTCTAATACAACAAATGTAGAACCCTTGGAGGGATATAAAGTACCCAAGCCCAACATGTTCGCAACGTTCTTCCCCACAGATCCAGAAGAGTATGAAGAATTAAAAACATCATTAATAAAACTCTCCCTTAATGATTCTTCACTCACATTCACAGAACAAAGATCTAGCCTACTTGGCTCTGGTTTTAGATGCGGTTTCTTAGGACTCCTCCATATGGAGATTGTCCAAGAAAGATTGGAAAGAGAGTATGATGTGAGTCTAATAGTCACAGCACCAACCGTAGAATACCAAGTTACCAAATTAGATGAGACCGAGCTAGAGGTTCAAACTCCAAATGAACTGCCGGATCCTTCGGAAACAAAAGAGATTAGAGAACCATGGGTAAGGACAGAAATACTAACACCAGATAAGTACATAGGAGATTTAATGAAACTCTGTCAATTAAAAAGAGGCCAATATGTTAATACAAAATATCTCACAACTGAGAAAGACCTTAAACTAAAAGAGCAGTATGTTCTACTCGAATACGACATTCCACTAGCCTCTTTGATATCCAATTTTTTTGACCAAATGAAAAACATAACTAGTGGATATGCTTCCATGGAATATGAATTTATAGACTACTTCCCTGCCGATATTGTTAAAGTATCTGTACTCGTAAATCATGAAGAAGTTCAAGCATTGAGCTTTTTAGAGGTGAGAAGTGAAGCACGAGCAAAATCTGTTAAGCTACTTGAGGAAATGAAGAAAGCTATTCCAAGACAACAATTCCCCATCCCTATTCAAGCTGCCATAGGAGCCAAAATAATTGCCAGAGAGGATGTAAAAGCATTCAGAAAAGATGTTACAGCAAAACTATACGGCGGAGATTACTCAAGAAAAAAGAAACTTTTAGAGAAACAAAAGAAAGGGAAGAAAAGACTTAAGCAGATAGGACAAGTTACATTACCTCAAGAGGCATTCTTAGCTATTCTTAAAACATAGTAATGATAAAGAGTTTAAAACTTACAAACTTTAGAAGATTTAATGAACTGACAATCAATATTGAAAAAGATATTGTAATCCTATACGGTGATAATGCTAGGGGAAAAAGTACTATCCTGGAAGCAGTATATTTAATAACCAATGGAATATCTCCGTGGGCATCTACAGATGAGTTTGTACAGAATGAACAGAAAGAAGAAGATAAATATGCAAGAATAGAAGCAGTAATAGATGACACTACATACTCTTTTTTCAAAAACAAGGGAAGAAGAATTTTCAAAATAGATAATCATAATACAACTCCTAAGAAGTTTTTTGAAAAAACCGCATCTACAATATTTAATCCTGAGCAGATAGAAATACTCATGATATCCCCTAGTAAGCGTAGAGAATTCATAGATGAGGCTATAGTCATTACGGATTATGCATTTTCAGATAAACTGAAGGTATTTAGGAAAGTCCTTAAACAGAGAAATGCATATCTGAAAAAACTATCTAAAGATTTCTATGAGAAAGGTATTGTAGCTGTAAACGATCCTCAATTAAATTTCTGGACTCAGGAATTCCTTTCTCTCTCTGAAGAGATACAAAATAAGAGAGAAGATATATGTAAAGAGCTATGTTTTAATAGTTTGAAAGTTGAGTATGTTAAATCAAATAAGGATAAAGATTTGGAAGATGCTTTGGAAGAATCAAAAAAAAGAGACATTGCAACTGGATATACTAATGTAGGACCCCATAGAGATGATTGGGTTTTGATAAATGGTTTTGATATTAAGAAATTCGGATCAAGAGGAGAGAAAAGGTTGGCAATTGGACAATTAATATTTAAGAAACAGGATATTGTTGCAAAGAAATTAAGTTTCTACCCTATTCTCCTATTAGATGATATTGCTTCAGAACTTGATAAAGAGAATACTAAATTAATATTTAGTAAAGAGGCTATCAATAAACAGCAGACTTTTGTAACAATAATAGATTACAAACAACTACCTAAGCATATTCTAAGTAAGGCTCAGTTAATAGACTTAAATTCCTTTAAGTAGTTCTTCATAACTTCCTCTCTGTAATCATGTTCAAAGAATTCTATCCTTCCCTTATTGTAATTCTTTCTTAATGTTTCAATGTCTGGCCTATGCCCTACGATACTCATAAATAAAAGTTGGGATAGAAAAGCAAGATAATTTAATACACCAATTAGAAAAAATGTTTTTCTTCTTGGAGATTCCCTTGATATTAGATTTTCTTTCTTAACAAAGAATTCTTTTTCTAACCAAGGGTTTTGTGAATAGATATAGTTAATGTATCTTTCATTGTATACGGGAATAAGGTACATAAGTTCATGAAAGTTAAAAATATCATTTTCGAATTGTAGTCCTCTTTCTTCCGAGATTAGATTAATACATAGTTTATTCTTAACATCCTTGTGTCTTTTTGCCCTTATTTTATTATGGAAGAGATTAAGAAAAACAATAATACCTCTGTATAACCATACAGTACCATTTCTAACTACTATAAACAGATCTATATCATCTTCGTCTTTTGCGAATCCTGCAGCTACAGAGCCTGAAATCCCTATGAATCTAACCCAGTTAAAAACCATTAATTTCCCAACATTATCCTTACATACCTGAACTTTAGTAGCTACATTCCCATTACTATCTTCCTTTAGATTTTTTAAATATTTAATATCTAAACTCTTTAGATATTTCTTCCCCCAGATATATTTAATTTTCTCTTTAGAGACTTTAAGTCGCATTAGAGACCTAAATTTAATTAAGTTGTCCAATATATTTCCCGTATTATCCATGTTTAATTATACTACCTATTTACTTCTAAAACTTAACTTGAAAAGATATCGTAGGGATAATAATATATTAGATATGAATAAGGTATTAAAGGTTGGTTATAGGTTATTACTAATATTTGTGATATTCTAGATTTCCACTCCAAAAATATCAACGCTAACATTCTTTGCAGTGTATGAAACTGTCACCGTAGGGGTTCCTATTTGGAAATCTATTCCAGGAGTCGCAGCAGGAGCCACATTTGTAAGAATTGCATCACCATACGCTGTTGTCATAGCTGTCCAAGAGGGCGAGCTATCACAATTCGTAACACATGTCTTATGTGTATAAACCTCATCCCCCTGAGTACCTCCTAAAGTCCAAGGAGATGCATCCACTCCCTTCACTTTTATATCTATATTAACATTTCCATTGTTTGTAACAGTTTGTGTGTCATCTAAACCAGTACCTGTAGTTGTTGTATCTCTTAGCGTATTGACTTCTAAAGTCTCATAATCTATCGAACCATCACTCACCGTTATAGACACATTACTAACTGTAACCGTAGCTGTAACTGATTTTTCATCATCAGCTGCATTAACAAATGGAGCCATCAATAATGGGGATACCACCGAGAGAGCTATTATTACAGCATTACTACCTATTATCTTAAAGAAAGTTTTCATATTTATGAGCAGATTTAAGGAATTAAACTTCTAATAATTATTCTTACAGGATTTGTACAAATTGTCAACTACTCCCAAATCACGACTCTCATCTTGAATCCTCATTGTACGTTTCTAATATATTCTGGTAAACTTTATCTAAGAAAAATAGTAAAATCTGCCTATATATGAGACAACATGCTATTCCACAAAATATATTAGATGTTGAGTTTAAACTCTTTACTAAGTTCACCCTTAAAGAGTTTGCATACTTAGCAATTGGCCTTGGATTTGGAGGTTTAATGATATATCTAACTGTGAGTCAGGTTATACCTGGTGTACTTGGTATTCCCGTATTTATACTCTCCTCTGGAATAGGAATATTTCTCGGTCTAGTTCCAATCAACGACCAAGATGCAGATGTATTTATAAAAAACTACATAAATGCTATTAACAATCCCACACAAAGAGTGTGGCTTAACAAAGATATGAGGGCGGAAAGAGTCAAGCCGGAACTGAAACCCACAGAAGATGGGCAATTAGTACATAAGGATATTAAAGATGAGAAGAAGAAAATTATTGGAGCTAATCTTCTTGCCCAAGGAGAAACTGTTGAAGAGGTTGAAGATATTTTAGATGAGGAACTGAATATTGATGATGAATTAATGGCGACTCCTCCTTTGGACCCCAACTCTTTGTTGATAACAGATCAGAATATACAGAATTACCAGTTTACAATCCAAAGCCTAGATAAACTGCCTGGAAATATTAATGTATGGCTATGTACAAAGGATTTCAAACCTATACCCAATGTAGTTGTATACCTAAAAGATGAACAAGGAAAGGTACTATATGCTAACAGGACCGGTCCTAATGGGTATTTCCTAACCAACAAAATGTGGGGAGCAGGAACATATGTGCTAGAATTTCAACACCCTGTGTATAAATTTCCGAAAGTCCAATGGGAAATGAGTGGAAAAGGAAGTAAGTTACCAATTAAGATTAACAATATTTAGAAGTGGATAAAAATGCGCGAGCGAGAGCTACAGCATCAACACAAGAACATCTCGGGATAAGGGATATTAGGGATGATTTAATAATTACCAAAAATGGAAGTGTGGCTATGGTAATACAAACCTCATCCATAAACTTTGATCTTTTAGCAGAATATGAGCAGGATAATAAGATATATGCTTTTGCTGGATTACTTAACTCATTAAATTTCAGAATACAAATATTAATTAGAACCAAAAGAATTGATATTACGAACTACATAGACTACCTTAAATCCCAAAAGAATAAACAGATGAGTGAGGGATTAAAAAGACAGCTTGATATATATACTCAATTTGTACAAAGATTGATCGTGGAAAATGACGTATTGGATAAGAGCTTCTTTCTAGTCGTCCCATACAGTCCAGGCGCTCCTCTGCCCGGTGCAAGTATATTTGACTCAAAGAAAAATAAAGAGGAACAGGAGAAGTACAAACAGATGAAAACAGATCAGCTAATTGAGAAGGCAAAGATATTTCTTTTTCCAAAGAGGGATCATATTTTAAAACAGATTGGGAGAATGGGATTGTCTGGTCGCCAATTAACAACTAAAGAGCTACTATCGGAATTCTACACTATATATAACCCAGAGGAGGAGTAATGGAAAATATAAATGATAACTACAACAGAACATTCGAAAATAAAGCGTCACAGATGCTGGGGGAACAGGAGAAAAAGTTCCAAACTCCAGGAGAAAAATATAAAGAATTTCAAGAAAAGATTGCTGTAGAGCCAACCGACAATGGTGACAAAGTTAACTATAATAGATACAACGAACCAATACCAAAGGATGAAGAGAATAAAAAGAAGAAGAGTCTTCTGTTGGGAATTTTGGATAATCTTTCCGACATGTTTTCTAAAAAAGATAAAAAGAAAAAGGAAGAGCCTAAGGAAGAAGAAAAAGAGGATGTACAGGAAGAACAAGGACCGGAGGGTGTCGTTTCTTCAGACCTTTCTGTACAAGATATAGTAGCTCCAATAGATTTGGAAGTTGATTTTAATCATTTGGAGATGGGGGATTATTATTTCAAAACATTATTTGTAAGTGGATATCCTAGATTTGTTGGGCCTAACTGGCTCTCCCCCATAATAAACTTTGAACACTCTCTTAGAATTAGTACTTTTTACTACCCTGTTGATTCCAAAACTATACTAGAAAAGCTTAAGAAGAAAATCGGTGAAATGGAGGCATCTCTATATTCTCAAATGGAGGACAGAAAAGTAGTTGATCCGTCTTTGAAGGTGGCACTTTCCGATGCCCAACAGTTGCAAGATTCCATAGCCGAAGGAACTGAGAAGTTTTTCCATTTCTCAATGTATATAACTCTGTATGCAAGAGACAAAGAGCTGTTAGAGAAGATAGGAAGGAACGTAACCTCAACATTGGCTGCAATAAATGTGACCGCGAAACCCGCTACACTACAACAAGAGCAAGGTTTTGTAAGTACACAACCCCTAGGTCTAGACAATCTATACATAACTAGAAATATGGATACCACCTCCCTTGCTACCACATTTCCATTTGTGACTTCAGAGCTAACAATGGATCACGGAATTATGTATGGACTTAATCTACACAACAAGAGTCTTGTCATATTCGATAGGTTTGAATTAGAAAATGCAAATACTGTAGTATTCGCAAAATCTGGTGCAGGTAAGAGCTATTTTGTAAAACTGGAAGCTGTCAGAAGCCTTATGCTTGGAACTGAGATCATTATTATAGACCCAGAGAGAGAGTATGAGGATTTGGCTCAAGCTGTAAATGGTGCATATATTTCCTTCTCCCAGGATAAAGGGAACAAAATGAATCCTTTCGAGCTTTCAGGAGTTACAGAAGAGGGAGATGATGAATTAAGGATGAAGATGTTAGCACTACAGGGATTTTTTAGGGTCCTTTTTGGGGATATTACAAATATTGAAGCCTCTATATTGGATAGGGCTCTAATTCTCACATACAGAGAAAAAGGAATAACATTTGATCCTGCAACTCAAACTAAAACTCCTCCTATGCTAGAAGATCTGTACAAAGTCCTAAAGGGCATGGCAGAAACAGAGGCGCATGGACTAGCTAGAAGGCTTGAAAAATATATCATAGGTAGTGGTGCTGGAGTATTTAATGAGGCAAGCAACTTTGAAATTAACAACCCATTTACAGTATTCAGTATCAGAGATCTACAAGAGGAATTGAAACCTTTAGCAATGTACCTAATGCTGGATTTTATATGGACAAAAATTAGGAAAGAGAGAAAGAGAAGACTACTCGTAGTAGACGAGGCTTGGTATATGATGCAATCGGAAGATTCAGCTAGATTCATGTACTCCATAGCTAAAAGAGCTAGAAAATACTACCTTGGACTATCGACTATAACTCAAGATGTTGCAGATTTTCTTAATACAGACATGGGAAGAGCAATAATTTCTAACTCATCTATGCAAATGCTAATGATGCAAAGCCCTACTGCTGTAGAGAAACTACAAACCGTGTTCAACCTCTCAGATGGAGAGAAAAATTTCCTTCTAAACTGTGATAAAGGACAAGGGCTATTTTTTGCTGGATCAAACCATGTTGGAATACAGGTTCTCTCTAGCGTCGAAGAGCATGAATTAATTACTTCAGATCCTAGAGATTTAGAGAAGTTAAGAGAGAGAAAAGGAACAGAAGAAACCAGAACCTTAGAAGAGCTCTCTCAAATATATGAACCACCGGCTGAGCAACGACCTTTGAGGGATGGAGGTAATTTGAAGAGACAAGAGCAGGTTATAGAAGAGGCAATACGAAGAACAGAGGGTCATAAAAGCTTATTAGAAAAGGAACGAGAACAGTATCAAAGAGAATTGGAGGAAAGATTAAAAGCACAAGAAATGGAGCTTAATCCTGAGAAATACAAAAGTCAAAAAACTTTCCTGGAAGAACTCAAGGAGGGAACAATATCCGGTCAAGTAGTAAGATCGAGAGAAGATATACAAAGAGGAAAGAAACATTTAACTCCTCAAGGAGTAATTGAAAGTTATCCATCAGAAGAAAATGGAAGAGAGCAATAATACACAAAATACAATCAATCTCTCAGACTATCTGGTAACACAAGCTGTTGATACTAAGACTCTGTCGCAAGACAAGCTTTCTTCCGATCTGGAACAGCTAAGTAAAGCAGAAGAGAAAAGTACATACAAAGCCAACATAGCTAAGGGTATAGCTAATCCACAGGTAAGGAGAGCTGTATCTGCATTGAAACTTGCGAATCCTTTTAGAGGTTATTAACTGAGAGGACCTTGATCAGCTAAAACATACTGATTAAGATTTGAGCTATTAATAACTATTGGCAACTGCTTCCCCTCCACTATCATCCTGGCTGCACTTCTAACCATTGTTGTGATATTTCTTTCTAACTGCCTAATACCCGCATCAAAACCGACAGGTCTGATAACTAGTGGCCATACATCATCTTCAATACGAATATATTCTGAAGAGAGATTTAGATTTTCCAAAACACGTGGGAGTATATACTGTTTTGCAATTACCTCTTTTTCTTCATCAGAATAGCTGGTAAATCTAATAACCTCTACACGATCAAGGAGAGCTGCAGACAATCCACCTAAGTTATTTGCCGTACATACAAAGAAGACACCCGATAGATCTATTGGATAATCGATATAGTGATCAATAAAGGTGGCATTTTGTTCAGGATCTAAAATCTCAAGTAGTGCGGCCATTACATCATTTAACAACCCTGCGTTCCCACTAGACTTCTCTATCTCATCCAACAATATTACAGGGTTCATAGTACCGCACCTAATTAATGACTTCACTATTTGCCCTGGCTCCGCATCTATAGAATATCTAGGAGTACCTCTTAAAGTTCTAACATCCCCTATTGCTCCTAAAGAGACTCTTGAGAACTTTCTTCCCATAGATGATGCTATTGACTTTGCAATAGAGGTCTTACCGACACCTTGCAATCCCAGAAAAAGAAAAACTGGAGCATTTGCAGAGGAACCCTTCAACATTGCCATATCAACATTCCCCTCCTGCTGATTACTAATTACGCCGGGAACCTGCGAAGGCATGCCTACTCTTTGTACTCCTCCCATACTCTGAAGTTGCATCGTGGCAAGATAGTCTAGGATTAAATCCTTAATCGTGTCCATTCCGTAGTGTGTTTTGTCCATCAAATTCTTTGCATTATTCAAATCAAAGCTATCCCTAGATCTAATACCCCAAGGAATCCTGGTAATCCAATCTACATACTTATTCACAGTTTCAAACTCTGCCCCATATCCCCCCATCTTAAACATTCTTTTCAACCTATGTACACCTCTCATAGCTTCATCCTTTAGATCTTGGGGCACATTAGAAGATACAAGCTTATTCTCAAGCTCTATTATCTCATTTAAATTTTCATCAACGACAGAATTAGAGTAATCCATAAAAGGCAGGTTTAATTATATCTAAAGTGTATATTCACAAGAGAATTAAGTCAAATAATTTGACTATTAACTATTGATATTATCCATTTAGCATGATAATCTTTACCTAGATAATATAAACTGCCTTTAAGATGAAAAAACTTAATATATTTCTGGCTTCTTTGTTGATAACGCTATTCCCCTTGCAAGTGTTAGCTGCTGTAGACATTACCCTAAAAGATAATTCGACCACTGATGTGATGAGTGTTTCTGTTACAGTCAACACTGGAACAGACACTCTTGAGAAAATCGTTCTTCCTATTAGATTCTCTGATGGTGTCAGTATAACAGAGGTAAATACAGGAACAATTAATTGCGATACTTTCGATTATGCCGAGGTTAGAGATATTGTTAAGATCACATGTGAGCTTGGAAGTGCTTCCGAGGTCGATGGGGTGTTAGCAAATATACTTTTCTCTTCCACAGAAACAGATTACTATTTTGTAATAGGAGAAGATGATACTGATTTGGACATAGGGGAATTAGAGTTGGGCAATGTTGTAAATGTAGGAGAGATAGAAGAAGCTGAGGAAATAGATGATGAGGAAACTTTTTTTGAAGAGGATCCTTTACTTATATCTACACAACAAGAAGCTGAAGAAGAGACAGGATTTAGCATGGACAAATTAACTGAGTATTTACCGTATGTATTAATAGCTGGATCTGTAGTTCTCCTAATTAGTATAGTCGGAATACTGTTAAGTAGGAAAAAAGAGTCTGGAACTATCCCTGAAGATTCTACCACACCTAGCCCCGTAGAAACTCCTTCAACGCCAACAGAAGAGCCCACTTTAAAAGATATGGTAAATCAACCAGAGGCCGAAGTTGTACAACCAACACCTGAGGTGGCCCAAGAGGTCAGTATGGCAGAAAACGTTTCTATGCCGCAAACACCAGCAGTACCTCCAGTAACTGAAGTAGCTACTCCACCTGCTATGAGCTCTCCTACATCTGAGAGTCAGGATTTACAAGACATTTTACAAAGCGAATCAACTGATATGCCACCAGCTCCACCAATGGTGGAACAAACTTCCCCCGTTATGCCTACACAGGAAGCACCGACTACTCCAGAGGTACCGTTCACAAGCAACCTTGATGTTAATCAACCACCTGCACAGGCACCTGTTGCACAACCAGAAAATGTAATACCGGAGGCTCCAATGGGAGGCCCTGCTACTGTGGAAGACTTACAAAATAGCATTAATGCAGAGATACAAAATATGGGAACACCTCCCGTAGAAGCAACACCCTTAACACAGGCTCCGAATGTAACTGCACCTGCTGATACAACAACTGAGAACGAGGATTATCCTCCAGTTCCACCAGTAATGTAGATACAGGGATTATTTAAAATTCTTCCACATTTGGCTACCTTTTACTTTGAGGTCTCCAGCATATTTGTTCTTCAAACTCTTTGTACCATACGGTCTTTCACATTTTCCATCTAAAACTTCAAAAGCCATTTGAGCTATCTTCATTCCAGGATATATTTTAATAGGTAAAGGAGACACATTTGCTAATTCTAGAGTCATTCTAAGTTTGTTTCCTGGATCAAGAAACCCTGCAGTAGCATGTACTATCAACCCTATTCTTCCAAGAGAACTCTTTCCCTCCAATCTACCTACATGAGTATCATCCACCCCGGTTATTTCCTTCACATTAGCCAAAACAAATTCCCCTGGATGAATTATAAATCCCTCCTTCTCACTCACCTTTATCTCTCTCATCAATTTATCTTGCTTTTTCTTTACATCTATCATTGCAACACTCTCTTTGTTAAAAACTAAAAAGTACTTATCCAAATGCAAATCATAGGTAGCAGGTTGTAGAAATTCTTCTGAGAAGGGCTCTATAACTATACTACCATCTTTTATTTTCTCCTTAATAGCTCTGTCTGAGAGTATCATAATTGATAATTATTAATTTAACTTCTATCTACAAACTGATGCTTATCATCTATCTTAGGCTCTATTATCTTCCTTAATAAAGGTCTCCATATTGGGTCTATATATGACAAATTTCTTAGCCATTCATACGATAATCGTCTATACGCTATATGCCCCCCATTCTTGGTCCTTAGATTAATGACATATTGAAGATCATCAAAAGAACCGTAGAATATATACCTAGTACTATGTCCATGAGGAAGTAAGTATTTTGTAAACTCATCACAAACCTCTTTAGAAAGCGTTTCCTTTGCCATTCTCCTCCATTCCTTTATTCTCTCATACGTATCTATTAGTCTAGACTCATACTCCTTCCTGAGTTTGGAAAGAGAAGGAATATCTAAATAATCACACAAATAGAAGCACTGATCATTTCTTCTATCTAATTCTTGATCCATATCTATCTGATCATGAAATATTGGAATAAATCTCTCCATACTTCTATGCCTATTCAAATCTTTCAATGTTCCTAAGGTAGCAAAACCCTCTATCTTAACAGCTCCGGATTGCCCTATATTTCCCATCGTATTATGTTGATCGTGCTTTTCGAAGATGATTTCTCCTATCTCTTCCTGATCCAACTCTGAGAACTCAAATTCGTTTTTTGAACCCAATGGATTAATCAAGGCTTCGTAGTGGGAAATTAATGCCTCCATACAATCAGGAGAATAAGATACCTTTATTCCCTCTAATTCACTTTCAGGAAGATTAGACAGCTGCTCGGTAGACATTTCCTGCTTTAAATATTTTACTACTTCCTCGGTTGAACTCTTTCTACAACTATTAGAATCTGTGTGCCTTATCAAACCATCAGCCTCCCGCACATATCCCCTAGCCTCCAAAGAGGATTCTCCCAAAAGGTTGAGAAGAAAATCTGCCAACGAATTATCCACTACAGAATCACTAGAACAAAGATAGCTTATCATATCAGACCAATTTCTAGCAGACATAAGATATGCAGAACTAGTATTGAGCCCATATGGCAATAGATATCTTGCTACATCGAATGATCTTGCCTTCAAAGAGGATACTTCCTGAGAGCTTTCACTGTTTATTCTAAAATATTTTTCTAACGCGCCTTTCGTAATGGACAATAACTCTCTGTAATCCTTCATCTGCTTTAGAATAATTCTTTCATACTCCCTACTCACCTCATTATTATCACAGACCTCCCTTGGTATTTTTATAAATTCAGGATTTCTAAAATCTTGATACCTAGTGGACCTCTCTTGCCCAGAAACAACTGAATTTATATAGAAGATTTTCATTGCTGTATACATCGGGATATTCTCTATGCACACAAATAGGTCTGCCATATCTCCAACAGACTTATGCCCATACCCAGAGAATATCTTTTCCAATCTCTCAGCAGCATCTGTACCACTTTTAATAATCTCATTTGCGATATCGATTATAGAGTCTGCAGATCTACTATACCTTGCCCCTAAATATGCATTTATGGAGGGTTGCTTAGATTCACAATTTTGAAGAAGAGTATGTACCTTGAATTTATTCCACATATCTTCTGACCTTACGGTGGCAATGTGTAGATCTTTCCTAAAACTTAACTTCATTATTTATCTAGATTAACTTATACCAGGTATCGGGAATTTAGAAGAAAACTTCTTCACTTCCTTTTTAAGTGATACCAGAGAATTCTCATCTATTCCTTTTTTTAATGAAGAATCTATATATTCTGCTATCTTAATCATCTCTTTCTCTTTCATTCCTCTAGTCGTAATAGCGGGAGTACCAATCCTAACACCAGATGGATCCCAAGGCTTCCTAGGATCATTTGGTATTGCATTCTTATTTAACGTAATATTTACCTTCTCTAGTAGCGTTGATGCCTCCTCTCCAGCCATCCCTACAGAATTGACAACATCAACAAGAAATAGATGATTATCTGTCCCTCCAGATATTATTTTGTACCCTCTTTTAGAAAGCTCCTCTGAGAGAACTTTAGCATTGGTTATAACTTGCTTGGAGTATCTTTTAAATTCCTTTGTACTAGCTTCCTTCAATGCTACAGCTATACCTGCCGTAATATGATTATGTGGCCCTCCCTGAAGACCTGGGAAAACCGCTTTATCTATTCTTTCGCCTAACTCATTATTTGTCATTATAATAGCTCCCCTAGGGCCTCTAAGGGTCTTATGTGTAGTTGTAGTCACTACATCAGCTATACCTACGGGGGAAGGATACAAGCCCGTAGCTACTAATCCAGCTACATGAGCTATATCTGCAACTAAATATGCTCCCACCTCATCTGCTATATCTTTGAATTTCTTCCAATCAATAATTCTAGAATATGCCGAAAATCCAGCCCATATTAATTTAGGCCTATGCTCCTGAGCTATCTTAAGAACTTCATCGTAGTCAATATATCCATCCCCGTTCACACCATAGCTTCTAGAGTTATAGTATTTACCCGATATTGAAACTTTAAAACCATGAGTTAAATGGCCACCAGAATCTAGTGCCATACCTAATGTCCTATCCCCTGGTTCTAATAGTGCGAAATGAACAGCTAAATTAGCTGGAGAGCCCGAATATGGTTGCACATTAACATATTCTGCTTTAAAAAGCTCTTTTGCTCTCTGTATAGCCTCTCTCTCTATCTCATCAATAAATTCATTCCCCTTGTAGTATCTTTTACCTGGATATCCTTCCGAATACTTATTAGTTAGTATGGAGCCCATACACTTGAGGACATCTTTAGAGACATAGTTTTCCGAAGCTATAAGCTCTATACCCTCTATCTGTCTCTTTGATTCTTTCTGAATTAACTCGTGTATCTTCTTGTCTTCAACCATACTGATGTATTTTACAGGATATATCGGGGTAAATAAATATAATACTATCTTTGGCTGTTTTTATAACAATCCATCACATTTAACATCAAACAAGCAATTGTCATCGGA
The DNA here is from genome assembly GCA_964514595.1 of uncultured Candidatus Saccharibacteria bacterium. Lineage (GTDB taxonomy): Bacteria > Patescibacteriota > Dojkabacteria > SC72 > SC72 > UBA2177. The sequence goes on from CAZEQZ010000002.1 coordinate 268,157, forward strand.
CCAACTCCGCCTGGGACTGGAGTTATGTATGACGGAATTCCTTTGACACTTTCCCAATCCACATCTCCTACTAGCTTCCCAGTTTCAGGATGCCTGTTAGAGCCAACATCTACCAATACCACACCACTCTTTAGGAAATCACCTTTAACTAACAATGCTTTACCAGTTGCACAAACCAATATGTCCGCACTTCTTGAAACCTCCTTTATATCGACCGTATGGGAATTACAAAGTGTGACAGTTGCATTCTTTCTTAGCATCATCGCAGCCAGAGGTGTACCGATTATATTGCTGGATCCTAATATCACTACATGTTTACCAAATATCTTAATACTGTACTCTTCCAGTAACCTCATAATCCCCACGGGTGTCGCAGGAGCTATTGCAGATGGATCTTTTTGGAAAAGCTTTCCTAAATTTACAGCAGTCAAACCATCCACATCCTTTTTTGGATCTATACTTTCCAAAACTAAATCTGTATTTATATGATCTGGTAATGGAAGCTGAACCATGAAACCATCTACTTCTGGAAACCTATTTAGTGTATCAATAAGATTTATAACATCTACTGTATTAACAGAATTATCCAAATGATGTACTTGCCCTATCATTCCAACTTCACCAGCTACCTTCTCCTTCATCCCCACATACTTTATACTTCCGAAATCGTCACCAACTAATATCATATCTAAACGAGGGATTCTCCCCCCATCCTTTCTAATATTTTCTATATCAGAGGACATCCTATCCAATATTTCCTGTGCTTTCTGTTTTCCATCTAATATCTCCATAATTACTCCTTCTTATCTTCTTTAAAATTCTTATATAATTTCCCCCTTTTTCTCATTAGTTCTTCCCAGGAACCTGACTCAACTATCCCTCCATTTTCAAAATAATATATTCTGTCAAATAATTCCAGTTGATTAATACTCCTAGTTATATATATCAAAGATCTATCTTCCCCAATAAATTTAAACATTTCCTCCAATATACTCCTAGCCGAGATATCATCTATATATGTAAAGGGCTCATCCATTAAAAATATTTTTTTATCTCTATACAACATTCTAGCTACAGCCAACCTTTGCCAATATCCAGGGGATAGCTCTTTACCCGATGGAAATGTCTTGCCCAATATACTACTATCCTCAACCTTGATACTTTTCTTAAAATCCTTAACACCTGCTATTTTAGACACTTTTTCATATAATTCTGTATCCACATCTTTCCTTTGTCCGGATATAACTACATTTTCTTTAAGACTAAAGTGATAGTTTATAAAATCCTGGAATGTAACAGCTAATTTCTTTTTTAATTGTCCTCTGTCCAAATCTTTAATATTATATCCATCTATTAAATATTCTCCTGAGTTAACTTTATATAGTCCAGTCAATATCTTCACCGTAGTACTCTTTCCGGAACCATCTCCACCAAAAAATGCCACTCTTTCTCCCGGCTTTATTTCTATATTAAGACCTTTAAGAACTTTGGTTTCAGGATCATCGGGATATGCAAAATTCAAATTTTTAAATTCAATAGTTGGAGTTTCCTTCCCCAATTTTATATCCCCGTGGCTATAATCTCCAAATCCCTCATACTCAACTAAATGAAAAAACTCAGAAACATACGCCAAATTATTAGACATCAGAGAGAGGGAATTAATTATATTGAATATACTTGAATACACAACATCTACATAGTCATATAGAGCCTTGAACGTACCAAAAGTTAAACCTTTAACTATTGCAAAAAACAAGACATAGACCACATATCCAAACTTCATCACCTGACCTACTATTGAATACAGTATCTTGTCCTGAGTAAAGTTAAACTGTGTCTTTAAATATCCATCAATATATTCATCATATTCTTCCCTGAATCTCCTCTTTAAATAGGAATACACATCATTAACCCTGAGTTCAGAGAAATTAGATATTGTGAGAGAGAGATTCTGAATATAGTTAAGAAACTTAATTTTTCCAACCTCCCTGTCCTGATACTCTCTAATCCTTTTCCTTCTAATGTGCGTAGATATTGTTTCTGGCAAAACAAAGAGTAGGAGGAATAAAACACTTAATCCCATTGTTTTGAAAAGTATTATTCCGGAGCTGAAAAATCTAATTGTATTGCTTAAAATTGTTGAGAAATTCTCATACGTATCAATCATCCTAGAAAGAGAGAATGCTGGAACAAAAGTTAGCATATCCTGATACTCCTCTTTCTCAACATCTTCTAAATTAGACGTTGATACCTTTGATATAACCATATGTTGGGTATCTTCCCACATATTTTCAAAGATAACGTGGTAGAGAAAGATTCTTGATTCACTACATATCTTCACCACTATCCAAAGTACCAGTATAAGGGAAAGATACAAGAATGACTCTGTACCGAAGTACATCCTTAAATCGAATTCCTGCCAATTTAAAAGAATTTGAGTAGTCTCATCTATAAACTTTCCTAATATCGTAATACCGTATATCTCTGCAAAGGTAGAAATTATAAAAAGTATATCCCTTAATACTGCAGGAAGCGTATATCTAGAGTATATGAATTTTAAGACTTTGCCTAAATCCGAGATTTTTTCTTTCAATTTCTGTAAAATCATTAAGATATAATAACATGCAATGAAGGTATATTAAATGAGAGATAATGATTATTTAGAAAATATTTTCTATGATCTTTGGGAAAATCACTTCTGTGACATTCCAAGGAGAAATATGGTGTTAATTAAATATGGGAAATTTTCCAAGAGACAGCTAGGGAGTATCAAACTTGCGAATGGGAGAACTAAAATAAAGAGACTATTGCACAGAAAGAAGGATGAATATTTGGTTCAAGACGACAAGAGTATTACCGTCATAACTATAACTAAGTACTTCGAAAACGATGTTGTTCCTGAATATGTGGTAAGAGCAACTATAGCACATGAGCTTTGTCACTATGCTCACGGTTTTAATTCTCCATTAGAAAAGAGGTTTGCAAATCCCCACCAAGGAAATATTATAAAAAAGGAACTACAGAAAAGAGGATTATTAGAAGAACAAAAAAGAGCTGATAGCTGGCTAAAAGAAAACTGGTTAGATATTGTATATCCTTAACTTCTGTCTTAGTTTATTTATTTTCTCCTTGGCAGAAATTATCTCCTCTTCTTTGATATACATACCGTATTCCATTCTATACTTTATCCCTCTTAAATCATTTCTTAATTCTGAATATTCTGATTCCATAATCCTATTTTAATTCTAATTCCTTTCATTTTCCTTACAAGCAAGACTTCCGCCTCCCTATTTAAGAAACATTCTTCTATTCCATACTAGATAATATGTAAATAAAATCTATATATATGAACAAAAACTACATTGGTGAAAATATACGACTTTACAGAGAAAGAAAAAATATTACACAAAGAGAATTAGCAGACAGAATAGGAAAAACTTGGGAAATGATTTCTAGATATGAAAGAGGTGTTAGTTCACCACTAAATCAAATGGATAATATTGCTAATGCACTAAATGTTGATGTAACTGACCTACTCAAAGATCATACTAAGAAAGGTAACGAATACTCCTTCAACAGAGTTCCTCTGTTTAACAAAATACCCAATGACCTAGATTTTATTAACACAAAATCATACATATACTATGTTGTACCGGATTGGATATTAGATGTTGACAGGAATTGCTTTGTTGTAGACACACAGATAATAGATATTCATATAGACGAGCTGGATAGGAAGGGATATTTATATATATCACCAAGTAGCATCATAGACCCAGAAGACATCGTATTAGAGAGAGAAAAAGACAAGATTGTTCTCAGAAGAGCAAAGAGAAGTAACAGTAAAAATATAATTGGGAAGGTACTATCACAAGAGATAATATTTGAATAAAAAAGGGGAGATAAACTCCCCTTCCGAATTCCAAACACCTTAAGACCTACATCATTCCTCCCATTCCTCCCATGTCTGCTCCCATTGGAACTCCCTTTTCTTTTTCCTCAGGAATATCTGCAACTACAGCCTCCGTGGTTACCAACATAGAACCAACAGATACGGCATTTGTCAAAGCCAATCTTGTAACCTTAACAGGGTCAATTATTCCCGCTTCTATCATATTTACATACTCCCCTGTCTTTGCATTAAAACCTGTATTTCCTTTGCAGTTTGCAGCTACAACAGCACCATCCTCTCCTGCATTCTCAGCTATCTGTTTAAGAGGTTCACTCAATATACTTTTCAAAATTTCAATACCTAATTGCTCATCTCTATCCTCCATCTTAACTTTGGACAGAACCTTTTTAGCATTGTGAAGAGCTAATCCACCTCCTGCAACAACACCCTCTTCAATAGCAGCCCTAGTTGCATTGATTGCATCCTCTACTCTCATCTTCTTCTCCTTTGCTTCCACTTCAGATGCTGCTCCAACTTTAACCACTGCAACACCTCCAGAGATTTTAGCTAATCTTTCCTGAAGCTTCTCCTTATCATAATCTGACGTAGTAGCTTCTATCTGCGCCTTTATCTCCTTGACTCTTCCATCTATATCCTTTTTACTTCCTTTACCCTCTACTACTATTGTCTTCTCTTTGGAAACTATTACCTTCTTAGCAGAACCTAAGTGTGTTAATTCTACAGACTCCAATGTTTTCCCAAGATCCTCTGATATAAATTCTGCACCTGTTAATACCGCTATATCATTCAACATATCCTTTTTTCTATCTCCGAAACCAGGAGCCTTGACTGCTACAACATCCAATGTCCCTCTTAATTTATTAACAACAAGAGTTGCTAATGCTTGATTTTCAATATCATCTGCAATTATTACAAGTGGTCTATCTGCAGCACCTAAAACCTTTTCCGCTATAGCTTGGATATCTTGAAGATTGGAAAGCTTCTTGTCTGTAACAAATATGTATGGATTCTCCATCACAGCTTCCAATGTTTCAGCATTTGTTACAAAGTATGGACTTACATACCCATTATCAAATTCCATTCCCTCTGTATACTCAACCTCGTCTTTAAAACCTTTTGCTTCCTCTACCGTTATAACACCATCCCCTCCCACTTTTTCAAAAACACCACCTATCATTTCTCCAAGCTCCCTATCATTGTTTGTTGATATAGTTGCAACCTGAGCAATTTCTTCACCATTAGAAATCTTCTTAGCCATTCTTTTAAGTTCCTCCACAACAAGCTCCGTTCCTTTGTCCAGACCTCTTTTAAGGGATATTGGATTAGAACCAGCTGCTACATTTCTAAATCCAGAAGAAGCTATAGCTTGAGCTAATACTGTAACGGTTGTTGTTCCATCTCCTGCTACATCATTTACCTTGTTTGCTGCCTCTTTTATCATCTCAACCCCCACATTCTTAAAGGGATCTTTGTCCTCTATCTCCTTTGCCACAGTTACACCATCCTTGGTTATAACTTGCGAACCGAAGCTTTTTGCTATTGCTATGTTTCTTCCTTTAGGACCAAGGGTTGTCTTCACTGCATCAGCTATCGTATCTACACCTGCTTTCAATGCTTTCCTTGCTTCCTCGTTGTAAATAATTGATTTTGCCATATTAGTAGTACTAGTAAATTTAATTATTTAATAATTGCTAAAATATCATTCATATCTAAAAGTAGATATTTTTCATCATCCACCTCAACTTCGTCTGGAGAGTATTTCTTAAAGTACACTCTGTCTCCAACTGACACTTCAAATGTAATATCTTTTCCTTTCTCTTTACCTTCGCCCAACTTCATAATTACACCTGTTTCCGGTTTCTGATCCTCACTTGCACTAGGAGGTAATACCAAACCACCTGCTGTGGTTTCCTCGACATCATCGGGTTTTATAAGAACCCTCTTTCCTAGTGGCTGAATTTTGATACTTTTTGCCATATTTGTTTAGCAGATAAATTTAGTGATTGCCAAAGAATTGTATCATACACACCTATGATTGTTCAAGCCATAGGGTCTGGCACAGGACCGTCCCCCAAATATCCTTACCTTGTACTATCTTTTTGCAAAACAAGAAGGTTCTTTTGGATGTTGCAACAACAAAAATATGTACAAAAACAAAACGATTTCCTCTTGTACAAAGGTCTTTACGGGGACAGACCGGGGTCTGACCCTAAACCCTAGCGGACACCTTTAACCACAACCCTGTCTTCCAAAAGCTCTATGTTCCTTATCTCCCTACCAAGAAACCTGTTTTCATTAACTAATATTATCGCATCAGCTATCCCCTTATTTATATCAACCAAAGCACTTCTTCTCAGATATCTTGTAATATTTATGCTTCCCAAAAACATCTCCCTAACATACAACTCAGCCGTTTCCCTATCATCTTTAACTACATCCTGCCTTATCCACGGTAATTTTAGCGTGTTATTCCCATAGGACAAATAAACCGACCACATCCCCTTTGACGGCTTTATACAAATATCCTTCAGTACAAAAAGATCCCCCACTTCGATATTGGATTTCAAAATGGAAAGAACCTCTTCCTGTGTAAATACAATAGACTCAGTCCTGCTATCAGATACTATAAATTTCTCTATCTTCTCCTCTATCTCCAAATCGACATCAATATTACTGTAACAACGAATCTCTTCCTGTAGAAACTTTTTCTCCCAACTAACATATTTAAACAGAAAAAATCCCACTAAGAGAAGAACCGAGACAAATAGAAACAAAAGAAAATTTTTAAATATTCTCATCTACACCCTTAGATTTGAACAAATTACCCTTTATGTCATCAATAACATTATCTATTATCCTTATCTCCTCTATCTTAAATACCTTGCAACCGAGCCAATATGACAGAAAACCATATAATGTCGTTATTACAGTCAATACTACTATCGAAACTGTCCTAGTTGTATCCAACTGAAAATCAAATAATTTGAAAACAAAATACATTCCTATACACATGAGAAGTGTATTAAGCAGTTTCTTAACCGTGGGGAATATACTCTCTTTCCAAGTAATAATTCTGCTCTTTATATTTAACAAGAAAATCAAAAATAACATTTCTACAAAATATGCTAAGCTAAGGCTTAGGGATAGTCCACCGACAGCCATATCTGAGTCCCCTCTCTCTGTTGACCACCTCACCACATCTTTAAGGAAAGATAGGAAAACATTAACAAAACCTGTACCATTTGCCTGTGTGATTTGTAGAAACATTTGCTCTAATATAGGTCTCCAATCGTAGTAATGACTGAAGAAGTTAGTAAGAAGAAAGGCCAAAGATATATTGACTAATATACCTGCGGTAATAGCAATTAGAGGAAGCCATGTTTCTTTCAATGCATAGAACGCCCTCAAAAGGATTTGAACGATTGTTTGTCCCACAACGGAAAGGCTAAGAAGGACTAAACACCATGCAGTAAGTATGGTCGCTCTCCAGTCAAAAGCTCCAACACCGTACGCTAACCTTACAAGTGGTAACCTTAGAACTATCAATACTGCCACTATTGGAAATATTAAAAACAGAGAGATTTGTATAGATTTATTTAATACTTCACAAAACTTTTCTTTTTCATCACAATTTTCTGCTAAATCAGGTAGGGCCACTTGTGCTACAGCACTTCCTATTATGTTGATTGGAAACATATGTAGGCTGAGAGCAAATTTATAGGCACTAAGAGCCCCAGCCGCTAATGAAAAACTTATCAACGTATTAACCACCACATTAATCTGTTCACCAAATATCCCAATTGTTCTTGGTATTGCTAATTTGAGAGCCCTTAAAGTATGATGGTTTCTCAGACCTTCCATCAATGTGTCAAAGCCCATCCTAAACCTCGTATCGTAGTATGTTTTAAATTTAGGTATCTGTATTAAGAAATGAAGTAAAGAGCCAATGACCGCTGATATTGCAATACCCTCTATCCCCATCTTAAAAAAAACTACTAAGACAACCGAGCCTATTATCATTGCTAGGTTGTAGAAGAGAGGAGCTAATGATGTTATAAAGAATTCTTTTCTAACTTGTAGATATCCTGTTAAAAGACTGCTAATTCCCAACAGGACAGGAGATATCATCATTATCCTTGTTAGCATAACAAACAGTTCAAAATCATTACCATCAACTCTCTCAGCAAAGCTAAGAACATTCTGTAGTACATCTGACTCTATTAGCACTGTTGTTAATTGAGGGGTGAATACGAAGAAGAGAAGAGCTATTACTGTACAGAAAGCGGATATTATCAGAGCTAAATGATTAAAGAACTCATTTAAATACTCCTTTCCTTTTTTATGTAGGACTTCAGAAAATATAGGTATTACTGCGGCATTGATCGAACCAGCAACTAAAATCATGAACAGCATATCTGGTATTGTGAATGCAGCCCAGAATATGTCCAATTCATGAGACACACCGAATAGCTGGGCAATAGTTCTTAATTTTAGAAAACCTAAAACCTTTGTGATGAGAAGTAGGAGCATTACAAAGAACACACCATTTTTCTGTTTTAGAATCTTTAACATATTCTAGAGATTTCAGTTATGCGATTAATATCATAATTTAAACTCAACTTTTTATCAATTAATCTAAATTTAATAATTATACGAGATAATTATGTATGGAATCTTTTCTCGATATTTTATTCCCCAAAAGTTGCAGTATATGTTGCAGAAAAGGAACATATTTGTGTAACAGGTGTAAAAAGCTTTTTAAGAAGACATTACCGGAGTGTTATAAATGTAGGAGGATAAATTGCAATTATAAAACCCACAACTTTTGTAAAAGAGAGAAGGATCTAGATGCTGTATTTGTATGTTGGGAATACAATTCTCTAACCTCTGATCTCTTACGAAAGTATAAATATGGATATGTATATGATATTGATACAGCTTTGGTGGAGTTTGCTACAGAAAGAATAGTTGAAAGTAACTATATGGAACTACTAGAAAACACTCTTATAACAAATATACCCATATCATCGTTGAGGTTAAGAGAAAGAGGCTTTAATCAGACATATAGTATATCTAAAAGGATATCCGAAGTTTTTGAGCTTGAGTTTAATAGTGCTTTAATAGGAAGAAAGCACAGTATTGAACACCAGGCTTTTAAGGAAAAAGACGAGAGGAAACATATGGAGGAAGAGGAGTTCTATATTTCGAAACCTCAGGATATCAACAATTTTAGTAGTATTACTATAGTAGATGATGTAATAACTACTGGAACAACATTAGAGAATGCCTCTTACTGTCTAAAGAAATATTACGGAGAATCGTTAATAGTGAATGCTATTTGTATGTTCAGGGGAAAACCCTACTACTCTGAGTCTTCTGATTCTGAGGAAGGAGTAGGATCCTCTTGATCTTCTGAGACTTCTTCCTGGGTTTGACTATCCGTCGGTTCTGTATCCTTGCTTATTGCATTAAGTTGCTTTGTTATCTCGGTATACACATCCACGTTTGTATTTCCCTGAGTTTCCAATATCTTTTTTGCAGCCTTTAAATATGATTCATATATATCCATATTCCCCCTCTCTTTGTTAAGATCTCCTGCTAAAAGTATAGAGGGAATATGCTGAGGATTTATACTTAAAACCTTAGTTAGAGATGCTAATGCATTATCCTTCTCTCCTTTTATTACGCTTATTTGAGCCATACTGTAGTGTAATTCGAAATTAAGAGGATTAAGCTCTAAAGCTCTCTCCAAAGAGAACACTGCATCTGCTGTATAATCATAAAATCCCATACCCACTAACCCCATGTATATCCTAGCTCTGGCCTCCCAATTTGCGTATATATTAGGAGATATATCTATACTTTTTCTTGTAGAATCTATTACGGCATTTCTCCATGTACCTACATTCCTTATTAAATCTTGATTGTTTTCATCTTCTTCGGACTTAGAGTATTTTTCCGCTGCAATCCCAACTCTTTCTAAGTACATTGATCCCTTCCTTCTATTATATAAAGGGTTGTTTCTGTCGAAATCTACCGCCTTGGAATAGAAATGAGCCATAGATGCGACGAAAGCTTCCCTCTCTTCAATTGTAGGATAAACATCTCCTTGGTACTTTTTGTTCTGTTCAACAAAGAAGGATTCTGCCTTTAATGCATACGCACTAGCAATCCCCTTAGATATCCAGACTCCGAATATTGCAATTGTGATAACTGACATTAATATTGTTACAAAAGTATTCAAACCACTACCAGATCTTCCCCTTTGTCCCACCAAATTCAAATTAGCAGCCCAAAGTTTAATTACGAACCTATCCTCAGTACCCTTTTTAAGTATATCTTTTGTTATTGCTCTTAAACTTACCAATGTCAAAAGAAGAAATACAACTATTACAGAGTATGTAACAAAGTATGATGATATATATATTGTCAGAAGCGAGAGATTTATTATTAAGAGCCTCCAGCTATTTGAGTGATCCGTATGGGATTTTATGTTTCTCAAATCCGTTATGAACACCTTAACTATCGAAAACCCTAGAAAGAGCCATACCAAAAACCAAGCTAATCCACCATTCGCAAACTGAGTAAAGACCTCACTTCCTGCATAATAAAAGGTGACTTGATTGAAAGCTAGCAAATTTACATTAAGAGGTTTGTATAGGTAATAGGCTGTTGAAAATGCATCAACTCCAACACCAAAAATACCCCTTACAAAAGATTCTACAAATACAGAGGCTGCTATTATCCAAGAAACGTCAGATCCTAAGGAAACTTGGGATACCAAGTCCATGCTATCAGGAATTACTAGATTTAAGACTGCAGGAATGTGCAGAAGGATTGCAGGTATCAATACAGCTAGTATCACTATTATACAAAGAAGAAAAATATTTTTAGAGACATTTACTTGCAACTTTATTCTTTTTAATACAAGTAGGGAGAATAGAATCAAAAGAAAGAGTGTTACTAGTAATAGATTGAAACCCTGTTTGATTGAGAAGAGCCATATGTTAATTATTGATGCGGAACCAAATATTATAGCTAAGATATATTTCGTCTCTTTTCCTTTCTGTATAAAATGCTCCCCGGCGAGTCCTATGCAGAATATCAAATTAATAATATTGACGAGAATATGCACCTTAGCTGATCTTAATATTGGGAGACCAAATTGATGAAGATCCCTATATACTGGAATTAGTCCCCACACATTGACACCTAAAAAGGATAGAAAACTGAGAATATTATTTAAGAAAAATCCTGCCATAAATGAGAAAAGTGTATATCTCATATCTCGATCATCCTTTATAAATGATCGGGCAATTATCGTTACAAAAAGTATACATATAAAAACGATCAGTCCATTTCCTAATCTTCCATCCACACCCCATATGCTCGAATTAATATCCTTAGAGAATATTGTGGAAAAGAGCATAGAGAGAAGCAGTGTAAAGAAACATATATCTAGAGAGCTTTTCAATATGCTAGTTTTACCTTCTAATAGAAGCTTGGTTACTTCTAAACCTAGGATTATTGTAGAGAACGAGAGTATAAGTAAAGACATACTTCTTTCGGTCCAATCCCAAGGAAATGGCATTATTGCTAAGGGCAACAGAAACATTAAGCCCCAAAAAACATACTTCTGAATAATAGGAATCGTGAATTTTGTACTACGATTCAATTTTGGATCTTGTAGCATAAATGGCAGTAACGATATATTTAATCAATAAATGCTACCATAAATAGAAAGGGAGACCAACTGTCTCCCTTTCCTTCATTTAGCAGAGCCTATTTTTCATCTACTACTTCGCCTTCCTTAACTTCTTCTTCATCCTTTCTCTCTTGATTATCCTCATCTTCTTCCTTTTTCTCCTCTTTACTGACCTGCTCGTACATCTTCTTTCCCACTTCTTGCATAATCTCAGAGAGCTTTTCTGTTTTTTCTTCAACCTCTTTTTCATCGAAGTCTTCTTTCTCTATAAGCTTCTTTAATTCCTCTGCCTCCTTTTCCATTTGCTCCCTATCCGTTTGATCGATCTTATCCTTATTCTCTTTTATAAGTTTCTCTACACTGAAGCATAATGTGTCCGCATTATTCCTTTTCTCAGCTCTCTCCCTTTTTTTCTTATCTTCCTCTGCATGTTTCTCTGCCTCTTCTACCATTTTTTCTATTTCCTCATCCTTCAAACCTGTGGATGCGGTGATTGTGATTTTCTGCTCTTTCTTCGTTGCCAAATCTACTGCTTTCACATTCAATATTCCATTAGCATCTATAGAAAAAGTAACCTCTATTTGAGGAACTCCTCTGGGTGCAGGTGGAATTCCATCCAAGATAAATCTTCCCAAGGTTTTGTTATCAGAAGCCATTTCTCTTTCACCTTGAAGTATGTGTATCTCAACTCCTGGTTGATTATCTGCTGCCGTTGAAAATATCTGTTTTTTCTCAACAGGAATGGTTGTGTTCCTATCTATTAATTTTGTCATAACTCCACCCAAGGTTTCCAAACCTAAAGATAAGGGAGTTACATCCAAGAGTGTTATATCTTTAACATCTCCTCCTAAAACTCCTGCCTGTATAGCTGCTCCAACACCCACAATTTCGTCTGGATTTACACCTTTATTTGGTTCTTTCCCAAATATCTCCTCCACCTTTTTGATTATTGCAGGCATTCTAGTCATACCACCTACTAGCAATACCTCATTTATTTCCTCCTTTTTCAATTTGGCATCCTTAAGAGCTTTTTCGCATGGGGCTACTGTCTTCTCTATCAAATCTGATGTTATCTTCTCAAGCTCTGATCTTGTTAATTTCTCTTTAAGATGTTTTGGTCCTTTATCTGTAGCTGTTATATATGGAACATTCACATCAGTTTCTTCTGATGTGGAGAGCTCTATTTTGGCTTTTTCTGCTGCCTCTCTTAGTCTCTGAAGTGCTGTTCTATCATCTCTTAGATCAAAATTTTCCTTTGCTTTGAATGCATCAGCTAGATGATCTATTATTACCTGATCGAAATCATCCCCTCCTAGGTGTGTATCACCATTAGTAGAGAGAACTTCAAACACTCCATCACCCATTTCTAAAATAGAGATATCGAATGTACCACCTCCCAGGTCAAATATTGCTACTTTTTCGTCCTTCCCTTTCTCTATACCGTATGCCAGTGCAGCTGCAGTAGGTTCATTTACTATTCTTTTTACTGTTAATCCAGCAATCTTCCCCGCATCCTTTGTTGCTTGTCTTTGAGAGTCATCAAAATATGCAGGTACCGTTATTACAGCCTCCTTAACTTCTTCCCCAAGGAATTCTTCCGCATCTTTCTTCATTTTTGCAAGAATCTTTGCAGATATCTCCTGAGGTGTATACCATTTACTCCCCATCTTAACCTCAACTCCACCACTATCTGATTTTCTCATTTCAAAAGGAAGTAATTCTTTATCTCTTTTTACCTCTGGATCGTCCCAAGATCTACCAATTAACCTCTTAACAGAGTATATGGTACCTTCTGGGTTTGTAATGGCCTGGTTTTTTGCAGGGGTACCAACAAGGACCTCTCCCTTTTCATCCTCTGCTACTACAGATGGTGTTAATCTACCACCCTGAGCATTTGGTATTACATTGGGCTTACCACCCTCCATATAGGCCATAACCGAGTTAGTGGTTCCCAAATCTATTCCTATTATTTTTGACATAATATTATTATTAAAAATTTAATTTCTATTTTGATACTACGACCCTTGATGGGCGTATTACAGTGTCATTTAATGTATATCCAGGTTGTACAACATCAAATATTTTTCCTTTCTCTCCTTCATCTACCATAGCCAATGCCTCATGTATATTACTATCAAAATCATCTCCTTTATTAGGTATATACTGTTTCAATCCAATACTTTCTAAACTCCTATTTATACCTTCTAAAAGTGCTAGCACACCTTCAAACCAAGATTTATCCTTTTCATCCAATTTAATATCTTTTGCACCTTTTTGCGCAATCATTACTGCATCAAGTGAGGGGATTATTTCCTCACAAAGATTTTTCTTTGTCTGGAAAAATTTTAATTCTTCCCTTTTTTCAGAATTCTTAACAAGGTTATGATAGTCTGCTAATGCTTTTTTAAGTTGATTCTGTATCTCTAATTTCTCATCTTCAACTCTATCTATAGCTAGTGCTAACTCCTGTATCTTTGCTTCTAAATCTTCCACTTTTAATGTCTTCTTCTGTTTTTTATTTGTTTCTTTAGTCATTTCTTTAATTAATCAAATTATCTCCAGCCAGATGTAGAGCTCTCCAATGCATTTTTAACTTCATTTAAAGCCGGCAATACCTTTGCATAGTCCATTCTCTTTGAACCTATTACACCAACATATGATTTCTCTTTCCCCCAAAAAGGAACTTTTGTGAAAGCTATGGCACAATTCGCTAAATTATCTATTCCTGATTCCTGTCCAATTAAAAGAGATACACCGGAGCTAGAGTATTTCTCCACTAAATTTCTAAGGAATGTTTCATCTTCCAATATATCTATAACTGTTTCAATTCTTTCCACATCTCTAAATTCGTCATATTTCAAAAGATTTGATATCCCATATCCCCTGATATCATCATCTAGTATGATGAAGACTAATGCCTCTGTTTCCTTTGAGAGAACCTTCAGTATTGATCTAATTACAGTTTCTTTCGAGAATCTATCCCTAAAGATCTCCTGCCTAATCTCAACAGTTACAAGTGGGCTAAGACCATTTCTATCTAGAAATTTAGTTACATACAACCTCAACGCTTGATCTGTTGGGAGTCTTCCTGAAGATATATGGCTTTTTTCCAAAAGGCCCAATCTCATTAATCTGACCATTTCGTTTCTAATGGTTGCCGAGCTTACTCCTAAATCATATTTTTCTAAAAGAGCAAGCGATCCTACTTCAGAAGCTTCCTGCATAAACTCCTTTATCACGGCCATTAGTATGGCTTTTTGTCTTTCTGTTAAATCCATTTTAGCAAAAGATGAGATTAACTGCTAAAGTATAGAGGAAGATTATTGAACTGTCAACAGTTCCCCAATACCTGTTGCTCCTTAATTCTTTTTCTGATATACTCCTACTCGTTATGGAAAAAATCACATTTCAAAAAAGAGAGATTCAGGGGAAGAAAAGTAAAAAGCTGTATGAGGAAGGATTTATTCCTGCTGTTGTTTATAATTCAAAAGGAGAATCTAGAAATATCCAAATTACATCATCCGAGGCTGTAAAAATAACTAAGGAAGCTACTTCCACCACCATTCTTGATGCTGATCTAGATGGGAAGATTTTGAAGGTTTTGGTTAAAGAAATTGATGTTAATCCATTAACTGAGCAGATTAGACATATTGCATTCTTTGAAATTGACGAAAGCAAAGAGATGGTCTTTACAATACCATTTGAGATTGTTGGAGTATCTCCTGCTGTTAAGAATAACTTAGGAATTTTAGTAGATGTTCTTAATTCTATTGATGTTAGATGTAAGCTTTCTGCACTTGTTCCATTTATTGAGATAGATGTCACAAAGCTTGAGCACCCAGGTCAGTCTATTTCTGTTAATGAAATTAATATCCCGGAGGGTATGGCCTTGGTTAACGATGAGCTTGCAACCGCTACCATTGTGACAATTACAGAACTCCAAGAAGAAGTAATCATTGAGCCTGAGGTTGTAGAGGGAGAAGAAGGTGAAGGTGTAGAGGGCGAAGAGGGAGAAGAAGGCACAAATGAAGGAGCAGAAGGCCAAGGGGAAAGCGAAGAGAAGGAGGAGTAATCTTTCATATTTCATAAAGTCCTTGTATAATTACATATGATATCTGTAATCATTACCTCTTTTAAGGAACCAAAGACCATTAGAAAATGCATTTCATCAATTGCAGATAGAAAATATTCAGGGATACCAAATCCGTTTGAGATTATACAGGTCTCCCCAGATGAGCTAACCTTAAAACAGGGGAGAAAAGAGGCTAATAGACTCAAATTATCTAAAAAACAGTATGTTCAGGTGGTCGATCCTAAAAAAGGGAAGCCTTTTGCCCTTAAGATGGCACTGAAGAAAGCTAGGGGGGAAATAATTATATTAACAGATGGAGATGTTTATTTTGAAAGAGGTGCTGTAGAGGAGTTAATTAAGCCATTTGAGAATAAAAACATTGGAGGTGTGAGTGGAAGACCGGCTTCGCAGGATAGTCGGGATAATTGTTTTGGGTATTGGGGACATTTACTTTCTGACTCCGCAGATCATAGAAGGAAAGGAACCATGAATGCGGTTGAAGGAAAAGAGTATTACGTTAGTGGGGAAAATTTTTTTCCTATGAGTGGATATATCATGGCAGTGAGGAACATGAATATTGATATTCCTAAGGATGTTCTTTCTGATGATGCATATATCTCCTATTTTATTAGAAATAAGGGATTGGATATTGCTTACGCACCAAGGGCAGTTAGTTATGTTAAATATCCTACTAATTTAAGGGATTATTACAAGCAAAAAATACGTTCTTTGGGTGGATTTAAACAATTGAAGAGAATGGGAATATTTCAGAGAGATAGACAGAGTAGGAGTTTTTTAATAGAGCTAACTTATGCTTTTTATGTACTCCGGTATCCTGAAAATTTGAGGGAATTTTGGTGGTCATTGCTCCTGTTCCCGGTTAGGTTGATAACTTGGATTAGAATTGTTTGGGAGAGGGATATTTTGAAAAAAGGTATGCCCAAAGGAGGCTGGGAAAGAATAGAAAGTACGAAGTGACAAAGATTCTGACACCCCTATAATATATTAAATCTTTGAAAGAGTATCTGTATAGTTGCTACATTAATACGGGTTTATGTACAAACCGGACGTAGTTACCACCTGAAGTGTGCAAATGCTTTATTTGCCTCTGCCATCTTCTCGGTATCAATCTTTTTCTTAACTGCATCTCCCTCTCCCTTGTATGCGTTTACCAATTCTGTTTGTAATAGTTGTTCAAATGATTTTCCTGATTTATTCCTTGTATTATCTACTATCCATCTAACAGCTAAAGCTTCCTGCCTTCTTGGCATCACAGGCATAGGTACTTGGTAGTTTGCTCCCCCTACTCTCCTTGCTTTTATTTCTAATGCCGGCCTTACATTATCTATAGCTTTATTAATGAAGCTGTTAATATCTTTCTCTTTAACTTCTTCTGCTCCTTGCTCTATTGCCGTATAAACCATACTCTCAGCAAGAGATTTTTTACCGTCTTGCATTACCTTATTAATAAGTCTGGATATAATTATATTTCCATACTTTTTATCTGGTTTTTGTTCTCTTCTTTTTGCTCTTTTTCCTCTCATAATAGTTATTAATTAAATCTAATCATGTATATCTTCTTTCTTAACACCGTATTTTGATCTTGCTTTCTTTCTTCCCTTTACTCCTGCTGTATCATACTTTCCTCTCACTACTATGTATTTAACTCCAGGGAGGTCTCTTTTTCTACCTGCTTTTACTAAAACAACTGAGTGTTCTTGAAGGTTATGTCCTTCTCCTGGAATGTATGCTGTTACTTCCATACCGTTAGAAAGCCTCACCCTTGCTACTTTTCTGAGAGCTGAGTTAGGCTTTTTAGGTGTCATTGTTTTAACTTGTAGGCATACCCCTCTTTTAAAAGGATTAGGGGTCTTTTTATACCTATTTTTCAAAGGATTGAAGTTTCTAGCTAACTGTATGTGTTTAGCTTTCTTCCCTTTCTTCTTTCTTGGTTTTCTTGTTAGTTGATTTATTGTTGGCATAGCTCGCTATTATATATCAAATTTGTTTAAAAATTAAGCTCTGGGACTTCTCTTATGTCTTCTATTTCGGCCCCTTCTCCTACCGGTATTGGTCTTCCTATTATTACATTTTCTTTCATTCCTCTTAAGAAGTCGGTCTTTCCTAATATAGCGGTACTTGTTAGTACTCTTACATGCTCTTGGAATGACATCGCAGAGAGGAAGCTTTCTGTATACAAGGATGATGCCTTTATACCAAGTAATTTAGGAATTATCAATGCTTTGTTCTTTCCTTCTTCCAAAAGAAGATCGTTCTTAGCTTCTGCTAGGAATCTATTTACCAATGAACCTACTAGGTAGTCTGAATCTCCTGATTCAAATACTCTACCAAGTCTCATCATTTGTCTTAGGATTATTTCAATATGGATATCATCTATTGGTACCCCTTGTTCGTTGAATACTTTTTGGACACCATCCAATATATATTTCTGTGCGGTTAAGACATCTGATACTTCAGATAATTTCTTAGGATCCACAGAGCCCTCTGTTAACTGAGTTCCTGCCTTAATCGTTTGACCGTCCTCCACTAGGATTGATACTCCTGGGAGTACTGATACTATTTCTTCTGCCTTTATATTACCTTCAACTGTCAAGATACCTCCTTCTATAGAAACCTTCGAATCAAATGGAGCCTGTCTTTCAACTTCCTCTGCATCTATGTATATAACTTGTCCAGACTTAACGCTTTGGCCATCTTCTACTAATACTTTCTTAGCCTTTGATATTACATAGTATCTAACCATTCTTTTCTCTCCAGTAATAGTTATAACTGCTGACTCGTCTTCAGCTACCTCTATGTGTATCTTTCCGTCAATTGAGGCTACTTCTGCTTCTGCCTTTGGAGTTCTAGCTTCAAACAGCTCTTCTATTCTTGGAAGACCCTGTGTTATGTCTACCTTTGCAACACCTCCTTTATGGAATGTCTGCATAGTCATCTGCGTACCAGGCTCTCCTATGGACTGAGCTGCAATTACACCCACTGCTTTACCCATTTCTATTTCTTGCCCATTTTCGAGGTTTGTACCGTAACATTTCTTACAGATTCCCAATGGTGCTTCACAAAGTATTGGAGTTCTAACATATATTTCCTCAATATTTTCCTTTTCTATTATTTCTGCTATCTCCTTTGTTATAGTCTCATTCTTCTTAGCGATTGTCTCCTTTCCTTTTTTAATATCTTGAGCCAATACCCTACCATATACTCTTGATTTAAAATCTATTCTTCTATCATCTTCTTTTCTCATAATGAAGCCCTCGCCTTCGTAGCCACAATCCTCTGTTCTAACAATCACATCGTGGGCTACATCTACGAGTTTTCTGGTTAGGTACCCAGATGAAGATGTCTTTAGTGATCTATCTGCAATACCTTTCCTTCCTCCGTTTGCAGCTACAAAGTACTCAAATGCACTGAGTCCATCTCTATAGTTACTTTTAATAGGCATAGGTACCCAGTTACCTCTAGAGTCTCTAACAACACCCTTTATGGTTAATACTTGTCTTGCTTGAATTTTTCCTCCATTCCCACCTGACTCAACCATCTGATATATTGAATTATCCTTGTCTAGCTTCTCCCATGCTTGGTCTGCCAATTCATTTGCAAAATCATCCCACATACCAGTAGATATGGTGATTTTCTCACTCTTAGTCATGAGACCTTGCAGATAGTTTTCCTGAAGTTGCTCATCTTTCTCTTCCATTTTCTTAATTTCTGTTTCTAGATCAAAATCAACCTTACAATCACCCATTGAGAAGGAAAATCCTAAATCTGTCGCATATTTAAATCCTAAGAGTTTAAGAGCATCTAGTATTTCTACGACTTCTTCCAAGGATCTATCTGTCTTAATATCATCTATTATTGTATTTACACTTTTAATATTTATCTGTTCATTAATATAGCCGTAGTCATCAGGGAGAACATTGTTAAATATAACTCTTCCAACTGAGGTATTTACTGTATTTCCTTTTACTTTTACAACTATTTCCTCGTCTATTTTTATTAAATCTCTTTCATATGCCTTAATTGCTGTATTTGCATCTGCAAAAAGCTTAGGCTTCTCTACCTTCTTAAGATCTGTCATGAGGAAGAAACCAATTAACATATCTTTTGCTGGAGTAGCCAACACTTGTCCGTTAGATATATTGACAATACTTTTAGATGACATCATCTCCCTTTTCGCCTCCTCTTCTGCCTCTTTTGTCAAAAGGATATGCACAGCCATTTGGTCACCATCGAAGTCCGCATTAAATGCCTTACATACTAGCGGGTGTATTCTAATTGCTTCTCCTTCTACTAGTTTTGGATAGAAGGCCTGTACGCTATATTTATGAAGAGTTGGGGCCCTATTCAACAATACAGGTCTATTCTTTATTACCTGCTCCAAGATATCCCAAATCATGTCTGATTCCTCTTCTACCATTTCCTTAGCTACCCTTACATTCGGTGCAAGCTCTCTGTCTAGAAGTTGGAAGATGACGAATGGTTTGAACATTTCTAATGCTACTGACTTAGGAAGTCCGCATTGGTCAAATTTAAGACTTGGATCTCCATCTATTACTGCTCTTCCTGAATAGTCGACTCTCTTTCCCAAAAGATTCTTTCTGAAGATACCTTTTTTACCTCTTAGATCATCTGTTAACGACTGATATGGTAATCGCTTGCTGTTCATCATTGGTTTAGATGGCCTATGAGAGTTGTCTATCAAAGCATCTACTGATTCCTGCAACATTCTCTTCTCGTTTCTTAAGATTACATCAGGAGCTCCTATCTCTATCAATTTTGCTAACCTGTTGTTTCTATTTATAATCCTTCTATAGAGATCGTTCAGGTCTGATGTTGCAAATTTCCCTCCAGATAGAGGAATAATTGGTCTTAGCTCAGGAGGAAGTACAGGAAGTGTTTCTAAAACCATCCAAGCTGGATTTATACTATTCTGCCTAAAACCTTCTAGATACTGAATTCTTCTTACAGTTATAGTTCTCTTATCTCCCTTTTCCTTCTCAGCTCTTCTTCTTAATTTTTTAATCTCCTTTTCTATATCCAATTGCTCCAAAAGCTTCTTAATTGCCTCCGCCCCCATCATTGCCTCAAAGAATATCAAATCTCTTTCTAAAAGATCCATATATTCATCTTCCGAAAGAACTGTACCTACATGTAGTTTGTCTATTATTTGATTAATTCTTGTATAGAAAGAATCTATCTGTTCCTCTTTCTCTGCAAATTCCTTCCTTACCTTTGCCAAAGCTTGATTTCTCTTGTGCTCTATTTGGCTAATTTTGAAATCATCACCTTTTTCTTTCGATTTTTTGAGCTCATCTAGCTGAGAGCTATAAATACTTTCCGTACTCTTTAATTCCTCTTGAAGCTGTTTCTCCAAATCCTTCAACTCTTCCTCCCTCAACTGTATTGCTTTTTCTACTACCTCTACCTTTTTATCTTTCTCAACATCTACTACCATGTATCTTGTGTAGTATATTACTGAAAGAAGCTTTTTATGCGATATATCTAATACGATAGACATTTTATTAGGTATACCGTATGCAAACCAAACATGTGCAACGGGTACTGCTAAATCGATATGGCCCATTCTCTCTCTTCTTGAATCCTGTGTTGTTACTTCAACTCCACACTTATCACAAACTATTCCCTTATATCGGATCTTCTTGTATTTACCACAGTAGCATTCGTAGTTTTTTGTAGGACCAAATATCTTTTCACAGAATAGACCATCAGGTTCAGCCCTGAATGTTCTATAGTTGATTGTCTCAGCTTTGGTAACCTCTCCGTATGACCACTCTAATATCTGGTCGGGAGAAGCTAGTGTTAGCTTTAAAACATCAAAATCTTCAAATCCATTCTTAGTTTTCTTCATTTTCTTTTACCTCCTCTTCCTTAGGTTTAGTAGAAATTAAATCAAGGTTTAGACAAAGAGCATTTAATTCCTTGACTAATACTTTAAATGACTCTGGGATATTAACATTCTCTATTTTATCCCCATGTATAATAGCTTTATAGGCTGCAGATCTACCCTTAATATCATCCGATTTAATAGTTAACATTTCCTGTAGAGCATAAGGAGCCGTGTGTGCCTCTAGAGCCCAGACTTCCATTTCTCCAAATCTTTGCCCACCCATTTGTGCTTTTCCTCCTAATGGCTGTTGCGAGACTGCTGTGTATGGCCCTGTTGATCTTGCATGTACTTTTTCATCTGCAATGTGATGAAGTTTAAGAACATATTTAGTCCCTACTGTAATTTTATTTGGGAACTTTTTACCTGTTCTACCATCATATAAATCAACCTTCTCTTCCATATTTTCTCCAACTTTCTCTAGTTCTTCCTTCATCCATTCAAGATTTTCCCCTTCAAATATTGGGAAAGCCAATTTCTCATTAATCATCTCCGCATATCTTCCAAAATGTACTTCCTCTGCCTGACCCATATTCATTCTCTTAAGGAATGTTGGGGTTAAGACAATATCCACCGGTTCCCCATCTTCTGTGAATGGCATATCTTCTATCGGCCTAATTGCAGCAATTGTATTTTTGTCTCCGTGTCTTCCTGCTATTTTGTCTCCGAAGTCTATCTTTTTCGTATTAGCAACCCATACCTTTACTTCATGTAATACTCCTGGTTGTAGTTTATCTCCCTTTTCAGCAGAGAGTACCTGACTTCTTACAACTATTCCCTCTTCTCCATGAGGTATTCTTAGAGAGTTATCTCTAACATCACTCGCCGATTCTCCAAAAATTGCTCTTAGTAATCTCTCTTCAGCCGTAAGCTCTTTCTCTCCTCTTGGTGCAACTACCCCTACCAATATATCTCCTGATTTTACTCTTACTCCCGATCTCACAATTCCTCTATCATCCAATTTTCTCAATATCCTTTCATTAACGTGAGGAATGTCCGCAGTTATTATTTCAGGTCCTAATTCTGTATCACGAACAGATACTGTATGCTCTCTAATGTGTACAGATGTTAGAAGGTCATTTCTTACAATCCTCTCCGATATTATGACCGAATCCTCATAGTTATACCCTTCATAGAACATTAGTGCAGCTTTTAAGTTTATACCAACCGAAAGCTCTCCCCCGACCATTGTTGGACCATCTACTAACACATCTCCCTTCTTAAATTTACTACCTGTATCTAGTGCAGGTCTCTGAGTAAAAGATGTATTATCATTACTTCTGTAGAAAGAAAGTAACTCATATTCCCTTAATCCTAATTCTTTATACTTTACAGATACTCTATTAGCATCTGCATACAGGACTTCACCATCATCTTTTGCAAAAATTCCCCACGAAGATTGTCTTGCAACAACCTCTTCCAATCCTGTTCCAACGACAGGTGCTTCCTGTTTAACAAGGGGCACTGCTTGCCTCTGCATGTTTGAACCTGTCAACGCACGCATAGCATCATTGTGGGAAACAAAAGGAATTAGTGCCATACCCAATCCTGCCTGTTGACTTGCTAATACATCAACGTATTTCACAATATCTACATCCTCAATCATGAAATCGCCACCGTGTCTAACTGGGACCAAGGTATCAGTTATGTTTCCATACTCATCTGTATTGATGGTAGCAGAAGAGATATAGTGCTTCTCTTCGTCCATTGCGTCTAAATACTCTATCTCATCCATTAAGAATGGCTTTACCTTGACTGTTTTAACATCTTTAAGTTTTGTTATTTTCTCAACTAAAATTTCATCTATTTTTTCTCCTGCCTTTGCTACTTTATTATTCCCCTTTTTAATATCTTCGGCCAATATTCTGTTAAGTAGATTCGTTTTGTTATTATTTACCTTACTAGAAACCTTTCTATATGGTGCCTCTAGGAAGCCAAATTCATTTATTCTAGCCAACATAGCAAGCTGTACAACAACACCTATATTTGAACTTTCTGGACTTGTCACAGGGTCAAACTTGGAATAGTGAGAATTATGTACCTCACGAATTGAGAACGTTGCTCTCTCCTTTGCTATACCCCCAGGGCCACCAGCAGTTACTTTTCTCTTATTTTCCAACTCTGAAAGAATATTTGTCTGATCCATGAAGCTAGAGAGTGCATTTGCTCCAAAGAAAGATTGTATAGAAGCTGCTATTGGTTTAGTACTTATTAACATAGATGGTGTAACCTTTGCGTCTTGCCCATATAAACTCATCTTATCTTTAATATTCTTTTCCAACCTTCTAATACCCGAATTAAGCTGTCTTTCAAGGATCTCTCCCACACTTCTAATCCTCCTATTACAAAGATGATCTATATCATCAGGATCAACCACCCCGTTATTGATTTGAATTAATCTCTTTACTATTAAAACAATATCGGAGGGGTATAATACAACCTGCTCTGGATCATTAATATCATATTTAGTACCTAGCTTCCTATTTAATTGGTATCTGCCAATTTTCCCTAAGTCAAATTTTCTTGGATTAAAGAAGTTACTTTTAATATATCTCTCAGCACTTTCTAAAGTCACAGATTCATCAGGCCTTAGTTTATTGTATATACTAATAACTGCCTCCTCTTTACTATTCGTAAAATCTCTTGCTAATGTCGCCTCTATATATTTGTACTCCTCATGAGTATCTACATCAGAAAAAAGCTTCCTAATTTCATCATCACTCTCCCACCCAAATACCCTAAGAAGTTCTGTTATTAATACCTTGGGTCTTTTAGGAAGAATTCTCATAGAGATAACATTATGCCTATTTGTATCCACTTCGTACCATGGACCCCTTCCAGGCATCAATCGCACTTTATATAGACTTCTAAGAGGAAGTTTCTCAGATTCTTCATACAGTACACCCTCAGCCCTTACTATCTGATGAGTTACAACTCTTCTAACACCATTAAAAACAAAAACCCCATCATCTGTCATGACGGGGAGATCAGTTACAAATATCTCCTGCTCCTTGATTTCTCCTGTCTTATTATTTAAAAGTTGCACCTTCGCATACACAGGAATCTCATATGACAAACCTTTACTTATAGCTTCCTCTACACTTCTGTAAGGTTCGCCATATTTAAAATCTTTGAATTCCAAGGTCCACATTCTCTCCATAGTATCCTTTACAGGATTTATTTCAGAGAAAAGCCTTTGGAACCCATTATCTTGAAAATCCTTAAAAGAAGCAATCTGTGCCTCTATCAAATTTGGGAATTCCATCTCACCGGAATAGTTTAATCCCAAATTTATTCTTCCGGATCTACTACGCTTGGGTTTTACCATAGGATATGTTTTTAGTAATGTTATAAGATATTAACATATAAGAAGCAGTACAAAAACAATTCACTCAAGAATCTTAAATTATACCGCTCTAAAAGCAAAATTCAGGGACTCGAAGGATATTATCATATTTAAGTGTAATAGTCAAAGGTTTTCTGTATAATTTTAATATATTTTAGAGAATACAATTTTGACAGAAATATAATATACTGTATTCTATCTTTGTAAAAATATCCTTAATATCTTATCATATACCATAAAATGCCCAGGAAAAAGAAGAAAAAACCTATTACTATACAAAGTAGCGAAACCAAGATACTCTTTGGTTTAATACTTTTTTTAAGTGGCCTAACAATATTAATATCTTCGTTTGTACCACAAAATTCTCCTCTATTTGATCAGATAACTTTGAAATTGGGTTATTCATCAATAGTATGGGGATTATTTTTAATGTATGTTTCTTTCTTTTTGCTCACCAAAAACAAAAGATTTATATCAGGGAAACAAGCCGGAGGATTATTTCTTTTTTCAGCATGCTTAAGTATTCTCCTTTCCTTTTGGCAAATAGAGGAGCAATTAAACAATCCAGATGCACTAAGAGGTGCCGGTGGAGAATTAGGAAAACTCTTTCACCTTTCCTTGAATAATGTATTCGGAAGTTTCATTGAGATAGTAATTGTATTAATACTTCTGATAATATCTTTCTCCTTAATTACAGGAACTACACTTGAACAGATTAGAGACTTTCTTGAATCTTCCGTTCCTGAAGATAAGGAACAACAGGGCGGAATCTTTGATGTGGGTTCTTTCTTTAAGAAATTAAGTTCTTCCAAAGAAAACGATATCGACATATCAACTGGAGAAGTTGCAGAGCCAAAGATAGAGACCGAAGAGGACATACAGAAGAGGTTAGATAGTATTCTCACGGCAGATGAAGGGAAAGAACCAGAACCCTCGCAAAAGGATGATGATTTTGATGAGAATCTTGTAGATTCAGTCAAAATATCGGACGAGGTGGAAGACAGAGAACCACAAAAACCTAAATATACTGATTGGGTATTTCCAAATACAGAGATATTACAAGAACCTGAGGTTCAAAAACAGAATAAGGAGCTATACAAAGAGAAAGCTCTCGTAATTGAACAAACTCTTCGGAGTTTTGGGATACAAGCAAAGGTTGTCCAGGTATCTGTAGGCCCTACAGTACTAAGATTTTCCCTAAGTATTAGTGTGGGCGTAAAGGTTTCAAGAATCAAGAACTTAAGTAATGATTTAGCATTGGCTCTAGCATCTCAAACATCTTCTGTTAGAATAGAGGCCCCTATCCCAGGCACATCCTATGTAGGGGTGGAAATACCAAATCCAACCCCCAATTTTGTATACACTAAGGACATGATCCTAAGACTTAAGAAAGAAAAGGATAAGTTTGAACTACCACTAATACTTGGAAAAGACATTACTGCCAGAACATGTATTAGAGATTTAGCTAAAATACCACACTTGCTCGTAGCTGGGGCCACAGGTACTGGGAAATCTGTTGCTATCAACTCCCTCCTAACAGGACTCCTTATGACCAAAAGTCCTGACGAAGTGAAATTCATTATGATAGACCCTAAGATGGGAGTGGAGATGGCCATATATAATGGTATACCTCATCTTCTAAATCCAGTTATCACTGATCCCGAATCCGTAATTAACGCTCTTCAATGGAGCATCGAGGAAATGATGAGAAGATACAGACAATTAAAACAGGTTAGAGCCAAGAAGCTAACAGAATACAACAAAAAGGTTGGATATATGGCAATGCCATACATCGTTATTGTAATTGACGAAATGGCAGATCTTATTCTCACATCTGGGATTGAGGTGGAAACCAAGATACAACGATTAGCACAAATGGGAAGAGCCGTTGGTATACACTTAATTCTCGCTACACAAAAACCCACTGTTAACGTAATCACGGGTTTGATTAAATCGAATATCCCGGGAAGAATGGCCTTTGCTGTTGCAACCAGTATGGATTCTAGGGTAATTCTTGACGAATCTGGTGCAGAAACGCTATTAGGAAATGGAGACATGCTCTATAAAGACCAAACAACTCCTAAATCCCTTAGAATACAAGGTACATACACCTCCACAGAGGATTCTGAGAGTGTAATAAAGGCAATTAAAGAGCAAGTTAAGGAGGAAGAAATTGAATATTCAGAAGATCTGTCAGAAGCTATAGAGAAAGGCGTTACAGAAGAATCTCCCAATGGCTCAAGTGAAAGAGATCCTGATTTTGAGAAAGCTTTAGCAGTCGTCATCGCCACACAGAAGGCATCCTCATCTTTCCTTCAACGTAAAATGAAAATTGGATACAACAAAGCGGCAAGATTAATAGATGAACTATACGAAGCTGGAGCCATAGGACCTCAGGACGGATCTAAGCCAAGAAAAGTACTAATATCCTCCCCAGACCAGATCTCCGCTCTCAACAAAGGTGACGAAAGTGGTGAATAAGTAGTAGAATAGGAGATGATTACAGCGGGAGAAGTATTAAAAAACAAAAGAGAATCATTAGGAAAAAGCATAGAGACTGCCTCCTTGGATACTAAGATACAGAGACGCTTTCTTCAATACATAGAGAACAATCAATTTTCCTTTTTCGATTCCGAAGTATTCCTAACAGGATTTATAAAAATATACGCACAATATCTAAACCTTGATGTTGACAAAGTATTAGCACTATACAGAAGAAGTAATCCTAAAAGAAAAGAACCCAAATCCCTTAAAAAGGAACCCAAACTTCCTAAGAGGGGGATTAGAGCGGATCTATTAAATCCAAAAACAGTAATAACTACTCTGTTAATACTATTTTTAACCTTAATAATAGGATACATAGGTTTTCAAATATATAAGTTTCAAAGCCCCCCCGAACTAAATATCACAGAACCTCTTTCCGACATAGAGACAAAATTGGAAGAAATTTCTGTAAAAGGAAAAACCGAAATAAATACAACTGTAGAAATTAATGGCACTTCCCTAGAACCAAATGATAATGGAACGTTTGAAAAGATAGTAAAGTTAAATGAAGGAATTAATATTATAACTATCCGAGCGAGAAAAGATGGCAATAACACTCTA
This sequence comes from uncultured Candidatus Saccharibacteria bacterium, assembly GCA_964514595.1. Classification (GTDB taxonomy): domain Bacteria; phylum Patescibacteriota; class Dojkabacteria; order SC72; family SC72; genus UBA2177. Next base: position 296,224 of record CAZEQZ010000002.1, read on the forward strand.
GAAACAGTAGTGACTAGAAAAGTTACACTCATCAAACCTCAAGAAGATTCGGAAGATGGAGATCAATCCCCGGAAAGTATCCTAAAATTAGAAATAACCGATTCTTCTGCCTGGATAAGATTGGATATAGATGATGAAAATAAACTTTCACAAGTGGTAGAACCATCTACATTGGAATACCCTGTTAATAACAAATTTTATATAATAACTGGAAGAGTAAGTAGCACGAAACTGTACTATAACAACATTCCTGTAGAGTGGAGACCCACACAAACAACTGGCGTAGCCGAGCTTTCCTGTACCGTATCAGAATTCACAATCACTTGTGAATAAAAGCTCAAATATCCCATAAATGATATAATCTATCCAACAATGGATTCTGATAATAATCAAATAGAAGAAATTAAAAATAGGCTTGATATCGTTCAGGTAATAGAAAAATACGTAAAACTTAAGCAGGCTGGGAAAAATTTCTCAGGACTTTGCCCATTCCACAACGAGAAAACCCCTTCTTTTATAGTAAGCCCAGACCTACAAAGATACAAATGCTTTGGATGTGGGGAGACAGGGGATATATACAATTTCCTTCAGAAGATAGAGAATATCGATTTCCCAGAAGCTTTAGAAAGATTAGCAAAACAAGCAGGCGTAGAGTTAAAAAAACAACCTGTGAACTCTAAATTTAAAATTCTGGAGGATATAAATTACAACGCTACAAAGTATTTCTATAGCGAATTAAAGAAAAATTCAACGGCACTTAAATATTTAAATGAAAGAGGATTTAACCAAGAATCTATAAAAACATTTGGTGTTGGATACGCTCCTAAATATCCCAAACTAAAAAATTATCTTTCGAAAATAAAACAGTACAGTAATCAAGAGCTGTTAGATTCTGGCCTTTTTACAACCAAGGATGGAATATTAAAAGAAAAGTTCTACGACCGTATAATGTTTCCTATCCGATCCCAGAAAGGAACAGTACTTGGATTCACAGGAAGGATTCTTCCTGGAAACAACTGGGGTCCTAAGTATATGAACTCTCCCGACACATTGATATTTCATAAAAGAGAGAATGTGTTTGGACAGTATGAGTCTAGACAGGAGATTAGAAAAAACGACCTAGCAATACTATGCGAAGGCTCCACAGATGTTATATCTGCACATCAACATGGAATAAGAAATATTGTAGCACCACTAGGGACTGGGCTCGGGAAGGAACAACTAATCAATCTGTCACGACTAACAAAGAATTTTCTTTTCTTTTTCGATAGCGATGAAGCAGGTAACAATGCTTTGATTAGAGCTTTTAAAATAGCTTCCGAATTAAGATTGAATCCATACGCCACAAATGCCGCACCCTATAAAGATGTAGATGAAATTTTACAAAAGGATCCAAAGAAAATGAAATCCTTGATTGAAAACAAAAAAGAGGCATTTTCATTTATACTTTCTAACTACATAGAAAATAAAAATCTAAACAAATTAGAGGATATCAACAAGGTAAGAACCCTTATAGGCCAACTGTTAGAGACGGTTGCTGATTCAGCCATCAAAGAGCACTACATCAACAAGGCCTCCACCATAACCAAAATAGCACTGACTGAATTTCGAGAAGAAAAAACAGAAGAAAAAAGAGGCCTAGAGAATAAAACTACCCTTCCCGTGAAATTGGTTAATAATATTTTAGAGAAGAAATATATACAGTTACTGCTTTTGCTAGAGGAACCTTTGAAACGAAATCTCGTAACGGAGAATCACTTCGCCGAAGAAAAACTTAAACAGATTTACAAAGAAATAATTGCTGGGAATTGGAGATCCAAGGAGGCCCTTTTCTCGAAACTGAGACGCAAAGAGGAGTTAGCCGAAACTTTCGAGAATCTTCTATTTGATCTAGCTGACATACCAACTTCCCAAGAAGAAATTAAAATGGAACTGGATAACCTGGAGAAGAGATTGATAAACGAACATTTGAGAAGAAAGCAGAAGGAAATAAGCGTTAAAATAGCTATAGCAGAGGAGAAGGGAGATTTAAAGACCTCTCAAAAATACTTAAAAGAATTAACCGAAATAAATAACATGTTAAAATGAAATTAATGGCAGAGATATCTGATTATGACAAATTTGATTACGATTACTCCACCTACTGGAAAGGAAGGAGTTATGAAAACTCCGCCGAGAAGCATATATTAAACAAAGTCTTTAATTCAAAAAGAGGCCAGTTGTTCCTAGATATAGGGGGATCATATGGGAGATTAACATCAACTTATCACGAACAGTACAAAAAACCAATTATTCTGGATTATTCCTTAAAAACATTACAAAGAAACAATGAAATACTACAAAGTAAGTATCCTAATGTGGAATTAATTGCTGCAAATGCATATAAATTACCCTTTAAGAACAATTCTTTCGATGGAGCACTGATGGTAAGGGTATTGCATCATATTGAAAAACCTAAGATCTATTTTAAGGAATTAAGAAGGATATTAAAACACGACTCTACATATGTTCAGGAATATGCGAATAAAAAACATATCAAAGCTGTAATAAGGGCGTTATTAAAATTGGATCTGTCAATATTTTCTCCAGAACCGTACCAACAACCAAAAGCTCATAACTCCGAAGGCTCTCAAGATGATCAGGAGAGCATTTTCTACAACTATCACCCAAAATATATTAAGAACTTATTACAAACTAACAAATTTATACTGAAGAAAAAATACGGCTGTTCATTCTTAAGATCACCACTCATAAAGAAGATTTTCAATGATGATATCTTGATGTTTTTTGAAAAGATATTTCAAGAAACCCTTTCCTGGAGCGACATTTCTCCTAGCATATTCTTAGACACACAAGTCAAGAAAGATGAGGGAGAGTACGACATAGAGGACCTCACCTTGGAAGATATACTTGCATGTCCCACTTGTAAAGACTCCCTTATATTCGAGAGTCACTCTGTTGCTGTATGTAATAAGTGCTCCCAAAGTTTTTTCAAAAAGGACGGTATTTGGGATTTTAGGGTTAAATAATGAAAAGTAAAAGATCACTTGGACAAAATTTTTTCATAAATAAGAATCTTTGCGAACAAATTGTTGATATAGTAACAAAGGAACAACCTGACCTAATAGTAGAGATCGGGCCGGGGAAAGGATCCTTTACCCAATCTCTTTCAGAGAAAAACCAGAATCTTCTCCTTATAGAAAAAGACAATAATTTGGCAGAGGACTTAATTAAAAGTTTTCCCAATTCAAAAGTTAGAAATGTCGATTTTCTAGAGTATAATATGGATGATCTAGATACCTACGGAACAAAAAACATACTTTTCTTTGGATCTCTTCCCTATAACGCAAGCAAACCAATAATAAGAAAAATAATTACATCTAAATATTTTAATAGTACTTGCTATTTCATAATTCAGAAAGAGGTAGCGGATAAATACACCGCCAAAGAACCTAACAATAACCTTCTTTCTATCGAAACGCATCTATATTCTGACGTAAAGAAGCTCTTTGATATATCACCGGAATCCTTCAAACCAAAGCCAAAGGTAACTAGTTCATTTGTTTGCTTCTCGCCTAAGAAAAAGATTCCTGATATCGATATGGTCACCTTTAGGAAATTTCTATATATGTGCTTTAAACAGCCCAGAAAAACCATTAAAAATAATCTCAGAGATATTGATACACAGAACAGAGGTCAAATAGCAGAATTACTCTCTATGAGGCCTCAACACCTCTCTTTGGATGAATATCTTTTTCTTTTCACTAATGTCAAAGATCTTTTGATATAATTAGGCAATGAAAAAAGAAAAAGAAGTTCAGCAGGACGAGATAAAGCAGCTAGACTTAGGCATTAAAGAGCCTTTAAAGAACAAGTTTTTCAAAATAAAAGGGGAAATCGATTTGGCCATATTGCAATTTGAAGTTAGAAAGTTTTTAAAGGATCCCTTAGTATGGGCAAGTATTATTATATCAATCGTATTAATAACACAGCAGATATACTTAATCAGCAATAATTACACCTCACTTCCTGTATACATCCCAGTATACAGATACTTTATCTCCATTCCTCGTAAATTAGTAGAGAGAGAATATATTATTATATTTCCAATTATTTCCATCATAGCTTCTATACTCTCCCTTATCTTCACCTCCAGATATTACAATAGCGAGAGATTATTAACCAAATTCTTACTTTTTGGATTAATACTGTGTAATATATCACAAACCGTTATATTAATTGATTTAGTAAAATTTTTCTAATATGGACTTTTCATCTGCAAATTCATATCTTAATACACTTCTTAACCATATCCCAGATATTATTAGGGGGAGTGTATATGAGAAATATATACAGTATTGGCCGATATTTTTGATTGGTTTAATAGCATCTTTCATACTCACTCCAATAATAGGACAGATAGCTTTAAAACATGATATTACGTATGTACCGAGAGAGAAAAGGAAGGGAAAGGATCATGATAATCCAGAAAAAGCCCTACACGAAGGAATCACGCCCTCTTTGGGAGGGTTGGCAATTACTATCCCTGCTATAGTTGCCCTCCTGCTTTTCTTTAAGCTAGATAGCTTCACCATACCTATACTCTTGGCCTTGCTGATATTAACTGTAGGAGCGACACTGGACGACGTACTTAATCTCCCTGCAAAAGGACAACTCCTTTATCAAGCTCTGGCCGCCGGAATAATAGCTTTTTCGATACTAAATATATCTTCTATTCCATTTTTAGATATAGATCTGCATGTACTAAATTTTGATTTTTCAGTACTAGGAATTCAACAATCCCTATCATTACCAGGAGACCTTTTTCTCTTCCTTTGGATAATTGTATGTATAAATGCAGTAAAGTGGACCGCTGGATCCCCGGGAATAATAGAGGCTAATTCGCTTGTGATATTCTCCTTAATATTTGTAATTGCCATTAGGGACCATTCTCTCTTTTCCTCTACCATAAGTATACTTATATCTGGAGGGCTTCTAATGTTTTTAATATTTGCATTCCCACCTCAAAAGATTATGACCGGTTCCGCTGGAAAATCCGTTTACGGTTTCTTAATTTGTGTATTGGCAATAATCTCCGATGCTAAAATATCAACTACTGTGATGTTGCTTATGCTCCCCTTGGTTGATTTTGCATATGTAATAATTAAAAGATATTTGGCCTATAAACCTAAAAGCCTTGTGGACCTAATGAAAATTAATGGTCCCGATCATCTTCATCATCAATTAATGAAACTAGATCTTTCAAGAACACAGCTTGTACTTATAGAAATGTCTGCTACCCTCTTTCTTGGGTCTTTCGCAATACTAACAACGGGAGCAATCAGATACTTTACATTAACAATATGTCTGGCTCTCGGAATAGCCTTTATTGTATATATAAACATAAAAGCCTCAAAGAAAAAGCAAGTGGAATTGAAAGAAAAAAGCCCCGAATCTAAGTATTCATATTAATATCATCGTTAGCCATTTAAACTATGGGGTGTGGTAAGATGTATTAATACTCAATATAATTAAAGAATGACAAAGAAATCTATCACTATAACAGTAATCATATTAATACTCCTATTTTCAATATTACTCTACTTTATACCAATAAATAGTATTTTAGGAAAACTACCTTTTCTAGACCGATTCTATAACAATACCACCTTAGAAATAGTCACTAAGAAAGGAAAGGCACGCATATGGATAAATGGGAAAGACTACGGAGAAACACCTAATACAATAGAAAATTTAGCCGAGGGGACATATCTCGTTGAGTTGGAGAAAATAGGTGATGAAAAATTCTTTTACGAAAAGCAATCTATACAAGTTGAATTAACTCGAAATACATCTGCAAGAATAGATATAGAAATTGGTCCGGATAACATATTGCATGGCTCAATAATATATTATACTCCCATACGAACATCAACAGATGAGGGTTTCTTGACAGTTATAAGTAATGTGGATGGAGCGAAAATATTCTTAGATAAAGAATTTCTAAAAAGTACACCTGTGAGTAACCTAAACCTAAGAGAAAACCAATACCAAGTTAAAGTAACAGCTCAAGGATACGAGGAAATAGAGGTTCCCGTACTCGTTAGAAACAACTACTCACTTAATTTAAAGACGTATCATTTCCCAATACCAACCCAATTTGATTTAGTTGAGACAACAGAAACCATTAATGAGTAACCTGAGATTAAACAAAATAAAAGCACAGACTCCGATATCCATAATTATTCATGGGGGAAATCGAGTTGGATATTTAACAGCAAAAACCTTAATCGATCAAGGCTGTTATGTGGTAATTATCGACAAATTTAACAGTAGTACCAAAAAATATCTTACAGAGTTAAAAAAATCAGAGCTTTTCGATTTCTTCGACTTTAAAGGGTTTAACTCACTCTTCAAAAATATTAAAAGGTTTGACTATCTTTTCTATTTCCTAAATCAAAAACTATCACAGAAGGAATTTGATAGTAAGGAATTTTTAAATGAAACAAAAATCTTAGAAGAAACCCTTGTTAATACTAAAAAACATCATGCAAAGTTCTCCTTAGTTACCTCCTTACCACTTAATAGGGAGCTAGCCAACAGAGTGAATAACATAAAACTTTCAGCCCCATCCCCATACTCCAATATTGAACTGCAGAAATATTGTGAGACACTTGCTGCGGAATTTAAAGATAAATCCAATATAAATTTAAGAATATTACGAGTAGGAACAATCATAGGTTCTGGAACTGAAAAAGTTGATAATGAAATATTGGACAGCCTATTAAAAGATGCCATACAAAAGAGTCAAATTACTATTAAAGGGGAAGGGTTGGATATCCACTCCCTAATACACGAGGCAGATGTAACATACGGAGTTTTGAAATTGACATTTACTGATAACAGTAAGGGGGAAGTTATTTCCTTAGCCAACAAAAACAACTACACCACGCTATCCCTTGCATATAAGTTATTAGAACTTAATACGGAGGCTCAAACCATTAGATTCGTAGAAAATCCTGACAGCGAATTTATAATACAAGACTTATACGTTCCAGCACCGTACGCTACAAAATATGGTTGGATTCAACAAGTTTCCCTAGAAGAGGGATTGATTGAACAGATTCATACTTACTACGATTCTATAAATAAATCGTGGGATATTGGCGATATACCAAAGAGAAAGAATCCAACAAAGAGTACAGTTAAAATATCAAAAACAAAATTAGGAGAATTCCTCTCAAATATGTTTGATCCAGTAAAAAATGTTTTTAAACCACAGAAGAAAAGAAATATTAATGTTAAAAAACTCTCGACCATACTACTATCTTCTCTAGGTGTCTTAACTTTTACATATTTTGTACTATATCCGATCATAGGAACAGTACTTGGTCTATTTTTGATAAATAGTGCAACGAAGGAATTAACTACTTCTGTACTAGATTTAGATGAGGAAAAAAGTCAAAGAAATATTGAGCAGTTAGACAAAAATATAGAAAGAATCTCACATAGCGTGAGTAACATATACTGGCTTTTCTATATAACTAACAACAGAGAACTATATGACAGCACCACCCAACTAATACTGGGTTCACAATACACCGTACAGGGAGCCTCAGAGCTAATCAGTGCTGTATATCCACTTTCTAGATATATACAGGAATTTGAACCAGCTTTAGATTTCCAAACTTCAACACCCACGACAACAAGGGAATATAGAGAGTACCTATCCGAAATACAAAGAAACAGCTACAAATTAGATGAAGCTTCATATAAGATATCTTTGGCATCGGAAATTATAAAAAATCTTAACACATCTGTATTTCCTTCCGCCCTACAAGACAAGGTTTTAGACATAAAAGATATAATATCTCAATTAGAAAACGGAACTACAACATTTAAAGAAACTACCTCTTTTCTTCCCGACCTTTTAGGTGTCAATCAAAGGAAAAGATACCTCATACTCCTTCAAAACGAATCCGAAATTAGAAGCACTGGAGGATGGTTAACAAGTTACGGTGTCATAGGAATAGAGGGAGGACAAATAAGGGAACTATTTGTCGATGATATATACAATGCAGACGGAACCTTAAGGATACAAAATAAAAGCTACATTCCACCAAGATCCATGGTTACTGCACTGGAGATAACTAATTGGTCATTTTCATTAGTTAATTGGCACCCTGACCTGCTTGATACGCTCTCAGAGTCGGAGCAATTCATAAAGGATTTAGGCAAGGGAAATAGTATAGATGGAATAATTACGATGGATATATCTTTCATACAGAAGCTTTTAGAAAAATGGGAGGGAATAGAAGTTCCTGGCGAGACTCAGATCATAACCAGCGAGAACATATACAACAAAATATTTGAAATGCACGAAGACTTCACCCCCGGATCAACTCAGAAGATGACTTTTTTGGCTAATTTGGCAAACGAAATAGTCAAAAAGATCCTTTCAATGAACGTCGGAGAACTAATGGAGATAGGAGATATCTTTGAAGATAGCCTTAATGAGAAGCATCTACAAGCGACATTTAAGAACAGAGATGCATACAACTTCTTTAGCTCTCGAAATTGGGCTAACTCTATGAGCTCCAAATACAATAATGCTCCAATAGCAATTGATTGGAACTGGGGAGGGAATAAGGCTAATTTGTATTTAGATAAAAATTATAATCTAACTACAAACATTAAGGATGTAGACACCATTGATTTTGCATATTCCATAACAGTGGAGAATTCCTCTTCCACCGAGGAATACCCAGAAGGAAACTACATCAATTACCAGAGAATATATATCCCAGCAGAAGCTACAGTTCTTCGAATAACTGGATTCGAGGGGAATGAATACAGTATCTACAAAGAGAGTGGTTTTAAAGTAATTGGAGGATGGTTTAATACTCCTATAAAGTCCACAAATACACTAGAAATATCATATAGAGTTGACCGAAACACAGACAGTTCGAACTTCCCACTAAATATACAAGAACAAAATGTATTTCTTAACTTAACACTTTTTAAGCAACCTGGGGAGAAAAGACATGCATATAAACTAGACCTAATATACCCATCTACTTGGAATCTTGAAAACTCCGGAAATTTAAACAGCATAAGCAACCAATTATCCGGAAGATTTGAATTAAGCCAAGATCTCGAATTCCCAATAATATGGAGAGTTCCGGATTAAACCGAAACTTTGTCATTACGTTTTAAATACGTGTACACCTCCAATATATCCTCCAAGGAGACCTGTCCCTTGCTAGAGAATTTTTGAATCTCTCTCACACCCAAATCCGTATTAACCGGAACCCTGTTACTAATCCCTAGAGGAGAAACGAATGTCGCTATGTTGTTCGATTTACAACTATGACATGAAAAGTGTATAATTACCGATACTCCAGTATTCTGGATTATATTAACATCTTCAATCAGATAGGCAGTGCCACACTTGTCGCAAAACTTTGCAACAGAGTCCAAAAAAAACTGTTTTTTATCTAATATGTTATTATCTTTACTGTCCATATATAAATTATAGCATACGCTGTAAATGGTAGATAAAAGCAAATCAATAAAATATCTAGTTAAAAAAGGAAAAGAGCAAGGATTTCTCACTCAGGAGGATCTCTTGGATGTCTTCCCCACAATAGAGGAGGATATTGAACTCTTGGACGAAATATTTGAAAAGCTTCAAGAGAATGAGATAGAGGTACTCGAACCTGAGGAAAATGTCGATGTTGCTGAGAAAGAAGAATTAACACTTGAGAATAAAATAAGGATACTTAAAACTATCCAAACCAATATATCTACTGATGCAATTAGATCATACCTATATGAGATTGGTAGAATTCCACTTCTCACAGGAGAGGAAGAGGTTATCCTAGCAAAGAGGATAGAAAAGGGAGACGAAGAGGCTGGACAGCTATTAATAACTGCAAATCTGAGATTAGTTGTGAGTATTGCAAAAAAATATAGTAAAAGTAATCTTGAACTTCTAGATTTAATCCAGGAAGGAAATATTGGATTGATGAGAGCTGTTGAGAAATTTGATTATAAAAAAGGTTTTAAATTCTCCACTTACGCTACTTGGTGGATCAGGCAGGCCATTACTAGAGCCATAGCTGACCAAGCAAGAACCATTAGGGTGCCCGTACATATGATAGAGACCATAAACAAATTTAATAAAGTAAGCAATACATTAGCTACTAAACTAGGAAGACCCGCAACTGATGAAGAGATAGCAAAAGAAATGGATATCGAAATAGAAAAGATTGCAGAGATAAAAAAGATTAAACAGAATCCAACATCTTTGGCTACACCTATTGGGGAAGAGAAGGACAGCAAATTACAGGACATTATCCCGGACGATTGGTCCCAGTCTCCTGAAGATTATGCAACTGGAGAATACCTCAAGAATCAACTACACGAGATACTAGATAGCCTTCAGGATAGGGAGAGACGTGTTCTATCTCTAAGATTTGGACTAGAAGATGGGGTATCTAGAACATTAGAAGAAGTAGGGAAAGAATTTGGAGTAACAAGAGAAAGAATTAGACAGATAGAGGCAAAAGCATTAAAGAAGCTCAAGGAAAAATCTGCACAACAGAAACTAGATGACTATATAGATTAATCCCTACCTATTAAAGAAAGAAATTCTTCCGGCGATACAGGGAAACTCTCCTCCGTTCTCTCTGTTATAGTTTCTAATTCATCCAAGTCAAAAGTCATCCTTAACTGGTTGGTATATGAGCTAGCATTTGGATTTATTTCGACATTTGCATTCTGAAAATAAATAGATGAACCAACCCAAACCAATACTACTACTAGCAAAAGTATCAATGCAAACATAGCTTTCTTAATAATATCCATTTAACTATTTATAAAATTTATCATTCTCAATATTATATATCCTAAGATTTAAGCTAAAAGAGCTCAAACCATCTCTATCCCTTTGTGTAGAAAAAGACACTGACTCTACAACTGGATACATGGGAAGTGCCTCCAAATCCTTTAACAAATTAATCAAGTTAGAATCCCTTCCCTTGATACTCAATCTAACTGCTGTGGGGACCAAAACTTTCGTAGAAGCACTAAAACTATCACCTTTATACCTATCAAAGTTAATAGATACTAGTGCAAATCCATTCCTTGCCACTATAGCATCTATGTTGGACATGAAGAGACTAAAATTACCATCTGCTGGAAATATCAACTCCAAATTATTTAATTCCTTTTTTGAGGTAGTATATTGCTTATCCAATTCGGTAAGTGTATCTATCTTAGTCCCCAAAAGTGAATTAACTGTCGTTTTTTCCTTAATCTCTTTATTAATCCTTGTTATGGTCAAAATTGTAGGCCTAATTGCAAACACTACTAGCACTATCATTACCAAGATGGAGAAGGCAAAAAATATGTAAGATCTTTTCTTCTCCGGAGACTCTTTAATTATTTTTATATATTCCGTTGTATTAATATCCTTCTCCTTCATTATTTATCCTCCGTAGGAAACAGATTAAAGGTTATCCTAACACTAATATCCGTTTTATCCTTACTAATAGAGAATTTAACATCATAATAGTCAGGATTATTCTTAAGTGCCGCTTCATAATTTTTAACAGCATCCAGATTTGATGTTGTTAAATGAAAGGAAACCCTCCCCTCGTTGAATGAAAAATTCTCCAAATCTAAAGAAGATGGAACACCGCTTGTCAATTCACTAACTGAAGTTGAATTAATTTGCTGCCCCTCCCTTACTTTCTTTACATCTAAAAGTAATGTTTGATAGTTATCAAAAAGTATTGCATTTTTTCTCCAATTTTCATTAGAAAGTAAAACCACCTTATTATTTATTTCCTCTGTTAAATCATTATTTTTTCTATCCAACACAAATCTTGAAAAAAACACTATCAAAACAACAACTTGTACAAAAATCAACATATATTTACCAACATTAACAAGCCATACATATGCATTGGCCCATAAATCATTAGGCGAATAGAGAGCATCTAAGAAATTGATTGATTTTGGTTGTTTCTCTGATTGAAACATTAGGCAGTTTTAATTCATTATCAAATTTAGTATAGCATATTTAAGTATATTAGATTTTTTCGAAAAGTATAATGGTTTTCCTTTCCTCTAAAGCTCTCTTTGCCTTCCCACAACTTTCGGGAATGATAGGAGTATAGTAGTGTATTACTTTACTAAGAAGATAGCTTAGGTTGTTTAGTATTTTCTCTGTTTCCTCCTTTTCTTTATCCTTATTCCACGGCTCTTTTTCAGTAATATACTTATTTCCCCAATCAGCCAGCTCATCCACCTTACTACTTGCCAAAGCTATTTCATACTCACCGTAGAAATTCTCTATCTCCTCACAGTATAAATCTACTTCTTTCTTAAAAACATCCTCTACCTTACTCTCATCATTAATCTCCACTTCCTTGTTATTTGCCAAATGTATTACTCTGTTGAGTAGATTGCCGTAATTATTGGCCAACCTAGAGTTATACATATTAATCAAATCGTCCTCTTTGTATGCAGAATCTGAGAAGGTGGCTATACCACTCAAGAGATAGAACCTTACTATCTCTGCCCCATACTTTTCCTCCTGCTCAAATGGAGATATCACATTTCCCAATGTTTTTGCCATTTTTCTTCCATCAGGGCCCAATACCATACCATGCTCTAAGAGTTTTGAACTCTGTTGCAAACCAACAGATGCCAACATCCCTTGCCATATGCTACCTTGAAATCTAAGATTATCCGGTCCAAATAGCTGTATTCCGGGCCACCATTCATGTAGCCTCTTCTCATCACTACCAAAACCCAATACATTAACATAGTTGGTTAGAGCATCAAACCAAACGTAGAGTACCTGTTCTGGATCTCCAGGGACCTCTATCCCCCAAGGGAGATTCTCTTTTAACCTTGATATGCTAATATCTTCTGTTTCTGAAATTATTTTCTTCAATTCCTCTAACTTAGTACTAGGTTTTAGTACATCTGGATTCTCATTTAACCATTTAAGTAAATGTTCTTTATAGTTAGACAATCTAAAGAAATAGTTCTCCTCCTCCTTTAACTCAGGCTCTTTATCGTGATCAGGACACTTCCCATCCACTAACTCCTTCTCCGTTATGAATCTCTCACACCCTACGCAGTACTTTCCACTATACTTCTTCTTATATATATCTCCTTTTTCATCACATCTTTTCCAAAATTCCTGTGCTGCTTTATGATGACTCTTGTCGGAAGTTCTATAAAAATGATCGTATTCTACAAAAAATAGCTTACAAAAGTCTTTAAACCTTTGAGAATACTTATCTACGAAATCCTGTACCTCCAACCCCTCCTTTTGGGCCTGTTCTAACATTTTTTGACCATGCTCATCTGTCCCCACATTAAAGAAGACATTTTCCTTCCCTAACTTCTGTTTAAAATATCTAGATATTGCATCCGCTTGTACAAATTCTAATGCGTGACCAATATGGGGTTCTGCATTAACATAGGGGAGGGTAGTTGTTATGTATAATCTTTCTTTGTTCATTAATATTTATTCCTAATTTAGATTAAAAATATAATCTATCATTGATTATATAATTATTTTGCTATGGTGAGAAATACATGTCCCTACTGGGACATCATCTGTTGACCCATTAATAAACCCTCAGCTAGTCCCAATTTAACTAACTCTTGCCATACCGCCTCTGTGACAAAGGGTACAAATGGATGCATAACCTTTAAATTCTCTTTCAATATATACAGTAATTCCGATAGTAGTTCTGTCCTCCTCTCACTACCCACTTCCTCATCCCTAATTTCATTTTTTATTTCTTCTATCCATACATCACACAACTGATGCCAGAAGAATTCTCTAATACCCTCCGCGCCTAAATTGAATTGGTATCTTTCAATATACCCCCCAATTTTCTTGACATGTGCATTAGTTTTGCCTGTTCTATCTGTCTTCTTAACCTCGTACTTAGTGATATCCTTTATTTCCTTCTCATCAATATTCATAAGTATAAATCTACTAGCATTCCATATTTTATTAACAAAATTTCTATTCCCCTTGATCTTTTCCTCCCTTAGTGGAGCATTAGAACCTGGGAGGGCATCAGAGTAGTACCATAATCTAAGAGCATCGGCACCATATTTTTCAAAAACCTCCTGTGGTTCTACACCATTACCCTTACTCTTGGACATCTTAGAACCATCTACCGCTAAGATCATACCTGTCAAAAATACCGTATGGTATGGAACCTGCCCAGTTCTGTATATGCCCATCATAATCATTCTCGCAGACCACCAAAATAGAATATCTCTCGCATGTGTCATTACCTGAGTAGGGTAGTATTTTTTGAAGTCTTCACCTTCTATTCCTCCCAGCGTAGAAAACGGCCACTGTCCAGAACTAAACCATGTGTCAAAAACATCCTCATCCTGTTCCCACACCTCACCGTTCTTCGATTCTGGTTGCTCCTCACCCAAATATATCTGCCCAGTACCATTAGGTTTCTCTCCTGTTTCCTTAACATATTCATCTATTCCTTTTTCTTCATTCTCTTGGAGCCAATCATACAGTTTTCTTCCGCCACTATACCAAACAGGTATCCTCTGGCCCCACCATAATTGCCTAGATACACACCACGGTTGAATATTCTCGTAGAAATGCTCTAACGCTTTCTGTTGCCCTAAAGGTATTACCTTAACATTGCCCTTTTTTATCTCCTCTAAAGCTTTTTCCGCCAAGGGCTTCACATTAACATACCACTGATTAGAAACTATTGGCTCTATTGGAGTCTTGCACCTCTCACACAGCATAATCTCATGCTCTATGTTTTCAATTTTCAACAGTAATCCTTCCTTTTCTAACTCCTCACACAATGCCTTAGAACACTCTACCGTTCCCATGCCAATAAACCTTTCAGGGATATCCCCCTCCATCTTGGCTTCCTCATTTATTACATTCCTAACTTCCAAACCGTGCCTCTTGCCTAATTCAAAATCTATAGGGGAGTGAGCAGGCGTAACTTTTAAAGCACCCGTCCCCAATTCAATATCTATTTCATCATCTGCAACAACGGGTATTTCCCTATTCGCTATCGGAAGGGTAACTCTTTTCCCAACAAATTCCTTGTATCTTTCATCCTTTGGATTTACCGCTACTGCAGTATCTCCTAACATAGTTTCTGGCCTTGTAGTAGCAACTGTAATTCCTTCCTGCCCCAGCACCTCTTTCGCCCTCTTTCTATCACCTTCCTCTACGAACGGATACACTATATATGCGAATATGCCCCTTCTCAGCTCATGTTCTGTATCCACATCGGCCAATGCAGTCATACAGTTAGGACACTGATTTATAATCCTCTTATCCCTATATACCAACCCATCCTCAAACATCTTATAGAATGTCTCATACACCACCTTTGTTAACCTAGGATCCAACGTGAAGAACTCCCTACTATAGTCTGCTGAAAGCCCAATTCTTTTTTCTTGTTGAGTAGCATTCTTTGCATTCTCAATACAAAACTTGTAGCTTTCTTCATAGAACTTCTCTCTCCCCATCTCAGTTTTACTCTTTCCTTCCTTTTCGAGTTTTTTTGTAAATACACTCTCCGTCTGAATTCCTGCATGATCTTTCCCAGGAAGAAGTAGGGTGGGATGGCCGGTCATCCTCATATATCGACCCATTACATCATGAAAGGAGTAGCCACACACATGCCCTAAATGCAGGTTTCCATTAGCATTGGGAGGGGGGAGGGTTATTGTGAAAGGTTTCTGAATTTCGTAATTACCTTCTTGAAGATATTTGTACATATTATCTGGGTTTGTTAGCCCAGAGCTTTCCCAAAGGTTGTATATTTCCTCCTCGTTTGCTTCAAATGTTTTAGAAATACTGTTTTGTGTCATACCAATAACGCCATTATATCACATCCACACAAGGGTCTGACCCTCCTCTGTCCCCCTTTTCCCAAAGCTTTGGTAGCACAAGCGGTTGTGTGGATGGGGGTCTGTCCCCGGCCTGGCCCCTGGATATATCCCATCGGCTATGGTAGAATTGCTATATCTTTGAAATTTCCCTTCCCAAAAACACGATCCTTTGAAACCTGTATAATGGTTTGTGAGAAGGATATATATAATATTGATAATATAAATAATGAAAGATAACAGAAAAGAAATGCTGCAACTATGCACACTATCTGGAACAACAGAAATAGGTAGAAACTCAAACTTTGTTCAATATGATGACGAAATAGTAATGATAGATGCTGGATACTCGTTTCCTGGGCACGAGATGTATGGTATTGATTATTTAATACCAAATGTTAAATATCTCAAACAAAACAAACAGAAGGTTAAAGCCATTTTAATAACACATGGTCATTTAGACCATACTGGTGCACTCAAATGGATACTACCTGAGTTAGACTATCCACCAATATATGCAGGAGGTTTTGCGAAGGCCCTAATTGAGGCAAAAATGAAAGAGTACAAAATGGAAAAGAAAGTAAAAATATATGAGGTAGATAGGAAATCACAAATAAATATAGGAAAGAACTTCAAAGCCACATTTATAGGCATTAACCACAGCATTCCCGATGCTTTTTCCATATTTTTGGAAACCCCTAAGGGTAATATTTTTTTCTCTGGCGATTTCAAAATAGACAAAGAACCTGCTAATGAACCTCAAAGTGATTACGAAAAATTAAGAAACCTAAGGGGAAAGATCGATTTGGCACTAATGGAGAGTACTAATGCCTCCACCCCCGGAAAAGCTCCTTCAGAAACGGAGATTTCAAAAAACTTAGAAGAAATAATATCGAAACACAACGGAAGGGTTATTGTCTCAGCTTTTTCTTCGTTAATCACAAGACTCTATTCTTTAGTTGAAATAGCAAAAAGAACAAACAGAAAAATCGTAATATCTGGGAGAAGCTTAGAACAAGCAATATCAATAGCAAGAGAAAAAAGATATATTAGCGTGGACGAAAAATTACTAATCAAGGAGAGAGAAATTAACAAATATCCTGACAACGAATTGTTGATACTTTGCACAGGCAGTCAGGGAGAAAGGTTTGCAGCATTAAATAGAATATCTCTTAATGAGCATAAATATATAAAACTCAGGAGGGGAGATCTAATAATACTTTCTTCCTCTGAAATACCAGAAAATATAACTGCAATAGAGAGAATGACGGATAGAATATTAGAGTTTGGAGTTGAATTAATTAAAGATGGCGTTGACACAAAGATCCACTCCACAGGACATGGAAATCAAGAAGATATTAAAATGATGCTAGAGATGGTCCAGCCTAAACACATTATGCCGGTACACGGGTCATTAACTTTCAGATACTTCCATAAGAAAAATTTGATAAAGTGGGGATTTGATAGAAACAAAATATTTCTCACAGAAGATGGTCAGATATGGAATTACGACGGGAATTACTGGAACAAAGGGAAGAGGGTTGAATCTAAACCTATTCTAATAGACGGCCTTGGGGTAGGAGATATAGGGGACGTTGTACTCAAAGATAGGAAACAACTTTCAGAATACGGTATGTTCGCAGTTGTGTTAAATCTAAGTTCTAAGAACAAGAAAATCATAGGTCGTCCGAGGTTTCTCTCTAGGGGATTTGTATACCTAAAGAGCTCGCATGCCCTACTTAAAGAAATTGAAAACACCATTTTTGATATTCACAGAGAATGGGGGAAATACTCTTCACAAAAAGGAAAGTACGAAGAGAAAATGTTAATACAGAAGATAGAGAAACAGTTATCCAAGCTCATATTTAAGAAGACAGAAAGAGAACCAATTATCCTTGTATCTGTAATCTAGAAGAACTTTTTTAAAAATATAAATATGATATACTTTTTGTATGCTAAATCTGCCTTTTTTAAAAACATCTAGCAAAGGTTCCATACAACATGGTCAAAATGTGGTTGCCTTGGATATTGGTACGGAACAGCTCAAAGGAATGCTCTTCACAACAGGGGAACTCGGTGTAGATATTAAGAAAATTACAAGAGTCAATCAACAACAGCATGCAATGAGGAGTGGAATTATTAAAAATCTAGATACCGTGCTTGAGAATTGTAGATTGGCAATTTCTGAACTAAACGACAGATTGGCACAAGAAGAGTATCCAAGGAATGTAGTGATGGGTATTGCAGGAGAGTACATACAAGGAGTATCGATTGTTGTTAACTACCAAAGAGAGGAGAACTTTGAAAAAGAGGTTACCGAAAAGGAAGAAAACAAGATACTTGCTCAAATCAGAGGGAAAATAGAAGCAAGTGGAAAAGAGGACTTAAGTCAGAGAATTGGGCTAACAAATGAGGATATTGAAATCCTGCATATAACTCAGACAGGGTTGGAGATAGGAGGAATGCCCGTAGATTCATTAATAGGATACAAAGGGAGAGATGTGAGGCTTCACTTCTATGCCTCTTTTGCTCCTAAAACATACACAGAAGCACTAAAGAGAGTTGCAAGTGAGCTTAAAATGGAAGTACTGGGGATAGTATCCCAACCATTCGCAGTAGCGAGAGCATACGCAGGATCGAGTAATAGAGATTTTTCTGCAATATTTCTAGATATTGGAGGAGGTACAACTGACATAGCAATTGTAGAAAAGGGAAATGTTGTAGAGACAAAGATGTTTGCATTTGGAGGGAGGACATTTACAAAAGAGATTGCAAAGATTCTAGATCTAGATTATAGATTCGCGGAACAAAGAAAGATTAAATACTCCGAAAAGAAACTTAACAAGGAATTGGCAAGAGATGTACAAAAAATAGTATATCCCGTCGCCAAGCTATGGATGAAGACATTAAAATCAGCGCTAACATACTGTGATGACATAAGCTCATTTCCTACCCAAATATATCTCTGTGGGGGAGGGGCATTACTACCAGAAATCAAAGAGGTTATGTTAGAATTTCCATGGAAGAAATTTTTACCATTTCCTGTTGTTCCTAAAATCGACTTCTTTACACCTGAGAAATTAGATACTGTAAGAGATAATAGTGGAAATCTGAGAAATATATTTGATATTACACCTGCCGCATTAACTAAATTTGTATATGATACACAAGTTAAGAAGAATTAATGGAAAACGAGAAAAAAATAACAAAGATAGTTATAAATAAAGAAGACGAGTTGACAGATGTCGTCTCCGCAATTCTAGAGTCATACAATGAAAGAATTGTACTAACATTTGCCGAGGAGACAGATCTTTTAATTAGTCCCATAAATCTAAAAGTTCTTCTTGAAACTGCAGATGAATCCGAGAAATTAATAATAGCACAAATTATTAAGAATCCAACGGGACTTCGCAATGCACATTTAGCTGGTATTACCACTATAGATACCCCCACATTTCCTTTGGAAGATATGTGGGAGAAGGAAGGAACAAATAGGGCAAACAGACTCAACCCTCCGAAGGAAAAACCCATCTCTACACAAGAAGAAACTGTTTCCACCGAAGAGCTGGAAAGCGAGGGTCCTTCTGATTTTCAAAAGAGAGTAGCTATGGCAATAGAGAAAGGAAGTGCAAGAAGGAAAGATATGAATGAGGAGAAGGATGTACTTATTTCCCTGGACGAAGATCTTCCATCCAAGAACGATGAGATACCAATAGTTGTAGATCCGGATCTTTCAAAGGTAGATTTCAGTGAGAAGACAGTTGATCCTCAGAAGGTCTCGCCTAACAAGATTATTAAGGAAAGAAGAAGTAATGGGCCCAATATTACAACATTAGGAGGGAAATTTAAGTCTTTTTTCAGTAATATTCCTATCCCTACAAAACTTAAGAAGTTGGGACCTATCATTGGTATCTCGGTAGTAGTGTTAACTCTTCTGATAGGCTTTATATACATAAATACCGCTATGTTGGTAAGAGTTAGAATATATGTGGAAGCAAAAGAGGTTTCTGTGGAAAGAATTTTTCAGGGGGATGAAAATATAAAAGAAATAGATTTCGAAGAATTAAAGATACCCGTCAAGAGTGAAAGTGTCGAAAAATCACGCTCAACTAATGTTAGGGCAACAGGGAAAGCATTTAAAGGGGAAAAAGCAAAAGGAAAAGTAAATGTATTTTATAAGAAGGAAGGAAGTTGTGTGGAT
The DNA here is from genome assembly GCA_964514595.1 of uncultured Candidatus Saccharibacteria bacterium. GTDB lineage: Bacteria > Patescibacteriota > Dojkabacteria > SC72 > SC72 > UBA2177. Next base: position 316,352 of record CAZEQZ010000002.1, read on the forward strand.
GTTGCACCTATTGCCCTGTCTGCAGGACAAACCATTGCCACGGACGACAAAACCTTTACGTTAGACTCAAACGTTTCCGTTGCATGTAATAGTACGGCAGAAGTCCCTATATCTGCTATAGAGGTAGGGGAGGAGTACAATTTAGCTTCGGGACAGTTCTTCACCGTACAAGGTTTTTCGAAAAATGAAATATGGGCATCAAATAGCAGTAGTGCAATAACTGGAGGATCCAAACAGGAGTACACAGTCCTGTCTAAGGCCGATGTTGATACCGCTGTAGAAGATTTAAGAAAAATAGCAGTTGAGGAAGGAGAAAATGAATTAAGGGATAAGGGCGGAAACTGGGCAATCATAGAAGATTCTATAAAGAGCGAGGTTATAGCAGATAGCATTAAGACAGATGTTGCTGTGGGGGCCGAGGCTACAGAAGTCAATGTGTCAATGAAAACAACTAGTATTGCCTCATACTACCTAAAAGAGGGATTTGACGATGGAGTTGCTGAATTATTAACAAAAGAAGCTCAGGATAATAATCTCTTTGAATCGGATAGAGATCTAGAACTTGAATTAGATTCTGACATAGAGAAGGATGTTTCTGTTGCAGAGAATAATGCACAAGGAATAAAGATTAAGTTGGTAGCAAAGAGTTCTGTAAAACCAAAGGTTGACAAGGAAGAGATATTAAATGAGCTAAAGACAAAAAACTGGGAAGAGGGACAGAAGTATCTTAAAGATTTGGAGTTTTCAGATAAAGAAACAAACGTGGAATTTTTGCCCGAGAACTTCCCGGAATACCTAAGACGCTTCCCTAAGAGACAGGGAGGAGTACTAATAAGTGTTGTAAATGTTAACTAACCCTTTATTTAAGCCCCATTTATTGATAAAATTGCTTTGTTGTGTACCTGTAGCTCAATAGGATAGAGCAACTGCCTTCTAAGCAGTAGGTTGTCGGTTCGATTCCGGCCAGGTACGCCATTGGAGAGATGCCTGAGTGGTCGAAAGGACACGCTTGGAGAGCGTGCATATGAGAAATCATATCGAGGGTTCGAATCCCTCTCTCTCCGCCATATTCTCTCTTCCCCATATCTATGATACTATTAATACATGCTTAATATACTAATAGCCCTAATATCCCTTGCCGTCCTTATTAAATCAACTGATATCTTTATTGATCAGTCTACTGCGCTAGCCAAAAAGATAAAGGTTAGTGGATTCTTCATAGGCTTTACACTTGTAGCACTTGGAACGTCCTTGCCTGATCTGACCATTAGTACATACTCAGCCGCTACGGGAAATCCTGGTATAGCTATTTCGACATTTCTAGGGGCAGTTATCATAAAAACATCATTACTATTAGGCATATTAGCCCTTTTTTCAAAATACAAATTAGACGAAATTGATGTAAGAAGGAATATACCAATTAACACTGTCATATACATAGGGATATTCCTTCTATTATGGTTATTCAACTTCCAAATGCATTGGTATCTAGGAATAGCAACTATATGTATGCTAGTCATAGCTATATTCCTTGCAAATAAAAATAACCATAAGATAAGGATAAATCATGATACAAAATTTAGCATTATCTTCCTTCTCCTTTCATTTCTCTTAGTAATAATTTCTGGGAAATTCACAGTCGACTATATTACAATATTTGCAGACGAATTCGGTATTGCTCAAACAACAATCGGATACTTTGTACTAGCAATGGGGACAACAACTCCCGAATTAATAACCTCCCTCACCGCGATTAAAAAGGGAAATATAAATATTAGTCTTGGCAATATGCTTGGGGCATGCTTGATTGATATACTCTTTGTATCCGGAATAACCTCCTTTTTTGCAACACTTGATTTCAACCCGTTTAAGGAGGAGCTACTATTCTTAATATTTGCAACCTTTGTAACTTTCCTATTTGCAATATTAGGGAAGAAGCACTACATCAGCAAAAGAGAGGGCCTTGGACTAATCCTAGTCTATATTCTATTCATTCTCATACAAACTCTCTAGGTCCATACACACAATAACTATAAATAATAGAAATATTATTAACCCTTGTGGTAAGGAAAACAGATAATGATCAAAAGATCCTATTATTAATATACTAAGTAATACTAGAATCTTTAAATAATTCCATCTCTTCACGTTCAATATAATTAAGCTTAGGAAGGTGTAAATATATATCATTAGCCCTATTACTCCAATTTCAGAAAGAATTAGCATTAAAACATTATGTACGGGCTGAGTAAGCAAGATCCCCTTTTTTGTCCTTGGTACAAAATCCTCCATTGCCTTTACATAATTGCCTATTCCCACTCCTAAAAACCAATTCCTCTTTACAACCTCCCAGCTTGACCTAAGCAAATTTATTCTATCCTGCCATCCGCTATCCCCTCCGACAAAAACATTGGTAAATCTCTCCAGAAAGAGTAGGGGGGAAAAAGAGAAAAAGATTTCCCTCCCTTTAAATAGAGATTTTAGTATAAAGATTGCACAAATCAAAAAGAGTAATAGAATGCATATCCTGGAAAAAGTAAATATGAGGGATACAGACGACAATAGGATTAGGAGTACACTGATAAACCTATTCTCCCTCCATAATATAATCCCTATAACAACAGAGAGAATCAAATACCCAGCCAATACATTAGGATGTGGAAATGTACCATAAGCTCTTAAAAATAGCTGTCCCCCTAATTCGATAAAGCTAGACCCTTGCATTCCACTAACTACTTGAGACTCCCCAAGAAATAATAAACCTAAGGAACTTCCTCCTAAAAACTGCTTAATTCCAATAATACCCTGGATTACCGTATTGACAATGAATATCACTCCCAAGGCAGATATAAAATATTTTAGATACCTACCCTTAAATATTGTAATTGTGGAATATATAGACAAAATTACACCAACTAACCTTACAGAATTGAGTACAGCTAGAAAATTATTCAGGAAAATATTTTGTAATATTAAAAAAACTATTAATATCAATACACCGTTTCGCCAATCTCTAAGGATATTCGTATAGAATTTGAAACCTCTCTCCAAGGTGACAGATAGAAGAAAAAGAGTTAATCCGATATCTAATATTGAAATTGTTGGTACAAGGTAGTTAACATATATCCCACTTACAAAAGGGGAGGAGAGGAGTATCTCTGTATTAAAAATTTCAACACTACCTGGCACCTGCAAAGTTATATTAAATGGAAGAACAATTAATATATACAAAAGGGAAGCTAGGACGAGATCTCTTTTGAGTAAAAAAATTAATAGCCAGAGAAGGAGAGAGAACAATATGAAAAAAGATTTCTCTAAGGATTGCTCTGTTAGAAAAAATCCAACACCAAATAAAACAATAAATATGAATATTACAAAAATCGTTCTTTTATCAAGCTTAGGGTTAATCACAACCCAATTTTATCACAAAAGTATTTATTTAACAGGTTTTATAACAACTCTCCTATCCCTTCCTTCTCCTATACTTTCTGTCTCTATATCCTCAAATTTGGACAAGGCCATATGAATTATTCTCCTATCAGAAGGTCTCATTGGTGGAAGTTCTATCTCTTCTCCTAAAATTCTAACATCATCTGCCTTTTGCCTCGCCATCTCTTCCAATTTACTATCCTTTTCCTCCCTATATCCACCGACATCTACAAAAACTCTATAATTAGGATCTTGGTCTAACTTTCTTCCCATTATTATTTGAAGAATGTACTGAATAGAATCTAGATGCCTACCATGGTTTCCAATCATATAGCCCAACTCCTCTCCATCAAAATATACTTTTATATATTTTATTCCCTCATCCCCATCTTCCATCTCACACCTGTTCTCACAATCTACATTCAAAAGAGAGCAGAGCGAGTCTACTTCTTTTTGCATGAACTTAATTATTTCCTTATCTTTCATAAGATAAATATTAAAAATTTAGTATCAAAGTTGAACGTTACCTCTTACCAGATCCACTTCCCTTATATCTGGTTATTAAATTCTGAATCCCTTTCTCTGTTTTATCCCAATCTAGAAGCATGTATTGAATGACCAACATAAAAGATTGTATGGCCCAATAAAGACTTAATGCGGCAGGGGCACTAATTGCAATAAATATTGTTGTAAATGGAAGAATCCATGTAAACGATTGAGACATTTTCTTTTGCATCTCCTCTGCAGATATATCTCCTTCTTTCTTTTTTGTCTTCTTATCTCCTGTTGCAGAAGGATCCTGCATCACCTGTGTAAACTTGGACATGAAAAATTGGGACACCCCAACTAATACGGCTAATAGCATGTAGTAGAAAGACTGAAGAGAGACTCTCCCAAACTCCGCTGATATGTCATTGAATGATTTTGTTAAATCCCAAACTAAAAAGTTTGTATTAATAGTTAAAGAATTACCATTTTCTAACCAACTCTTTATAAAGGGATATATACCATCTAGATTACTATCCGTGACATTTCGTATAACCTGTATCAAAACAGAAAGTATCAATAACTGAGGAAGAAAGGTAACTAAACAACCCAAAGGATTATATCCAACCTTCTTATAAAGCTTTATCTGCTCTTGAGATAATTTCTCAGGATTATTTTTATATTTTTTCTGTAATGCATCTATCTGGGGTTTAAGAGACGCCATTTTTCTTGTCATCTCTGTCTGCCTTTTCATCAATGGAAGCAGTATTAATCTAAAAATTACTGCAATAGCAATAATTGCCAAGCCTAGATTATCAAAAAGGATATTATGGAATATCACTAAAAGATTTAGGACGGGCAGATAGAATACATTTTGCCAAATAGCTGCAAACATTTCTTTAGTTACAAAAATAATACAATGATAGCGAATATATCATAAATTTAACCTAAGGAACAGGATCATACTGTCCCGCTTCACTCCAAGGATTACATTTAACAATTCTTTTAAGTGACAAATACCCTCCCCTTAAGACGCCATACTTTTCAATTGCACCGTAGCTGTATTCAGAACAAGTAGGGGAGAATTTACAATATCTAGTATTAGGAAATATCTTCCCCATAATTCCATGGTCAAATGAGAATGTTTTTTGATATCCCTTAATTATTAAAAGAAAAAAGCTTCTAAACATTTAATATTTTTTCAAATTGTAATAATATATCTTCCTTTAAATCCACCTTCCTGTCACAAAATTGGAATGCTATATACTCAAAATCTTTATTTAAGCCGGATAAATTCTTTTCATTAATAACCTCCATTACAACTACTCTCAATAGCCTAGTCATCCTATGCCTTAATACAGCATTTCCAACTTTCTTGCTCAAAACAAAACCGAATCTAGGATTAGAAATACTGTTTTCTTTTACAACAAACATACCGTACTTTCCACGGACCTTTTTCCCGTTCTTGTATACAACATCAAACTCTTTTGCTGGTAGACGAAATTTTTTAGGAAGCATAATATATATCCTATCTTATACTTTTTGTTTGCTTTTTTCTAAGCAATTTGTATTCCTCACTCACAGAAAGGTTTTTCTTTCCTTTTGCTCTCTTTCTTTTCAAGACATTCTTTCCTCCAACAGTTTTAGATCTTGCCCTGAAACCTAGTTTCCTTATTCTTTTTAAATTTTTAGGCTGATATGTTCTTTTCATACAGCGCTATTATACAGTTGATGTGCTTAATTGCCAAGCTTTAAGAATTCAAAAACTACTCTAAAAATTTTAGACACCTCGCATATAATCAAGAAGTCTCTCTAATAGGAAACTTTTTAGACCTCATCGAGAAGATATCCACATTTATTTCTAAATCATTATAATGGATAAAAGTCCCAATCGGCCATGTGACTGCCCCCCATATTAGACTGCCATATTAATTATTATTTATGCTAATGAAAAAAGCAGACTTTAAAGAGCATTTCGACAAAATCCCCGAGAACTACATCTCGAAAGAAAATAGTAGCCATGAATGGGATCCAGACGAAGTGTGGAAAGTTTCAAAGGAATATCTAAAACAAATAATAGGAGTTAGGGAGTTTGGTGGGCTATTCGGGAATACATACATTGAAAGTATAAATAATGGAATTGTACAACTATCCTCAGACGCAGCATATAAAAGGGAGAAGATTCTAAAGGATTATCAATATGCTCTTAAAAATGCACTCAGAAAAACATGTGGAAGAAATTTTGAGATAGAGATAAATTTGAGGGAGAAGGATAGGTCCACCAAAAAACCGAAGTATGAATATCACAATATGGAAGGGGAGGAGGAAGTCCTAGATCTTTTTTCCACTGCAGAGAAAGAGAAAGAAATGTACGAAGAAGCCCTCTCGGATTCTCATCTTAATCCTAAATACCTCTTTTCCAATTTTATAGTAGGTGCAAATAACAGACTTGCAGAGGCCGTAGCACAAGCTGTACTAGAAGATTTAGGAAACGCATACAATCCAGTATTCTACTACGGAGAAACAGGGGTGGGAAAAACACACCTGATGCAAGCAATTGGAAATGAGATATTAAAAAGAGATGCACACAAAAGAGTTATATATATATCAATAGAGCAGTTTCTTAATGAAATGGTTGAAGCCATCCGTACAAAACGTAATGAGGATTTTAGAAACAAGTACAGAGCCGTCGACCTGTTAATAATAGATGATGTACAGTTCGTGGAGACATATCCTAGAACACAAGAGGAACTATTCCACACTTTCAATACACTATACCAAGCAAACAAACAGATAATATTAGCATCTGATAGGCCACCTAAAGAGATTAGGAATATAACAGATAGGCTTCGATCAAGGTTCGAAGGAGGAATGGTCGCGGATATACAAGCTCCCGACTACGAAACCAGGGTTGCAATTCTAAGGCAGTGCCTTTCTGAGAAGAATTTTTCCATCCCCGATGAATACATAGATCTTATCGCCAAGAACGTGGAGAGTAATATAAGGGAGTTAGAGGGAGCCCTAACAAAGGTTGTTTCTCTTTTTAAACTAGGTGTAAATCCAACGTTTGAGGATATATCGAAAATATTACAAATAGACCTAGATAGCAAAAGAAAAAGAATAACCCCAGCAAAGGTCATAAAAACCGTATGTGAGGTTTTTGATGTCAAGCCACAAGAAATAAAAGGAAACAGAAGAACTGCATATGTTGCGAAATGTAGGCAAATAGTTATGTATATATTGCGCAAAGAATTAGATATGCCACTTGAAAGAGTAGCACGAGAAGTAAATAGAAAGGATCACACAACAGTAATACACGCTTATGAAAAGATAGGGAAGCTGAGAGAAACGGATTCTAGACTGGATGAAAAGATTGATAAATGCATTAAAATTCTAAAAAGTTAATTAGGGGATAACTATGTGGATAATTTAAGAATATCTCCTGATAACTGAAGCATCTTTCCACATTAAAAAACATTATATTATCGTTAAGGTCTTGTATTGGAAGGATTTTTGGGGTTAGTACTGTCCCCCTTTAAGTTCTATTTATCCCGTAGATATCCATAAAAACAATCCACAAAGAAAAATATTGTAACCATAAGATTTTTGAAAGAGATATAACAAAAAATGATGTCACATTTATTCACAATAACCTCCTCCTACCTTTAGAGCCTCATTACAATCTTTTTGCACTCATAGTCAGATAGTATACACATATACACATTCTCTACTATGACTATTACTATTTATATATATTAAATATTAGAATATGCAATTCTTTTTAATTATAAAAAATGTTAAAATGAATAACTGCCTACATTAAAATATTAAACAAAATATATGAAATTTTCTTGTAATCAAGATACATTCTCGAAGTACTTAAACATAGTGAGTAGGGTAGTAAGTAACAAACCTGGATTACCTATTTTAAACAATGTATTTTTCCAAACAGAGAAGGGAAAACTTATTATGAAGACAACTGACTTGGAACTTAGTATTGCAACATGGATAGGCGCAGATATATCTAACGAAGGCAAAGTAACAATACCAGCAAAACAGCTATCAGAATTCGTAAACTCAATTCCTGAGGAGGTGGTTGATGTTGAAGTTGAGAAGCAAAATTTTAATATATCAACATCAAACAACACTGCTAGCTTTAATACTATGCCTTCTGATGATTTCCCCAATATTCCTTCTATTGCTAAAAAAGAGGATCCATTTATAGAGATTAATAGGGCTGACTTAGTTATGGCTATAAACAGAGTTGCATTTGCAGCCGCTACAGATGATATAAAACCTGTTCTAACGGGTGTTAAGGTAGAAATTGAAGATGGTGGAATATCTTTCATTGCGACTGATGGTTTGAGATTATCGAAACAAACAATAAAAACAGCTAAAGGTTCAAAAGAGAAAAGTTTCTTAGTTCCAGTTAGAGCAATGACGGAACTATCGTATATAATTTCCGAAACAGCTGATGAAGACAGTTTGATATCTATATATTTGATAGAGGATAAAAATCAGGTACTTTTTAGGGTGGGGGATATAGATTTAGTATCTAGGTTAATAGATGGGGAATTCCCAGAGTATAAGCAGATAATTCCGACTGGTTTTAAGACTAAATGTGAAATAGACAGAGAGGGATTTCTTAACTCCCTTAAGATAGTTAATATTATTGCAAGATCAGTTTTAGGAAATAAAATGATTCTCGATATTAACTCAAAGGACAATAAGATATATTTATCTGCTACCCAAGCAGACCTAGGAAAGAATGAAAGTACATTTGAATGTAAGGTTGATGGTGATGATCTTAAGATTGCATTTAGTGCAAAATTATTAACTGATGTTCTGACACATCTTGATTCAGGGATAGTTACATTCGAATGCTCGGAGTCTGTAAGGCCAGGAGTATTCAAGATTGAGGGGGATGAGTCATTTATCCATCTGGTAATGCCTATGATGCTCTAGGATGCCTCCTATCACCGCAGACTTGATAGCCTATCCCATGCACTGTCTCTATAATAGATTTGTTTCCTAATTTATCCCTTAGTCTATTAATATGAACATCTACCGTATTAGATCCGACATATTCCCGATAGTCCCATACATGGTCGAGTAGTTCACATCTAGAAACTACCCGATCTTTGTTCCTTACGAGATATTCGAACAGATCGTACTCCTTCTTCCTTATTTCTACATCTTTACTATCTTTGTATACAGACCTATTTTCTAAGTCCAAAACAAAGTCGCCAATATACAGATTTTTATCTACATAGCTCTTTGGTCTTCTCATTAGAGAATTTATTCTTGCGAGTAGCTCCTGTATTGGGAATGGGTAAGTTAAGACATCATCTCCGCCCCTCTTTAGAAATTCAACCTTCTCTATCCAGCTACCCTTGTTACAAATCCCCAGTATTTTACCTTCAGAGGAGTGTTTTACTATATATTTGAGTAACTTCCGTGTAACATCTCCTCCCAAATTTGTATTCATTATATATATATCGAATATTTTTCGATTAACTAAATTTTTATTCTCAAAATTACTATCATCTAGGGATATGTTAAATTTATACGGGCTTAGTGCCGTGGATAGTAGTTGGGAAAGATTCTTAGAATTCTCTATAATTAATATATTCATAAACGTAGAAATAAAATTATTCAAAAGAATAATACTTAGATAATTAATTATTAAAACCTATATAATATAAAGATATGAAATTCCTTCTATCTCTTACAATTTCACTAATAACATCTGTAATACTTCTGTACTATTTACTCAACAATCCAACCTTCCTCCCTTTTGATACTTTAGGAAACTATGACTGGATAAATATATTCACACTCATCCTTCTCCTCCTTGTTTGCCTTCTATCAGCTTTCTCTTTGTTGATATACTTTCTTTTACTATCCTTCAAAAAATATCAAAATAGAAAGGATTTAATACTCTCCACTTTTAAGTATGCATCCGTATTTACATTAGGTCTTTTTATGGCAACGATTTTAAACTATTTTCATATATTGGATATTGCCTGGGGAATTGCAATTTCTATTGTTGTATTAATATCACTCTTTATTATATGATTTATATATGGACAAAAAGAAAGAAAAGAACGATTTAGAAAATATATTCGAGATTATAAGTGGGGAGAAAAGTCTTAGGGAGAAGGAAGAGAAGATCGCGAAAATGAAGAAGAAAGCAATTTCAGAGGAGAAAGATAAGCGAAGGAAGAAAATAGTGGAGGGAGAGGTAGGGCTAGAGAAGGATCCAGTGCAGGATAGGAAGGTGGTTCAGAATATAAAACTTTTTGAATGGAGTGCTCCGGATAGATATCAATTCAAATTTAATAATAGGGGATTCATGATAGTAGTAGTACTCTCTCTCCTATTCGCCCTTCTTTTGGCAGTATTAGGAAACTATCTTTTAATGGCGGCAATAATGTCTATGCTTTTTCTTTTGTATATTGCAGGAACCACTAAACCTGTGAAGGTGAAACACAAGATAACTGCCAGAGGAATAGAAACAGGAGGAAAGCTATATGAATGGTATATGCTAGAGAGCTTTTTCTTCTCAAGGAGAGATAAAACATATCTACTAATAGTCCAAACAAAGCTCAACTTCCCTAGAATTTTAATATTCCTATTACCTAGTAAAGATAAAGATGCGCTTTTTGTTTTGTTTCAAGATAAGTTGCTATACGAAGATTTTGAAAAATGGAGTTGGATAGACAAAATGAACTATGGTGAGTATATTCCCTTAGAAGAGCTCTAAAGGGGTAATTTCCTGTTATAATTACAACTGTGTAGGAGGGATGCCTGAGTGGTCGAAAGGGGAGCTCTCGAAAAGCTCTGTCTCACTATCGTGGGACCGGGGGTTCGAATCCCTCTCCCTCCGCATAAACACAGACAGATACGTACTTCTACGTTCTACGTCTACGTCCGGTTTGTATAAAAATCCCACCAGTTCGGTGACTATATCGTATTTTTACAAGAGATTTAACATACTATCAGACAATATGTTTTTATTCACAAAAAGAAGAGAATCGTGGATAAGTACCTGCGTATGCACAAATATGCCGGTATAAGGGCGTTTCCGAGCACCAAACAGCACTATATAATTTAATTATTAAACTATGGGTAAGATAGTTATCGATGACAGGAATTCTTGCTGGTACTTTTAAAAATACTTCTGTATTATATATTTATGCAAGACAATAAAGCTGCCGAGGGTCTAGGCATTGATCTGCTGTACGAACCTCACCAAACCAACACAGGGAGTAATGGAAAGAAGGTAAGTAGCGAAGGATTTTCCTTTTTAGACTTTTTTGTCATTATTTCGGCATTTTTTGTTATAGCATTCCTTGGATATTTGGTCCTTAACCCTGACAAACAAGGAGCAGATGAAAGAAATGTTCATAGAAGTGCGGACATATCGTCAATACTAACGTCTCTATCTAATCACATAAATAGTACGGGTGAAATCCCGGATAATATTCCAGTTAATAAGGAATGTGTAGCCGTAGGAAATGAAATATGTAAAATAGGACCATATAACTGCAAAGGGTTAGTGGACCTATCGTTTCTCGCAGATCCTGCGAAAGAAAATGTATTATCGCTCCCTTCGGACCCGGTTAGTAAATCAGTTAATGGCACAGGGTATTACATATCCCAGGATGGGCAAGGAAACGTGACAGTATGTGCACCGTATGCAGAAAGGAATGTACAAATATCATTTACAAAATATGTATTTTAGTTTTTAATTTAAATATATGGAAAAGGAAAAATTAGACAGAACACACGTGGGGTTACAATTTCTTATGATGATGCTATCTCTTCTCGCGTTCCTGATACTAGCATGTTTTGTAGGGGAAATAGTTTGGATAACAGATTTTCAATATTTTGTAGTTCTAATTTCGGGTGTATTTGCGATATTTATAGGACTAATAGCCTTGCTGAGATACTACACACAAAAAGCAAACCTTATATTCCTTCTCTTAGGAATAGGTTTTCTAGCAGTAGGTCTTTTGGATATAGTTCAATTGGTAATAGATGTAGGAGGTTTCGAAACTCTCTTTGTGTATAGGCCAGGGGAGGTGTATCCTTTCTCGGCTATTCTTTCTAGAGGATTCCTTTCGTTAATCCTTTTTCTTAGCTGGTTATCTGCTGAGAGAATAGAGAACGGAGAGAGTTTAATAGAGGCCGAAAGAAGAGTTGTGTTACTTGTAGTGACACTTTTTATTTCGTTTTCAGGAGTGGTCTCATACTTTATTCTTAGCAATGTGATCAGTGAATCTCTTTGGGTTGTAATGGTTGGAACAGCGACATTGATGCTTCTGCTTCTCTCTTTCGTTGGGCATATGTTTAGAAAAGGGTGGAAATATGATAATTTTGCTTTCTGGTTAATATTCGCAATTTCATTCCTGATCCTCTCGCAGATCTTCTTTCTTCCGTTTCTCAATATTGAGTATTACAGCATGGTTAATCTTTCTATATGGGCAAAGTTCTTTTCCTATCTTGCCCTATTAACAGGCTTTTTAAATAGCATATACGAGATGTATCAAAGAGAGCTTCTAACTCAGAGGGAGTTGGAGAGAAAGAACAGGCTTCTCGATGAAACAAAAAAGAAAGTGGAGGAAGCGTATTTAGTTGTTAGGAAAGAGAAGTGGGATTTGGTTAGGGGAAAGAAAAAGAGTACTCCTGTGAAGAAAAAGAGTGGGAAGGGAAGCAAGAAATGATATTAGAACCTAAACTAAAAAGATATCAAAAAGATTTTGATTTTTCATATACTTTTGGTATTTTCCCCACAATGGAGCTACTTAGGGAAAGAGAAGACCTTGTTATTAAGGTTCTATTTAAAAGGGAAGCGGAGAAATTTGAGGATGCGAAAAAGGTAATGCAAATTTGTGTGGAGAAGGGAATTAATTGGGAGTACGCAGATAGGGCAATAGGGAAAATAGCATACAAAGAGAATACTTTTGTTGTTGGAGTATTCAGAAAATATGAGAATAAGATAGAAAGAGGAAAAGACCATATCCTACTTATAGAGCCTAGGAATGCGGGGAATCTAGGGACAATTATTAGAACTATGGTTGGTTTAGGATTTAATAACTTAGTTTTAGTGGGACCCTCTGTTGATGTTTTTTCCCCTAAGGTTATTAGCTCGACAATGGGGGCTATGTTTAAAGTGAGTATATATAATTACAATAATTTAGAGGGATATATTAAAGAAAATTCGGACAACAATCTTTATCTATTTACTTTAGATGGGGGAAGGGAGATAGGGGATATAGAATTCAAAAGTCCCGCTACGTTACTATTCGGGAATGAAAGTAAGGGCATATCGGAGGGAGATGGTAAAATGGGAGAAAAAGTGTATATACCACATAGTAATGATATTGAATCTTTAAATCTCTCTATTGCTTGTGGTATAGGGATGTGGGAGTATAGAAGGAAATTGAATTAGAAATTTGTGCACAGATCTGAGATTCAAAAGTATATAAATAAATGGTATAATACCTATGTTCTTTATCAATATGGGGACGTAAGGCTTTCGACAGAAGTTTGCGTTTAGTTATCACAAATCGTTCGTTGATTCGTTATTCAACACACAGCTTAAGTGTAGAAAATAAGATTGTCGCCTTAGTTAGCGAGTTTACTGCTAAGTTAAGGGCTGCTTTTGCAGCTCCAGCTTATGCATTTAACTTTGCATAAGGTCTAGCTAAATATTTTGGCTAGTGTCTATTATCCTTTTCCCTAATGAGGGATTATAGATAGTCGTTATTAGGGTACGGTTGGTTATTTGATCGATAGGGTAACTAATTTAGAAACATAATCGAGGGGATATTTCTTTTTGTTAACCTTTTTAAAAATATCTTACTATACAAGGTTAACTATGTTTGTACATGGTGCTAAACAAAGCTTTTGGACATGGGTTCAATTCCCGTCGTCTCCACCA
>CAZEQZ010000003.1:0-45443 GCA_964514595.1 uncultured Candidatus Saccharibacteria bacterium
CCCCGATTTTCAAATTCCCCACGATCTGTTACTATATTACTCATGGATATTCAAAAGTTTCTTAAAAGACTATCTCTAAAAAGATTATATTTTATAAATGCCGTACTTATTTTCTTCCTTTTTGTTTTAATATCCTCAACAACAGGATCAAACTTCTCCTTTCCCATATCTTCATACAGTAATTTAGGGAATCCTATGAATAATAGACTCTATATGTTTTTTAACGTAGGGTTAATAACTTCAGTAATATTCCTATCTATCTATTTCAGATATATTACTATGAAGTTATTCAAACACTCAGAAATATTTCGAATCAGTTACATTATCCCAATAATAAGTGTAACTTTCATAGGTCTATTTCCTCAACAGGGAGACCTAAAACTACATGGATTTGCCATAATTGCCAATTTAATAATACTAACTGTTCTAACCCCTATTAACATTATTGGCCTCTACAGAAAAAGTCGCAAATTATTTTTCAAGTTGTTCCTTACAACCACCTCATATCTATTCTTAATCATCTTGTCGTTACTAATGATACCCTTTGACACAAAAAAGTTAGGGGTCCTAGAAACATTATTAATTCTCTATATTCTAACTATTTGCCTAATTGTTGATAATTTTCTTTTTAAAACAAGACTACTAAGCGGTAGAAGGCGACAGCAAGTATAGATTTATCACACAGTAGAACTTTTCTATTTGACACGACGTTATTTTGTGTTAGAATATTAATGGGTATATACCCATATTAAATTATTAAACAAATATAATGCCAAACTTAGACGGAACAGGACCATTGGGGAGAGGTCCTAGAACAGGAAGAAGAGGAGGAAACATACCAAGACCTAGAGGATTGGGTGGTTCTTCTGAATGCATCTGCCCTAAATGTGGTTACAAAGAGCCACATAAAAGAGGTGTACCCTGCTCTACAATCAGTTGCCCTAAGTGTAATGCTCCATTAAAAGGGCAATTCTGTTAAAATATATACTATGAGAAGAAGATCTAGAAGAAGAGTCGGTTACAATTTTAAAGAGGAATACTTTAAACCAAAAGGTATTCCTCTTAACCTGCTTCAAGAAACTACTCTCTCTTTTGAAGAATTGGAAGTATTAAGGTTAAGATATATCAAAAAGTTAGATCAAACAACGGCATCAAAGGAAATGAATATATCACAGAGCCAATATCAAAGAGATTTAAGAACTGCTTTGGAGAAAATAAGTAATGCCCTAATTAATGGAGATGCAATAAAGATAGAGAGAGAAAAGAAATAATCATTGCAAATTCTCTTAAAAACTCCTACAATATTAATATTAAATTAAACATATAATACATATGATATATGCAATTGGTATATTAGTACTCTTAGCAGTAGTACTTGTTGGTCTCTATAACAAACTTGCTAAACAGAAAATTGTTGTAGAAGAAGCCTCTGCTGATATTGAGACATTCCTTAAACAGAGATATGACATGATCCCAAACCTTGTTGAGATTGTAAAAGGATATGCAAAACATGAACAGGAGACATTCAAACAGATTACCGAAATGAGGGCAAAGGCAATGTCCGCAGGATCTTTGGAGGACAAGATGGAGATAGAAGGTGAACTTACAAAAGCACTTTCTAAGATAATTGCTGTTGCAGAGAACTATCCTGAACTTAAAGCAAATACAAACTTTCTAGAGCTTCAATCAAGTCTTAAAGATTTAGAAGATAATATTCAAAAATCTAGAAGGTTCTATAACGGTGCTGCTAGAGACTTTAATACTTTAATAGCCGTATTTCCAAATAATATCCTCGCAGGAGTATTTGGTTTCACAAAATTGCCATTCTTTGAGGCATCTGAGGAAGAGAAAAAGAATGTTGAGATAAAATTCTAAGAAAGAGATATGAAAAAAGCACTGTATTCTCTATTACTAGCCTTTTTTCTTTCTACATATCCCTTGGGTATGTTATTTGCCCAAGATTCACCACCTATAACTGAGCAAATTACACTGTTTAGGAGTGATATAGAGCAGTTTGAGAATACAGATATAAATATTAGAGAAGAAATACATTACTATTTTCCATCATACAAACACGGAATTATTAGAGAAATACCTATTGATTACAAAGTACAAGCTGGATTCAAGCGACCAACAACATTAACTCTAAATGAAATTTACTATTATCCAAAAGATTTTCCTGAAAGAAAATTCACACAATATGAAAGAAGCAGTAAAAGTGGTTATGCAATATTTAAGATAGGAGATCCTGAATCTACTATTCAGGGAGAGTATGTATACGTCATCGATTACACCTTAAAAAACGCTGTTAATTACTTTGATGAATATGACGAATTATATTTAAATATAACGGGGAATGGTTGGTCTGTACCTATTATCCAGGCAGTCTCAAACATCAAAGTTCCAGGGAGTATAACAGACAAGATCTGTTATACAGGCCTTGCTGGCTCTACAGAATCCAATTGTACATTTGAACAGGTGAATGATACGGAGATTAACCTTTCATCTAATACACTATTAGGAAATCTTGAAGGCTTAACTGTAGCAGTTAAAATGCCTAAGGGAACACTCGAAGATACGTCACGAAGACAGTTATTTGCTTTATTAATAGCAAACATAGGAATCCTTCTTCCTATACCAACTTTTATATTCCTAAGTGGTATTGTAAAGAAGAAAGGAAAAAATAAGAAGATAACTGTATTTCCACATTATGAACCTGAAAAAGGTATGTATCCTATATTAGGAGGATATATATACTCTAAAGCACTGAATAATAAACACATTACTGCAGAAATAATACAATTAGCTATAGATGGGCATATCAAAATAAAGCAAGAGGGGAAGAGAGATTACATATTAGCAAAGGATAATGTTGACAAGGAGATTAGTTTAGAGATACCAAGAACCCTGTACTCAGGTTTATTTAAGAAAGGAGATGAAGTTAATACAAAAAAGATTAGTTCTGATTTTTATCTCACTGTTAGAAGTCTTAATACTTCCTTAAACAAGGAGGTATATGCAGAGGAATACTTTAGTACAGAAAGAAGAAATCTAAAAGGCAAACTTGTTCTAGCGGGAGTTCTAGGAATATTTCTTTTCTTTTTCACAATTGCCCAATTATCATATATAGCAGCAACCGGCTGGGGGATTGGGTTATTAATCTCATCTATACTTTCTTTAATATTCGCATTTCAAGTAGATATTAGGGCAGATAGGGGAAATAAAGCATATTATGAATTAGAAGGATTAAAAATGTATATTAATACCGCAGAGAAACACAGAATAGAGTTCCATAATGATCCTGAGAAATTTAGAGGGGTATTCGAGATGCTACTTCCATATGCAATTATTTTCGGTTTAGAGAAGAAATGGGCAAATGAATTTAAAGATATATACAAAGAACCTCCGTCTTGGTATGAGGGCGATATGAGAGCCTTTAACTCATATGTATTGGCTAACTCCATAGCAGGCATAAGCAAGAATGTACAGGCAAGATCTGCTCCACCTAATAGTGCTGGAGGATTCTCTTCAAGTCACGGAGCATCAGGAGGAAGTGGTTTTAGTGGAGGAAGTAGTGGTGGAGGTTTTGGAGGAGGTGGTGGAAGCAGTTGGTAGCATTACCATTTGATGGTGTATCCTTTAACTGTCGTAATTAACCAAGAGTATATGTAGTAAATGTAATACTTTAGTTTGTTTAAAGGATAATCCCTACTATGCATATATGTAACTTTCTGACCACCTAAACTCTGTTTAAAATCATTTACCCCTTTCCAAGGATGCTTCTTTCCTTCATACTGCATAGGTACTACACCACCAAAAAGATCTAAAACCTCACAACCCAACTCTTTCCCTAATTTCAAAGCTTCCCAAAACAGAAGATATGAAATATTAATATTCTTATCCCTAAACTTAGTATCAGTACCAGCCTGATACAGGTGCATATGCTTTCCATATACAGTACATTGCCATATACCAATAGGCTTACTATTGTAATAGCCAATTAGCATATAACACATACCTTTTGATATTTGCTCCCTTAACTCTGCAAGAAGTAATCTTACCGGCTTATCCCTGTACCCCTTTAATTTAGTTGTTTGATTGTGAAAATCTTCAAAAATTTCAAACTGAGAATCATCCGTAAACACTTTAACTAATGCATTCTCGTCCTTTAATAATCTATTTAATAAATTTCTCTTTGTCTTATTCATATCCCTCCTTAACTCCTCCAAATCCTTTCTAAGATCTATTTGTTGAGATATCAAAGCGTCCACATTATGTATAGGTGCCTTAATTAGGGAATTTTTACTATAGAAATTTTTTAATTCTTCATTTTCTCTATATAAGGGGGCAAATCGTACTAAGAAACAATTGTTTTCTTTCCCAACCTTTCTACAAAAACTCAAGATCTCTTCCCAATACTCTACCCTACTGTTTAATAAAATAGGGGAGTGTTTGCATTCTAAAAAATGTCCAAATATTTTAGAAAACCCCACAGATAGCAATACTATTCCTAAATACTGCTCTTTATTAAATATCGCATATCTGAAAGACTTAGCACCTACACTTTCGTTATACCTATGTCTAGCACTACTATTTAAAAAGGAATATATTGGTAACTTAAGTACATACTCATCCCACAAATTATCATCTTCTATTAACCTAAATTCTAATTGCATATAGATATATTATTAAATCTTAAGAGGTTTAGCAAAGGTATTTATAATATCTACAATCTTTCTGGCTATATCCTCGGTAACTTCTATATTTGTTGGGAGATTAAGTACACCATTCATACATCTCTCAGCATTAGGACACTGAGAAGAAACATACCCCACCCTTTCTAATTCTTTCTCATTCAAGGGGAATACAGGAGTGCTGTACCATATACCTGCTATAACACCTTCCTTTGCAAATTTCCGTTTTATTTCATTCCTGTTTCCCAAAAGTATTGGATATCTAATTAGTGTATTACTACTTGAATTAAATTTAAATTCATTTTTCAGACCTACAGCATAAATATTAACGATATTTTGCCTATGTTTATTAAGCTCCTCCAATTTATGTAACTGATTAAGAAGCATGGAGGCTTGAATTTTACTCATCTTTTTGGCTCCCTCTATTTTTAATGTGTCAAAAGAAGCCTGTCTCTTAATTAATCCCAAGGCTCTGCACAGTATAATTTGTATCTTTCCAAGGGTAATATTCCCAATGGGGAGGATCTTTTTAAAATAATTTCTCTTAATCCTATCCCAAATAACAACATACCGCGCACAATACTTCGCTTCCTTTTTAGGAATCTCACCCAATTTTAAATATGCGCTGTCTATGATCTCTTTCAATTCCTGATTATTAACAACAAGCATAGCTCCTTGTGTACAGCTGATACTCTTATCCTGAGAAAAGCTAAAAAAATACATGTCTGAATACTGACCAATATTTAGCTCTTGTAGATTTTTTGTAAAAAGGTGTGCACAATCCTCTACTAAGTAGATCTCATTTTCTCTCTCTCTACCCTTATTTATTTCATCTACTATCATTCTCACCTTTGAGACATTAATGATGTTTCCGAATGTATGTTGCAGGATAATTACTCTGGTTCTATTTGATACCTTACTTCTCAATTGCTCTGGGTTCATATTAAAAGTATTCGGATTAATATCGACATATACCGGTTTTGCACCAACCCAGAGTATTGGGGCTACTACAGCAACGCACGTGAATGCTTGAGTAATTACTTCATCCCCCTCTGAAAGGTTTAACTGTTTTAGAAAGAAATACAGTGCCTCCCTTCCTTTGTTGAAAAAAAGAGCTTCTTTTCCTAACTCTTCTCTCAGATGATTCAGTGAATTTGTTGTATCTACTTTCCCTCTCAAAGCATCCCTTGCCAACAATACATCATCCTGTTGTGCATTTGGGGTAGAACCAATAAATACTCCCATACTATTTGTTTATTAAAAATAAGCAGGGGACCTTTTCTAATACAATATTTGTACTTTTCCACTCTGATATACTCTTTGTTTTAACATATTCATCTTTCGACATAATATTCATAGCTATACATAGTTTTGTATCATCTTCACAAATTTCTAAAATATCTTCTAACATATATTGATTCTTATATGGTGTTTCCATAAATATTTGTGTTTGTTGCGTATTAACAGCTACTCTCTCCAATGATTTAATTCTTTTTCTTTTTAATCCTTTCTCTTTTGGTAGATATCCATTAAAAGCAAAGCTTTGACCATTTAAACCAGATAGCATTAAGGAAAGGATTATAGAGCTTGGCCCTACCAATGCTTTTATGTCTAGACTTTCTTCTTGGGCTATAGAAACAATACGATATCCAGGATCTGCAATTGTGGGAAGTCCAGCATCCGAAATTACCCCTATATCATTTCCTGAGTATATTGGAGATAACAATTCTTTAAGTTCTTCATCCACCGTATGTTCACTAAGAACACTCATATGTGCCTCCTGTATTTTCTTTTTAAGAGGAAGT
Source organism: uncultured Candidatus Saccharibacteria bacterium (assembly GCA_964514595.1). Taxonomy (GTDB): domain Bacteria; phylum Patescibacteriota; class Dojkabacteria; order SC72; family SC72; genus UBA2177. The sequence continues at coordinate 6,500 of CAZEQZ010000003.1, forward strand.
GTCCTTAAAAAGGAGCGTGCAATCTTGGGTGTCTCCACTATAAAATGCTCTAAATTTGAAATTGATTCTAGATACATAGGTAGCAATATATCTTGCATACTTTGATCTGAAGATATTGGTGTTGGTATTAAAAAGAGTGTTCCTTTTTTCATTAATATGTTCTTTCAAAATTACTATCTATTTGTGAAAGTGTTAACTTCCATACGGCAGGTCTTCCATGAGGACAGCTATATGGATTATCACACTTTGAGAGCTTATCAAAAAGATCTAACATTGTTTTTTTGTCCAAAGCCTGTCCACTCCTAATACTATTATGACATGATATTGTGGCTAAAACATCATCCCTTAACTTTTTAAAGTTTTTCTCAAGTTGAGAAATATTTTCTTCTAGGGCAAAAATTTCCTCGAAAACCTTTTTAAAATCAGCATGAGAAAATTCCACTGGGGAACTCATAAGTAAAATCGTTCCATCTTTAATTTCATACAATATACCTAAATCTTTGAAGAACTCTGTATGTTCATCTAGGAAAATGGTTTCATCCTTTCTTAATTCTATTTCAATAGGTACAAGGTAGTTTTGTATATCCATTGATGTTTTTCCTTTTAATAACTTTTCAAAGGTAACTCTCTCTGCTGCTGCATGCTGATCTACTATCCAAAGGTTATCATCCCTAAACTCCACAACTATATACTTATTAAATATCTGAAATATATTAGACACATCACGATCCTCATCCCACGGAAATTCTTCCTGTTCTAAGGGTGGAGAATCTTTCAGCAGTTCTTTCGAAAATAGTAGTGTGTCTTTAACAGAAGTAGATTTGTTAGAGGTATATATATTTATTGGTTTATATTCCTTAATACCCGTACTTTCTTTCTTAAATCCATTCCTTAATGAAGAGAAATCTGTAGATGTGTTTTTAAAAGACAGCTCTTTTTCCAGAGTATGCCTGACAGCTTCCTCTACGGCAGAGTATATTCTAAATGGATTTTCGAACCTAACTTCTTCCTTTCTGGGATGTACATTAACATCAACTAATTCTGGATTAATATTTAAAGAAACCACAAAATCAACTTTCTGACCAAAAGGGAGATATCGAGAATATCCTTCATATACTGCCCTAACAATCCCCCTGTCTGAAATCGGCCTGTTATTTACAAAGATATATGACCTAGATTGTCTTGTGCTATGTGATGAAGGGTGAGCAATATATCCAGAGATTTGTAATCCAGAGCCATTATAGTTTAACTTCAAAAAATTGGAGCTATCACCCAAAATTCCTTTTACTCTTTCCAATGATATCTCTCCTGCAACATTATTAAGAATTTCAGGCAGATCCTCAATCACTTTCCCATCTTTCTCAAGGATAAAGTGGATATTGGGGTATATTAGAAAGTAGTTTGTTAGGAGTTCATATATTTTCCTATATTCCGTCTGTGCTGTTTTAAGATATTTCTTTCTAGCAGGAATATTATAGAAAATATTTTCTACTCTCACTGTGGTTCCCTGTTCCTTAGCTGTTTTTTTTACAGAAGACTTACCTTTTTCATCAAAATAAATCTCATTGGCTATATCATCACCTTCATATTTTGAAGCTAAATGAACTCGTGATACAGAAGTGATTGTTGAGAGTGCTTCACCTCTAAAACCCATACTAAGAAGTGTATTAAGATCCTCTATATCCTTTATTTTAGATGTGGTATGAGAATCAAAAACAGAAGCGATATTCTCCTTAGGGATACCTATACCATTATCAGAAATCTCAATACTATCTATCCCTCCATTTTTGATCTTAATGTGTATCTTAGAAGCTTGTGCATCAATTGAATTGTCTACTAACTCTTTAACAACAGAGCTAGGTCTTTCCACTACCTCCCCAGCTGCTATCTGATTAATCACTTCCTGAGACAATTTGGTTATTACTGGTTTTTGCATATTCATTATTCTAACACATTCATATATCTGCTAGAATACGATATGAATCAATTTAGACTGAATTCACCGTACAAAACTTCTCCTGATCAAGAGGAGGTTATAGAGAAATTAACTGATAATTTTCTTAAGGGAAAAGAGAAACAGACACTTCTTGGTGTTACAGGCTCTGGAAAGACCTTTGTCATGGCAAATGTTATTAACAAACTAAACAGACCTACCTTAGTTATATCTCATAACAAAACCTTAGCTGCACAGCTATACGAGGAGTTTAAGGAGTTTTTCCCAGATAATTCTGTTAAGTATTTTGTATCATACTATGACTACTACCAACCAGAGGCATATATACCTGCAAAAGATCTGTATATTGAAAAAGAATCAGAGGTTAATAAGGAGATTGAAAATTTGAGATTTGGAGCTATGAATTCCGCTTTAACACGAAGAGACACAATCGTTGTTGCTTCTGTATCGTGTATCTATAATATTGGTAATCCTGAAAATTATGAAAACAAGAGTCTAGCATTTCACATTGGTCAAACAGTTGAATTATCGCAGCTGGCGATAGAGCTTGTTTCTATGAGATATAGCAGAGATACATATGATTTCACTACTGGGGTATTCAGAATAACCGGTGATATTATAGAAATATATCCTCCATATGAAGAAAGTTCATATAGAATAGAGTTGTGGGGGAATAAGATAGAGAGTATATCTAAGGTACATCCTATTTCAAAACAGAAGCTACAGGAATTGAAGGAGGTTTTAATCTTTCCTGCCACATCACTTGTATACTCCGAGGATGTCATAAAGGGTGCTACTGATAATATTAGAAGGGATTTAAAACAGAGGGTTGCTTTTTTAAGAAATATTAAAAAGGATGTAGAGGCGTATAGGTTAGAGCAGAAGACAAATTACGACATTGAGATGCTAGAACAGGTTGGTTATTGTAAGAGTATGGAAAACTACAGTATATATTTTGATGGGAGAAGATCAGGAGAGCCACCATATACACTATTAGATTATTTCCCAAAAGATTATCTGATGTTTATAGATGAATCCCATATTACAATTCCACAGATTGGGGGAATGTATAATGGTGATAAAGCAAGAAAGGATAATTTAATTGAATACGGCTTTAGACTACCCACAGCTAGGGATAATAGGCCTCTGAATTTTAAGGAGTTCCAACAGAGACAAGGAAGTACTATGTATATATCTGCGACTCCATCGGAATGGGAGATTAGGGATAGTAATGAGAATGTTGTGGAGCTCTTAACTAGACCAACAGGATTGTTGGATCCAAAGGTGGAGGTTAGAAAAACCGATGGTCAGATTGATGATGTGATATCTGAGATAGGGAGAAATGTGAAGAAAGGTCAAAGGGTTTTGGTAACTACTTTAACCAAGAGAATGGCAGAAGACTTAACTTCCTTTTTAAAAGATTTAGACATAAAGGTTCAATATCTACACTCTGATATTGATACAGTTGAAAGGGTAGATATTTTAAGGGATTTGAGATTAGGTGAGTATGATGTCTTAGTTGGAATTAATCTACTAAGAGAGGGTATCGATTTGCCAGAGGTTTCTTTAGTTATAATATTGGACGCCGACAAAGAAGGATTCTTAAGAAGCAAGGTTAGTTTGGTTCAAACCATAGGTAGAGCTGCTAGGCATTTAGACGGAAGAGTAATTATGTATGCAGATAGTATGACTGACAGTATGAAGTATGCGATTGAGGAAACAGTAAGGAGAAGGCAGTATCAAATGGAATATAACAAGAAATACAACATTACACCTAAAAGTATAAAAAAAGAAATAAGAGATAGACTAGTAGATAGTAAAAAGGATGAGATTGAGGCTGATTTAGACATAGAAAGGCTGGATGAGAAGCAGAAGAAATTATTAATTAAGGATCTCGAAGTTAAGATGCTCATAGCTGCAGACAATTTGCAATTTGAGAAAGCAGCGCAACTGAGGGATGAGATCAAGGAAATAAAAGCTAATATTTAACAAATTAACATGAAAATAAAGTATTTATTAAGTAAGGATAAGAGAGTTGTGAAATTCAACAAACTTATTGAAACAAACTTTCCTCAACTACTAAATGAAGAAAATCCTGATATATATCTTGTAGCAGGGGGAGATGGAGCTATGCTTCATGCTATACATGATACTATCGATACAGGTATTCCATATATTGGTAAGGCATTAGGAACTTTTAATTTTTTAATGAACAGGGTTGAAGATGACAGGAAGATAATTAGGCAGTTGCTTGAAGACAAATTGAAGATTGATTATTTTGAGTCTAATGCTATCACTGCATATCTTGATGGGGAACGACTTGGGGATGCAGTTAATGATGTGATACTTGGAGATAAACTGACAGGTTATCATTATTTTAATATATCTACGGAATTTGGGGATCTTTCAAATTTTGATATTTATGGATCTGGAATTTGTATTAGTACAACTATTGGCTCTACAGCTTTTAACTACAACAATAATGGACGGATACTACCTTTAGATTCCGATTTACTTTCGATTACAGGTGTTGTGTGTAATAGATACTTGAATGATATTGTGCCATTTGGAGAAATTCAAATTAAAAGTGACGGTGCTAGGATATATTTGACTAATGTGAGATCAAAAGTTCTTAAAAAAGGTTCTGAGCTTATTCTAAAGAAAGGTCCTAGAATAAAGATCGGATTTCTTGATAGAGAAGATTTTTTGAAGAGAAGGATTGAGATAGCACATAGGTTTAGGAAATAAATTATTATTTAATCATTATGAATAGAGGAATTATAGAATTAAAAAAGGATGAATTAGAGGAATTAACTAAGTTTGTTAGATTAGAAAAGTTTGATTTAGCAAAGGAGAACATGAAGGAAACAAATAGAATATTTGTTAACGAAGAAGAGCTAGAAAGTATTATGGATGAGATTGGGGCGATTTTTGATAACGAGATTTTAACAGAGGTGAAAAGTAAAATCTCAGAGACATTATTACGTTTTAGAAACCCATAGAATATTAACTGGGAGTTAAAAACTCAGTATAGTAATCATAACAAGGGGGTTTATGTACAAACTGAACGTAAGAATAGTTTCAAGTTTTAGGGGATGTATCTATCTGCTGGGCTTTTTCCTGTATCTACAGTTTCTAATGAAAATCCTTTTTCTAATAATCCCTCAACGATTAAATTTGCCTGAGTATAATCATATCGTCTAAACATGTGTGATAGTATAATCGCACCAGGCTTTGCAGCCCACAGAACTTTCTGATAAGTGTCAGGCACTAAACCATTACTTCCTGTTGTCCAATATACATGTTGCAATCCAAATTGTGCTGCTACCTTTAGTATTCTTTCATCACTAACTCCATCTCCGTAAGGCATTCTGAAATATTTCATTCTGTATCCAGGTACGATTTTTTCAAGGGTAGATATATTTAATTCAAACCATCTTTTAATTCTATCCGAGGATAGGGTTGACATTTGAGAGTGATTCCAAAAATGAGAGCCTAACAAATGACCTTCATCTACAATTTTTTGAATTGATTTTGCACTCCATTCAAGCTTATCTCCTAAGTAGAAGAATGTGGCTTTACAATCTGGATAAGGGCGATAAGCGGAAAGAATCTGTTCTATCTGTTCTTCACTTCCCATATCATCGTATGTCATCATGACCACATTTCTACTGGTATCTCCTTGAACAATTTCGTGTTTAGCTATAAAATCTATTTCTTCCTCACTAGGTTCATTAGAAGTGACTGATTCCGAATATCCCGAGATATTTTTTATTACAGGCATTACGCAAGCAGTAGCAAGTAATTTCGCAGATTTTTCAAGAAAATCCCTTCTGCTTATTGATTCGTCATTCGTTGAGAATATTTCTTTATCACTCATTAAATGATTATATAACAATGAAAATATTATGGATACCCGTTCTGGTTGCGGGACATGGACTCGAACCATGATTGACGGCTTCAAAGGCCGGTGTCCTACCATTAGACGATCCCGCAATAATGCAAAATTATACTACATGTGTATGTTAAATAGAAAGAAGATATTGTAATATAGTAAGGTATGGCACTATTTAAGAAGAAAAATAATAAAAATAAGAAACCAAACACACAGGTCTATATGCCGTATAAAAAATCTACTCCTAAGGTAGTACGAAGGAAGAAAAAAAGAAGTTTTTCCTTTGGGAGAAAACATAAATCCTCAAAAAGACGTTCTAAAACTCCCCCTTCCTCTGTAATCTTCTACATTATCTTCCCACTCGTGGGTATTGCCCTACTCTATATATCCACCCTATTTATTATCAGAATGAGAAATAGGGAGTCTTTTGAAGTATACGAAGAGCAGTATGTGATTGGCTTGGAGGATATTCCTATATTTCCTAATTCTGAGTTTATATTTACAAATAGTATTAATGAGCCCTCAGTAGCGAATTTTATAAGCTCCGGAAATTCTGCATACAGACTTCCTCCGAATACTTCTATTACGAAAGTCTATGAATATTATGAAGATGTATTGCCAAGGAAAGATTGGACCTTTGTGTTGTCCGTGGATATTGGTTCCGAAGAAATGAAAAATGGGCAGTATTGGACGAAAAAGGGTGTGGGATTGAGAATATATTCCAAATTTAATGATATATGGTATGAGTTACTTTCCGAAGAGCAGGCTATTACTGGTTTAAGGGAAAGGGTCGAAAGAGAGATTGAGCGCGATTTGTTACTGGCCAATCAGGAACTGCAGGATTTACTTCCTGATTTTCCTTGGGTAATTCAAATTCCGAAGGAATATATTATTTCGTATAGAGTTTCTGACTTTGAGAACTTGCGATTGGTGGAATTTAAAAGAATAGGAAGCGAAGAAAGATTAATTATTACTCCCATCGGATATATTGGAAGCAAGCCTTTGGATGATTTACTTAGAGAGTACGTTGAGTTGTTAAATAAGGATGGAGAGAATCTATGGAATATCTCTAATACATTATTAACTTATACAGAGTACGGTAGAGCTTTAAGAGGAACAATTACTGAAAATGGGAGAGCTAATACCGTAGCTGTAATTCCAAACCCATACGATAAAATTATGTATGTATTAGATTATAATTTAGAACAGGAGGAGTTCTTCGAATTTGTTTTATCTAATCTAGAACCCCAAGGTTTAAAGAAGGAATAATTATTTACTGGATTGACGAAGATAATTATATATTTTTTCTGACACCTTTCTGTTTTTTATTATCTTGTTTAATTCCTTAACGGTAGCCCTTTTTATCCTATCTATACTCCCTAACTGTTTTATTAACAATTTTCTCCTTTTCTCCCCTACCCCTTCTATCTTGCTAAGTTCGGATTCCCTTCCCTTTCTTATTCGTGCCTTTCTGTGATGAAGTATTGCAAACCTATGGGCTTCATCTCGTAGATCTATTAGTACTTCCTTATTCATTATATCTACTCTTTTTATACCATCTTTGGAAAAGAACCAAAATTCATCTAGTAATCTACTTCCTTTTCTTTTCAATCTTTTACCCTTGGATATTCCTAAAAGGTGTATCTCGTTTGGCACGTATTTTCTTAACACAGATAATTGGGATTTCCCTCCATCTATAAGAACAATATCTGGGGAACGTGAATATTTATTTTGATTTAGTTGATTAAACCTTCTCAGAATAACGTGTTTGAGCATTGCAGGATCGTTTGGAGTATCTATGTCCTTGATTCTAAATACTCTATATTCACTTCTTTTTATTTCTCCATCTTGAGCAACGACCATAGAACCGTACGCTTCTTTTCCTTGAATATTAGAAATATCATAACATTCAATTCTAGAGAGATTCTTAAGGCCTAGTTCATTTTTTAAATCAAGGAAGTTCTGTTTTAATACAATTTTCCTTCTTTTTTTATACGATTGCTCTGTTTCATTAGCTTCAAAATCTATTTTCTCTCCCAGATATTTAAGATCTTCAATCTTGTCTCTTAATTCAGCAGCTTTTTCATACTGTTTGGTAGCAGAGTATTCTTTCATTACAGATTCCATTTCCTTTATTTGGCCTCTCTTCCGCCCACTTAGAAATTTTATTATCTCATTTATATTTTTCCTATACTCTTCCTCTGTTATATGGCCTTGGTGTGGACCTGGACATAACCCAAGGTGGAAGTACAGACACTCTTTGCTATTTGCTCTTTTGCATGTACAAAATGGATATATTTTTCTCAAGTATGTAAATATTCTTTTGGTTGCAGAGCTACTAGGGTATGGGCCGAAGAGTCTTCCTCTTTTCAATTCTTTCCCAGTTATTTTCCTAATTATCTTTACAGTTGGGAATTTATCTTTTGTGGAGATGTATATCCATGCATATGATTTATCATCCTTTTTATCCGAATTATAGAAGGGCTTATACTGTTTAATTAATGCTGACTCCAGTACCAAGGATTCTATTTCGTTGTTAGTCTCAATAATTTCAACATCACCAATGAAGGGAATCATCTGTTTAACCCTTGGTCGATCATAGAGATCGCTTGAGAAATATGATTTTACTCTTGCCCTTAGGTTTAAGGCCTTTCCTATGTACAGGATTTCTCCGTTTTTATCCAAGAATTTATAAACTCCAGGAGTTGTGGGGAGAGTATCTAACTTCGATTTGTTCATGGACAATTATACCAACTCTAAAACCTTCTTAGCCATTTTTTCGTATTCTCGTCCATAGCTATGGTTTTATTTAAAACTACACTTTTCGAGCTTTCTCCATCGTTAACTATAATTTGAACGGGAACCTCACCCTTTGATTCTTGTATATATTTTTTTAATTCTGCTATTTCCTTCTCTGAATGAATTGGAGATATTCTAAATGTGATCCCATCAAATTTTGAGGAGTGCTTTGTTTCATCTATATATTTAGCTTTCTGAACTATTATACTTTTCTCTCCATCTCTTATATTTAATCTGCCTGCTATTAACATTGGTTTGTTTTCTGTCAATGCATCCTTTATTTCCTGGTACACTCGAGGGAAAATAACTGCATCTGTTTTCGCAGTTTTATCTTCGATTGTTAAAAAGGCCATAACTTCACCTTTTTTTGTTGTTATTTTTCTAACTTTTGTAACCATTACTCCGAGGATGAGAACATCGTTATTCTTTTTGATCTCCAAAGCTTCGTTAAGGGGTATTACATTTCGTTTTTCGAAGAATTCCTGTAGATAATCTAAGGGATGACTAGAAAAATACAGGCCTAAAAGTTCTTTTTCCCATTGTAGAATTTGAGCTGTTTCGGTTTTAACATCAGAAGGTAGTGACGTTTTGTCAATACTTCTTTCCTGCTTTTCTCCATTACCATTTACAGAGAATATGTCTATCTGCCCTATTTCCTCACTCTTTCGTAGGGCTTTTTCCCTGTCATATATCTCTCCCAGAACTCGAAGAAGTGCACCCCTATCACCAAATGAATCCATTGTTCCAGCCATTATTAGGTACTCTATGGCTTTTTTATTGACTTTGTCATAGACCCTATGAACAAAATCGTCTAGATGAAGATACTTTCCTTTTTCTTCTCTTTCACATACAATGCCCTTGACCAGATCGTTCCCTACATTCTTTATACCCCCCAATCCAAACCTTATGCTTCTTTCTCCTTCTACGGTGAAATAGAACCCACTCTCATTAATATCAGGAGGAAGAACCTCTATACCCAATCTTTCACACTCACCGAGATCTAGTATCACTCTATCAAATTTGTCTAAATCCCCTTCAAGAAGTGCGGCCATGTATTCCAAAGGATAGTTAGCTTTAAGATATGCGGTCCAGTACGCTATTGTTGCGTAGGATGCGCTGTGGGCTTTATTAAATCCGTAGTTTGCAAACTGGACTAACCTTTCCCAAAGTTTTTCCACATCTTCTTTGTTAAAACCATTCTTTACTCCTCCCTCTACAAAAGCGGGCTTCTCTGCTTGCATAACATCTAGCTTCTTTTTCCCCATGGCTCTTCTTAATATATCAGCAGCACCTAGAGAGTATCCCGCAACTACCTCTGCTATTTTCATTACCTGCTCTTGGTATGTTATAACACCGTTTGTTATGGCAAGAATTGGTTCGAGGTCATCGATTATATAGTCGGGTTCCTGCTTCCCTTTCTTCACATTTGCATAGTCACTTATAAATTGCATAGGGCCAGGTCTATATGCAGAGAGAATATAACAGATGTCTTCCAAACTCTCAGGCTCTAGACTTCTGATAGTTCTTTTCATACCCTCACTTTCCATCTGGAATATTCCAATTGTATAACCAGATTTGATTAGATCGTAGGTCTTCTGATCATGTTGATCAACCTTAGAAAGATCTACTTTAACACCTTTTGTTCCTTCTATCTTTTTTAAGGCTGCACCAATAATGTTTAGGTTTCTAAGACCTAAAAAATCAAACTTCATTAACCCCAATGGCTCAATATCAAACATCTCATACTGAGTCATTCCTATTCCCTCTCCATGGGCATCTCTTTGGATTGGACAGTACTCTACTACTGGTTGAGGAGTTATTACAATACCACATGCATGTGTCGAAACACCCCTACAAAGACCTGAAACTTTACGTACTATTTCAGCCAGATGTCTAGTTTTTTCTGTTGAATTTATTATTTGAGCAAATTCAGGATTATGCTCCAACATATAGTCAATTCCCTTGGCTTTTCCAAATACAATCTCTACCATCTTAGAAAGCTCATCAGCTATCTGAAGATCTACACCTATAACTCTGGAAACATCTCTTATAGCTTGTCTGGTTTGTAGTTTACTAAAAGTACCTATCTGTTTAACATTATCTATTCCGTATTTATTAATAGCATAATTAACAACCTCATCTCTTCTTTTATCAGCTATATCCAAATCAAAATCGGGTGGACTTGGTCTTTCCGGATTAAGAAATCTCTCAAAATACAATTCCCAAGATATCGGTTCTATGTCTGTTATATCAGCAGAGTATGCAACTACCGAACCACACCCAGAACCTCTCATACCCACTACTATGTCATTATCACGACAAAATTTCACAATATCTCTAAATATTAGGAAATAATCATCATACCCCTTGTCATGAATTATTTCTAACTCGTACTCTATTCTCTCTTTAAGCTCTTTTGTTACTTTCCCATATTTCCCTTTTGCACCTTCAAGTGTTACTTCCTTAAGATACTCTTTCGCACTTTTTCCCTTTGGGAGATCGGGATACGGTATCTCCACTCTTTCAAAAGTTATATCAAATTCCTCGACACCCTCAGCTATCTTTTGAGTATTTTGCACAGCTTCGGGAATATCTTTAAATAGCTCTTCCATTTCCAGAGGAGATTTAACATAGAATTCGTTTGTTGGCATTCTTCTTCTATTAGGATCATCCATTGTATACCCATCACTTATACACCAAAGAATTTCTTGTATTTCTGCATCCTCTTTATCTAGGTAGTGGGAATCGCATGTTGCTACTAGAGGCAGATTTAAATCATTCGCAATTTTAATCAATCCTTCATTAACCAATTCTTGTTCTTCCATACCATTTCTTTGAATTTCAATATAGAAAGAATCTTTGAAAAGTTCGCTGTATTTATTAGCATTCTCTTTTGCTAAATTGAAATTATTTTGTAGAATTGGCTTACTCACTGGACCAGCTAAACATGCTGATAGTGCTATTAAGCCTTTTGTATGCTTTGATAATGTTTCGATGTCTATTCTAGGCTTGTAGTAGAAACCCTCCATATGAGCAACAGATACTATTTTCATCAAATTTTTATACCCTTCAAGATTCTTTGCTAAAAGTACTAGATGAAAATATTCATTATCTATACCAAACTCCTTTTCTTGCATACTTCTAGGAGCAATATATATTTCACAACCAATAATGGGTTTCAAACCAGCATCCTTCATTGCTTGTTGAAATTTGAATATCCCATACATACTTCCATGATCAGTTACAGCACAAGACTTCATACCAGTTTGTTCTAGCTTTTCGATCAATTCAGATATCCTGATGGTTGCATCAAGTAAAGAATACTCTGTATGTAGATGTAAATGCGTAAACATAACAAATATTGCCCCGATTTGATATACTAAACTATTATGCCAGATGACATAGTAGGAAAGTCAAATCTTTTTCTCAGAAACAACATATTGAACTCTAATTTTCCTAGAGTATTAACTGTGTTAATTACTTTGATACTTTACTCATTCTTACTTTCACCCAAAGTAGAATCTTTTTTTATAAATAAAATAGCCTCCAGTATTAGAAATAACTCTCTTGTAGAGGTTAACTCTCTCACCCCAATATTTGATATTCATGTGTATGCTGGAGAATACAATCTTTCTTCTTCTTTTGATGGAGGGAGTAGTACAAGTAGGACTAGATTCTTTACACTTGATCCAAGAGTCCTTGCAATGAACAAATTTTTAACGGACTATCAATCTCCAATGGCTAAGTATGCAGAGGTATTTATCACAGAAGCAGACAAATACGGACTTGATTGGAGACTTATTGCCTCAATCTCCGGTGTTGAATCCGCATTCGGGAATATTATGCCAAGAGGATCTCATAATGGTTGGGGATGGAGAGGAATAAATAGAAATGATGCTGGGTGGAGTATATTTGGATCCTGGGAAGAGGCAATATCACATATTACGGAGCGAATGGCATTAGGATACGGAACAGACTTAACTCCTTTTGAAATACAGAATACATACTGTCCCCCTTGTGGAGAGTCTGGTCTAGATCTCTGGGCTAAGGGTGTAACTCGATTCATGAATGAGTTAGAATATTATGTAAATAATCTAGATACACTTTAAATCATGCTAAAACTTCTAATACGTCTAGGATACATCGCCATAATGTTTATAGAGGCATTAATTATAACCAGAATAATTCTGTTATTAATTAATGCAAATTTGGAGAATCATTTTGCTAGTTGGATTATGAGTATGAGTAGTATATTTGTCCAACCTTTTGATGGAATAGTAGCTTCTACATTACAAATAAATGCTTTTTCAATACCTCTAACTCCAATAGTGGCTCTCCTTTTCTATATAGTTGGCGCCTTTGTACTATCAGAACTACTAAAATCTTTCTCTAGAGAGTAGAATTGATATGGTATAATGGTTGGCATGGCAAGAATAGATTTGAAAAAGACCTCAGGTTTCCCAATTGTATATGATGGTGACGACCTAGTAGTTAAAGATTTCTCCTTTAAAGAAAAGATTGACATCACTATTGATGACATGAGGGTTCAACTTCTTAACAAGGAGCTTTCTTGTCCAGATGTGTTCTATAGAAAATACAAATGTCTAGATCATAATGACATATATAAATCAAAGGATGTGAAGATTAATTTCTACACACTTAAGCCCAATCTAGCAGGTATAGAGTTTGTTAAAACAAGAGCCACTAGATGCAAAAACTATCCTAGGATATTTGATATTGTATACGGTGGAGCCACAGTATTACTCCAAAAATATACAAATCCAAAGAATAATAGAATTATAAAAATAGTTGCTAAAAAGGAGCAAAAGATTATTGTCCCTGCAGGATATGAGGTTGTTGTTGTGAATACTAGACAGAATTCCAATCTTGTTTTTGCAGAATATTTAAGTTGCAAAGCAACACCAAAAGTAGTGCTTGATGATAATAACGGTTTAGCCTATTATATTATTAGGAAAAATGCTAAACAGGAAACTGTCCGTAATCCTAGCTACAAAATTGTTAATGAACCAGAGAAATTAGATTGGGACAGAATTATAAAAGAGTATGGTATTACTCCTAAAACTCCTGTTATTAAACAAATTATAAGGAAGTATGAGAAATTTGACTGGCTATTTAAAGAAAATTCTGTATCTATTTAGTCCGTTATTCCTATTTATTATTTTTCTTAATTCAACATTTGCAAACGAAGGCTTTAAAATATATACAGCCTTTGAGCATACATTAACGGAAAGTTCTATTGATTCACAAGTATTAATTCAAATACAATCAGACTCCCCTAGAGTTCTCTCCTACTATACCGCGTCTATCCCAATAAAGGATTTAAATACAGAGTGTCTTAATTACAAAACAGGCCAACCCGTTGAATGCACATTGTACCACAGAGGAAGCGTTACAGACGTTCTGTTTAATCTTAAAAACTCAGTTGTTAAGCCAGATGCTCCTATGGAGATATTGCTAAAATATAGTACTTCATCTACAACAAGTAATACATACACCATGCCTTCACAGATAAGTGATACTACTACAAACAGTATTTTGATTAGATATCCTAAAGAAATGGGAGAACCTCTCTGGTCATCTGATCCTATCCAAAATATTAAGGCCTCTGGAGAAAACTTAGAGATTATAATAAATAAGCCCTCCTACTCTAGTATCTCTCTGCTTTTTGGAGAAAACGTTACATACCGATTTGATATCAGCAAAGTATTTTCTAATTCTTTAGAAGGAGAGAATCAAACCTTTGAGGTATATGTTCCTGCTGACACGTCAAACCAAATTGTTATATGGGACGAAATATCTCCACAGCCCAACACTACGCTTAAGGATGAAGATGGAAACTATATTTTTAAATATATTGTAGCTCCAAATGAAACCTTGGATTGCAAAATATCTGGATATATAAAGAAAACCGAAACAACACAGGAAGAGGTATCTAACTCATTTCTGACAGAGACAACAGGGTACTGGTCTATAACCAATAATACAGAATTTAAGAGAGTAAATACCTATTTAAAGAAAAAAGGGTTAAAAATAGAGGATAATTTTGACGATATAAATGATATAGATGATAATCAGAAGGAGCTTTTCTACAAATACATATATCAGTATGTAATAGAGAGATTAAATTACGAATCAAATATATCCTTAGGTATAACAAATGAGACCAGATTAGGAGCCAATGCATTAACAGAAGCTTCTAATGAATCAAGCACAATAGATTATGCTGATTTCCTCATAGCTATCCTTAGAAAATACAAGGTACCAAGCAGATTGATCATTGGATATATTTCAAATATCACTGGGTACACTGCAGACGGATTCTATCATCACTGGGTTGAATATTTTGACACAACAACAAATAAATGGATAACAGTAGATCCATTCCTAGAGGAATATTTTGAGAAGCCTCTTTCGGGAAGCTCCTTCTATGACCATATTGTGATACTTAAAAGAGGAAAATCAGCTGTCTCACCTAAAATGTCTTTCTTCCAAGACAACGATTTTGTGGTTCGATCTGATACTCAAGAGAATGTAAAGGCGGAATTTGATGTTAACTCTCAAATAAGCTTTGAGGAGTATAAAATAACTAACAGATATCTGAAGGGATATATATATGTATCAAATGTAGGAAATACTGCTATTAGCTCATATAAGATATTAAAATCCAACATATCTAACATACAAAGATATATGGATCCTGTTAATAACCTACAATCTCAAATAATCCTTCCAAAGCAGAACAGTACACTCCAGCTTAATATCCCTACAGAGAAGGTAAACAGCAAGAATATATTTATAAATATAACATACGAGAATAGTAACTCCCAGAAGAAGGAAATGATACTTGAGAACGAATTAGAGGAGATTGTGCCTGGATATCTTATCTTGATTGCTAAAATTCTTTCCTTAATAATTTTTTCAGCTATTACTTTTTTGATATACTTCTTAGTAAAGAAATTTATAAAAAGAAAAAATGGATAATTCTTTATTTCTACCAATAACAATATTAATATTAATAGCCGTACTGTTTCTTCTAGTAGCTATAAATAGCAAGAAGATAGATATAACTAAGAAGAAAAAACTATTAGAAGAACTATATGCCTTAAAGAGTTTGGCATTAAGTGAGGAACTCTCTGTTAGGAGAGATTCCATTATTAAATTGGATAATCTATTATCAAAATCACTTCAGCTTTATTTCAAAAACACCCTACCCTGTGGTGATAATTTAAAAAGTGCAAAAAAAATATTTAAAAAGAGAGCATATAATTCGTTGTGGGAAGTTCATAAATTAAGAAATAAAGTTGTTCATAATGATTATGCTGTATCATTGGATGAAGCAAAAAAGGCATTTGAAATATATAAAATAAGTATATTAAAGATACTACAATGAAGAAAGTACTACTTCTCACAATACTAATTACACTACTCACCCCATTTTCTATATTCGCTGGAGAGGGGTACGCTGACATACAAGAGAATAACCAACAGGTAGTACAACCACCAACCTCAGAAAATGAAGAGGATTTTGAAGAGACGACACAGATAGATGAAAATACGAAGAAGGTAGCTACAAAATACTTTGATTTAACCTTAGAGAGAAGACCTCAATCTGCATTTGGTAATCATGTCCCATATGTCTTAACTATTAAACCACATCTTGATTCTCCTAGAACTCAGATTCTTTGGAATACTCCCTCCACATTAGAGGTAAATTCCCGACATGCTGAGTTCGTAGATTTAGAGGAGGGAGAGACATACACATTTAGGGTAAATATTAAACCGTTAAGGGCAGGTACATATGATTTCTCCGCGTCTGTAATATCATGGCAACATGATACAAATTATACAAATTCTATAGATGACACTTTAACATTTGATAGGAGCTTGGTACTACAACCTGTTAGTTCCCAGTACCAAATCTTTAATGTTTTGAAGATCGTTATAATACTTATACTGTTTATCGTAGTCTGTATTATAGCTGTGAGAATTGTAAAGAGGTATATGGTTAAAGCAAAGAAATGGCTAACACCTCCATACTAATCTTTCAAGAAATAGCCAATATCCTTATTTAACTCCTTTGCTATTTTAAGTAGGTTACCCACAGGTGGATACACGATTCCCTTCTCATACATACTTATAGATTTATCTGACAGTCCTACTCTCATACCTAATACCTTCTGAGAGTATCGCATATCTTCTCTAGCCTTTCTTAATCTTTCTGCAAATATTTTAGTATTCATCTTTCTCCAAAGAAAAGATAAAGTAATCTATCTAAGAACCCTTCTTTCTCTTTTCTCTCTACATGACTATCTTTGGGTATACTGTAATGAACATTATTCTCTTCAAATATATTCTCATTTGTCAAAAAGGGTGTATTTCTATTCTGTCTTAATGATTCAATTGTATTATTTTTCTCAACCAATAATCTTTTTAACTCAAGAAATTCATTCTCCTTATCTTCCAATGTTGTTTTGAGTTTTAATACAGTAGATTGATACTGTTTATTTTCTTCCTTTAGTTCAGGAAACTTATTAGACTTCTCCAATATATTTTTATGTTCATCTCCCTCTAATAACTTTTTTACAATCTGTTCCTTTTTCAAAGTACTGTATTTGTAGTATGACATTTCTCTAGATGATGGTTCCCTGCCTAATACTAATTCAAATATTTCCTTTATAGCAGGGAGTTTTATAGCAGATGGTTCAAAGCTCAATTGGGAGGATGATCCTCCTTTGGAAAAGTCATCTGTGTCGTCACCTTTGTCCCACATTGGAACATCAACGTTTTTCATACCTATGATTATATTACAAATTGTGGATAATTTGTAGATGGAGCAGGAGACGGGACTCGAACCCGCAACCCTCTGTTTGGAAAACAGATATTCTAACCAATTGAACTACTCCTGCAAGAGCTATATACAAATATACTAAGATTCTTTCTTCTCTTCAACCTTTACTTCCTCTACAACCTCTTCCTTTGCTACTTCTTCCGGTATCTCCTCGCCTTCTTCCAACTGCTCCGGCGCTACCTCTCCCGTTACAGGTACATCTACTTCATCAGTTAGATATATATCTTTTGTCGATCCAGTTTTAAGAGCTTTTCTTCCAACCCTACCTCTTAGGTAGTACAACTTTGATCTCCTAACTGTACCTCTCTTAACCACTTCTATCTTTTCCAATACTGGGGAGTGTAATGGAACTATCTTCTCTACTCCCACACCGTATGATATCTTTCTAACTACAATATTCTTATTCAAGCCACTACCCTTTATTGATATTACCACACCCTCAAATACCTGTATTCTCTCCTTGTTCCCTTCCTTAATCTTAAGATGAAGCTTAACAGTATCTCCAACCTTAACATCAGGTCTTTTTTTGTAGAAACTCTCTTCTACTTTTTTAATAATATTACTATCCATAATGAATTCCTTAAATATATTACTAGTTTGCAGTTGTGATTATAGAATAAATTTCAAAAATATGCCACAATGTATACAACAACTGCCTATGAAAGTAAAACAAAAAGTACTGTTAATAATATTAGATGGATTGGGAGCTGCTCCAAAGGACAAGGGAAATGCTGTTGTACTGGCAAATCCAGAAAACCTTTCTAGCTTCTGGAGTATATATCCACACACATATCTCCTTGCATCTGGCGAGGCTGTGGGACTTCCTAAGAACGTTAAGGGAAATAGTGAAGTTGGACATCTTAATTTAGGTGCTGGAAATGCTGTATACCAAAGTCTTCCTAGAATAAATAACGCCATACAAAGAGGATTAATATACAGGAATGATACATTAAGAAATGCATTTATACATGCTCAAAAATTTGGTAGTAATATACACCTAATAGGATTATTAAGTGATGGTAGTGTACACTCACATATAGATCATTTTAAGGTTTTCATTGATTATTTTGCTAAATCAAACTTTCAAAATGAACTCTTTATACATGCCATAACAGATGGAAGAGATACTGCCCCAAATGTTGCTCTTAATCATTTAATCAGTATAGACAAATTTTGTTTGGAGAGAGGTATCGGGAAATTAGGAACATTCATAGGGAGATACTATGCCATGGATAGAAATAGAAAATGGGATAGAACACAAAGAGCATACTATTTATTAGAGAAAAACATAGGGGAGAAATTTCCGACATACCAAAAAGCCATAGAGGAATACTATGCCAGAGGTATAACTGACGAATTCCTTGAGCCCACTGTTGTTAATCCTAGCACAATACAGCCCAATGATGTTGTATTAATGTTAAATTACAGACCTGACAGATCACTTCAATTAACCGAGGCTTTGCATGCTCCAGATTTTAATGGCTTTAGCAGAGAATTAATACCCAATCTTTTTGTAGCAAGTATGATTGAATACAGAAAAAATTTCCCGGAGAATGTTGTCTTCCCTAAACAGTATATAAATCTGCCCGTGGGGAAAATAATAGATTCAATGGGTTTAAGACAGTTAAGAATTTCTGAAACAGAAAAATTTCCTCATGTGACATATTTCTTTAATGGTGGAGTACCTGCTCCTTTCTCAAAAGAGGATCGAACAGTTATTCCATCTCCCAAGGTTGCAACATATGATCAGAAACCCGAGATGAGTGCATTGGATATAACAAGCGTTTTAGTAGATAGGATAAAGACCCAAATGTATGATTTTATACTTGTTAATTTTGCCAACACAGATATGGTTGGCCATACTGGAAACCTGGAGGCAGGAATTAAGGCCGTAAAGGTGATAGATCACTGTATACATGAATTAGTCAGAGCTTTCACCAGCTACGGTGGGGTTGTAATCATCACTTCGGATCATGGAAATGTTGAAGAGATGATAAATGTAGAGGATGGAGGTATCGATACAGAACACTCCCTGAATCCAGTACCTTTCATAATTGCAGGCACACAGGTAACTGCTAAAACCCTCCCCTACGGCTCTCTTCGAGATGTTGCCCCTACGATATTAGAAGTTATGGGTATACCAAAACCAAGTGATATGACAGGTCAATCACTTATTCGATCTCTTTGAGTATTCCTTTCCTATTTTCCATATATACAGTAATAGAGCAATTACTCCTATGAAAATTATAATTCTTTCATACTCATCAACATATGCTGAAACAAGATGCCAACTCTCTCCAAGAAAATATCCTGCAAAACAAATGATAGATGTTAAGATTAAACATCCTGAGAAAGTTAAAACAACAAAATGAGCAAAGTTCATCTTAACCATTCCTGCAGGGAAAGACACTACAGATCTAACGATAGGGAGAAGTCTTCCAAAGAATACAATACTACTTCCATGCTTTTCAAAAGCTTCATACCCTTTAGCCACATCTTCTTCGGATAAAAATACATACTTACCGTATTTCTCCAAAAACTTTCTAATATGCTTCTCTCCCCACAATCCAATGAAATAGTATGGGGTGGTGCCTAAGAATGCTCCTAAGGTTGCAAAAATAATCACTACAAATATATTAAGAGTTCCTTGAGATGCTACAAATCCAGAGAATGCTAATACAACTTGACTAGGAATAGGAGCAATAAAACTTTCCAGAAACATTGTAAATAGTATACTTGGATATCCCAATGTATCTATGGAATTAACAAGCCAGTCTACTAGTTGATTAATCATAGGTGTTAGTTAAAAAGTAAGCTAACGGAAACTATACCACCTTATTACTCTGATGCCAAATGTATGCTTAAACTATTCCCCACCTCAACTCCATTAGTGTCACTAAATCCCCCATTGACCTCAAGAACATACTTATACATAGCAGTAGATACAATCTGCGGACAGTATGTGTCCGTACACGGTTCATTGTTCTTAGAGATATCAACTATGAATCCTTGCTCATCTATGAACATAATATCCAAGTTAATATACATATCCTTCATCCAAAAAGGATGGAATACTTTCTCATCAAACAGAAATAACATGCCGTTATAATCACCTAAATACTTTCTGTTAGACAATCCTAATGCTCTTAAAGCATCAGTATTTGCTACCTCAACATCCACTTTAATACTCTCTCCTCCCTTTAAATATATTTCTACGTAGTTTCTAGTATCCTTCTCGATAATATTTCCAGCGTCTCCACTCTCTTCCTTCTGTTCCTTTTTACTATTATCAATAAAAGAGATATCAAAAAGATCGTAGCTATCCTGGATATAAAAGAATACTGCAACTATGAAAGCTATATATAAAAGTAGCTTCAATTGATTATTCATATATTAATATACCATAATCCTAAAATCCTTTACATTTCTCCCCATTTCATATATATTCAATACTCGTAACATCATTGCCTCACAACATATTATGCAAACCTTTAAAAAGTACTTAAACCCTTTGTATAGGGATGTAGATACCATAGCCGATTTCTCAGACCTAAAGGAGTTAACACCACTAGAGGAAGAGGAATATACCAATCTAAAAAAAGTAACGAACATTAAGGCAATGGATATAAAAAACCTTCTTCCTAGATTAGACAAATTAGAAGAGGAGCTAGAGCATCAGATAGAGCTAATACAAACAGAGAGTGATATAGATGAAAGAAAGGCAGCAAAGGGTATATACAATATGTTACTAGCAAAAATTGAGGAATTGGTGGGGAGAATAAATAATGAATTAATAACACTAGATTCCCCATACTTTGGAAAGATTGTATTCACACCGTATGATTCTAGAAATAAAAAACCGCTATCACTATACATCGGTAAATTTGCTCTCGTAGAGAAAGACACACATATACCCCTAATCACTGATTGGAGATCTCCAATATCTAACATATACTATGAGAATGCAGGACCTACTAAAGATGTCTCATTTCAAGCACCAATAGGAGAAAGAAAAGGAGATTTAGAACAGAAAAGACAATTTCAAATATCAAGAGCCAGAATAAAGGGAATATATGATGCTAAGTCAGGGAATGTTGCAGCAGATGAGTTTCTTTTATCTCAATTAACAGAAAGATTAGGGAAAAAACTTCAAGATATTGTATCCACAATACAACAGCAACAGAACTCCATCATTAGAGATACTCTTAGAAAACCAATAGTTATGCAAGGCGTAGCGGGAAGTGGGAAAACAACAATACTACTTCATAGGCTTGCATATCTCTTCTATACGTACAAAAAAGAAATATCATCTAATAATTCATTAATAATTGCTCCTAATCAAATGTTCATAGACTATGTATCCGATGTACTTCCTAATCTAGGTGTGGAGAAGGTTGATACAGAGACATATCTATTCTGGTCAAAGAAGGTATTAGGCTGGAATGATACATATACCATATCTCCGCAGAAAGAGGATTTAGATATTAAAGAGTATAAGGGTTCCATGCAATTTATAGATATACTAGATAAATATTTTGACATATTCGAACAGGGGCTTTTGGAAAATATTCCATACTCTAGATGGGATGTTATAGAGAAAAGATACTATGAACTTAAGGAAGAGTTTCCAGATATAGATATGAGAGAAAGGTTAGAGCTAGCTACAGAGTATGCTTTTGCACAAAAACAATTTAAACAGGGCAATACAGGTTTCTGGGATGCTACAAATGATACAGATATAGAGTTCCGAAAAAAGATATATGCATATTTTAGAAAGAAGTGTGATGTATATTCCCTGTACAAAGAGCTATTTAAGACAGATTTAGTAACAAAGGATACATCAAAATATACATTAGAGGGATTAACACAGAGTGGAAAGGTTAAACATTATAGAATGGAGGATTTAGGAGCTATTGTATATCTTCATTTAAAGATAGAGGGTACTAAGATGTATGAGAGAGACTATATTATGGTTGATGAGGCTCAAGATGTTAGTTTTGTTCAACTAGCTACACTACTTAGAGTAGCTAAGAATGGGAATATTACTATCACAGGTGATTTAGCGCAGTCCATAATACCACCTTTCTATATCAAGGATTGGGAGGATGTATTCAAATTAGTAAAAAGAATTATTAACAAAGATACTGAGTACTATCAACTTCAAAGGTGCTATAGAACTACAGTAGAGATTGTAGAGTTTGCAAACAGTATATTTAAAGAGAGGTTTCCTAAGTCATACAAACTACCTGAAGCAGTACTTAGGCATGGGGATGATGTAAAGATACTTGAGTATGATAGAGATATATCACAATTAAATAATCAAGGAATAAAGGAATTGGTAGGTATTATGAAGGATGAATTTATTAAAGGCTCCGTTACATGTGCCCTACTTTGTAGGGATAGGAATCATGCTAATACCCTATACAATATATTTAAAGAGTATGAGGATATAATAGGAAGAAGAGTTATTAGTTATGAAGAGAATGATTATCATAGTGGGTTACTTGTACTTCCTATAGAGAATGCAAAGGGTTTGGAGTTTGATAGTGTTATATTTGCTGATGTTAATAGTAACTATTACAAAGATACAGAGTTAGATACAAGGTTACTGTATGTAGGTATTACAAGGGCATTACATAGGTTGTATATGGTTAAGAGGAAGGATGATAGTATACTAGGTATACTCTAAGTAAATTAGATGTTGTTT
This sequence comes from uncultured Candidatus Saccharibacteria bacterium, assembly GCA_964514595.1. Taxonomy (GTDB): domain Bacteria; phylum Patescibacteriota; class Dojkabacteria; order SC72; family SC72; genus UBA2177. The sequence continues at coordinate 29,724 of CAZEQZ010000003.1, forward strand.
TTTCCTTTTTAATAGGTACTTCTCATGCATATTGACATATTTATTGATGGGTATATAGTATTAATTAATAGACACAGGTAGTAATTAATATTATGTGCTCTATTTATCTATCTGTGTAGTTCTTACTGCTCAGATTGGATACTCTTTTTCCAATGCTAAGAACAATATAATAATTAAATTATTAATATATTAGTTAATGAAGAAAGTACTTAGTATACTATTAGGAATACTAATGGTATTTGCATTAGTATTGTTAGTAGATTATGGAAAGAAGGTGGAGGCTAATGGAGGACCAAAGAATAAAACTTCCATTTGTAAAACTATTCAAAGTGGTGAATTACTAACTAGTGATAACAGAGTTATAACAACTGGATTTGATGAATGGGGATATAACTATCAAGCTATGCTCTTTAATGGGAAATATTGTAATGCCTATCAAGATGATGATTGGTGTCAACCATATAAGGATGTTGATATTTTAATGAAATGGAATGATGCATGGTTAAGTAATAAAGATTGCGATGGAGATGGATTACTTGATAGACACTATGGTTTTGGCTCTTACATCGGTTCTGGAGCTTGGTTAACTAATCATATGCGTGGAGAATATGAAGACACTTCATCTTATCATTGGGATATTTCAGGAGAATGGATTATTGCAGTAAATTCTGGTACATATCTACATGATTACACATTCTCTATGACATCTCTTGAAGATGGTACTTTTACAGGTTTTGGAGGATATCCTTCTGGCGCCAGCCCATATATCTATGACGAGATTGTAATAGATGGAATGATAAATGGTAACTCCATATCATTTAAAGCTATTTATTACCAAGGTGGTAATCCAACTGGATATTCATGGACCACTACAGGAACAATAGATAGTAGTGGTGAAATGTCTGGAACAGGAACAAGTGGTGTAAATGAATGGCACAGCACCTCTGGCTCAGCTGAAAAATCATATTCTATATGCGAATGGAGTTATTTTGTAAAAATAGTTGCTGTTCCAGGAGATGCAACAAAAGATGCTGGCTATTGGTATTCAGCTGAAAATGTAAAAATTGGTCCTGTAATTTGGGGAGACTTTGCTATTGTTCAAGAAGTCGATAATGATCCTTGTGCAGGATACGAAGGAGTTTCGTATAAAGGTGCATATTCTCCAGGTTTTGGTTTTTATAAACCCAGATAACAAGAACTAATTACTAAAATATAAGCTACAATCTCCCTAGTATGTAAACACTAGGGAGGAGATAGATAATAGCTCTTTAAATATATACCTTGTAAAAGCATTCCTTTAGTAATATAATCCTATAGTAGATAATATTTAATATTAAAATATAATTAAAATATTAATGAAAAATTTACAAAAGAAATCTTTTTACAAGATTTTAGTGTCTCTATTTACAATAGTAGGTACAATTATTTTCTCCTTCCTACTCTTCGATAATATCTCAAAAGTTAACGCACAAACCAGCGGTTGGCCATATTGTGGTTTCCAATGTCAAGCAGGCGATACCTACGTTACCTCTTTTAATTTGGTTGATTCTTCACACAATCCTATTCTCACATGTAATCCAGGAGATCAAATTAATGGAATTATTAGGGTAACAATATACAACAATGCAAACAGTGACAGAAAGGCTCCTGTTCTGCTAGGAGATATTTACTCTGGTGAACAACAAATAGCTCATCTTGCCACACAGGTAGGACCTAATCTAATTGATGGGGTATGCGTAAGTGAGACAACAATACCGAAGAAAAGCTTCTTAACAGCAGATATTTACAATTTTACATGGACATGCGGTGAACCTTTAACAATTAGAAATATGGTTCTTTCTTGGACAACCGGGAATGATACTTGTGCTGATCACTTCAGTAACCCCTCTTGTGGGAACAGAACAACAAAATGTTACTCTAGTCCTAGCTTCTTAGTTACAACCCCTCTTGTAGCAGACTTCATTGCTTCTAATGTATGTTTTGGTAATACTGTAAGTTTTCAAGATAAATCAAGTGGGGGATTACTACCATATACATACAGTTGGCTTTCAGACTCTGTCCAAATTTCAACCGCAAAAGATTTCTTATACACATACGGAACATTTGGGACCAAATCAGTCACTTTAAACGTAAAAGATTCTTTACTTCAAACAGACTCCCAAACAAAGAGTGTGTATGTCTGGAAAAATCCTGTTGCAAGTTTTACAACCTCCACATTTACGGGATATGCTCCATTAACTGTCAACTTTACTAACACTTCAACATTAGGGGGAGCAGCAATAATATCATGGCTTTGGAACTTTGGAGATGGAAATACATCTACGTTAGTAAATCCTTCACATACATATTTAACTGACGGAACATATAATGTAACTTTAACTGTTTCAGACGCAAACGGTTGTACTCATACTAGTGCATCTACTGCTATTACAGTATTAGAACCATTAGCTTACTTAACACTAGAAAAAACAGTTGTTAATGATGATGGAGGAACTGCTACTGAAGATGATTTTCAAGCATATATTGACACGGATGATGTAGATTGGGATGTTGCTGTACCTTTAGTAGCAGGAACATACACTGCAAGTGAAATTACTTCTGTAACTGGCTACGACCCCTCAGATTGGAGTGGGGATTGTGATGCTGACGGATCAATTACTCTAACACCAGGACAAAATGCAACTTGTGCAATTACTAATGATGATATAGCTCCTACAATTACTTTGAACAAAGTTGTACAAAACAACTACGGTGGTACTGCAGGAGTAAACGCTTTTGGATTGAGCATTGGAACAACTACCGTTAACTCAGGTCAAGAACTTAAAGTTAAGGCAAATGAAGCTATCGCAATCGATGAAGATGGCCTTTACGGCTACGAATTTGTTTCCATAACAGGAAAGGATTGCCCTACTGAATTAGGTGGTACTGTTACATTGGATGTTGGAGAAGATTTAGTATGTACAATTACAAACAGAGATATTCAACCAAAATTAACTGTGATTAAAACAGTAGTAAACAATGAGGGAGGCCAAGCTGTTGCAAGCAACTTTACAATGCTTGTTACAGGAACTAATGTAAGTTCATCATCATTTGCTGGTAGTTCTACTGGTACCTTAGTAACACTCAATGCTGGTTCTTACTCTGTTGATGAACAAGCTTACACTGGATATTCTAAATCAATTGGTGCTAATTGTTCTGGAACTATTAGTGTAGGAGATGAAAAAACATGTACTATCACAAATACAGATATAGCTCCTACCTTAACCTTAGTAAAAGTTGTCGTAAACAACAATGGTGGGACAAAAGGAATATCTGATTTTCCACTTTTTGTAGGTGCAACACAGGTTACAAGTGGTACACCTGTTACACTTAAATCTAACCTTGAATATACCGTATCTGAGACAAATCAATCAGGCTATCAAGCCTCTTCTTGGACAGGAGATTGTAGTACGGATGGAAAGATTACTCTTCAACCAGGTCAAAACAAGACATGTACAATTACTAATGATGATATTGCTCCATCACTTACATTAGTTAAGAATGTTGTAAATAGCTATGGTGGAACAGCATCCGCTACAGATTGGACACTCTATGCTAATGGATCTACAAACATATCAGGAGCTGGAGGAGTGACAAGTGGTTCAACATTCAGTGCTGGAACCTATACTCTCTCTGAAAGTATAGGTCCGAACGGATATACAGCGGGTGATTGGGTCTGTACAGGAGTAACAAATACAGATGATTTAATAACCATAGGAATTGGACAAAGTGCTACATGTACAATAACTAATACAGCATTACCTGGAACAATTATAGTTAAAAAGGATGTAACTAAAAAAAGTGAAGGAGAAAATATATTCTCTGATGCAACCTTTGGAGTTATGTTGGATCAAGACATAGCAGGAATGAAAACCATAAGAGATTCATCTACTGAAAGAATAGATGCTACATTTGGTTTACTAAATGCAGGAACATACACATTAACAGAAGTACAAGAAGATGGGTACCTCTTTATGGGATGTTATCCAGAACTTCCAGAAATTAGAAGAGGGGAACTAAGTCTACTTAATATATATGATCCTCTTAATCCTGAGATTCAATTAGGAAATGGAGAAACTATCACATATGTATGTTACAACGAAGTAATACAACCACAACTTGAAATTGAAAAACTAAACGATACAGGTGGACTAGGTATGAGTGCAGGAGACATTGTTACATATACAATCATAGTAAAAGCACCAGCAGATAATATTGATGGTAAATACTTACTCAAGAATGTTGTAGTAACCGACATATTACCGGAAGGATTTGAATACATACTAGGAAGTTGGACAGGAACAACCAATGAACCTGTATACAACGGAGTACCTGCTAAATGGGAAATAGGAGACATGGAGGAAGGAGATGTAGTTATACTAACATACAAAGCCCTCATATCTACCACACAAGAGCCAGGAGTATATCCTGACATAGCATGGGTATCAGGAGAAGACATACTAGAAGAATCTGTCTTAGGAATATCTAGCGTAGAACCTACTGAGAACTTTGTAGGTACAAAGGTATTGGTAGTTGCAGAGGAAGAATTAGAAGAGGGAGAGGTATTAGGAGCTACTACCACAGAAACAATTGAGCTCCCAAGTACAGGAGCAAATATCCTAATTACAATAGGTGCAATAGTATCAATGATACTAGGATTCATACTCCTACTCTTTAAACCTAAAAAGAAAGTGAAAGTACTACTCTTAACTACTATACTACTTTTAGGAATGAGCATTTTTCTAACACCTAAAGCAACATATGCAACTGAAAGTGAAAAGATAAATGTAGTTATTAGTGAACCACAAACTCCAACTAACAAAACATCCTTTAATATTGTTTACGGAGTAGCAGATTTAGACTCAAGATCATTAACCATAGAGTGTCTAGAAGAAACATACGGTAAATATGCTACACATAATACATATAGTGGTAACTGTGCTGTAGGAGCATCCATTATAACAGGAAGTGGTACATATACATTCACTGTAAAAGCTACAGCCAACGATGGAAGTGGAGATTACAAAATATCAAAACCCGTAACAGTAGTAGTAGACTTAGAAACACCAACAGCAATTACAAACTACACTAAAACAGAAGGAGTATGTACATACACACTCTCCTTTACAACGGGGAGTAAAAGTACAAAAGTACAGATATTTAGATCCACTACACAACCATTCACTGCTAATGCATCTACATTAATTAAGGAGATAGCAGTAACACCTAACCAATATGTTACATACACAGACACTATACCTATATGTGCCCAAGAATATTTCTATGCTGTAAGAACTACTGATAATGTGAATAACACTTCCCCAATAGTCACAGACCCTATTGTTAAGACCGTAGAAGTATTAGGAACCGATACTGTACCCCAAACAACAAATACACCCACCACTCCACCTAGAACCACAACCCCTATCATTGCAGAGGAAGATACTGAAGAGGAAGTAAAGGGTGAGGAGGAGATGCTGGATACAGAAGCTCCAGAGGAATTAGAAGAAGTAGAGAAGGAGGAAAGCGACAAGGACGATGAAGATGAGAAAAAAGGCAATGCATGGTTAATAGCTATTATTGCAATACTCTTGCTGGGTAGTGTAGGATATCTGTATGTTAAAAGACAAAGAACTAATTACTAAGATTAAAGAGAACGGAGTAAGATACGTTGCTATCTTACTCCTTCTCACAGGCCTAATATCCCTAGTACTAACCTTCTATCCAATACTTAAATCATACATAGACTACATACTCTTTCCACCTAATACAGATATAGCTGTTGAGATTGTTAAAGATGATAAAGATATTACAAAAAACATATCTAAAGATACAGATACTGTATTACTAGACCCTAACTTTGGTATATATATACCTAAAATTAAAGCAAATGCCCCTGTACTACAAGATGTTAATCCAAATGATGAAGATGAATATATTAATGCTCTGTACAAGGGTGTAGCGCATGCTAAGGGTACTTCCACACCCAATAGGGAGGGCAATGTATTTCTCTTTGCACACTCTGCCGTAAATTTCTATGAACAACGTAGATTTAACATATACTTCTATCTCCTAGGCGAACTTAAGAAGGATGATCCTGTATATATAAGCTATCAAGGAGAGATATATACATACAAAGTATTAGAGATTAGGAAAGTAGATCCATCTGAAACAAAATACCTAGGTAAATATATGGACGAAGATACTCTAACTATTATGACTTGTTGGCCAGCAGGTACAGATTTTAAAAGGTTAATAGTTACTGCTGTGAGAGAGTAAATACATTGTAATAAAGGCGTTTTTGTGATATAATTATGGGTATGAAAATATTAATACTGCTTTTAACAATAGCAAATACATTCCTCTTTCCATTAATTGATTCTAAAGAGGTATATCCAATAGATACATCTGAAGATATCCTTTCTGAAGGTATATCTGATCCTGCATATATAGCTAGGGGATATTAAACAACTTCCATCATATATTCTTTGTCATATTCTCTTTTTTGAGCTACAATAAACAATGCTCAAAAAGAAAATAGCAAGAATAATATCAGAAATATCCAATGGTTTTATGACTATGATGCTAACTCCATTAATAGCCATTAATACACTACCATTAAATACTAAGGATAGAGCAATATATTCCATAGCATATATACTCTCTCCCCTCCTCCCCTATTTTGTTCTCAAATCTATGGGCAAAATATCTGACTATGAATTCACTAAAAGAGAGGAAAGACCCCCATACTTTACAACCATATCCATACTATTTGGAATAATATATTTTTTTGTTAGAAATTTAGATATACAGATATTAACAAATGTATCACTAAACATATTCATAGTATCATCAGTAATAACATTCATTACATTCTTCTGGAAAATATCAGGTCACATGACATACTCCACACTCCTATTTGCCACTCTAATATATCTCTTTCCTAACACCCCCACCCTATACTTTCTATTTCTTTTCTCACCATTCATAGGTTGGTCTAGGATTGTCTTAGAAAAACATACACTCTCACAACTGACACTAGGTACACTACTCACCCTATTCATTTCCATTCTCATTTACTGGGGATTTTGATAGAATACCAAATATGAACCTAACTATTACAGAACTTAGAGAAAAACTTCTTAAAAAAGAAATATCATCTAAAGAGATAGTCAAATACTACTTAGAAAGAATTAAAAAGCTTAATCCTAATCTTAATGCATACATTACGGTATGTGAAAAAGAATCTCTTTCTAAAGCAGAGGAGATAGATAATGATTTTAACAAACTTAAAGAAAATAAATTGGCAGGAGTACCTGTCGCAGTTAAGGACATATTCTCCACACAAGACATACTCACTTCAGCAGCATCCCATATACTAGATGGCTATAAACCTGTATATAATGCAACGGTTATTGACAGGATACTAAAAGAGGAAGCAATACTCATTGGAAAAACAAACCTAGATCAGTTCTGTCACGGTTCAGGTACAGTAACGTCATACTACGGACCTGCTAGAAACCCATGGGATGTTAAAAGACTCCCTGGGGGCTCTAGTGGTGGTAGTGCTAGTGCATTAGCTGCAGATCTTTGTACAACAACCTTAGGAACAGAAACAGCAGGATCTATTAGACTCCCTGCATCATGGTGTGGGTTAGTTGGACTCAAACCAACATACGGTAGGGTATCACGATACGGTGTACTTGCAATGGGATCTTCCTTGGACTGTCCAGGACCCATTACAAAAAGCGTAGAGGATGCAGCATATATGTTGGGTGTAATAGCTGGGTATGATAGTAATGATTTCACATCTTCCAAAACAGATACTCTGGACTACTACAAAAACCTAAGTACGAAGAATTTAAAAGATATGAAGATAGCCCTTCCTAAAGAATACCTTGAACTAGAATTGGAAGAGGGTGTTAGAAAGAATTTTCTTAAAGGAGTTGATGCATTAAAGAAAATGGGAGTGACTGTGGAAGAGGTTAATATATTGGATCCTAAGTATGGTATAGCTGTATATACCATAACATGTAGAAGTGAAGTATCTTCTAACTTAGCTAGATATGATGGTACAAGATACGGTTTAGAGGGAAGCAAGAGTGATAATGTTAAAGAGCTATTTGAATCCACAAGAGGAGAAGGTTTTGGAGAAGAGCCCAAGAGAAGAGTAATGACTGGAACATTTTCTCTTTCAGCTGGATATGCAGATGAGTATTTCAAAAAATCTGAACAGGTTAGACAGTTAATTAAGGAGGATTTGGATAGTATACTTAAAAAATATGATGCTATAGTTGGACCCACTACTCCATCCATAGCTCTTAAGGACAAGGATGCAGATAATCCACTGTTTGGTGAAATAGCTGATGTATTAGCAGAAGGTAGTTCTGAGGCAGGACTTCCTGGTATATCCATACCTTCTGGATTAAGTGAAAATATGCCAACAGGTATACAGTTTGTAGGGAGATATTTTGATGAACAAACAATACTTAACTTAGCATATGCATTGGAGAAAGAATTAGGGAGATTGATACTAGATACAGATACGATATAATGGATTAATGAAACCAATCAGAATACTGTCCATAATTGGTATTGTAGTAGGTACACTGCTAATTATATCCTCCTCCACACTTCTTTTCATTCACGATAATAATCGAAAGGATGTTCTTCCAGCACAGGAAGATATATATGAATATGTACCTGATATCCAAGAAACAGATAAAGAAGAACCTCCTGAAGATATTATAGAGCTAGAGGTAGTAATCAGGGAATCAGGATGGATACCTAATTGGGCTTTTGATTTAGGATATGAAAGTCTGGTTAATAATAAGGGGGTCATAGACACCGTGCTTCCAGTACTGTACACAGTAGATAATAGTGGGAATGTTGTAACAAGGGGTGTATCGGAAGCAAATATACAGAAACTTCTAACATATACCCGCGAGAACAATATACGTGTGATACCCACTATTGGATCATACAATACAGAAGCTATGGATGCACATTTTGCTAGTACTGAGGCATATAACAGGAATATTTATACAATAGTTGCCGAAATAGAGAAGTATGGTTTTGATGGTATAGATTTAGATTATGAAATGATTAGTAGTAATAATAAGGATATGTATTTACTTTTTTTAAAAGATCTACGAATTGAATTAAAGAAGAAGAACAAAATACTATCCGTTACTGTATTCGCACAATGGGATAATGGTACATATACAGACCATCAGGATACTAGGATAGTACAGGATTATTCTAGAGTAGGAGCATTTGCTGATGAAGTAAGGATAATGGCATATGACTATACATCCTCCTCCTCAAAAGTAGCTGGACCCATAGGGCCAGGAAATTGGATACGGGATGTACTAGATTATGCTACAAAAAATATCCCTAAGGAAAAGATATGGTTAGGTGTACACCTATACGGATATCAATGGGCTCCTGGAAAAACTACAGCTTTAACATATACAACATTAAACTCTGTACTAAACGATCCTAATACATTCGGTACATTCCGAGAGGATATAGGGGAAGGGTACTTGGAATACGGATGTGATGGTGGTCGTTGTATCGTCTACTATCAAGAACCTAAGGGAGTACAACTAAGAAGAGATATCGCAAAAGAATACGGTATAGCTGGTATATCGTATTGGAGATTAGGTGGAGAGATGGATATATTGAAATAATTAAATATTGTTGACTGCATATATATTGTATGTGATAATAGATTATCACCATGGAGGAACTACCAAAAGGTTTTGTCCCAAGGGAATGTCCTCCACTATTTTTCTAGTAAATTTCTTACATATTCTATATTAAGTATATCCTCTCCAAATCTTCTTAAGAGTGATGAATATTTATTACTTGGGACTATTATTCTGAGAAGTTTATCATATTCCTTTAGGTACTTTATTAAGCAAAGAAAATCTCCGTCCCCAGAAACAATTATGGCTTTGTCATAGTTATTAAACTCCGACATAGCTTGTAATACTAACTCTGCATCTACATTACCTTTAATATACATCTTCTTATTCCTCTTTTGTGATAATGTTTCTTTGAATATAATAATATACCCACTTTCCCGAAGATGCATATAAAGCTTTTCGTTTCCATATATATACCCAATAAAAAGGAAAGCCTTATGAACATGATATTTCTCTTTGAGATATATTCTGAATTTCTTAAAATCTAATACCCACCCAGCACTTCTAGTACCAAGATTTAAGTTTTGACTATCTATAAATGCATAGATTATTTCCTCTACCATATATATATGATAGAAGATAATTATTAAATCTAGATTAACTGAATGTGTGAACCTAAGGAATAGAAAAATATGATTAAATCATATTATTTATAAAATCTATTCCCTAGGTATTCTCACATTAAAACCAACAATTATTCCACTACCTCCCTATACATTTCTATTAAGCTATCCCAAGATCTCATAACTTCTGAGTACTCAGCATAGTTTTGTAAAGACAATAACATTGCCGGTGCAGGAACAGGATCTCCATCTATACTTGTAATAGCATATAGTGATCCCATCTGTGGATACATCTGTCGAAGGATCTTTCGAGCTTTTCCATATTTCTGTGCCCCTAAACGTCCTAACAGATCAACACATTTGTGATTCCAGTCACCAATTGATCTTCCCCAACATCTCCATTCCCCCCAAGGACTCCATATACTGTATGGTCTTCCTTTTGAGATCTCCAAAAAGAAGCCTCTTGCTGTTTGCTTTGATGTTGGATTTGGATCACAGTGCTGGCGATCCTCTAAATACAAAATGCCTTCCATATTGGGAATAGAGACTGCATAGTCATATGCCATTTCCCTAATCTTTTGTAATACTAAGAAATCTTCCAACTTCCTACTATCATCTTGCATTATTATCTCCTTTTTTATTGTTTTAACGTGCGAAGTACAGGATTATATCAATAAATAAGGAAAATGTTCAATAATACAATGTTTTTGGGATATGGCAAGGGCGAGACAGTTTTGTAACTAATTGTAATAAACTGTTGGAATTAGGTCCTTTATTAAAAAGCATTAACTTTACCATTAATATAACAAATGGTGATTAAACTTGTTTTCTAGGAAAGAAATCTCCTCTCTTCAATGCTATCCTGTCCCCCACATCTAATTCTATAAATTCTTTGTTACTGGTAAAGTATATTCCGTTTATCCAATTATCTATCTTAAATTTGAATATGTACTGTGGTCTTTTGCCAAAAATTCCGAGAGTATCGTCGAGGATATAATAAGTAAACATTGTCTCAAAACAGTCTGTCACAAAATTTCTTTCCTTCTTCCATATAATTGTTCCTTCCCATATAGTTGACTGCATTGGTTTCCTTAAAATTTTTAAGTATCCAATTAGAATAAAAACAAGGTAAACAAACGTTATTAACAAAAAAATAAATATAAATATATCTAATTGCATTTATCATCCGATAAAAGATATTATGTTTACAAAAATAATGGAAAAAGGCACATAAGTCAAGATTTGAGAAATTCTATGAGTGGACATGACCACATGTCTAACCTTAGTTATATTATTTGTTCAGTTGATCAATTAAATGAATTTGACGATTAATTTTACTATTTGTATACTTGGATAATGAAACCATTCATTATTCCAATCGTTTTGTTTTTAATTGTTTTCGTAATTGCAGAGTTATTAAAAAAAGAATCTACTTCTAAATTTCAAAAGGTTCAGTTCCTTCTCACTCACTCAGAATTAACTTTTTATAAATATCTAAAAGAAAATATACCATCATATATAACTGTAATGTGTAAAGTTAGATTAATAGATATTATTAAACCTGTATCAAAAGGAAAAGCATATATCAGTGATAAGAATAGAGTTAAGTCGAAACATATAGACTTTGTACTAATAGATGAGAATAGTTCCGAAATAAAGGCATTAATTGAATTAAATGGAGGATCTCATCAAAGATCAGATAGAATGACTAGGGATAGTTTTGTAAATGAATTAACCAAGGGTGTAGGGCTACATCTCTTTTTTATAAAGATTAAACCTCAATATAAGATTGAAGATATTAAGAAGGTATTAGAATCTATTTAGATATGAGGCGCCCGAGACTCGAACTCGGCACCTACTGCTTAAAAGGCAGTTGCTCTAACCGGATGAGCTAGCGCCCCTCATATATATCTTAAAAGACTTGCAATTATACTACTATATCTTTTTCTATTACAATACTTTATTCCAATCTATATTCTCTATCCAATACTTAGTCATAGTACTTACATTGTCATCAAAATCCTTTAGTTCTTTAATATCTAACCACCATTCATTCTCCACTTCACTAGGATCTACCCTTAATTCCTCCTTATCTACATATACTAGAAAAAACTTCGCACACTCTTTCTCACTCTTATCTTGGAAAATTTTAGTACCTAACTCTTTGAAATTAGTTGGTGTAAAACCTAATTCCTCCTCTACACCCCTTATTAATGCATGCTCATAATCTTCCCCTGAGAGAACATGTTCTCCTAAGAAAATATTCATTCCTTGATCTTTTCTCTTTCCCATTGGTTGTTTAGAAAAGAATATTCTCTTACTATTTTTGTTATAGAGTGTGAAATGTACACCTCTATGTATTATATCTGGATTATTATGACATTCTTCTCTACTTGTAGTACCTATTACCTCATCATTCTCATTAACAATATCAAAGGTCTCTTGTTTTTCCATTATTGATTATATCAAAAAGGAGTTTCTCTGGGCTGATATGTATAATACAATTTAAAATTGTAATTAATTATATAGCCCAGAGAGACCCGATCTATTTTATTTGCAACCGTCATGCATACCGAGCTTCCTGATGGAAACCCCTTCCTCACAAAACTTTGTGAGGGGAATCCCAAAGGGATCACAATAAAACAATAAACTGTCACCACTAGCAGTGATGACTTGCTTTTCAACCCCTTTGAAGGTATATGATGAATCCTTGCAATCCCATGGGAGTCCTAAGGCTTCGAAGCCTTCCAAGTTAGGTTTCCCTGGTCCTGCTGGATCTATCGGGGTTGGTTGATTTTGTGGCAAGTTCGGATGCACATCTCCATCCATTGTAACTATTGCCAAAAACAAGCCTCCCAATAATATAACCACTAACGTGGTTATTGCTAACTGTTTGCAACCTTCCATTTCTATCTCCTTTTCTGAATATTTATTTCTAATAATTTCTAATACTACCCCCAAACCTATTAATTAATGGAGTACTAATTAACAAATTAGGAGGTAATATATTAAAGGAGATATATAGAATAGATCGGGTTTTTAAAGAGCAGTTCTGTAGGATATATATCCATACAGGCCTATAGTATACCATATTTGGTGATAAAAATCACTTTCTAATAGGTTTGAAACTCCTCCTATGAATATCACAAATACCATATTTTGATATTGCTTCTAAATGCTTCTTAGTACCATACCCCACATGACTATCAAAACCATACACTGGATACTTAGTATGATACTCATACATAATCCTATCTCTTGTAACCTTAGCTAATACAGATGCTGCGGATATTGAATAGTGAAGAAGATCTCCCTTTGTAATCTTCTTCATCTTGTATTTAGGTATGGATAATATATTTTCTCCATCAGCAATAATATAATCTACCTTGCTATTTAATTTTCTCTCTACTATCTCCAAAGCTATACTCATTGCTTCAAGCACTGCCCTCTGTATACCCAACCTATCTATATCCCTACTCCCTACTATCCCTACCCCATATGCCACAGATTTTTTTCTAATCTCATCATATGCTTCATTTCTCTGTTTCTCAGTCATCTTCTTACTATCCCTAACAATAGGTATAACTTGTTTAATATCTGAAATAACCACCCCTGAGGCCACTACAGGCCCTGCTAAAGGCCCTCTACCAGCCTCATCAAGACCAAGTACTACCTTGTATCCCTCTTTCCATAGTTTTTCTTCTAACTTAATATCTGGATATACCATATACATATATGTTAACATATACCTATGAAAAAACTACTAACAACTATCCTCCTCCTATCATTCCTTCTCATTCCCTCTGTTCATATCTATGCACAGGAAGAAGAAACCCTAGACTCTACTATTGAACAAAATATCGAAGAGGAGAACGATACAGAAGAACAGGAGAAAGAAACTCTCTCGGACACATTAGAGGAAAAGGAAGTCGAAGAAATACAACCACCATCTCCTTCATTCTTTACAATACTAGCTTCTATCCTAATACCTAGTATATTTATCATAATCTGCTACCTAATACTAAAGTTTTTTAAATTCTAATTAGACATATTAAAAGATATATATTACTATATATATGTAGTTAATTTTAGCTAAATAATCATATGAGCAATAATAATGCAGAATCATTTATGAAAGGCCTACTCTTTGGAACAGTAGCTGGAGTAGTGGCCGGTATATTACTTGCACCTAAATCTGGGGCAGAGACAAGGGAGGATATTAAGAAGTTAGCAGAGGAATTAAAAGACAAAGCAGAGGACGCATATGCTAAAGCAAGAAGAGAGGTTGAAAGGAAGATAGCACAGGTTAAGAAAGCAGGAGGGAAGATTGATGAAACGAAGTATAAGGCGCTAGTAACAGAGGTTGTGGATGAATTTAAGAGGGATGCAGAGGTTACATCATCTGCAGCTCAGAAGTTAGCTGAACAACTCAAGGCTGATTGGAGTATGGTTAAGAAGGAGTTAGCTAAGTAATATATGTTACATATATGAATTAGAAAGGGACTAGATATAGTCCCTTTTTCTTAGTAAAATAACATATATGCGAGAGTAGTTCAGTTGGTAGAATGTCTGCTTCCCAAGTAGAAGGTCGCGGGTTCGAATCCCGTCTCTCGCTTCTTACCTCATACACTTCCCATTACTAAAAGTTTCTGCTAATAACTCTCTATCCCTAAACGGGGGTAGATGCTCCGATGGAGACACCTCGTGTACATCATGCACTAATCTAACGTGTAGAGGTTGATTCTCAGTTGGTAGATAGTAAACTGAATAATTACACTCTTCTATTTGACCTACTGTTGTACAATACATCCTGTCCTGTCTCCTACAATCCCTATCAAATATCCCTCCACATGTTTCTGCTAAGTTATCGGAGAACCCAATCGTAGCAGATATACCCGGATACTCTAAACCATCTATCTCTACCCTATCCTTCTTTCTAATATCAAAACTAAAGGGAGTTAAATTATTATTCCCAACCATAACAACTGGAAGATTGAAAAGATTATGTCCCTCATCTACACAAAATCTTGACAGTAGTATATCCGATGGGACCTCTTCTACAAGTCTAAGAGGGGAATATATTTTCCCTCCTGGAATTAATTGACTATTCAATAATGCATATGTGACCCTATACCTATACCAATACAAAGACCTAGGTTCCCCATCCTCAATATGATTTCTTGGATCCCTATTCTTGTATCTATTCTCTTTTTCTATACAAATTTCACTAAAATCCTTTTCCACAGGCCATTATTATACACTATACATAGAATATATTGACATAATAATCATATTTTAATAGCATACTCTTGTTGATATTACCATTCTTTGTTACAATACTGTTACATTCGCTGATGTAGCTCAGTTGGTAGAGCATTCCCTTCGTAAGGGAACGGTCGATGGTTCGA